>DATCMU010000010.1:0-96595 GCA_036563245.1 Devosiaceae bacterium | reverse complement strand
AATCGAGTTGGTCAGGTCCTCGAGTTGGTCGGCGTCGAAATCGCGGCGCGGATTGTTGCGGTTGGCGATGATGAAATCGACCGGCAACCGACGGACACCCCCAGGCATCTCGCCGCTGCGCGGCGCATCGATCGGCGCCATATCTCCAATGAGTGCGGCGAGGCCGCGTCCGAGGCGTGTCGGCTTGTCGTTCATGGCATACCCCATCAGGCGGCGTTCAGTCGCCGCTCGCGCTTGATTACTTCCGTTGCCAGCCGCAAATAGGCCTGGCTGCCGGCGCATTTGAGATCGTAGAGCAGCGCCGGCTTTCCATAGGACGGCGCCTCGGACAGGCGGACATTGCGCGGGATCACCGTATCGTAGACCAGATCGCCCAGTTCGCTCCGCACATCGTGGATCACCTGTTCCGACAGGTTGTTACGCCGGTCGTACATCGTCATCACGACCCCCTGGACATAGAGATGCGGGTTGAGGGTCGTCTTGATCTGTTCAATCGTATTCAACAATTGACTGAGACCTTCCAACGCAAAGAACTCGCACTGCAGGGGCACAAGAACCGCGTCGGCTGAAACAAGACCGTTGATCGTGAGCAGATTGAGCGACGGGGGACAATCGATCAGCACGTAAGTCACTGGTTTTCCATCGATAATCAGCTCGCTCAGGCCCTTGAGAGCCTCCTTGAGCCGGAAGGCGCGATCTGCCCTGCCCGAAATTGCCAGCTCCACCCCGAGCAAATCCATGGTCGAGGGCACGATGGCGACATTGGGTACATCGGTCTTGACCGCCGTATCAGCGACGCTGGCCTCGCCAAGCAGCAATTCGTAGCTCGAGAGCGTGCGCTCCGGCCGGGCCAGGCCGAAACCTGTTGAGGCGTTACCCTGGGGATCGATATCGACCACCAATACGCGCTCCCCGATGGCAGCAAGGGCGGTGGCCAGATTGATGGCGGTTGTCGTCTTGCCGACGCCGCCTTTTTGATTGGCGATCGAGAGAATACGGGGAATCACCTTGACCTCCGAATGCGAATTTGCCGCTGGCTACGCCACGGGATCGACGACACCTGTCTGGCGCACCCGGTCCATCCAACACCTTGAATTCACGCCCGAAAATTACGTCCGGGTGAAATCACAGCTCTGCGCGCCGCTTTAGGTTCTCGATCTGTAGGATAACACCCGAGCGATCCGTTAGGCTTGTATTAACTACCACTTCGAACGCGAAATCCACAGCGCTTTCGCGCAACTCGCGTTCGAAATCCTTCCCTTTGTGCAGCAAGGCCCTTCCCCCCGGCCTGAGGAGCGGAAAGCTGAGTGCCAGCAATGTGGAGAGCGGCGCCATGGCGCGCGACATTACAATATCGGCCTGCCCGACGGCGGCCACATCGATATGCTCGGCGCGCTCGGCGTGGACTTCGACCTCCAGATCAAGATCGCGCGCAACGGTTCGCAGAAAGGAGACCTTGCGCGCATTGGATTCGATACAATGGATTGTAATAGCAGTCGATTTCAAGGCAATCGCCACGGGGATGGCCGGAAGACCACCACCACTTCCCAGGTCAATGATGTTCCGATCCCTTCCTTTCAGGAGAGGCAGCAGTTGCAGGCTATCGGCAATGTGCCGGCTCCAGACCTCGTCCAGTGTTTCACGTGAAACAAGATTCTGAATCCTCTGCCACTTCCGCAACAAAAGGACAAAGGATTCCAGATCGGCGGCGACCGCATCGACGGGCCTGGTCAGGTGTCTTTCAAACGGACCGATGGCCGCTACGGCTTCCAATGATGTCCGCAATTCAACCAGCCTTGCGCGTCAGGTAGCCGCGGCGGATCACTGCGAGGATCAATGTGATGGCTGCGGGCGTTATGCCCTCCACGGCCTGTGCTTCGGCAATAGTGGACGGCCTTGCCGCGCCAAGCTTTTGCTTCATCTCGGCCGAAAGACCAGGCAATGCCTGATAGTCCAGCCAATCGGGTATCGCCCGGCCCTCGTCTTTCCGGACCGCTTCGATATCGGCCCTCTGACGCTCCAGATAGACTGCGTATTGGGCATCGACCGCCAGTTGTGCCAAGATCGCATCCTCGATCTGCGACACTTCTCGCCACAATCCGCGGATTTCCGGCGGCCCCATATCCGGATAGGACATGAGTTCAAAGGCCGAACGAGCGACGCCGTCCGCATTGATGTTCACCCCCGCCTTGCGGGCTGCCGTTGGCGAAATAGTCAGGGATGTCAGCAGTTTACGACCAGCGTTGAGCTTTGCAAACTTGTCCCTGAAGTGCTCGGCGCGCCGTTGCCCGACGATGCCATGCGCGATTCCGGTTTCGGTCAGTCTCTGATCCGCATTGTCGACCCGGAGGTGTAGCCGGAACTCGGCACGCGAAGTAAACATGCGATAGGGTTCACTCACGCCACGCCTGACGAGGTCATCAATCATCACCCCGAGATAGCTCTCGGTACGCGACAATACCAGTTCCGCTTGTCCCGCCTGCTTGAGTGCCGCGTTGGCTCCGGCCAGGAGACCTTGCGCTGCGGCCTCCTCATATCCCGTCGTGCCATTGATCTGCCCCGCCAGATAGAGCCCGGGCAAGCGCTTCAATTCAAGCGTCCGTTTGAGTTCGCGCGGATCCACGTGATCGTACTCGATCGCGTAGCCTGGCCTGATGATCTCCACATTCTCAAGGCCCGGCATGGTTTGAAGAAAGGCCAGTTGTACATCGGCTGGCAGTGAGGTCGACAATCCGTTCGGATAGATCGTCGAATCGTCGAGGCCTTCAGGCTCGAGAAACACCTGGTGCGTATCACGATCCGCGAAGCGAACGATCTTGTCCTCGATCGATGGGCAATATCTTGGGCCGCGGCTCTGAATTCGACCCGAATACATGGCGGATCGACCAAGATTCGCCTCGATGATGCCATGGGTCGTCGCCGTCGTCCGGGTGATGTGGCAACTGACCTGTGGTGTTGTGATGGCCTCGGTCAGATCTGAAAACGGCTCTGGCGGATTGTCGCCAAGTTGTTCTTCCAGAACGGAAAAGTTGATCGTATTCCCGTCGAGACGTGGTGGCGTGCCCGTCTTCAACCGGCCCAGCCGCAGTCCCGCCTGCTCCAACCGCACGGAAAGGCCAAGAACCGGTTTTTCTCCGACACGCCCGGCGGGCACGGTCTGGTCACCGCTGTGGATCAGGCCCCGCAGGAAGGTACCGGTTGTCAGCACGACCGCGCCGCAGGTAAAACGGCGCCCATCGAGCAAGGCAACGCCGGCAATTCTGCCGTCCTCCACGATCAGGTCATCGACTTCCCCTCCGATCACCTCGAGTCCGGGTTGTCCGGAGATTGCCCGCTGCATGGCATGGCGATAGAGCCGCCGGTCGGCCTGGGCCCGCGGACCGCGAACCGCCGGGCCCTTGCGACGGTTCAAGACCCTGAACTGGATGCCGGCCTCATCGGCAACCCGCCCCATCAGCCCGTCGAGCGCGTCGATCTCGCGCACCAGGTGGCCCTTGCCAAGCCCGCCAATGGCGGGGTTGCAGCTCATTTCTCCAATCGTGGCGAACCTGTGGGTCACCAGCGCTGTCGGTACACCGGCCCGCGCGGCCGCGCTGGCCGCTTCGCAGCCGGCATGCCCGCCACCCACAACGATAACACCGAAATCCGTCATTGGATGCGTCCTTGCGCTCTTCAGGCCTCGTTTAGGACCATGTTTCACGTGAATCAATCACCCAAGATCGGCAAAAGGCTATTTGCCGTGTTTCACGTGAATCACTTTCCGATGCAGAACGAGAGAAACAGACGATCAAGAACTGCCTCGGGATCAAGTCGCCCAAGAAGTCGCGCAAGCGAATCTCCGGCCAGACGAAGGTTCTCGGCGGCCAGTTCCAGATGATCCACGTCTGCGCTCAACCGGGAGAGATGCTCGGAGCAGTCCATCAACGCGCTGCGGTCACGTTCCCGGCTCAACAGGACAAGTTCACCGCCTCCGGCCCGCTCTGCCGCAAAATTCCCGAGGCGCTGCAGCAGCTCATCAACGCCCTCTCCCGTTCGCACCGAGATCGCCAGTGCGTCCGGAGCCGACGTTCCAATGTCCGCCTTGGTCCCGATTTGCCAAACCTCTCCCCCGGCAGGTTGGTCAAGATCCGCATCTGCGACATCCGGCGCCCTTAGCCAAAGCACGAGGTCACTGCGTGAGACTTCCTGCCTGGCGCGGCGCACGCCCTCCGCCTCGGCAATACTTTCCGTCTCCCGCAAACCCGCCGTATCAACAAGAACGACGAGGTGGCCCCCAAGTTCAAGTGGGACGTCCCTGGTATCGCGCGTCGTCCCGGCTTCGTCAGTAACAATGGCGACTTCAGATTTCGACAGGGCGTTGACGAGGCTTGATTTGCCGGAATTCGGCGCGCCAGCCAGGACCACCCGGATACCCTCACGCACCGCACGTCCCTGCTCTACCGACCGGGCAGCCGCGCCGACTTCCGCACGAAGCTGCTCCACGGCCCGGATGAAGCCGGGCGGCAGGTCGTCGGGAACATCGCCTTCGTCGGAGAAATCGAGGTGTGCCTCTATCTCGGCACGAAGGTCGAGCAGACGGTTCCGCCAATTGTCCACCCGTTCGGAGATACCGCCCTGAAGCCGGGCCAGCGCCTGTGCGCGTTGCGTTTCCGTCTCCGCGACGATCAGATCGCCCAGGCCCTCGACTTCCGTGAGATCCAGACGACCGTTTTCGAATGCGCGCCTTGTGAACTCGCCAGGTTGAGCCAGGCGAACGCCCGATATCGCGGTCAGACTGCGCAACACCGCCCGCACGACGGCGGGCGATCCATGCAGGTGCAACTCAAGACAATCTTCGCCGGTAAAGCTGTTCGGGCCCGGCATCCAGGCCACTAGACCGGTATCGAGCGTCGCGCCGGTGGATGGGGATCGGATGCGACGCAACCCGAGATGGCGTTCCGGGACCAAACCTCCGGCCATCTCCCGGCAGATAGCCGAGGCCCCTGGGCCGCTTGCCCGTATCACCGCGACGCCAGCCGGCAGTCCGCCGCTCGACAGTGCAACGATGGTATCGGCCGTAGCCATGAAGAGCCTGTCAGGCGTTCATGGAGTCGAAGAATTCGGAATTCGTCTTGGTCTGACGCAGCTTGTCGAGCAGGAATTCTATGGCGTCCACGGTGCCCATGGGATTGAGAATGCGCCGAAGCACATACATCTTCTTGAGCACGTCCGGCTCGACCAGGAGCTCTTCCTTGCGGGTACCGGACTTGATGATGTCGATCGCCGGGAACACGCGCTTGTCCGCGACCTTGCGATCCAGGACGATTTCCGAGTTGCCGGTGCCCTTGAACTCTTCGAAGATCACCTCGTCCATGCGGCTGCCGGTATCGATCAGCGCCGTGGAGATGATCGTCAGGGACCCGCCGTCCTCGATATTGCGCGCTGCGCCGAAGAACCGCTTCGGCCGCTGAAGCGCGTTGGCGTCCACGCCGCCGGTCAACACCTTTCCCGACGACGGTACAACGGTGTTGTAGGCTCGGCCGAGGCGTGTGATGGAGTCGAGCAGAATGACAACGTCGCGCTTGTGCTCGACCAGCCGTTTGGCCTTCTCGATCACCATTTCCGCCACCTGGACGTGGCGGCTCGCCGGCTCGTCAAACGTGGAGGAAATAACCTCACCGCGCACGGAGCGCTGCATGTCGGTCACTTCTTCAGGCCGCTCGTCGATCAGCAGTACGATCAGGTAGCACTCGGGATGATTGGTGGCGATTGATTGTGCAATATTCTGCAACAATACAGTCTTACCAGTACGTGGGGGAGCAACAATAATCGCGCGCTGTCCCTTGCCCATCGGCGCGACCAGATCGATGATCCGTGGGCTCTTGTCCTTCACCGTTGGATCCGGCAATTCCATGCGCAACCGCTCATTGGGATAGAGCGGTGTCAGATTGTCGAAATTGATCTTGTGCCGGGCCTTCTCGGGCTCCTCGAAATTGATCGTATTGACCTTGAGCAGCGCGAAATAGCGCTCGCCTTCCTTGGGCGAACGAATCTGGCCCTCGACAGTATCACCCGTCCGAAGCGAAAACCGCCGGATCTGCGAAGGGCTCACATAGATGTCGTCCGGGCCCGGCAGGTAGTTGGCATCCGGAGACCGCAGGAAGCCGAAACCGTCCGGAAGCACCTCCACCACGCCCTCGCCGGTAATATCGACTTCGTTGGTGGCAAGCTGCTTGAGGATGGCGAACATCAGCTCCTGCTTGCGCAGCGTGCTGGCGTTCTCAACCTCGTATTCTTCGGCAAATGTCAACAGCTCGGCAGGAGACTTGGCCTTGAGCTCGCTGAGCTTCATGTTCTGCATGTGGCGATGACCCCTTTGGGCAAAGCGAAAAGGAGAGACTCTGTTAGGAAGGTATTTCGAACACGCGCAACTCTGGCGCCGTTCACAGAGCGGAAAGGAAGGTGTAACTCAATAACCCGAAGCCGCCCGCAGTTCAAGCACGATGCCATAGGCCAGGTCAAAACGGCCTGACGATCACCGCGATCACGATACCGATCATCAGAAGCGTCGGAACTTCGTTGATCAGCCGGAAATACCGGCCGGATCTGTCGTTCCGGTCCTCGGCGAACGCCTTCTGGTGCCTCGCAAGCAGGCCGTGGTATCCGCTGAGCGCCAGCACCAGTGCGGCTTTCAGCCACACCCAGCCCTCCGCGAAACTGACCGCGTGGTACCACAGCACCAGCGTCAGGCCGAAAACCCAGCTTGCGATCATCGCCGGGGTCGTGATGGCGCGCAAGAGGCGGCGTTCCATGATCTTGAACGTCTCTGACTTGTCGGATCCCGGCGCGGCCTCGACATGGTAGACAAACAGTCTGGGCAGGTAGAACAGACCCGCCATCCAGGCGATCACCGAGATCACATGCAGGGCAAGAACCCATCTCATTGCCTGTTCCCCTTCACGAAATCGACCAGTTGGGCAACATGGGCGATGGGTGTCTCCGGCACGATACCGTGGCCCAGGTTGAAGATATGCGGCCGTCCGGCAAAAGCCTTGATGATTTCTTCCGCCCGCCCAAGCATTTGCGACCCACCCACCACCAGGCGCAACGGATCGAGATTTCCCTGCACGCCGGTCGTTCCCGGAATGTTTTCAGCGGCAAAGCCGAGCGGGACCGAGTAATCGAGACCAACCGTATCGACCCCGGTCTCCCGAGCATACTTGCCGAGCAGTCCGGCCGCTCCGCGCGGAAAACCGATAATCGGCGCATCAGGGACATGCTTGCGCACGCCCTCGACGATTCGCCGGTTTGGAGCGATCACCTGCCGTTCGAATGCTACTTCATCGAGATTCATCGCCCAGCTTTCGAATATCTGCACGACATCGGCCCCACTGCGAAGCTGGGCCACAAGATATGCAATGCTGGTTTCGACAAGCACGTCGATCAGGCGATCGAAAGCCTCGGGTTCGCGCAATGCAAACTGTCGCGCCACCGCCTGGTCCGACGATCCTCGCCCCCCGATCATGTAGGTCGCAACCGTCCATGGCGCCCCACAGAACCCGATCAGCGTCTTGCCCACAGCGAGTTCGCTTTTCACTCTCGCAATCGTTTCCAGAACCGGCGACAAGCGTCCGACTGCCTTTTCCGGCTCAAGAGCCGCGATATCCGCACCCGTCTTCAGCGGTTCGAGCAAGGGTCCTTCACCCTGAACAAACTCAACCTTTTGTCCCAAGGCGTCAGGGACGACCAGGATATCGGAAAAAAGGATCGCTGCATCGAGATCGAAACGCCTCAGGGGTTGCAGGGTTACTTCGCTGGCCAAGCTGGGCGTGTAGCAAAGGTCGAGGAAGGTTTTGGCCTTTTGTCGCGTCTCGCGGTATTCCGGCAGATAGCGTCCAGCCTGGCGCATGATCCAGATCGGGGGCCGGCTGGCGATCTTGCCGCGTACGGCGTCCAGCAAGGGTTTTTCGGAAGTCACATTGTCCACGCGGGCACTCTTTCTGCTCCGGTTCCGACCAGAAGCATAAGACTCTGATTAGACTCATCTTCTTTATTATGTCGGTGTTTTGCATGAATTCATGGCTTTCCACAACCGCGCCGCGTCCGCTCCCGCCAGTTCGCGACCCTGCATCGGACATGCTGTTGACGCCCGTTGGCTCGGGTGTGTGCAGAACGCTGTTGGGAGTGCGGATTAACTGGGCGTTAACCATGACCCTTCGCTACCTCCACCCGTTAACAATCTGTTAACCTTCTGTCGCGCGCCGATCGGAAACGGCATGCGTTTTCCCCGCAATTACCGATCACCGGCCCGCCGCCCCTTCCATTCGGCTGGCTGTGAACGATTTGTTAACCATCGGGGATAACCGTGCAGCCGGTCACCGATAGGGCTTCGTCCACATATTGTTCGCTTGGCAGGGCGGGAACTGTGTGGAAAAACCACTGGCCAATATCGCTGGAATGAAGGCCCCATGCTGGTTCTCGCCTCAAGAAGCCCAACCCGAAGCCGCCTGTTGGAAAATGCCGGTATCCGGTTCGAGACGGAGACCGCCGATATCGACGAGCGCCAACTCGAAAGCGCGGCGCGGCGCGATGGGGCTGGCATCCACGAAACTGCCCTGGCTCTTTCCGCCGCCAAGGCATTGGCGGTTTCTGCCATCAGGCCAGGCGATCTGGTCATCGGCGCCGACCAGATGCTCGATCTGGAGGGCGAGACATTGCACAAGCCCGCCGATCGGGCTGCTGCACTCCGCCAATTGGCGCGCCTCACGGCAAGAACCCATCGTCTGCACGCAGCCGTGTCGCTGGTCCGGGCTGGCCATGTGATATGGAGCCATGCCGCAAGTGCGGAACTTACCATGCGTGCCTGCGACGAGGCCGAACTGGAACGCATTGTCGACCTGGAAGGCGATGCGATTCTCGCTTCGGTTGGCGCCTATCGGCTCGAGGGGCCATCGGTGCAGCTCTTTTCACGCATCGAAGGCGATTATTTCACCATCCTGGGCCTGCCCTTGCTCGCGCTGATCGGCGCGCTGCGCGAACACGCCCCCCAGGCATTGACCGGGGGGATATCGTGATGCGCAATGCCTTCGTCATCGGCCACCCGATCAGCCATTCGCGCTCACCTCTGATCCACAGGTACTGGCTGAAGGAATTCGGCATTCCCGCCGACTACGAGGCCATAGATGTCGCCCCCGAGGCCCTAGAGAAGTTCTTCGCGCGGCTGCGCGACGGGGCGTTCGCCGGCGGCAACGTCACATTGCCACTCAAGGAGCGGGCCTTTGCACTATGCGATGACGTCAGCGAAGGCGCGCGACGCATCGGCGCGGTGAACACGCTGGTTCTCGAGCCGGGCGAAAAGGGAAACCAGGTTCACGGGCGCAATACCGACCTCTACGGCTTTCTCGCCAATCTCGACGATCGGGCACCCGGCTGGGACAGCGATATCGGCGAGGCCATCGTGCTCGGTGCCGGGGGTGCGTCGCGCGCCATCGTGTGGGCCCTGGTGGAGCGCGGTATCGCCCGGCTGCGGCTTCTCAACCGGACGAAGGCCAAGGCGCATGAGCTTGTGGCCGCCCTTGATGCCGAGTTTCCGGGCAGGGCGACCGCGCACGCGCTCGATGAATTCGGCGATCTGGCGCCCGCCGCGCGCCTGGTAGTCAACACCACGTCCATCGGCATGCACGGTACAAGGTTCGACGGTCTCGATCTGGGCCGGCTGCCCAGGCATGCCCTTGTGACCGACATCGTCTATGTGCCGCTAGAGACCCCGCTACTGGCCGAGGCGCGGGCGCTCGGTCTTCGCACCGTCGATGGACTGGGCATGCTGCTGCATCAGGCGGTGCCCGGTTTCGAGGCATGGTTCGGTGCGAGGCCCCGCGTGAGCGATGATCTTCGCACCCTCGTCGTTCGGAGCCTCGGAGGGTGACCATGTTCCGGCTCGGCCTGACCGGCTCGATGGCGACGGGAAAGTCCTTTGCGCTTTCCGCATTCGGCGAATTGGGGCTTCCCACCTGTTCGGCCGATGCCGTGGTCCACCGTCTTTACGAGGGCGATGCGGTCGAGAAGGTCGAAGCCCTGTTTCCCGGCGTCGCCGTCGCCGGCCGGGTCGATCGCGCCGAACTCTCGCGACGCCTGGTCGCCGCGCCCGGGCGGCTTGCCGAACTTGAGGCGGTCGTGCACCCGCTTGTGCGGCGCGACATGCTCGCCTTTCTCGCCGAAGCCGACGCGGGCGGCGCCGATATCGCGGTCCTCGAAATCCCCCTGCTGTTCGAAAGCGCCAATGCCTATCCGCTCGACGCGGTTGCCGTCACTGTGTGCGAACCCGCCGAGCAACGCCGGCGCGCGCTCTCGCGCGAAGGGATGAGCGGGGAAAAGTTCGAGGCAATCCTTGCAAGGCAGTTGCCGCAGGACGAAAAGAGACGGCGGGCGGACTTCGTCATCGATACCGCTGGCAGCTACGATGAGACGCGCGCGCAGATCCGGGCGATTGTCGAAAGGATACGCAGGCGCGTTCGGGGGCAGCGAGAATGAAACGCGAGATTGTGCTCGATACCGAAACCACGGGCCTGAGCCCCGCCGAAGGTCATCGGGTCGTCGAGATCGGCTGCCTGGAACTGATCAACCACATTCCCACAGGTCGCAATTTCCACGTCTATCTCAATCCGCAAAGGGATATGCCCGAAGAGGCGTTTCGGGTGCATGGCCTGTCCGAGGAATTTCTGTCCGGCCACCCGCTGTTCAGTGAAAAGGTCGACGAATTCGTGGAGTTTCTCGGTGACGGGACGCTGGTGATCCACAACGCGCCGTTCGACATGGCCTTTCTGAATGCCGAACTGGAGCGGACCGGGCGTATGCGCCTGGCCAATGAGGTGATCGACACGGTGCAGTTGGCGCGCAAGGTTCACCCCGGCGCCCGGGTCAGTCTCGATGCGCTGTGCAAGCATTACGGGATCGACAATTCGCGCCGCACCCTGCATGGCGCCCTGCTCGACAGCGAGATCCTGGCTGAGGTCTATCTCGAACTCATTGGCGGCCGGCAGGTGGGGCTGGCGCTTGCCGCGCGCAATGAAACGGCGGAGGCGCGGTCCGAAATCGCGGCCCGGGAGATACGGCAACGCCCCAAGCCGCTTGCTCCGCGTCTCGGCGACGAGGCGCGCCAGGCCCATGCGAGCCTGGTGGAGAGCCTTGGCGAAAAGGCGATCTGGCGCCGCTATCTCACCTCGGACTGAAAGAAATGGCCCCGCAGCGTCAGTTGACGCTGCCTGAGCCCCCTTCGGCGTTGGCCTGCGACTGCGCGGCAGCCATTGCCGCCACGTTCTGCCGGTAGAGCTGGATGAAATCCACAGGCTCCATGAGCAGGGGCGGGAAGCCGCCAGCCTGGGTCGTGCTGGCCAGCACCTGGCGCGCAAAGGGGAAGATCTGGCGCGGGCACTCGATCATCAGCACCATGGGAAGTTCGGCTTCCGGTACGCCGCGTACCCGGAACAGTCCGCCGTAGACGAGCTCGATATTGAACAGGAGCTGCTTGTCGCGCTCCGCGCGCGCCGACATGTTCAGTTCCACCGCATAGAGCTCATCGGCCTGCTTTCGTACGCCGACATTGATCGAAACGTTGAACTCGGGATTGCCGTTGCCCAGAACCACCGAGGCGGGCGCGCCCGGGTTCTCGAAGCTGAGATCGCGGATATACTGGCCGACGATATTGAGGGCAGGGGTAGCGCCGGCTTCCGGCTTGTCGGCGGCGTTCGGAGTTTCGTCGGCCATGTTCTCGGTCCTTGCGATAGGCGGATGAAATGCGAAAGCTGCCTAGCACCTCCGCGCCTGCCTAACAAGCCGCTGCGCCGGTTCAGTCGCGCCAGTCGTCCTCGTCGAGGTCGATGGTCCTGCTGTCGTGCGGGCCGCGCGGGTTGCCGGCGGGACCCCTGCCGAGGTCGACCACCGTGATGCGCGATTTCAGGAAGGCATAGATGGCGCTGCGAACTGCGGGGACGAGCAGCAGGAACCCGCATGTATCGGTGAAATAGCCCGGCGTGATCAGCAGCGCCCCCGCTATGCCGATCATCATTCCGTCGGCCAGCTGCCGGGCGGGCAATTGCCCCATGCGCATCTGCCGGTTGATCTCCGCGACCAGTGAAAGACCCTGCTGCCTCACGATCCAGGATCCGATCATCGCCGTGAGAACGACCCCCAGGAGCGTGGGCCACAGCCCGATGATCTGGCCGATGTTGATGAACAGCCCGATCTCGATCAGCGGCACCACCAGAAATGTTGCGAACAGCAAACGTCCCAATTTGTCGGTTCCTTTTTTCAACCGACCGCCAAAATGGTGTCCGGTAAACTGGTTTCAAGTCGACAATGGCCTATATATAGGCTCAAAGGCCGCCTGGGGCGATCCCGGCGAATACCGCCGGCCTGCGCCATGAACGACATAACCGGATCCGCGAGAGGCAAATGAACTCTTTCCTAGACCTTCCCACGATCGTCATAATCGTTGTGGCGCTGGTGATCCTGTGGCGCCTGCGCTCCGTCCTGGGTACGCGCACCGGCAATGAACGCCCGCCTTTCGACCCCTTCCAGCCACGCCAGCAGACCCGCAAGCCCGACGATACCGACGACAAGGTCGTCACACTGCCGCCGCGTCGGGCGGTCGACGAAGGCGATGCCGAGACCGAGCGCCGGGCGCGCAAGCTCGAAGCCGAACTCGATCAGTTCTCCCATGGCGATGCGTCGTTGCGCGACGGCCTGAAGGCCATTGCCGATGCCGATCCGGCCTTTGCGCCGAAATCATTCCTGGAAGGCGCCAAGGTTGCCTACGAGATGATCGTCACCGCCTTTGCCCAGGGCGATCGAAAGACCTTGCGCAACCTGCTCGAGAAAGACGTTTTTGAAGGGTTCGACCGCGCCATTGCCGAGCGCGAGAGCGCGGGCCAGAAGGTGGACTTCACGTTCGTCGGGCTTCCGGGCATTGAGTTGTCCGGCGCCGAACTCGACAAGCGCAACGCCAATGTCACCATCCGCTTCCGCGCCGAAGTCGTTTCCGCCACGCGCGACAGTTCCGGCGAGGTCGTCGAGGGCGATGCCGAGCAGGTCGTGACCATTGCCGACGAATGGACCTTCGCGCGTCCCGTGAGGTCCCGCGATCCGAACTGGAAGCTGGTCGCCACCAACCAGATAGACTGATCGCGTTGGGGTGCCGGGGATGGCCAAAGGCAAGCGGAACCGGCTGCCGCCCCTTGAGGACTGGCACCTGTGGGCGGAAGTGACGCGGTCGGTGACCCCACTGCGCCCCGAGGCGAAGAAGCCTCTCGCGCCGGAAGAGGACGAGGGCGGGGACGCCGCGCGCGTGGCGCCGGCGCATCGCAAACCCGAGCGCCATCCGAATGCCATCCACCACCGGCCCCTGGTTCCTGCATCGCCGCCGTCAGTGAGTGTGCCCGGCATAGAACCCAAGATGCGCCGCCGTCTCATGCGCGGCCAGATGCCACTGGACGGCCGAATCGATCTGCACGGCATGCGCCAGGACGAAGCCAGGGCCGCTTTGCGCCGCTTCGTGCTGGCAAGGGCGGGAAGGGGCGACCGCACGATCCTGGTGATCACCGGCAAGGGTCTCAGAAAGACCGGCGAATTCGACATAGTGCAACGCGGCGTCCTGCGCGCCATGCTTCCCATCTGGCTCGCCGAACCCGATATCGCGCCCGTGATTGCCGGCTATGAAATGGCGGCGCGCGAACACGGCGGGGAAGGGGCTTATTATGTGCGTTTGCGGAAGGTGAGCCGATGACACCCCTTGGCGCCAGATTGCGGGCGATGCGTGCGGAACGCGGCGTCACGCTCAAGCAGATGGCGACGGCACTCAACGTGTCCAGCGCCTACCTTTCGGCCCTCGAGCACGGCAAGCGCGGCAAGCCGACCTGGTACCTGCTGAACAGGATCATCGCCTATTTCAACGTGATCTGGGACGAGGCCGAGGAATTGCAGCGGCTGGCGGAAATCTCCGATCCGAAGGTGACCATCGATACCGCGGGACTTCGTCCCGAAGCGACCGAGCTGGCCAACCGGCTGGCGCGCGACATCTCGCGCCTTGGCCCCGAGGACCTCGAACATCTCAGCGCCGAAGTGATCCGGCGCGCCAGGCGGCGATGATTCGGGGGGCGGGATAGGGCCGGCATGTTCGATCATTTCATCGTCGCGCAGGAAGGGGTGTACCAGGACGTGCTTGCCGAACTTCGCGCCGGCCGCAAGGTGTCACACTGGATGTGGTTCATCTTCCCCCAGCTCGCCGCGCTCGGACGCAGCCCGACGGCAAAGCGGTTCGGCCTCGCCGGTTCCGGCGAGGCGCGCTCCTATCTTGCCCATCCGCTCCTTGGCCCGCGCCTTGTCGCCTGTACCAGACTGGCGAATGCCATCGAAAACCGCACCGCGCACGATATCTTCGGGAGCCCCGACGACCTGAAATTTTGCTCGTCGATGACCCTTTTCGCCCATGTTGCGCCGCAAGCCCCGGAATTTCGCGCGGCGCTCGACAAGTACTTTGCCGGCAAGCAGGATCCGTTGACCCTGGCCGAGCTCCAGGCTGGCCCCGGTTGACCGGTCAGTTGTTCAGCACGCTGAAATCGAGCTTCTTGAGGGCGGCGATATCGGCCTGGGCGGCGGCGTTGGCCTTCGCTGTCTGATCGGGCTGCGCGACATTTGTGTCGGGAGAACCGGCGCCTGGCAGCATCGACTGCAGACCCAGGAACAGGATCATCATGGCAGCGACAATCACGAGGGCTCCCCCGAACGTCCAGCCACCGCCGCGCCCCATGGCGCGGGCCGGCCAGAGGACAAATTTCAGGATTGGTATCAGCGACAACAACAGGATTATCCAGGTCAGCATGGCGCATTCCTGATTTCTGGCGAAAAGAATGACCGAGCATAGGCCCCCGCGGCGGCCGCGCGAACCGCAACTTGGCCGCGAGACGATCACGACTGCGAGCATGCTTTCCGATTTCTTTAAGTCCTTGTTCGGGCGGGCAGGCCTTCCCACATGCAATTGCGCCTGATAAAGCCATCCCTCCACCCCGACCGGAGCAGATTGGAATGGTTCGCCTCGCCGGACAGTACGACGCCATTGTCTTCGACATGGACGGGACACTGATCGACACGGAGGCGGTGTTTCGCGACATCGTGTTCGACGTTGCCCGCGACATGGGGTTCGAGATGACCGAAGCCTTGCAGCGCGCAATGGTGGGCTCGTCCCACGAGCACACCCAGGCCCTGCTCATTGGCGCCTATGGCGCGCGTTTCCCCGGCGACGAATTCGAAAATCGCTGTCGCGGCGCCATGGACGAACGCACCGCGGATGGGGTACCGCTGAAGCCGGGGGCGGTCGAATTGCTGACCGCGCTCGCCGAACGCGACATTCCCACGGCGGTGGCGACATCGTCGCGCCGCCCGCACGCCGACCACCATCTTGGCGTGAGTGGGTTGAGGCCGCTTGTGCGGACCGTGGTCACCCGAAATGACGTGACGAGCCCCAAGCCGCATCCCGAACCCTTTCTCACCGCCGCCGACCGCCTTGGCGTGAAGCCGGCGCGCTGTGTGGCGATCGAGGATTCCCATGCCGGTGTCAGGGCCGCGCACGCCGCGGGCATGCACACCATCATGGTGCCGGACCTGGTGCATCCCACCGAGGAAATCATGGCGTTGTGCGTAGCGGTGATGAACGACCTGGTGGAAGTGCACCGCAGCGTTCTTGGCGAAGTCATTGCCGCGCCCGATGGCGTTGCGAGGTAACGACGAGACCGGTTCACTGCCCCCAAGAATGCGACCGGACGGGTGTCTTGGGCCGTGGCCGTGATCCTTGAAAGATCGGTCCCCTCAGAGGGATCGGATCCGCGCCGAAAGCCTTGGCGTTAGAAGAAAATACAGGGCGGAAACCGCAACGCCATAGAGCGCGAAACCGGGCGCCTGGGTCGCGAGGGGCAAACCGGCGTCGATCAACACGCCCACGATACCGGGACCGAGCGCGGATGCCAGCACCATCGTCGCCGTTACCAGCGCGCGAATCGCCCCCAGATGCGCCGTGCCATAGATCTCGGCAAGCACCGCGTTCACCGTCGCATTGGCCATGCCCCCGCTGATGCCCATCAGCAGGAAGAACAACGGAATCGTCAATTCCGGCTGCCCGAGCCAGAGAACCAGGCTCGCCGCGCAAAGCGGCAGCAGGAATGCGGGCAGAAGGCGCCAGGCCCCGAACTGGTCGACCAGCCAGCCCGCGACGAGCGAAGCGAGCACCGAGGTCAGGGCAAGGACGGGAAAGGAAGCCGCAAAGGCGATCGGGTTCCAGCCTTTTTCGGCGACCAGCGTGGTCTGGTGGAAAAAGATGGCCGTGGAGATGGCCGGCATGGCGATGATTCCGGCCAGAAGGCACCAGAAAAGGGGATCGGCCAGCACCCGCCGCCGGGTCCAGTGGCTGCCCGAGCGCACCCCGCTCGTTTCACCGTCCGGGTTGGCCTCTCCGCGCGCCCTGGCGCGGGCGCCGTCGGGCGGGTCGCGGAAGCACCACCACAGGAGCGGCGCCAGAAGGCACATCAGGACGGCGGCCGAGGCGAGCCACACCTGCCGCCAGCCCAGGACGGCGATTCCGAGAGCCACGACGATCGGTAGCACGGCCTCCCCGGTGGCAAAGCCGAGTTGCGAAAATGCCAGGGCCCTGCCGCGAAACCGGTTGAACCAGCGCGACATCGCCGTCGCCGAATTGTGGCTGAGCATGCCCTGTCCGAAAAACCGCAGGCCGAACAGCGCCAGCACCAGTATCACCGCCGAGTTTGCCCCCGCCATGATCACGGCGACAAGCGAGAGGCCTGCCACGCTGGCAACGGCGATCCTGCGCGCGCTGAACCGGTCGACGAGGGTTCCCGCCCAGACAAGGCAGACTGCCGAGCCAAGCGTGGCAAGAGTGTAGAGCAGGCCATATTCGCCCGGGCTCAACCCGAACTCTTCGCGGATGGCGGCGCCGAACAGGGCGATGAACACTGTCTGGCCGCCCAGCGAGGCGAACATCGAGGCAAAACCACCCGCGATCCAGCGGATCTGGCGTGGCGTGAGTTCGGAAAGCGGCGGCGACGGCGATCGAAGCGACATTCAGTCCGAGTAGTCCCGGGTTCGCGCCTTGTCACCCCTTTTGGCCGATATGGTCGCAGATTGCCACGGCGGCGGATCGCTCAGGCGACGCGGCAGAAGATCTCGGTCAGAAGATCGCTCTCGGCGCTGGTGTCAGGATCGTTCACATAGACTTCCCACATCGGGCCGTCATGCCTGAGGCCGTCGCGCACTATTCGCTGCTCGATCATGTCGTAGGTCTTCTCGAGCTGGGCGTAGGAGCCGATATGGGTGGTCTTGAGCACCTTGCCTGCCGGTGTGTGCAGCGTATGGACCGGGTCCTGCGCCTTGCGCAGGTCTTCCGGTCCGACAGGAAAGCCGAGTTCGTAGGTCACCTGCCCGCCTTCCATGTCGGTGTAGATTGCCACAGGGGGCCCGATGGGGTGGATGGCGTTTGCCGCCATGAACTTGCCGAGCGTCTCGAAGTCAGCCTGCATCGCGGCAGCGATTTCCGATCCGGCCATTGACGTCTTGCGGGTCACGGCGAGAATTGGCCGCGAATCCACGGTTTCCAGTGTGATTTCCGGCATGGCTGGCTCCTTGCGTGGTTTCCTGCCGGCACTATCCGGCCCCTCGGGTCGACCCCGCAATGATCGTGGTCAAATCGTCGTCAGGCGGCCACGGGCGCCAGACCGGTCGATTTTGTTAAAACTTCGATTAAAATTAGGGTTAAACACCGGTTAATACAGGGTTCACATAATCATGAGCCTCAGCTAATGTCCGCAGCGGGCATTCCGGGAATGCCTGCCATGTCGACACGGCACCAGGGGGATCGGTTGGCGCGAGGGCAGCACGCCACAGCCTTGAACGGACGCGTTCGCCAGCTACTGGTTGGCGTCCTGTTCGCATTGGGCTTCGCCGCGACCGCCGGATCGGCGGACGAAATGCGCGTCAGCCTGCTCACGCCCGAAGATTTCCGCCCCATCGCCATCGCGCCGTATCACCAGACATTCGAGCCAGCCCAGCCCGTGGTGCCGGACGTCGCGCCCACCGGTTCGGTCACCCCGGCCATGCTGGAGCGCTATGTGCGCCAGAAATACGTGCCCACGCCCAAACTGGTGGCGCGGGCAGCGCGCGAGCGCGAATGTCTGGCCGAAGCGATCTATCATGAAGCGCGGGGCGAGCCGGAAAAGGGCCAGTGGGCGGTGGCGCAGATCATCCTCAATCGGGTGGCCAGTTCCAGATATCCCAACTCGGTCTGCTCGGTGGTCTACCAGAATGCGGAGAACCTGCATCGCTGCCAGTTCTCCTTTGCCTGCGATGGCAAGTCCGACAGCGGCGGTGTCGGCAATCGCATCGTTCGGCAATCCTGGGTGAAGTCCAACCTGATCGCCTATGCCGCCTACAAGGACTTCCAGGACGGCAAGCCCTTGCGGACCCTGCCGACCGACGCCCTCTTCTACCACGCCAAGACGGTTTCGCCGGAATGGGCCGCCTCCTATCGCGAAGTGGCGGAAATCGGCAGCCAGATCTTCTACGCGCTGCGCTAGAAAATCGACACGCGTCAAAACCGGGTGGCAGTGGCGGCGCTTTTTGCCGATCATGGCACCATGAACACGCAAAACCCCATTCGCCCCAGTTCGGATTATGAAGCCGTTCGCGCCGCGATCGCCTATTTGAGCGCAAACGGGCCTGACGCGACCGATCTCGACGCCTTTGCCCGGGCCATCGGCATGAACACGCGTCAGATGACCAATCTGTTTCGCCGCTGGTGCGGCCTGAGCCCCAAGTCATTTGCCCAGGCCGTGGCCCTCGACCATGCCAAGAAACTGCTCTCGGAAAAGGCCAGCGTCCTTGCCACGACATACGAAGTCGGGCTGTCCTCGACCTCGAGGCTGCATGATCTGTTCGTGACCTACGAAGCCATGCCGCCCGGGGTCTACCGGGCGCGCGGGGAGGGGATCGGCATGCGATGGGGCGTGGCCGCGTCGCCATTCGGGCAGGCGGTCTTCGTGCTCACCGACTACGGGCTGGCGGGTCTGGCGTTCGCCGATCCGGGCAATGAACACGAGGCCTTCGACGATTTGCGACGGCGCTGGCCAAATGCCCGCTTCGAGCGCGATGACGCCGTGGTCGCACCGCTCGCTTCTCGCATCTTCGATCCGACGCGCTGGAACCCGCGCCAGCCAGTCCGGGTGGTACTGATCGGCACCGATTTCGAACTCAGGGTCTGGGAGGCGCTACTCGACATTCCGATGGGCCGCGCGACGACCTACGGCGCGCTGGCGGGCCGCCTTGGCCGCCCGAACGCGGCGCGCGCGATCGGCAGCGCCGTGGGGCGCAATCCTGTGTCCTTCGTCGTGCCCTGCCACCGGGTGGTCGGTTCGTCCGGCCAGTTGACCGGATACCATTGGGGGCTGCTGCGCAAGCGCGCCATCCTGGGCTGGGAGACCGGCATCACGGCGTCCGGGGGATGAACCCCGTGTGTCCGGCCCGCCGTTGGACCACATTCAGGAACTGTGGATGCCGTATTTCCGACCGGAACATGGGAGAATTCAAGGGCCTGGACCAAGCGTCCTGATCCCCCCAGAAGGCGACACAGCTTAGAGCTTGACGATATCTTCCAGCGAACCGTCGGTTGCCAGCCGGTAGATGATCGGCTCGCCCGTGGCGATTTCGCGCTTGAGGATCTCCTCGGGCGAGAGCTGTTCGATGTGCATCACCAGCGCGCGAAGAGAGTTTCCGTGGGCGGCGACAAGGATCGTTTCGCCTGACGTCACACGCGGCTCGATCTCGGCGGAATAATAGGGCAGGACGCGGGCGGCGGTGTCTTTCAGGCTTTCGCCGCCGGGCGGCGCGATATCGTAGGAACGCCGCCAGATATGCACCTGCTCGTCACCCCATTTCTTGCGTGCGTCGTCCTTGTTGAGCCCCGCAAGATCGCCATAGTCGCGTTCGTTGAGCGCCTGGTTGCGCACGATGGTCATGTTGACGATGCCCATCTCCTCGAGGATGAGGTCGAGGGTATGATGGGCACGCCGCAGTGCCGATGTAAAACACAGGTCGAGTTCGACATTGCGCGCCTTGAGTGCCCGGCCGACTTCGCGGGCTTCCTCGATGCCCTTCTCGGTCAGGTCGGGGTTGCGCCAGCCCGTGAACAGATTCTTCTTGTTCCACTCGCTTTCGCCGTGCCGGACCAGGATCAGTGTGCGTTCCATGGCTGATGGTTTCTCCCTCAAGAACGTGAAGTTCGAACTGTGTATTCAGTCGCCGAGGCCGAGCACGTCGGCCATCGAATATAAGCCTGCCGGCCGGCCGGCCGCCCACAGGGCCGCCCGGATCGCGCCGTTGGCGAAAAGCGACCGGTCCTGGGCGCGGTGCGTGAGCTCGAGCCGCTCGTTGGCGCCGGCGAAAAATACCGTGTGGTCGCCAACCACCCCGCCGCCCCGCAACGTCGCAAAGCCGATATCGCCGGCGCGACGCGGACCCGTGTGTCCGTCGCGCACGCGCACGGAATGGCTGTCGAGGTCGATGCCTCGGCCTTCGGCCGCCGCCTCGCCAAGCATCAATGCGGTTCCCGAAGGCGCGTCCACCTTGCGGCTATGGTGCATTTCGAGAACTTCGATGTCGAAACTCTCGTCGAGCGCCCGGGCGGCCCGCCGCACCAGCGCGGCGAGCAGGTTGACCCCAAGGCTCATGTTGCCCGACTTCACGATCCTTGCACCCGCCCCGGCGGCTGCGGCAATCGCGGCCTCCTGTTCGGCCGTGCAGCCGGTCGTGCCTATGATATGCACCAATCCAAGAGCTGCCGCCTTGCCGGCCAGTTCGACGCTGGCGGCAGGCACTGTGAAATCGACGATGGCATCGGCTGCGCCTAGGGCTGCATCGATATCCTCGGTAACCGTCATGCCGAGCGGATCGATGCCCGCCATTGCGCCGGCGTCCTTGCCGATCGACGAGGAACCCGCGCGGTCAAAGGCGCTGCCCATCGTGACGCCTTGCGTTGCCGCAACGGCCCTCACAATGGCGGCCCCCATGCGGCCTCCGGCTCCGGCCACGGCAATTCTGAGTTCGGACATGGTGGCAACTCCCGAGTATTTGCGACGCCTCAGCGCTATAGCAGGCAACCGAAGGATCGCGAAAGGTCCGAGCGATTTCCGGCTTGCGATGGTCAGGCGAGCCGCGTGCCGCCTTCGCGCATGTCGCGCACAATGGCCTCTGCCGCGGCGGCAGGATCGGCCGCGGCGGTTATCGGGCGTCCGACCACGATATGGCTCGCACCATCGGCAATGGCTTCCGAGGGGCTCGCGACGCGCTTCTGGTCGCCCAGTTCGCTGCCCGCCGGGCGGATGCCTGGAGTGACGACGGCCATCTTGTCGCCGATCAGCTGGCGCACCATCGGCGCCTCGTAGGGCGAACACACGATCCCGCCAAGCCCGGCCAGTTTCGCCTGATGGGCGCGAAGCCCCACGATGCCGGCGACGTCGCGGTCATATCCGGCATTCATCATGTCCTCGTCGTCATAGGAGGTCAGGACGGTAACCGCGAGAATCCTGAGATTGCTGCCCGCCGCGCCGCGAAGGGCCGCGCCCATCACCTTGGGATATCCATGGATGGTCAGAAATGTGGCGCCGGTGCCCGCGATGGCGGCAACGCCCTTCTCCACAGTATTCTCGATGTCGAACAGCTTGAGGTCGAAGAAGACCTTCTTGCCCGCCGCAACGAGCTCGCGCCCGAAGGCCAGCCCGTCGCCGCCATAGGCCAGCTGATATCCGATCTTGTAGAAGGATACCTTGTCACCCAGAAGATCGACGAGCATTTCGGCTTCGCCGCGGGTCGAGTAGTCGAGGGCTACGATCAGGCGGTCGTCTGGGGGCATGTGCGGCTCCTGCGGTGGCGGGGGAAATGGCGGGCAACCCATAGGACCGCCAGCGCGCGCTGGCAAGCGCAGGGTGCCCTGGACCGCCCTTCGATCCGGCCCGGGGGCGGGATCAGTCGCCGAACGAGTCGAATATACCCTTGAGCTTGGCGAAGAAACCTTCCGAAGTCGGACTGTTGTCCTTGGTGGAAAGCTTCTCGAATTCCTGCAGCAGCTCGCGCTGCTTCCGGCTCAGGTTCTGCGGCGTCTCCACGTCGAGCTGCACGTAGAGATCGCCGGTCTGGTGCGAACGCAGAACCGGCATGCCCTTGCCCTTCAGCCGGACGCGCTGCCCGGGCTGGGTGCCATGGGCGACCTTGACCTTGGCGCGCGCGCCATCGAGCGTGGGGACCTCGAAATCGCCACCCAGAGCGGCCGTTGTCATCGCAATCGGCACCCGGGCATAAAGATCGGCCCCGTCGCGCTGGAAGAGCGCGTGTGGCTTGACCGAAACGAAAATATAGAGATCGCCCGGGGGGCCGCCTCTCAGCCCGGCCTCGCCCTCGTTGGCGAGCCGGATGCGCGTGCCGTCCTCGATGCCCTTTGGGATGTCGACACTGAGCTTGCGGCTTTCCTGCCGTCGGCCCTGGCCGCTGCAATCGGTGCACGGCTGGTCCATGATCTCGCCGCGCCCATGGCAGTTGGGGCAGGTGCGTTCGATTGTGAAGAAACCCTGCGCCGCGCGCACTTTGCCGTGCCCGTTGCAGGTGCGGCACATGGACATCCCCGTGCCCGGCTTTGCGCCGGACCCTTCGCAGGTCGTGCATTGGACCATGGTGGGCACGTCGATTTCGACGGTTTGGCCGGTAAAGGCCTCCTCGAGCGTGATCTCAAGATTGTAGCGCAGATCGGAGCCGCGCAGTCTGGCCGAGCGGTCGCGCCCGCGTCCGCCGCCACCCATGAATTCGCCGAACAGATCGTCGAAGATGTCCGACATCGATGAGGTGAAATCGGGACCGAACCCGGGTCCGCCACGCCCACCCATGCCGCCGTTCTCGAACGCGGCATGTCCGAAGCGGTCATAGGCGGCACGACGCTGGGGGTCCTTCAGCGTGTCATAGGCCTCGTTGAGTTCCTTGAACTTGAGCTCGGCCTCGGAATCACCGGGATTGCGGTCGGGGTGGTATTGCATCGCGAGCTTGCGAAAGGCCGACTTCAGCGCGCCCTCGTCGCAGCCCTTGCTCACCCCGAGCACTTCGTAAAAGTCACGCTTGGCCATGAGGATCGTTTTCCGTCCTGCGTGTTCGTTCGCGTCCCGTCAGCGGTCTGTCGAAAGGCCCCGGGCCGTAAGGAAATACAATTGGCGCGGCAGGTTGCAAATGGCCAGCCGCGCCTTGGACAAAGGGTGCAGACCCGGCGCCACGACGCCGGATCTGCTTTTCTCTTGCGTCAGGCCGACTTCTGGTCGTCGTCCTTGACTTCCTCGAAGTCCGCGTCGACCACGTCATCGCCGGCTTCGGCTTCCTCGCCGGCCGCGGCGGATTCGCCTTCGGCCTGCTGCGCCTTGTACATGGCCTCGCCAAGCTTCATCGAGACCTCGGCAAGCGCGGCAGTCTTTTCCTTGATCGCCTCGGCGTCGTCGCCCTCGAGAGCCGTCTTCAGGATCGACAGCGCCGTCTCGATGGCGCCCTTGTCGGCCTCATCGATCTTGTCGCCATAGTCCTTGAGCGATTTCTCGGTCGAGTGGATGAGCGATTCGGCCTGGTTGCGGGCCTCCACGGTCTCACGCTTCTTCTTGTCGGCGTCCGCGTTCTGTTCGGCTTCCTTGACCATGCGCTCGATGTCGTCGTCCGAAAGACCGCCGGATGCCTGGATGCGGATCTGCTGCTCCTTGCCGGTGCCGCGATCCTTGGCCTGCACGTTGACAATGCCGTTGGCGTCGATATCGAACGATACCTCGATCTGCGGTACGCCGCGCGGTGCAGGTGGAATGCCCACCAGGTCGAACTGCCCCAGGATCTTGTTGTCGGCCGCCATCTCGCGCTCGCCCTGGAACACCCGGATCGTCACCGCGGACTGGTTATCCTCGGCCGTGGAGAACACCTGGCTCTTCTTGGTCGGGATCGTGGTGTTGCGATCGATCAGCCGCGTGAACACACCACCCAGCGTCTCGATGCCGAGCGAAAGCGGAGTGACGTCCAGCAAGAGCACATCCTTGACGTCGCCCTGCAGCACGCCGGCCTGGATGGCGGCGCCCATGGCCACCACTTCGTCCGGATTCACGCCCTTGTGCGGTTCCTTGCCGAAGAAGGTCTTCACCGTTTCGATGACCTTGGGCATGCGGGTCATGCCGCCCACAAGCACCACCTCGTCGATCTGCCCGGCGGTGATCCCGGCATCCTTGATCGCCTGCTTGCACGGCGCGATAGTGCGCTGGATCAGGTCGTCGACCAGGGCTTCGAGCTTGGCGCGGGTCAGTTTCAGCGTCAGGTGCTTGGGGCCCGAGGCGTCGGCGGTGATGAAGGGCAGGTTGATTTCGGTCTGGGTCGAGGAGGAAAGCTCGATCTTGGCCTTTTCCGCGGCTTCCTTGAGCCGCTGCAGGGCCAGCTTGTCCGAGCGCAGGTCAATCCCCTGTTCCTTCTTGAACTCGTCGGCCAGATAGTCGACCAGCCGCATGTCGAAGTCCTCGCCGCCAAGGAACGTGTCGCCATTGGTCGACTTCACCTCGAACACGCCGTCGCCGATCTCGAGGACCGAGATGTCGAACGTGCCGCCGCCAAGGTCATAGACCGCGATCGTTCCGGTCTGCTTCTTGTCGAGGCCATAGGCAAGCGCTGCCGCGGTCGGCTCGTTGATGATGCGCAGCACCTCGAGCCCGGCGATCTTGCCGGCGTCCTTGGTGGCCTGGCGCTGGCTGTCGTTGAAATAGGCGGGAACCGTGATCACGGCCTGCGTGACGGGCTCGCCGAGGAAGCTTTCGGCGGTCTCCTTCATCTTCTGCAGGACCATGGCCGAAACCTGCGAGGGCGAATACTTGTCCGAATGCGCTTCCACCCAGGCGTCGCCATTGTCGGCCTTGACGATCTTGTAGGGCACCAGGCCCTTGTCCTTGGACACCATCGGGTCTTCGAAGCGGCGACCGATCAGGCGCTTGACCGCGAACAGCGTACCCTCGGGATTGGTGACCGCCTGGCGTTTCGCGGGCTGGCCGACCAGCCTCTCGCCGTCCGAGGAAAACGCAACCATGGAGGGCGTGGTGCGCGCGCCTTCCGCATTTTCAATGACCTTCGGGGTCTTGCCGTCCATCACCGCGACGCAGCTGTTGGTCGTCCCCAGATCGATACCGATGACTTTTCCCATCTCAATACCTCTTTTCTCAGCGAACCCTTTGGCAAACCCTGTTGCAGCGGTTGCATGGCCGGTTGACGGCCGGGTCCCTTACCGGATGAGTTGAATTTGCCCGTTTTCGAGCCTCGCGGGCTATATAAGGAGGGCCTTGAAGGGCTTCAAGCGGCGATTGGCAAGTTTCCCGATCGCGAACCTCGAACCTGGCAGGCAGGATGACCATTTCAGCGCTCCCCGACAATGTGATTCGGTTTCGTCTCGATCGTGCCGCGCAGGCCGCCCTCGCCCGCGTCCTTGCCGGAATTCTGGCGTCCGCGCCGCCCTTCCGCCCCGTCATGCCGCGCTGGGGCACGCCGTTCTCGGTTCTCATGACCAATTGCGGTCCCCTCGGCTGGGTGTCCGACAAGTCCGGCTACAGATACCAGCCCACGCACCCCGTCACCTCCCGGCCCTGGCCGCCCATGCCCGATGCCCTGCTCGACATCTGGACCGACGCGACCGGCTATCCGTTGCCGCCCGAGGCGTGCCTGGTCAATCTTTACGCGCCTGACGCCAGGATGGGGCTGCACCAGGACCGCGACGAGAAGGACTTCGACGCGCCGGTGGTCTCGATCTCGCTCGGCGACACGGCGCTCTTTCGCCTGGGTGGCGACAGGAGGAACGGCGGCACAACGTCTTTCGAACTGGCATCAGGCGATGTCATGACGCTGGCCGGGCCCAACCGGTTGGCCTTTCATGGCGTCGACAGGATCCGCCCCGGCACATCCGACCTGCCGCAAAGCCACCCCGATGCCTTCAGGGAAAACGCGCGCCGCATCAACCTGACCCTTCGCAGGGTCAGCCCCGCTTCATGAGCGAACCCATTGAGTTACCCGCCAAGGTAACGCAAGCTGGAGCCTGTTCAGGAAAAGCGGGAACCGGTATTCCGGTTCGAACATGCGACAATTCAATGACCTGGGCCAGGCGTTCTGGGTCCGTCGAAACGTGACATGGTCCAGGTGGAAAAAACCCGGTCCGGAATGGAGAAACAGATGCCCGTAACGCCCGGCGCGGCCGATGTGCTGATTATTGTGGACGTGCAGAACGATTTCCTGCCCGGCGGCGCGTTGGCGGTGGCCGACGGAGATGCTGTCGTGCCGATCATCAATCGCCTCGCGCCGCTTTTCGCCAACGTGGTGATGACCCAGGACTGGCACCCCGCCGACCATGTATCATTTGCCTCGATGCATGAGGGCAGGGCGCCTTTCGAAACGATTGAACTGGGCTACGGCCAACAAGTCCTGTGGCCCGATCATTGCGTGATCGCGTCCGCTGGCGCCGGGTTTGCGCCCGGGCTCGACACGAGCACCGCGCAGATGATCGTTCGCAAGGGATATCGCCGCGATGTCGACAGCTATTCGGGTTTCCGCGAAGCCGACCGCGAAACGCCGACCGGACTTGCCGGCTATCTTGGCGAACGCGGCCTGGAGCGGGTGTTCGTTTGCGGCCTCGCCACCGATTTCTGCGTGAGCTGGACAGCGCTTGACGCCGTGCAGGCGGGGTTCGAGACGCTTGTCATCGAGGACGCCTGCCGGGCCATCGATCAGAACGGATCGCTGGCCGCGGCCCAGGAGGCGTGGACGACCGCGGGGATCCGCCGCCTGGCTTCAACCGAGATCGCCTGAACGGATACCGCCTCACACGCTCTTGTCGACGCCTTCCTGTCCGGCGGTTACAGGCCCGTTTTCTGCCTTGCTGTCTCCGGCCAGCGTGCCGCCGTGCTTGGGGCCGCCCTTGGCGACACCGACCATCGCCGGGCGCAGGACGCGCTCACCGATCATGAAGCCGGCCTGCACCACCTGCACCACAGTGCCCTCGGGGACGGCGGGGTCGGGAACCTCGAACATGGCCTGATGCTTGTGGGGATCGAACTTCTGGCCCTCGGCCTCGATTTCGGCCACGCCGTGCTTGCCCAATAGCCTTTGCATCTCGCGCTCGGTCATCTCGATGCCCTCGACCAGCGCGGTCATGGCCGCATCGCCGCTTTCGCGCGCCTCGGCGGGAACGGCCGAGCGCGCGCGCGACAGGCTGTCGGTCGCCGCAAGCATGTCGCGGGCAAACGACGCTATCGCGTAGGTCCGCCCATCGGCAACCTCACGCTCGGTGCGCTTGCGCAGGTTCTCCATTTCCGCGGCCAGGCGCAGCAGGCGGTCGCGAAGATCCGCATTCTCTTCCTCGAGTATTTTCAGCGCTTCGGCCTCGTTCACCGCCGCTTCGGCAGTTTCGGGGGTTTCGTGCGGGGTCTCGTTGGTGTTCTCGTCGCTGGTCATTGCGTCGCAATCCCTCAAACGTCGCGGTTGACGCCGCCGCAATTGCCCGGCGGCCCGAATGTGCCCCGCATATCGGCCAAGCCGAAGCCGATTTCAAGCCGCAGTTTGCCCTTCGGGCGTCAACCCTTGCGCTGCAGCAGCCGCGAGATGGCGTGGGCGGTGTAGTCCACCACCGGAACGATGCGCGCATAATTGAGCCGGGTCGGGCCGATAACCCCGAGTGCGCCGACCACTTTCTCGTTGGCGTCCTTGTAGGGGGAAAGGATCACGGAAGACCCTGAAAGCGCGAACAGCTTGTTCTCCGAGCCGATGAAGATGCGAACCCCTTGCGCCGATTCGGCGTCGCCAAGCAGTTCGATCAGGCCTTTCTTCGATTCCAGCTCGTCGAAAAGTTGCTTGACCCTCGCCATGTCCTCCGACGCCATCGCGTCATTGATCAGGTTGGCCCGCCCCCTGACGATCAGGGTTGGCGCGGCGGAATTGAAGGCGGCGCTGAGTTGCGCGAAACCCTGGTCGACCAGCCTGCTCGTGAGTTCGTCGAGTTCGGCCTCCTGGCGCGCGCGTTGCTCGGCCAGCACCGCTCGCGCCTCCGGCAGCGTCCGGCCCACCACGTGTTGGGCGAGATAGTTGGATGCCTGGGTGAGGGCACTGGCGGTGAGGCCCGGTGGGATCGGCACGAGCCGGTTCTCCACTTGCCCGTCCTGCCCCACGAGGATCGCCATGGCGGTCTCTGCATCGAGCCGCACGAATTCTATGTGCTTGAGCACCATGTCGGATTTGGCGGCGATCACGACGCCTGCGCCGTGGCTGAGGCCCGAAAGCAGCTGGCTGGCCTCCGTCAGCAGGTCCTCGAGCTTCCCCCCTTGCGCAGATTCCTCGATATGGCTGCGGATCCGGTTGCGTTCGCGCTCGTCGACATCGCCGACCTGCAACATGGCGTCGACGAAGAACCGCAGTCCTTCCTGTGTCGGAGCCCGGCCCGCCGAGGTGTGCGGCGCCGCGATCAACCCCAGTTCCTCGAGGTCGGCCATCACGTTGCGCACCGAAGCCGGACTAAGGCCCAGATCGAGAATGCGCGACAGGTGGCGCGACCCTACCGGAGCCCCGGTATCGAGGTAGCTCTCCACGAGCTTGCGGAATATCTCCTGGCTGCGCTGGTTCAGTTGCGCCAGAAAATCCCTGGAGTTTGCATTCGGTGCGTTCATCGGCGATCTTCGTGTTCTGCCGTTAACCGTCGTTTCATTTAGGCGCAAAGCGGGCAAACGCCAAGCGCGCGGTGCTTGTTCCCCGCGCGTCGAGGGGTTAAGAGGCGGCGACTGCCACCGGCTAACCGAACGGTAACCATGATGCGCCCCTCCGGACGCGGCCCTGATCAGATGCGCGCCGTCACCCTCGAACGCAATATCGCACCCCAGGCCGAAGGCTCGTGCCTTGTCTCCTTCGGCAATACAAGGGTGATCTGCACCGCCAGTGTCGAGACCGGCGTGCCCCCCTGGCGTCGCGGGCAGGGCGCCGGCTGGGTGACCGCGGAATACGGCATGCTCCCCCGCGCGACCGGCCAGCGTACGCGGCGCGAGGCTGCAGCAGGCAAGCAGAGCGGGCGAACCCAGGAGATCCAGCGCCTGATCGGGCGGGCGCTGCGCGCCGTGGTCGATCTCGGCGCTCTGGGCGAGAACCAGATCATCGTCGATTGCGACGTGCTGCAGGCCGATGGCGGAACGCGGACCGCCTCGATCACGGGCGCCTACGTGGCGCTGGCCGATGCGGTGGCGTGGATGCGCGCCCGCGGACTGGCGCCGCGCGATGCGCTCAAGGACCACGTGGCCGCGGTCAGTTGCGGCATCTATCGCGGAACCCCGGTCCTCGATCTCGACTATCTCGAGGATTCCGAGGCCGACACCGATGCCAATTTCGTGCTGACCGGTGCTGGACACTTCGTCGAAATTCAGGGGACAGCGGAAAACGAGCCCTTCACCCGGGCCGAACTGGAGGCTTTGATGGAACTGGCGGCCAGCGGGGTCTCCGATCTCGTGGCCTTGCAGCGAGAGGTGCTGTCCGAACGATGAGTGCCGGTATCAGGTTCCAGCCCGGAGACCGCCTGCTTCTTGCCACCCACAACAGGGGCAAGGTGAAGGAATTCCGTGAATTGCTGGCGCCGTTCGAACTGGACGTCGTTTCGGCCGGCGATCTTGGCCTGCCCGAACCCGAGGAAACCGGTTCGACCTACGAGGAAAACGCAAGGCTCAAGGCGCGCGCCGCCGCCGATGCATCGGGGTTTCCGTCGCTTGCCGACGATTCCGGCCTCGATGTCGACATCCTTGGCGGCAAACCCGGAATCCATACGGCGCGCTGGGCCGGCCCCAGCCGCGATTTTGCCGCCGCGATGCGGCGCGTCGAGGATGCCATCCAGGCTGCCGGCGCCAGCGGGCCCGCCGACCGCCGGGGCTCGTTCAACGCCACGCTTTGCCTTGCTTTGCCCGGGGCCGGCGACATGATCTTCACCGGGCGCGCCGAGGGCACGCTTGTCTGGCCCCCGCGTGGAGATCTCGGGTTCGGCTTCGATCCGGTATTCATGCCGGACGGGCACGACCGCACTTTCGGGGAAATGCCCTCGGCGATGAAGCATTCCTGGTCGCCGGGCCATGTGGGCCTGAGCCACAGGGCGCGGGCATTCGCCAGGTTCGTCGAGGCCTGTTGTGAGTTCTGAGCGCGGCAACGGACTGTTCGGCGTCTACGTGCACTGGCCCTTCTGCGCCGCCAAGTGTCCCTATTGCGACTTCAATTCCCACGTGCATCGCGGTCCATTCGACGAAGATGCGTTTGTCGGGGCCTATTTGCGCGAAATCGAACATTTCGCGGCGCTGGCGCCCGACCGCACCGTGCACTCGGTATTCTTCGGTGGCGGTACGCCGTCCCTGATGAGCCCGAATGCGGTCGAGCGGATTCTTGACGGCATCGCGCGGTCATGGCGCGTCACCAACGATATCGAGGTGACGCTCGAAGCCAATCCCACCAGCGTGGAGGCCGAACGGTTCCGCGGATACCGCGCTGCCGGCGTCAACCGGGTTTCGCTCGGCGTGCAGTCCTTGCGGCCCGGGCCCCTCAAGGAGCTGGGGCGCCTGCATACGGTCGAGGAGGCGGTGGCCGCAGTCCGCCTGGCGCAGTCGATCTTCGAGCGTTCGAGTTTCGACCTGATCTATGCCCGTCCCGGCCAGACGCTCGAGGAATGGCGCGAGGAACTGGTCGAGGCCCTGTCCATGGCGGCGGGCCATCTCTCGCTCTACCAGCTGACCATCGAATACGGCACCCGCTATTACGACCTGTTCAGCGCCGGCAAGCTCAGGATGCCCGATGAGGATCTTGCGGCCGATTTCTATGCCCTGACCCAGGATCTCTGCAACGCGGCCGGCCTGCCCGCCTACGAGATTTCGAATCATGCCCGCCCCGGCGACGAGGCGCGGCACAACCTGCTCTACTGGCGCTATGGCGAATATGTGGGGATCGGTGCCGGCGCGCACGGCCGGCTGTTGATCGCGGACCGCCGCCACGCCTATGCCACCGAGCGCCTGCCTTTCGATTGGGCGGCGCGCGTGAATGCCAACGGTCACGGACTCGTGGTCGACGATATCCTCACCTGGGAAGAGGAATCCGACGAGTACCTGGTGATGGGCCTGCGCATGCGCGAGGGGATCGATCCCGCGCGCTTCGCACGGCTTGCCGGGCGCAGGCTATCGTCGCTGCAGATCGCGCATCTCAGGGAAATTGGGTTCGTCGAGACGCTGCCCAATGGCAACATCCGGGTGACCGATCGCGGCTGGCCGGTTCTCGATGCTGTCGTCGCCGATCTCGCCGCCTGACGGCCCTCAAACGATCTTGGCCGCGTCGGCGACCTGGGCGCCGCCAATGGTCACTTCCTTGATCACCAACGCGTATTGCGACCGCCCGTCCGAGCTGAACCTGAACAATCCGTCGCGTCCGTTGAACCCCGAGGAATTGGTCAGGATCGCCGCGTCATAGCGGGGTGTCGCCATGGAGAGCTTCGCGGAGTTGGCCAGAAGCGTCGCCGTGTAGGAAAGTGTGGTGAACGGGTGCGGCGTGGTGCCGAACTTGGCCACGTATTGCGGCTTGAGCGCCTGGTAGCCGCTGTCGTCGACAGCCGGGTAGACTGCGCCGGCGAGAAAGCTCGACTGCTGGATGGCCGCGTCGTTGTTCCAGTCGGCGGAACCCACGATGGTGACTTTCGAGCGCTCGACGCCTGCCGTCTGCAGCATGCTTGCGATGGAGGGCGCGGTGGCGCGATCGGGCAGGAAAAGCGCGTCGATCGACCCGTCCTTGATGAACGGGGTGACCTGGTCGACGGCCTGCTGCGCATCGGTCTGGTTGGCGAAATGGTAGATGGCGCGAACCGGCAGTCCGAACTGGGCCGCTGCCTGCTGCAATGCGCCCTCCTGGATGCGCCCGAAATCGGTATTGGGCACGATGGCCGCGATGGACCGGCGACGTAGTGACTGCACGAACGCAAGGCTGCGCCGCACTTCGGTCTCGGGCAGCACGTTGAGAAGGTAGACGCCGGGCGAGGCCGCGCCTGTATTGTTGGAGAACCCGATCAGCGGGATCCCGGCGGAGCGCGCGACGGAGCCGGCGGTGCGAACGCACTCGGCCTTGAGCGGCCCAAGGATCAGGCTCGCCCCTTCGCGGACAGCCTCGCTGGCCTTGCCCGAGGCGATCGAGGCGTCGCCACCGGTGTCCTTGATCACCAGGGTGATATTGTCCTGGGTGTTCGCGCTTTGCGCGATATAGTCCATCGCCAGTTGCGCGCCGTTTGCCATCGAGGTGCCGACGGGGGCAAGGTCGCCGGTGAGCGGCAACAACAGGGCGACGCGCACCGGACCGGTGCCAAGCGTCTGGCCGGATGCCAGCGGCAATGGCCCGCCAAGCCCGACCTGAGTGGAAGGCCCGCTTCCCGAAGGGCCGAAGCCGAAATCGGTCGAACAGGCCGAAACGAGCGTGAGACCTCCCAGCCCGAGCGAAGTCAGGACGCTCCGGCGCGAAATCGGTTGGCTTGTGCCGAGGGCGTTCTTGCGCCTGTCGCTGAGCAAATCCAACGATCCAACCCTTTTCAGATATTTTGCCGCTTCTGTCCGCTTTGCGTCTAAAAGTGTCGAGACCAAGGCGGACTTGGCCAATCGGCCACAAACAGGCATGGTAAACAGACAATGTTTACCGCTCGTATACATAAGCTCGGCGCAGGCATAAAGACGCCATCAGCATGGATTGCACAGTGAAGACGACGGAAGCGGTACCAGTCGAGCCGGATGACGATACCGAACGCGCCGGGCAGCGCAGCTACCACATCGGCGGCGCGGGATTCGACGCGCCCGCGCTCCAGCCGGGTCTTCATGTCGTCTCCACCCCGATCGGCAATCTGCGCGATATCACCATTCGGGGCCTCGAAACCCTCGCCGCCGCCGACATGGTCCTGTGCGAGGATACCCGCACCAGCGCGCGGCTGCTTTCCCACTACGGGATCAGGGCCCGCACCAGCGCGCTGCACGAGCACAACGAGCGCGCCCGAATTGCCGGGATTGTCGAAGCGATAGCCGGCGGCCAGGCAGTGGCGCTCATCTCCGATGCCGGCACTCCGCTTCTGTCCGATCCGGGTTTTCCCCTGGTGCGCGCGGTCCGAGAAGCGGGTCTGGCGGTCTTTGCGGTGCCCGGACCCTCTGCGCTGCTGGCGGCGCTGGCCATTGCCGGCCTTCCGACCGACCGTTTCGTCTTCTGCGGCTTTCTGCCACCCAGGTCCGCCGCCCGTCGCAAGGCCATTGCCACATTGTCGCGGGAAGCGGCGACCCTTGTGTTCTATGAATCGCCCAGGAGGCTTGAGGCCGCGCTTGCCGATCTTGCTCTGGAACTGGGTGCCGGGCGGCCCGCCGCCGTTGGCCTTGAACTCACCAAGCGCTTCGAAAGGCTCGAGCGCGGTACCCTGGACGAACTCGCCCGGCTTCACGCGGGTGCGTCCACACGCGGTGAAGCGGTGATCGTCGTCGCCGGTGCGGCCGATGGCGCCCCCAGTTCCGATGAATGGCAATCGGCGCTCGACGAAGCGCTGGGCCGCCTGCCGCTGCGTGCGGCGGTGGACGAGATAACGGCGCGCTTTTCGCTCAAGCGCCGCGAGGTTTACAATGCGGCGCTTGCAAAGAAAAACCAGGGCTAGGGGCGCCGACCGGCGCAGGGTGCGTGCCGAGCGCTCCGGCCGCTTCGCCGAGATGGTGGCGAGCCTGTTTCTGCGCGCCCAGCTCTACCGCATCCATGGCGCTCGCGTGAAAACCCCGGTGGGGGAAATCGATCTGGTCGCGGAACGTTTCGGAACGCTGGTGTTCGTCGAGGTGAAGGCCCGCAGGGACAACAGGCAGGAGGAAATGGCGCTGCTTGCGGTCAACCGGCATCGAATCGCCCGGGCCGCGCAATACTATGTCTCGGGGAATCCCGGGCTTGCGGTCCGCACCATGCGGTTCGACGTGATTTTCCTTGCACCCTTTGCCTGGCCGCGCCATGTCAAGGGCGCTTTCGAGTCATGAGAGAGAGACATGCCGCTTTCCGTCGCCGTCCAGATGGACCCTATCGAAGCCATCAATCCCGCCGCCGATTCGACCTTCGCCATGATGCTCGAGGCGCGGGCGCGCGGTCACGCCATGGGCTACTATTCCCCCGATAGCCTTGCGCTCGAGGATGGCGTGCTGACCGCATCCGTGGCTCCCGTCGAAGTGTTCGACCGGCCCCGCGGCGAGCACGCGACGGTCGGCTCGTTCGAACGGACTGACCTGAGCACGTTCGACGTGGTGCTGTTGCGTCAGGACCCCCCGTTCGACATGCACTACATCACGTCTACCCACCTGCTCGAACGCATCCATCCCAAGACCTTCGTGGCCAACGCGCCCGCGTCGGTGCGCAATGCGCCCGAGAAGATCCTGGTCACCAGCTTTCCCGAACTCATGCCGCCGACCCTGGTGACCCGCGACCGGCGTGCGATCTACGAGTTTCGCAAGAAGCACGGCAATATCATCGTCAAGCCGCTCTACGGAAATGGCGGCGCCGGGGTGTTCCTGATCCAGGAAGGTGATCACAATCTCGCCTCCCTGATCGAATTGTTCGAGGAGCGCTTTCGCGAACCCTTCATGGTGCAGCGCTACCTGCCGGACGTGCGCAAGGGCGACAAGCGAATCATCCTCGTCGACGGAGAGCCGATTGCCGGGCTCAACCGCGTGCCGGCCGAAGGCGAGGCGCGCTCCAACATGCATGTCGGAGGGCGGCCCGAGCCCACTGAACTCACCCAAAGGGAACGCGAGATCTGCGCCGCGATCGGCCCCTTGCTGCGCGAGCAGGACCTGATCTTTGTCGGCATAGATGTGATCGGCGGATATCTCACGGAGATCAACGTAACGTCTCCAACAGGCATCCGCGAGATCAAGCGCTTCGGCGGTCCCGACATTGCGGTGAATATCTGGGACGCGATCGAGCGCCGCCTCTGACCATGCCAGTCGAAACCGGCCTGATAGCGCTGACCACCTTTTTCGCCACCATCGGCCCGGCGGACCTGGCGATCCTGTTCGCCGCGCTCACGCGCAAGTCCACGGCCCGCCAGCGCCGCGCCCAGGCATTGCGTGGCGTGGTTCTGGCCGGCGCGATCCTTCTGTTCTTTGCGCTGTTCGGCCAGGCGATCCTGACCATGTTCGGTATCACCTTGCCCGCATTGCGCACCGGCGGCGGCATCCTGTTGCTGCTGATCGGCATCGACATGGTCTTTGCCAGGCATTCGGGCGGTACGACCACGACGTCCGAGGAGAACGCGGAAGCAGAGCAACGAAACGACATCTCCGTTTTCCCCCTCGCCATGCCGCTGATCGCCGGACCCGGCTCGATGAGTGCCACCATCCTGCTTATGTCGAACGCGCACGGCGACCAGATGGCGCAGGTGTTTGTCCTCGGGGCCCTGCTGGCAATTCTGGCCCTGACTTATGCCTCTCTGCTGGCCGCGATACCGATCCAGCGCCTGCTTGGCATTACAGGCCTTGCGGTGGTGTCGCGCGTGGTGGGAATCCTTCTGACGGCCTTGTCGATCCAGTTCATCTTCGACGGGGTCAAGGCCAGCGGGCTGTTTGGCTGAAGCGGTCATGCTGCCGCGATTGTTGTTGAACGCCCGTACGCGATCGGTAATGTTGCAAGAGGCTTGGTCGCCAGGGTTGCCCTGGTGCAACAGCGCTCTTGGGCAACATCTGACGCCGGACCGGTATTCATGCGGAGCCGAGCGGGGGATGATGCATGGCGGTGGCGCAAATGGACACAGGACAACTGACCGAAGCCGATTGCCGCAAGTGGCTGGATTGCTACAAGCAGGCCTGGGAGTTCCAGGACCCCGAAGCCGTTGGAGTAATCTTTTCGCCCGACGCCTCCTATCGTGAGAATCGTTTCGGCATTCCGCTGCGCGGTGTCGATGAGATTCGCGATTACTGGCGCCGCACCGTCTGCGAATTCCAGCATGATGTGAAATTCGGCCACGACCTCTGGGGTGTTCGTGGCGATCAGTGCATCGCCACGTGGCGCTGCAGCTTCGAGTGGCGGCCGATCAACGGGATGATCGAGATCGACGGCATGTTCCGCCTCACCTTTTCGGCACAGCGAAACGCGGACGGCATTCCACTGTGCCAGGTGTTCGAGGAATGGTACGAGAACCACGAGCTCTGAATCGCCTGACCCGGTGTTTCCGGCATTCGGAAATGGCCGTCGGCAAAGGCTGGCACGCCGCCCGCGATTGGCGTATGTCCGCTGATCCGGACCGCTTGGCGCGGAACCGGCGATATCCAGCGGAGTTCGAGAAAATGGACCACCCAGATCCCGCCCATCTTTTTCGGCAGGCGGCCGAAGAGGCAGCGCGCTATCGCTCGACCTTTCCCGCCCGCCCACACAAGCCCGCGGATAGCTATCTGGAATCGCTGGCCAGATTTTCCGCCGAGTTGCCGAGCCAGGGCGCCCCAGGCGACCAGGTTCTTGCGCAACTGATCGAACAGGCCGATCCGGGGCTGAACGCGATGCCGGGCCCGCGATTCTTCGGATGGGTGATGGGCGCGTCGCACCCGGTCGCAGTTGCCGCCGACTGGATGACGGCGGTCTGGGGCCAGAATGCGGGCAACCATGTCGCCTCCCCCGCGGCGGCGGCAGCCGAGACGGTTGCGGCACGTTGGCTTCTGGAATTGCTCGGACTGCCCCAAGAGGCCTCGGTTGGTTTCGTCACTGGCGCCACCATGGCCAATTTCGTCGGGCTCGCCGCCGCGCGCAGCGAGGTCCTGCGCCGGGTGGGCTGGGACGTCGAAGCCAATGGGCTGTTCGGCGCACCGCCGATTACCGTGCTGATTGGTGACGACGCGCACACCACGATTTACGCGGGCCTGCAATACCTGGGCCTGGGCCATGACCGGGTCCGCCGCATCCGGACGGACGAGGCCGGGCGCATGGTGCCCGAAGCATTCGCCGAGGCGGCGCGCGAGGCGAGCGGTCCCGTCATCGCCATCCTGCAGGCCGGGCAGATCAATACCGGCGCCTTTGACGATTTCGACGCCATCATCCCCCTTGCGCGCGAGGCCGGGGCGTGGGTGCACGTGGATGGAGCCTTCGGTCTTTGGGCCCGCGCCACCCCGGGCCGAAAGCATCTGGCAGAGGGGATAGAACTGGCCGATTCCTGGGCCACCGATGGCCACAAGTGGCTGCAGGTACCCTTTGACAGCGGCTATGTGTTCGTCCGCGATTCGGACGCCCACCGCAGGGCGATGACCATTGCCGCCAGCTATCTGCCCGCCGCCGGCGAGACCGAGCGCGATCCCTCGCACCTTGTGCCCGAGCTTTCCCGCCGCGCCCGCGGCTTTCCCACATGGGCCATCATCAGGCACCTTGGCCGCAACGGCATCTCTGAAATGGTCGAGCGTCACTGCGCCGTGGCGCGCGACATGGCGGAAAGGCTCGCGGCGGAAGACGGCGTGCATGTGCTCAACACCGTCGAACTCAATCAGGTCATCGTGCGCTTCGGATCGGCCGAACCCGGCGCTGAGGCGGACAGGCAGACGGTCGAAACCATCCGTCGGATCCAGCATGACGGCGTATTGTTCGCGGGTGGCGCGGACTGGCGCGGCCGCAAGGTGATGCGGCTCTCGGTGACGAGCTGGGGCACCACCCTCGAGGAAGGGCAGAAAGCCGTTGACGGCATATTGCAGGCCTTCGACGCGGTTCGGATGTCCTGACGGGGCACAGAGCGCCCGTTCCCGAAATGTTCTTGCTGTGCCGCGGCGATTGTTCAATTGACAAAAAAACAGAATCCCTGAACGTTTGCGTGGTTTTGTTGAACAATTGCGGACTATTCGATGCTCGAAGTTAAAATCGATGCGACCAAAAATGGTGTGCAACTAGCAATGCATCCTCCTGGACGTGAACCGTTTGTCTGGTCAGTTCCACTTCAGGGGGCCACATATTTCTGGATGGATTGGTGGCGCGCACTGAGTACGCACTACCCGGACGTTGCCCTAGAACCAGACGACAAAGAGTTGCCCACGATCATTGTTACCGGAGATTTTCGGATGAAAACGGCGGCCCAATCAAACGCGTTGGTCCGTTTGGTGCTTCAACCACGCGAGCTAGTTGGGTTAGGCTTCGAGTTTCAGCCTCATGAGGCGAGAGAAGTCGCGCGACAGCTGAACGATATGGCAGATCAAGCCGAAGCATTTCAGTCTCCGAATTAATGGCCCAAAAAAAGTCAGGCGCACTGTCCAGGCTTGTCCATCTTCGATGTGTCGCTCTTGGGCGGTGGCAACACGGCGATCCGTTTCAGCTGCTCGTCAAAGCGTTCCTCAGACCAAGCCGTTTCGAGATTACAGACAGCTTCGCGAAACTTATCTAATTGCGATTCCTTTGTCTTTGCGCTCATATGGTGCCGCATGAGTACTTCATATGATTATGTCGCGTATATTGACGAGTCCGGCGACGATGGCCTCCGAGCAGTCAAGCCCCTAACGATACCAGGGTCTTCAGAGTGGCTGATCCTATCGGCGGTTTTGGTGCGAGCAGCAAACCAGTCAAAGACCAAGGATTGGGTTGCCGCAATTCGCGGAAGCCTAAACAGCCATCAGGTGCGCTCCGTCCACTTTGCGAAGCTAGACCCCAGCAAGAAGCGATTGGCGTGTGAGGCGCTTGCCAGCCTTGAAGCCCGCTACTTTGTAGTCGCATCAAACAAAAAGAATATGCAGGGTTACAAAAACCCGGATGCTGAGAGAATCCCCTCGCAGTGCTGGTTTTATTGCTGGATGTCGCGCGTCCTTTTGGAGCGAGTCACTAGGTACGTCCTCCAGCATTCTACCCGCGAATATGGCGAACCCCGACACGTCCGCCTCGAATTTAGCGAACGTGGGGGCCTGCGATATTCGCAAATGCAGGCCTACTATGAATGGCTGAAACTCAAGCGCAGCAACCCATTCCTGCCGTGGGGAAAAATCGAATGGGAGACGCTGCACCCAGACCTATTTTTCGTGTACCCACACTGGCAACGCGAAGGCCTGCAACTTGCTGATATCGTTGCTAGCGCCTTTTTCAAAGCCTGCGATAAGCACGATACGGGGGCGTGTGATCCGCAATTTGCGAAGCTTCTGAAGCCTCGTATGGCAAGAGAACCAGATACCCCTGCTGGTCAAATATCAGGATACGGCGTGAAGCTCCTACCAAAGCTTGCAGAGGCAAAACTTGATGGCGGCCAAGCAGAAATCTTCAGGTTCTATGGATACCCAAGGCAGTGGTGGGACCCAGCGGCGTTTTCCTGAAAGCTAATAGCCCAGCACTACTCGCCAAGCGTCTACTCAGGTGATGCGGGGGTAACACCCACACCTACCAAACTGGCGTCACCACCACAAGGATACTAATCTCGATATCGGAAAAAATCAAGCTAAATCAAAGACTTTCGTCTTTGTCCTCTAAGTCCTTGATCCAGAATCTCTAATTGAATCTCACGCAGATGGGTTTGCGTCAGTCGATCGAAAGGTAAGGCGCTGGCCCTTCACGCCCAACAGCACTTTCCCGGCTCGCTGCTGGTCGTCAACGCCCAATGCAATGTGGTTGCTGTAAGCGGAAATCGAAGTCTGCCGAATGTCGGTGCATGTGCTTTTCCGAGCAGTGCCGATAAATGCGCTACATGCTGCGCTTGGAGATGCTGTGGAAACTCTCAACCGTGTTCGTGCTCACCTTGTCGCGACTATGTTCGTTGCGGCCTTGGTTGACGCCATTGGGCTGGCACAGGTTTGAACATCCTCTGGAGCAGCCACGCGCAAGAAAGATCGTCTCGCTGGCTGTTCGGTTGTGGGCGTCTTGCGAACCGGATCGAACGCATATCGCATTCCTATTTGCGTTCCCTAAATGTTCTTGCTCCGCCCAGGCGACAATGCTAGCGTTCCCCGATACTTGAGGAGAATTGCCAGTAATGGTCACGCGCGTCCAGACGGTTGCCTTCCAGGGGGTTGAGGCGGTTCCCGTCGACGTTCAGGTGCAAGTGGCGCCGGGCCTGCCTGCCTTCAATATCGTGGGCCTGCCCGACAAGGCGGTGGCCGAGAGCCGCGAACGGGTGCGGGCGGCGCTGGTCGCTTCTGGCCTGGGGCTTCCGCCCAAGCGCATTACCATCAATCTGGCCCCGGCCGACCTGCCCAAGGAAGGCAGTCACTACGACCTGCCCATCGCCCTTGGGCTGATGGGCGCGATCGGCGCCATTCCCGGCGACGCGCTGGCCGGCTACATGGTGATCGGCGAACTCGGGCTCGACGGCCGTCTGGCGCCGGTCGCCGGCACGCTGCCCACCGCCATCGCGGCGCAGGCGCGCGACCTTGGCATCGTTTGTCCCGCACCTTGCGGCCCGGAGGCGGCCTGGGCTGGCGAGGACCTCGACATCGTCGCCCCCGAGAGCCTGCTGGCGTTCGTCAATCATGTCGCCGGCTCCCAGTTGTGCCCGCGCCCGCAACCGCGCCGCCGGGTCGAGACCACCGCTTTGCCCGACCTGGGCGAGGTTCGCGGTCAGGAAGTGGCGCGCCGCGCGCTTGAAATCGCGGCCGCGGGCGGACACAACATGCTCATGGTCGGCCCGCCGGGCGCCGGCAAGTCGATGCTGGCCGCCCGGCTCCCCTCGATCCTGCCTCCGCTAAATCCGCGTGAACTGCTCGATATCTCGATGATCCAGTCGATCGCGGGAGAATTGCAGGGTGGACGTATTTCAGATCGCCGCCCCTTCCGGTCCCCCCACCATTCCGCCTCCATGGCGGCGCTGGTCGGCGGTGGTCTTCGTGTGCGTCCCGGGGAGGTGTCGCTGGCGCATAACGGCGTGCTGTTCCTCGACGAATTGCCCGAATTCTCGCCCCAGGTCCTGGATAGCCTGCGCCAGCCGCTCGAATCGGGTGAGGCGGTGATCGCGCGCGCCAATGCCCGGGTCAGCTATCCCGCCCGCTTCCAGCTCGTCGCGGCGATGAACCCGTGCAAATGCGGCCTCGCCGGCACGCCCGGACACACCTGCAAGCGCGGCGACCGCTGTGCGTCCGACTATCAGGGCCGCCTGTCCGGCCCGTTCCTCGACCGCATCGATATTCGTATCGACGTACCGGCGGTTTCCGCCGCCGACATGATCGGCACAACCTCATCGGAAACGTCGGCTCCGGTTGCCGAGCGCGTCGCCCGCGCCCGGGCGCTGCAACGCCGCCGCTATATTGAACTGGGCGCCGCCAATGTGCACACCAATGCCGCCGCCAGCGCATCCCTGATCGAGCAGGTCGCGGCGCCCGACAGCGAAAGCCGTTCCCTTCTCCTGCAGGCCGCCGAGCGGTTCTCGCTTTCGGCCCGCGCCTACCATCGCGTGCTCAAGGTCGCGCGGACCCTGGCCGACCTGGCCGGCCTGGAGAAGGTGGCGCGGCCGCAGATCGCCGAGGCCCTGTCCTATCGCCTGAGCCTGGCCGCTGACTGAGCAAGCCGGTCGCAACGAAGTGACCCGGTCACCGGTTTGTGCCTTCTTGGACTGTCGGCGCAAATCGCCTACCTCGATGCCTGGTTGTCATTGCTGCTCAGGCGGCAGGTCGCAGGCGAAAGGAAGCGGACATGTCCACACTCATGATCATCACGGCGAGCGTCAGGCCTGGCCGAAAGGGCCCGGCGATCGCGAAATGGATCCGCTCCGTCGCCGCGCGTGATCCGGAATGGCAGATCATCGACGTGGATCTCAAGACCCTGGGCCTGCCGATGCACGACGAGGCGGCTCACCCGGCGACAGGCACCTATGAGAACCAGCATACCCATGAGTGGAGCCGGCTGGTGGATTCCGCGGATGCCTTCCTGGTTGTCACGCCCGAATACAACTTCTCCTTTCCCGCCAGCCTGAAGAACGCCCTCGATTACCTGCACCGCGAATGGCACTACAAGCCGATGGCCTTTGTCAGTTACGGCGGACTCGCGGCGGGTACCCGCGCCGTGCAGATGCTCAAGCAGGTCGTAACCTCTCTCAAGATGATGCCGATGTATGAATCGGTGAACATTCCCTTCTTTCGCAACCATCTCGACGAGCACGGGGAATTCGTGCCCAACGAATCCATGCAGCGCAGTGCGGATGCCATGTTGAAGGAATTGCACAAGTGGGCGGGGCCGCTTGCGCAGATTCGCAAGGCGGCATGACCGGCGCCGCTCTGTAATGGCCAGGCTGCACCAGGCCCGAAGAATTGTCTCAAAAGCGAGCCTTTCGGTTTCCCCCATCTAGAGAATCCTTCGACACCGTGTGGCCGATCATACGCAAATTCACGGAGGCCACTGTGAAGAAGACAACCGCCGGCGCGATCCTCGCGCTCTCCGCTGCCGCACTCGTGCTCGGTCCCATGCCCTCGTTTGGCACGGGCGGGCTGAGCCTGAAGATCGACAGCGCCTATGCAAAGAACAACAAGTCCAACGCCAACTCCGGCAATCACGGGAACTCCGGCAATGCCGGGGGCAACTCGGGCAATCACGGCAATGCCGGAGGAAACTCCGGAAACAATGGCAATTCCGGCAACCACGGAAACTCGGGCAACGCCAACGGCAAGTCCAGCGTCAGCACCCAGTCGGCGAGCATCGCGACTTCGCCGAGCACCGCGAACGGCAAGTCCGGCAAACAGAAGAACCTGCACGCCCTGCTCGGTGGCCTTAATTCGCTCAAGCGCAATCCTGACGCACTGCTCAACAGCAACGATCCGCGCATGAAGGCGCTGGTCCAGTACGCGACCGATCTTGCGAATACCCAATTCGATCTCGAGCAGGCGCTCGCGGCGGCCAATGCAGCCGTTACGGACGCCCAGACGGCGCTGACCACGGCCCAGGGCACATACGATACCGCGCTTGCCGATTTCAACACGGCAGTCGGCGCGGCTGGCCTTACCTCGTATGATACCACCTCGCCATACGACTACACCAACCAGGACAACACGACCTACGACGCCCTGACCCAGCACCTGGCAGACCTGCAGGCCAGCCCGGTCACCGATCCCACCGACCCGAACTACGACGCCTACACGGCCGAAGTGCAGTCGCTCCAGACGCTGCTGGGTGGCGCCGAGGCGACCGCGCTGAACACGGCAACGACCGACCTGGGCACTGCCGATACGAACCTCACCACGGCCCAGGGTGTTCAGGCGACCGCGCAGACCAACTACGACAGCGCCGCTTCGACCGATTTCCAGATCGACGGCACCGCGACCAGCCTCGCTTCGCTGGATGCGGCGATCCTTTCGGGGGCCAATCCCAATTTCTCCTGGAAGTACGGCGACATCACTCCCGAGATGCAGCAGTGGATCGAGGATACGCTGGGTGTCGGATCGTCCACCGGTGTGGTCGATACCATTTATTCCGGCCTCACGCCGACCCCCTGATCCTGCTTCGCGGCTTCAGACGCAAGGAAGGCCCGGACCACTCGGTCCGGGCCTTCTTCGTTCAGGTGACATGGTCTAGTGGAACTGTGCGGTTTCGGTCGATTCCGCCATTGCGGTGGTCGCGCTCTGGCCCTGGCTGATCGCCATCGAGACCGCATCGAAATACGAGGTCCCAACCTCGCGCTGGTGGCGCGTCGCGGAGAAGCCGTCCTTTTCCGCGGCGAACTCTGCCTGCTGGAGCTTCGAATAGGCGGCCATGCCATCCTGCTTGTAGGCGCGCGCCAGTTCGAACGTGGTCAATGACAGGTTGTGGAAGCCCGCCAGCGTGATGAACTGGTACTTGTAGCCCATGGCGGCAATCTCGCGCTGGAATACCCGCATCTCCTCCTCGCCCATATGCCTGGCCCAGTTGAAGGAGGGCGAGCAGTTGTAGGCGAGCATCTGATCGGGATGCACCTTGCGCACGCCTTCGGCGAACTTGCACGCTTCTTCCAGGTCCGGCCTGGAGGTTTCGCACCAGATCAGGTCGGCATAGGGGGCGTAGGCGATGCCGCGCGCGATGGCGGCGTCGAGGCCACCCTTGAGCCGGTAGAAGCCCTCCGCCGTCCGTTCCCCGGTGATGAACGGCGCATCGTATTCGTCGATGTCCGAGGTGATCAGGCGCGCGGCTTCCGCATCGGTGCGCGCCATGATCAGTGTGGGCACGCCCATCACGTCGGCGGCCAGGCGCGCCGCGTTCAGCGTACGCACGAATTGCGCCGTGGGTACAAGCACCTTGCCGCCAAGGTGGCCGCACTTCTTCTCGGACGCCAGCTGGTCCTCGAAATGAACCGCCGCCGCGCCCGCCTCGATCATCGCCTTCATCAGTTCGAACACGTTCAGTTGTCCGCCGAACCCGGCCTCCGCGTCGGCGATGATCGGCACGAAGAAGTCCAGATCGGTCGTGGCGATGCCCTCGAGCTTCTCCATGGTCTGGATCTGGTCGGCACGCTGCAGGGCCTTGTTGATGCGCCGCACCACCGATGGAACGCTGTCGACGGGATAAAGGCTCTGGTCGGGATACATGTTGCCCGAGGAGTTGGCGTCGGCGGCAACCTGCCAGCCGGACAGGTAGATCGCCTTGAGCCCCGCCTTCACCTGTTGCACCGCCTGGTTGCCGGTGAAGGTGCCCAGCGTCGGCACGAAGTCCTCGCTGTGCAGCAATTCCCACAGGCGACGCGCGCCGTTCTCGGCCAGTGTATGGCGGATCGGCAGCGACCCGGAGAGGCGCCGGACGTCCTCCGGAGTGTAGGTGCGGCGGATATTGCGCCAACGGTCCGGCGCGTATTCGGGCGCCTCGAATGCCGGCGGCGTCTTTTGGGGTTCATGGGGGCGGTCGAGCATTCTGGTCTCCTCCAGTCAAGGGATAGCAGGTACGGATTGGCCAATGGCCGGCCCCCTTGCGGGGAGGGCGGCGATGGTCAGGGGTTCTGAATGGCAAGCGGGTGCCGCCGGTTCGGTCCCTCCCCGGCGGCAGGCCGGTCAGGCCGGGACCCGGCGCACGAAGGTCGCAGCGATCATTGCCTCGCCGTCGAACAGTTCGGTCTGGTCGCCGTTCCCGCTCAGGGAGAAACGGTGCCGCCCGATCCGTCCGGCGATGGCATAGCCGAGCGCGGCAAGGCCCTGGTCGCGGAACTGGCGCATCGCTTCGGCGGCGGTGGGCGCGATGATCGTGACAAATTCCTCGCGCTCGGAAAGGGTGCTGGTCATTTGTTCATCTCCTCCTTGCTTGCCGGATCATGCCCGGTGGCGCCGATCAGCGCCTCGCTTGATGTAAAGATTTGACAAATGCGGGAGACATGCAAGAAATAACGGCAGAAGCCGTTGTAAAGCTGTAAAGTCAGAGTCAATCCGCTGCGGTTTGTCTGTAAAGCCGGTAAAGGCGCGCGGCGACGGGAGGAGACGGAAATGCCGGAAACCGCCGAAATGCAGATCGGGGGGCGCATACGGCGCCTCAGGCGCCAGCGCCGGCTCAACCAGGCCGATCTTGCCACCGCGCTCGGCATCTCGCCGAGCTATCTGAACCTGATCGAGCACAACCGCCGCAAACTGACCGTCGATCTGCTGTTCCGCATCTCGGGCTATTTCGGGGTCGAGCCGGGCGAACTGGCCGATGCCGACGAGACCCGGCTGGTGGGCGACCTGATGGAGGCCTTCGGCGACGATCTGTTTGCCGACAGCGATCTCACCAACCAGGAAATAAGGGACCTCGCGCACACCAATCCCGGGGCCGCGCGCGCCGTATTGCGGCTCTACGACAAGTATCGCGCCGTTGAATCGGGCAAGACCGGTGTCGGTCTTGACGCATCCGATGAAGCGCCCGGGGTGTTCCACCTCGCAACCGACGCGATTTCGGACTTCCTGCAGGAGCGCGGCAACTATTTTCCCGAACTCGAGGCGGCGGCAGAGCGGGTACGTGCCGATATCGACAATGCCGCGGACAGTTTCGATGCCGGGCTACGGGCATACCTGGGCAATGTTTTCGGCATGGACCTGCGCCTTGCCTCGCTGCCGCATGGCATTGCCCGCCGGCTCGACCTGGAGCGCAGCCAGTTGCTGATCTCCGAAACCCTGTCCCGAGAGTCCGCCCAGTTTGCCGCCGCGCATCAACTGGGTTTGATGGGCGCGGTGTCGGAGATAGACGCCGTTGTCCGCTCCGCCAGCCTTCCCGAAGGCGATGCGCCGGCCCTGGCGCGCAATGTGCTGGCGTCCTACTTTGCCGCCGCCGTTGCAATGCCCTACGAGCGCTTCTATCGCGCCTGCCGCGACTACCGCTATGACATAGAGCGGCTGAGCCGCCGGTTCGGCACCAGCTTCGAACAGACCTGCCACCGGATGACCACCTTGCAGCGCCCCGGCATGCAGGGCATTCCCTTGCACCTGGTGCGCACCGACATCGCCGGCAACATTTCCAAGCGCTTCTCGCTTTCCGGCATCCATATTCCGCGCCATTCAGGCGCCTGCCCGCGCTGGAATGTCTATTCGGCCTTTCTCTCCCCCGACCGCATCAACATCCAGATCTCCGAAATGCCCGACGGGCAGCGTTATTTCTGTATCGCCAGGGCCGTGTCAAAGGGCGACAACCGGCACCACGCCCAGCGTTCCTATCTCTCCATCGGCCTCGGTTGCAGCGTCGTGCATGCCCGCGAAATGATCTATTCGGATGGCCTCGATCTCGCCAATCCCGCGCAGATCGTCCAGATCGGTGTCGGCTGCCGCATCTGCCCGCGCCTGGAATGCGGCCAGAGGGCCCATCCGCCCGCCGATCACCGCTTCAGGCTCGATGACACGGTGCGCCCGGAGAGCATTTACGCAAGGATTTGACGCTCCGCATCACGGCCGAAGCCCGCTCAGGCAATCTCGATTTCGCACCAGTGGCTGTATGGCTGGTCCGGCGAACAGATGATCGAGGGGAAATGCGGGTTGTGCAGGGCATCTGGGAACATCTGGTCCTCAAGGCAAAGCCCCGAATAGCGGCCATAAATTCGCCCGCCATGCCCGGGCACGGCGATGTCGGTCCACATGCCATTATAGACCTGCAGTCCGGGCCGGTCGGTGAACAGCTTGAGCGTGAGGTCGTCGTCCGGCGCAACCACCACCGCCGCCGGCTCGCTGAGCGAGCGTCCCGTGTCGAGCACGAGATTGATGTCGTAGCCGATCGGCGCCCCATCCGAATGGCGCAGGGTGCGGCCTGCCCTGAAGTCGTATTGCGAGCCTGGAACCGGAAGTATGGCCCCGGTCGGCATCAGAGACTTGTCCAGTTCGGTCCGCGCGAACGCGGCGACTTCCACGTGGTGGTCGAGCACGTCATCCGACGTCCCCAGGTTGAAGTATTGATGCTGGACCAGGCTGATGGGCGTACGCCGGTCCGTGTTTGCGCGAAGCTCGAGCCGCAGCCTGTTGCGATCGAGCCGGTAGGTCGCCTCGAAATCGACCGCGCCCGGATAGCCCATGTCCCCGTCGGGGCTGTGCAGCGTGAAGCGCGCCGCGCTCGCTGCCGTGTCCGGCTCCAGCTTCCAGACCCGACGACCGATGCCGGAGGGGCCGCCATGCAGGTGCAGGGAATCGGCATCCACAGGCAGGTCAAATCGCTTCCCGTCCAGGCTGAAGCTGGCCCCCTTGATCCGGTTGGCGACCCGCCCGGCGATCGATCCGAGATGCGGGCTGTGCTCGGGATAGGGCGCGAATTCCTCAAAGCCCAATACGACCTGGCGCATGCCGCCGGCGACCGGCACCTGCCAGTCCCTGACGCTCACGCCCCAATTGAGGATGCGCACCTGCACACCGGTATCGCTGGTCAGCAGCACCTCATCGACCCGCTGTCCTTCGTAGTCACCAGCCGTCGTGACCGCTGCGCCCATTTCAAGTTCCCCCTCGCTGCGCCCACCGCTTCGGCCGTCCCCGGCAATGCTGGGCAGTATTTTTCGCGGCAAGTTGGACAAGTGCGGGTGCGTGTGTCAATCGGTCGTGCGCGGCGTCGACCGAATTGACCCGCGGTTCAAGAGCGCCGGCTCCCCGTCGCTGACGTACCGGCGGGCTTCCCCTCGGCACGAACATGCGCTAATCCGGATGAAAATCGCCCATCCCGATCTTCGGCTTCCTGCGTGCAAACACCAGAGGCCGCTCCGGATCCCAATTCGATGAGGTACGTAACTCATGCTAACCGGAACCTCATATGCCGGCATCGATATCGGCACCTCGGGGGTCAAGGCGATCCTGATGGATGGCAATGGGAAGCTGCTCGCCGAATCGAGCGCGCCGCTCGAAATTTCGCGCCCGCATCCGGGCTGGTCCGAACAGGATCCCGAACATTGGTGGGCCGCGACGCTCGCCGCGGTCGATGCCCTCGCCAAGGCGGAACCAGAGGCGATGTCGCGCCTCGGGGGGCTTGGACTGTCCGGGCAGATGCACGGCGCGACACTGCTCGATGCGTCCGACAGGGTGCTGCGTCCGGCGATCCTTTGGAACGATGTGCGCTCAAGCGAGGAATGCGCCGAACTTGAAGCCGCCTGTCCACGGCTGCGCGAAATCACCGGCAATATCGCGATGCCGGGCTTCACCGCCCCCAAGCTGCAATGGGTGCGCAAGCACGAGCCGCACATCTTCGAGCGCGTGGCGCGCGTCCTGCTGCCCAAGGACTATGTGCGCCTGCGCCTGACGGGCGAAAATGTCAGCGACATGTCCGATGCCGCCGGAACCTTGTGGCTCGACGTGGCGGCACGCGATTGGTCCGACGAGGCGCTGGCCGCGACTGGACTGACGCGCGGCAACATGCCCTCGCTGGTTGAAGGCAGCGCGCCCGGTGGCACGCTCCTGCCCGCGTTGCGGCAGCGTTGGGGAATGGCGAACAGGGTCACCGTGGCCGGTGGCGGTGGTGACAATGCCGCCTCTGCCTGCGGCATCGGCGCGGTCAGGCCGGGACAGGGCTTTGTCTCGCTGGGCACCTCCGGCGTCCTGTTCGTCTCCAACGACCGGTTCCGGCCCAACACGCTAGGCGCGGTGCACGCCTTCTGCCACGCCATCCCGCAGACATGGCACCAGATGGGCGTCATTCTTTCCGCGACCGACAGCCTGAACTGGCTCGCGGGCCTGGTCGGCAAGGACGCCGCGCAATTGTCCGTCGCAGCGGAGGCCGGATTTTCCGGGCCGGGCGAGGAAATCTTCCTGCCCTACCTGTCCGGCGAGCGCACACCTCACAACAGCGCCACGGCCCGTGGCAGTCTTGTGGGGCTCTCGCATGTCAGCACCCCGGCGCGCCTCGCCCAGGCCGTGATGGAGGGTGTCGGTTTCGCCTTCCGCGATTGCCAGCGGGTTCTCAGGGACGCTGGCACCGATATCGACCGTCTTGTCGCGGTGGGTGGCGGCTCGCGCTCGAACTTGTGGCTGCGCATCATCGCGACCAACCTCGACATGCCCATGGAGGTGCCCAGGGACGGCGATTTCGGCGGCGCGTTCGGCGCGGCTCGCCTGGGACTTTGCGCCGCCGAGGGCGCCGACCCCATGCAGGTCTGCACGATGCCGCCCATCGAACGCGTCGTGGAACCCGACAGGGACCTCGCGTCTGCCTATGATGCGCAATATGCCCGTTTCAGGGCGCTATATCCGGCGATCGAGGGTGCGCGGTCGGCCTGAGGATTCTTGCCGCCAAGCCAACCACCCGGCCAGAATGCCGGACCGCCGGCGAAAGGAAGGATCAAGCCATGAAGACAATCGCGGTCACCGGCGGCACCGGTTCAAGGGAACGCGGCATCGGGCCGGTTGTGCTCAACGCGCTGCGCGAACGCGGCTACCAGGTGTTCAATCTCGACATCGCCGCGCCCGCACCCGGCGCCCAGGATTTCCGGCAGGTCGACCTGACCCGCTATGGCGATACCTTTGCCGCGCTCTCCGGGGCCGACGCCGTGGTCCACCTTGCCGCCAACGCCAATCCCGATTTCGACCATTTTACCGGCGCGCAGCGCTTCCACACCAACACGCTGTCGACCTACAACGTATTCCAGGCCGCCATCGCCCAGGGCATGCAGAAGGTCGTCTGGGCATCGTCCGAAACCGTGCTCGGCTTCCCCTACGATACTTACGTGCCGCCCGAACTGCCCACGCATGACGATGATCCGGCCGTTCCCACCGGCTCCTACGGCATATCCAAGGCCGTGTGCGAGAATCTGGCCGAGCATCTCTACCGGATGCATGGGATGCCGATCATCGGGTTGCGTTTTTCCAACATCTACTATGACATTCCCGGGCACGAGACCGGCTACGATCGCCTGCCCGCCTTCTGGGACAGGCCGGCGGACAAGAAATTCAATCTGTGGGGTTACGTCGACAGCCGCGACATTGCCCAGGGGGTCTGGCGCGCGCTCGAAAGCGACATTCGCGCGGCGCGCAACTACACGCTGGCCGCCGCCGACACCAACATGCCGCAGACCAATCAGGAGCTTCTCGCCGAATGCTTTGCGGGCGTGAAATTGCGTCCGGGAACCGGCCCGCACGATACCCTGATCGGCATTGACAGGGCCCGAAAGGAACTTGGCTACACCCCGCAATACTCTTGGCGCGACATTCTGGGGACACGATGATTTTATCGCCGCCATCGCCACTTGCGCCGGTTGGCATCGGGCCGCAAACCGCCTAGGCTCGCCGCTTCCGAAGAGCCCGTCGCAGCGCGAGATCCGATGGACCAGGCGCCCTATCAATCTGCCCCTGAGACTGCCGGAACGGCCAATCCGGCTGTCACGCCGATGATGGCGCAGTTCTTCGAGATCAAGGCGATAAATCCCGGCTACCTGCTGTTCTACCGCATGGGGGATTTCTACGAGCTGTTCTTCGAGGATGCCGAGATCGCCTCGCAGGCCCTCGGCATCGTACTCACCAAACGCGGCAAGCACCTGGGCGAGGACATCCCCATGTGCGGGGTGCCGATCCATGCGGCCCAGGACTACCTGAAAAAACTGATTTCGCTGGGGCATCGCGTCGCCATTTGCGAGCAGGTCGAGGATCCCGCCGAAGCGCGCAAGCGCGGCTCCAAGTCCGTGGTCAGGCGCGATGTCGTCCGGCTGGTCACCCCCGGCACCCTGACCGAGGACGATCTGCTGCCGCAGCGGGCCAACAATTTCCTGGCGGCGCTTGCCATGGTCCGGCACGGCGAAACCGATTTCGCCCTTGCCTGGGCCGACATCTCGACCGGGGAGACAGCGGTTGCCGATGTGGCGGCGGAAAGTCTCGCCGACGAGATCGCGCGCATCGATCCGGCCGAACTCATCCTTGCCGGCCCGACGCTGGAATACCTGCGCGAAGGTCACCTGCTGCCTGGCGGCCTGCATCTGGTGGAACGTGAAAAGGCGCTGTTCGACAGCGAGGCCGGGGCGGAGCGGATCGCACAGGCCTTTGCGGGCGCCGTCGACCCCACGGCCTATTCTCGCGGCGCACGCTCGGCGCTTGGCGCGCTTGTGGGTTATGCGAGCGAGGCACAGCGAGGCGCGCCGCTTTCGCTGAGGCCCCCGCACTACGAGGCCTCGGCCTCCCATATGTCGATCGACGCGGCAACCCGCAACTCCCTTGAACTGCTGGCGACCAATCGCGGGGCGACCAAAGGCTCGCTGTTCGGCGCGGTCGACCTCAGCGTCACGCCGGCCGGGTCCCGCCTTCTGGCCCGGCGGATCGCCGCCCCGCTCTGCGAGCCCGAGGCGGTCAATGCCCGGCTCGACGCAGTGACGTTCCTGGTCGAGGACAGCCTTCTGGCCGGTCGGCTGCGCACCGCTCTCAAGGGCATGCCGGACATAACCCGGGCCTTGACGCGCCTGGCGCTCCAGCGTGGTGGCCCACGCGATCTCAGGGCGCTCGGATCGGCGATCGCCGGTGCGGCCGATCTCGCGCAAACCCTTCGGGCTGCCGGCCCAGTCGGCCTGCTGGCGCGCATGGCGGTCGATCTGGACGCGGCGCCAGCCGATCTGGCCCAGACCATCCTGTCGGCCATCGACGAGGACGCGCCGCTGCTGGCGCGCGATGGCGGTTATGTCTGCGAGGGGTTCGATGCCGGGCTCGACCGCGAGCGGGCCCTTGCCACAAGCAGCCGCGAGGTTGTCGCGGCGCTGCAGGGGCGGCTGGCCGATGAAACCGGCATCCGGACCCTCAGGATCAAGCACAACAACGTGCTCGGCTATTTCATCGAAGTGCCTTCCGCACATGGCGGCAAGCTGATGGCCGAGCCCTTCTCTGCCAGTTTCATTCATCGCCAGACCATGGCCAATGCCATGCGGTTCACCACCGCCGAACTGGCCGATCTCGAAGGCCAGATCGCCAGGGCCCATGACGCCGCGCTGGCCATCGAGCAGGCGATCTTCGCGCGCTTGTGCGCCGGGGTCCTTGAAAGGACCGAAATCCTGCGGGCCCTTGCCGATGCGCTCGCCGAGCTCGACGTGACGGCGGGCCTTGCGACCCTTGCGGCCAATCGCGGCTATTGCCGGCCAACTGTCGACGACAGCCTGGTGTTCCGGGTCGAGGGCGGGCGGCATCCGGTCGTCGAACAAAGCCTTGCAACCGCCGGCGAGACTTTCGTTGCCAACGATTGCGACCTGTCGGGCAATGATGAAGACGATGACGGGCAATTGTGGCTGGTTACCGGTCCCAACATGGGCGGCAAGTCGACGTTTCTCCGCCAGAACGCCCTGATCGCGATTCTGGCGCAGGCCGGCAGCTACGTGCCCGCGAGTTCAGCCCATATCGGCATCGTCGACCGGGTCTTCTCCCGTGTGGGTGCGTCCGATGACATCGCCCACCATCGTTCTACTTTCATGGTGGAAATGGTGGAGACCGCGGCGATCCTCAATCGCGCCACGCGCCGCTCGCTGGTCGTGCTCGACGAGATCGGGCGCGGCACGGCGACCTTCGACGGGCTGTCGATTGCCTGGGCCGCCGCCGAGGCGCTGCACGAGACGACGCGCTGCCGAGCTCTGTTCGCCACCCATTTCCATGAGATGACCAGCCTGGCGCGCACCCTGCCACGGGTCTCCAACCACACCATGAAGGTGCGGGAGTGGGAAGGGGATGTGGTCTTCCTGCACGAGGTTGCCGCGGGCGCGGCCGACCGTTCGTACGGCATCCAGGTCGCAAGGCTCGCGGGATTGCCCGAGCCCGTGGTCGCGCGGGCCCGTCAGGTGCTTGAGCTGCTTGAACAGCGCCCTTCCGGCACGGGCGGCGCCGTGCTAGACGATCTGCCACTTTTTGCCCAGCGTCCGCCGCCACCTCCGCCATCAGGACCCGACCCGGTTCACGCCATGCTCGAAGAGATCAGTCCGGACGACCTGACGCCCAGGCAAGCCATCGAAACGATCTACGCGCTCAAGAAGGCCCAGGATGCCCTCCGACGCAGCTGAAGGCCGCAAACGGCCGCCCAGGTTCCAATTGCGCACTTCCGGGGAGATCCTCGCCGAGGCGGTCGCCGCCATCGGCGATGAGCCGATGAAAGGCACCGCCGCCCGCGCCGCCTTTCTCCAGATCCTGCGCGATACCCTGTCGGCGGCCCGACGCTCGGCCGAGGAAGAACTCGCAGCGACCGGACGCGGGACGCGCTGCGCCCGCAATCTGGCGTCGGCGGAAGACGAGATCATTCGCGCCGTGCATGATTTCGCCGTGCGCCACGTCTATCCGCTCGACAACCCGTCCGAGGCGGAAGCCCTGTCGATCGCGGCGGTCGGCGGCTACGGACGCGGAACCCTGGCGCCCGGTTCGGATATCGATCTCTTGTTCGTGCTCCCCTACAAGCAGACCCCGTGGGGGGAGAACGTTACCGAGTACGTGCTCTACATGCTGTGGGACCTCGGCCAGAAGGTCGGCCACGCCGTGCGTTCGGTCGACGAATGCATACGCATGGCGCGATCGGACATGACCGTGCGGACCGCGACCCTTGAGGCCCGTTTTCTCACCGGCAACCAGCCCTTGTACGAATCCCTTGTCGCGCGGTTCGAACACGAGATCGTCTCCAGGACCGGCCGCGAATTCATTGCCGCCAAGATGGCCGAGCGCGAGGCGCGGCACGAGCAGATGGGCAATACGCGCTACGTGGTCGAGCCCAATATCAAGGACGGCAAGGGGGGCCTGCGCGACCTCAACACACTGTTCTGGATCGGCAAGTATTTCTACCAGGTGCATACCGGCGCGGAACTGGTGGAGAAGGGGGTCTTCTCCCAGCACGAATTCCGCCTTTTCCAGCGTGCCGAGGACTTCCTGTGGGCGGTGCGCTGCACCCTGCATTTCTACACCGGGCGGGCCGACGACCGGCTGACCTTCGATGTGCAGGCCGAACTGGCCGATCGGCTTGGCTTTCACGACCGTGCCGGCATGCTCGGCGTCGAGCGCTTCATGAAGCGCTATTTCCTCGTCGCCAAGGACGTGGGCGATCTCACCCGCATTTTCGCGACTTCGCTCGAATTCGCCCATGCCAAGAAACTCGACATGGTCGATGCGGTGCTCGGCGGCCTCAGGCGCGGCCGCAAGCTCAAGGGCGAGACCGATTTCATGCTCGAAGGGGGGCGCATCACGATCGCGGCGCCCGACGTGTTCGAGAAGAACCCGGTCAATCTCATCAAGCTGTTCTACCTCGCCGGGCGCGAAGGACTGCTCTACCACCCCGACGCCCTCAAGGCGATCACCCGCAATCTCAGGCTGGTCAATGCCGAATTGCGTGCCGACAAGCGCGCCAATGCCTATTTCCTCGATATCCTGACCTCGCCCAAGTCGGTCGAACGTACCTTGCGGCGGATGAACGAGAGCGGCGTTCTGGGCAGGTTCGTGCCCGATTTCGGCAAGATCGTCGCCCTGATGCAGTTCAACATGTATCACCACTACACGGTGGACGAGCACCTGATCCGCGCCGTGGGGGTGATGGCGCAGATCGCCAATGGCGGGCTGAAGGACGAATTGCCGCTCACCCATGAACTGCTGCCCCAGCTGTCCGACGTCAGGCTGCTCTTCGTGGCGCTTTTCCTGCACGACATCGCCAAGGGCCGGCGCGAGGACCATTCGATCGCCGGGGCGCGTATCGCGCGGCGCTTCTGCCCACGCCTCGGGCTCTCGGCCGCTGAAACCGATACCGTGCGCTGGCTGGTCGAGCATCACCTTCTGATGAGCGAGATCGCGCAATCGCGCGACATCCAGGATCCCGAGACCGCCAAGGCCTTCGCCGAGGTGGTGCAGAGCCCGCAGCGTCTGGCGCTGCTGATGATCCTGACGGCATGCGACATCCGCGCGGTGGGGCCGGGCGTGTGGACCGGCTGGAAGGGTTCGCTGTTGCGCGCGCTCTATTTCGCCACCGAGCCGATCCTTTCGGGCGGCCATTCCCAGGTCAGCCAGCGCGATCGCGTGCAGGCGGCCCAGCAACAGTTGGCGGCAGCCCTGGACGACTGGCCGGCCGACGAAATCGAGCGTTACGCCGCCCGCCACTACACCTCCTATTGGCTTCGCGCCGAGCCGGAAGTGCAGATCGAGCACGCCCGCATGATCCGGGCGGCCGACAAGGCCGGAAAGCCGTTCGCCGGCACCGTGCGCATCCAGGCGTTCGAAGGCATTACCGAGATCTCGTTCTATACGCCCGATCACCCGCGCCTCTTGTCCCTGATCGCGGGGGCATGCACCATGCAGGATGCCTCGATCCTTGGCGCGCAGATCGCGTCGATGCGGGACGGCCAGGCTCTCGATACCTTTCGCCTCAGGCGCGCGTTCACCTCGGACGAGGACGAGCGGGTTCGCGCGGCGCGCATCATCGATACGGTCAAGCAATTGTTGCAGGGGCGCCGCCACCTGCCGCGCGATCTCGGCCACGATTCCCGCCTCAACCGCCGGTTGCGGCCGTTCTCGGTGCCAGCCGAAGTGCTGATCTCCAACGCCCTGTCGCGAAAGTTCACGGTGATCGAGGTTTCAGGCCTCGACAGGACCGGCCTGTTGCACGACCTGACGCGCGAAATCTCCGATCTGAGCCTGACCATCGGATCGGCCCATATCGGAACGTTTGGCGAGAAGGCGGTGGACGTGTTCTACGTGACCGATCTGACCGGCCTCAAGATCGAGTCCAAGGCCCGCCAGAAGCGCATTCGCGAACAATTGCTGGCCGTATTCAATGGCGCCGGTGCGCAGCAAAAGGCCGCAAGTTGATTTCACGCCCGCCGGAAAGGCCCGCCAGAACACCATGAGTCTCCTGCGCAATTTCGCCAATGTGGGCGGCCTGACCCTGGCAAGCCGGGTATTGGGCTTCGTGCGCGACATGCTGATGGCGCAATTGCTGGGCACCGGCATGGCGGCCGACGCCTTCTTTGCCGCGTTCCGGTTCCCCAACCTGTTCCGCCGGCTGTTCGCCGAAGGCGCGTTCAACTCCGCCTTCATTCCCGTATTCGCCCGCGCCCTGGAGCAGGAGGGCACGGACACTGCGTACTCCGTCGCTTCGCGCATTGTCTCGTGGCTGCTTGTCGTGCTCGTCGTCGTCACCGTGCTCGCCGAAATCTTCATGCCGGTGGTGCTGAAGCCCTTCGTGCCCGGTTTTCTCGACGATCCGGCCAAATATGACCTCACGGTACTGCTGACGCGGATCTGCTTCCCCTATCTCGCCTTCATGTCCCTGATGGCCGCTTTCGCGGGGATTCTCAACGGCCTGAACCGCTTCACCGCCGCTGCCGCCGCGCCGATCCTGCTCAATGTCGCCTCGATCGTATTCTTCGTGCCCATGCTGGCATTGGGCATGAGCGCGGGCCAGACCACCGCCGTCTGGGTCGCCATTGCCATCATCGCCGGCGGGATCGCGCAACTGGCCCTGGTTGCCACCGCCGTCCGCCGGGCAGGATTTCTGCCCCGCCTGCGCTGGCCAAGGGTCGATCCCGAAGTGCGCCGGTTCTGGTTCCTCGCAGTTCCCGCGATTCTCACCGGCGGCATCACCCAGATCAACATCTTCATCGGCACAATCATCGCCAGCCAGGCCGACAGCGCCATCTCCTACCTCTACTATGCCGACCGGCTCTACCAGTTGCCGCTTGGCATAATCGGCATCGCCATCGGCACGGTCCTGCTGCCCGAGCTGGCCCGCCATCTCAAGGGGGGCCGGCAGGTCGAGGCCAAGGCAGCGCTGGATCAGTCTCTGCTCATTGCCATGTTGCTTGCCATGCCCGCCGCCTTGGCGCTGATCGCCATCGCAGAACCCATCGTGCGGGTGTTGTTCGAGCGCGGCGCCTTCACCGCCGAGGCATCCGCCGCCACCGCGGCCGCGCTGACCGGCTTTGCTGCCGGGTTGCCCGCCTTCGTGCTCGTCAGGGTTCTTCAGCCGGGCTTCTTTGCCCGCGAGGACACGCGAACGCCCACGCTGTTTGCCGCCATCTCCGCCGCCGTCAATATCGCGCTGAGCCTTGCGCTGTTCCCCAGCCTCCAGCACGTGGGCATCGCCATAGCCACATCGGTTTCGGCCTGGGCGAACGCCGCGCTGCTTGCCGCGACGCTTCTGAGGCGCGGGCACCTGGCGCTCGATACCGCGCAGCGGCGGCAACAGGGGCTGATTCTCTTGCTCAGCCTTGGGATGGCGGCGGTTCTGGTCGCCATGGCAGCGGTCATGGCGCCGGTGCTGGACAGCGCCGCGCCCTTTGTCCTGCAATTGTCCGGACTCATGGTCCTGGTGGCCGGTGGAATGGTCGTCTATTTCGGACTTGTCCACCTGACCGGCGTCCAGCGGCTCGACAAACTGCTCCGGCGGCTTGTCCGGCGCGGCTAGCGGGCTTGCGCGGGGCGCCGCGAATGGGCAATAACCCGATCGGTCAATATCGAGGAGCCCGGCACGTGTCCTTCAGTTCGCGCGTTTTTTCTGGAATCCAGCCCTCGGGCAATCTGCATCTGGGCAATTATCTCGGCGCGATCCGCCGTTTCGTCCCCCTGCAGGAAACCCACGAGTGCATCTATTGCGTCGTGGACATGCACGCGATCACCGTCTGGCAGGACCCCGAGGATCTCAGGCGCGCCACCCGCGAACTGACCGCGGCCTATATCGCGGCCGGCGTCGATCCGGCCAGGTCGATCATCTTCAACCAGAGCCAGGTGATCCAGCACGCCGAGCTGGCCTGGATCTTCAACTGCGTTGCGCGCATGGGCTGGCTGCAGCGCATGACCCAGTTCAAGGACAAGGCGGGCAGGAATGCCGAGAACGTATCCGTGGGGCTGTTTGCCTACCCGGACCTGATGGCGGCCGACATCCTTGTCTACAGGGCAACTCACGTGCCGGTGGGCGACGACCAGAAGCAGCATCTCGAGCTCACCCGCGACATCGCGCAGAAGTTCAACAACGACTACGCCAACCATATCGCGGCGGCCGGGTTCGAGGACGGCTTCTTTCCCCTGCCCGAACCCCTGATCGCCGGGCCCGCGACCCGCGTGATGTCGCTGCGCGACGGTACCAAGAAAATGTCCAAGTCCGATCCCTCGGACATGTCGCGCATCTCCCTGCTGGACGACGCGGATACGATCGCCAAGAAGATCAGGAAGGCGAAATCGGACGCCGACGCGCTGCCCACCGAGGTCAAGGGCCTCGAAAACCGACCGGAGGCCGACAATCTCGTTGGCATCTTTGCCGCGCTTTCCGACCGCTCGAAGGCGGACGTCCTGCGTGAATACGGCGGCCAGGGTTTCGGTGTGTTCAAGCCGGCGCTGGCCGAACTCGCGGTCGAGGTGCTCGCCCCCATGGCCAGCGAGGTGCGCATCCTGCTCGACAATACCGACGAAATCGACCGCGTCCTGCGCGACGGCGCCGACAGGGCGCGTGTGCTCGCCGAACAGACAATGGTCAAGGTACGCGACATCATCGGCTTCGTGCGCTGAACGACTGATCTCGGGCCGCCCGGCCACCCCTTGCCCCAGCGCGTGAGCGGTGGCAGCATGTCGCGGTCACCAATTGCGGCGGGTGCGGTGTTTGTTCGACAGTTCAGACCAGAAGGACCAGGGCTACGAGCACAAGTTCCTCGTCGTCGTCGATGACACGGAGGAATGCGGCCGGGCGGTCACCTTTGCGGCCTGCCGCATGCGGCGTCTGCGCGGCACGGTCGTTCTGCTCTACGTGATCGAACCGGATCACTACCAGCACTGGCTGGGCGTGGAAGACATCATGCGCGCCGAAGCGACCGACCACGCGGAAAAACTTCTCGACAAGTACCAGTCCATGATCGCGGACAAGGGGGACATCCGGACCGAGGCCGTCATCCGCGAGGGCCGGACCGCCGAGGAAATCGTCAAGCTGATCGAAGAAGACCGCGAAATTTCCATTCTGGTGCTCGCCGCTTCCACCTCGAGTGAAGGCCCCGGGCCGCTTGTCAGCGCCATCGCCTCGCGCGGCATGGGCAATTATCCCATTCCCGTCGCCATCGTGCCCGGCGGCATGACGGATGCGCAGATCGAAGCGATCAGTTGATCGGCCAGGTCTTGCACTCGGCGACGAAAAGCCTAATCTAAAGGGCAGTTTTTCGAACGGTTCTAAAGAACTGTCGCGGCTGACGCCGCAAGGAGCGTATCAATGTTCATCCAGACCGAAGCCACGCCGAATCCGGCGACGTTGAAATTCCTGCCCGGACGTGAAGTCCTGCCCGGCGAGCCGCGCGACTTCCGCAGCGCGGACGCGGCGGCAGTCTCGCCGCTGGCCGCCTCGCTGTTCGAATTGCCTGGCGTGACCGGGGTCTTTCTGGGCGCCGATTTCATCTCCGTGACCAAGAACGAGACCGACTGGGCGCATATCAAGCCCGCCATTCTCGGCGTCATCATGGACCAGTTTCTTTCCGGCAAGCCGGTGATCACCGAAGCCGGCGGCGAACAGCCCGTCGATACCGAGGAGTTCTTCGAGGACGAAGACGCCGAGACGGTCGAGATCATCAAGGAACTGCTGGCGACCCGTGTCCGCCCGGCAGTGGCGATGGATGGCGGCGACATCACCTTCAAGGGCTACCGCGAAGGAACGGTCTACCTGCACATGCAGGGCGCCTGCTCGGGTTGTCCCTCATCGACCGCGACGCTGAAATCGGGCATCGAGAACCTCCTGCGTCACTTCGTGCCCGGCGTGGAAAGCGTGCAGCAGATGTGATGCGGCTCTCCCTGTCCGGATCGAAACCGGACGGGATTGCCTGTCACTTGCGCGAAAAGGGATTTCGCTTTTTCGCGCGCAATGAGTATTCGTTGCGCCATGAGTGACACCGTGGTCCTTGCCATCGATACCGCCGCGCCGCGGCTGCAGCTTGCCGTGTTGCGCGGCGATACCGTCGACACCCTCATCGAGGATATCGCGCGCGGCCATGCCGAGATCCTGTTCGACCGCATCGCCGGATTGCTGGCGCGCAACAAGCTCACCTATGCCGACCTTGGCCGGATCGCGGTCACCACGGGTCCCGGATCGTTCACCGGTTTGAGGATCGGTCTGGCCGCCGCGCGCGGGCTGGGTCTTGCGCTTGGCCTGCCGGTCATCGGCGTGCCCGGCCTTCTGGCGTTGTCCCTGTCCGGCCCGGCCGGCTCGCCCGTGCGGGTCGCGCTCGATGCCCGGCGCGCCGAAGCCTATGTCCAGGACTTTTCCGGCCCGGGTGTCCCGTCGGGACCGCCCGCCGTCCTGCCGATCGACCGGGCTGGCGGCATCCCCGAAGGAACGACGCTTGTGTCCGGCCCCTTCGCCGATATCTCGCAGGTGGCGCGCTTTGCCGCATTGGCCGATCCGGGTAAGTTTCCGCCCGAACCGGCCTATATCCGCGATGCCGACGCCAAGCCGCAGACCAGGGGGATTGTTGCGCACCGATGAAGCTGTGGATGGCTCCGGCGGGCCTGCATGTCGAGCCGGCGACGGTTCAGGATACCGCGCAGATGGCGCGCCTGCATGCCGCGGCGTTCTATCGCGGCTGGCCGCGCGAGGATTTCGAGGCCTACGTCCTTGGCGACGACACACCGGCCCTTGTGGCCTGCGATCCGGGCCGTCGGATTGCGGGGTTCGCCATGCTGCGCCTCGCCGGGGACGAGTGCGAGCTCATCACCATCGTGGTTGATCCCAGGCTGCGCGGGCGCGGCGTGGGGCAGGCGCTCTTGCGCGCGGCATTCGATGATCTGATGATGACGCCGGCAAGGCGGATGTTCCTCGAGGTCGACGAATTCAATGCCGCCGCCATCCGGCTCTACAAGGGGCTGGGTTTTGTGGAGGTGGGCCGCCGTCAGGGCTATTATCCGCGCCAGGACGGCACCGCCGCGACCGCGATTGTCATGCGCCGCGATCTTGGCTAATCGCTTCCTGCAGGGTCGGAAGGACGACGGGCAATGGACAAGCAACACCAGGACGCCATGACGCTGGAGGAACAATGCGCGGCGCGCGGCATGCGCATGACCGAGCAGCGCCGCGTCATAGCCCAGGTCATCGAATCGGCCAACGATCACCCCGATGTCGAAGAGCTCTACAGGCGCGCCTCGGCCATCGATTCGCGGATCTCGCTGTCCACGGTCTACCGCACGCTGAACCTGTTCGAGGAGGCGGGCCTGGTCACCAAGCACGACTTCAAGGACGGGCGCGCGCGCTTCGAGCTGATCCCCGACGAACACCACGATCATCTGATCGATATCCGCTCGGGCAAGGTCATCGAGTTCCGCAACGAGGAAATCGAGGCCATCCAGGAAGTGATCGCCCGCAAGCTCGGCTACAAGCTGGTCGACCACCGGCTGGAACTGTTCGCCGTGCCGCTGGCGACGGGCGCGGGGGAAAAGTCCAAATGATCCGGCGGCTTGCCTTCTTCGTTTTCGTTCTGGTCCCCTTCCTGGTGATCGCCTTGCCCTTTCAGTTCGCGATCACGAGGCTTGGCCTGAAAGGCTGGGGCGTGCTGCCGCGCATCTTTCACACCCTGAGCTGCATATTCCTGGGGCTGCGGGTGAAGGTCATCGGCCGGCCCGAGCACAATCGGCCCACGCTGCTGGTCTCCAATCACATTTCGTGGACGGACATCATCGCCATCGGGTCGGTGGCCGACGTCACTTTCGTCGCCAAGCGCGAAGTGGGGCAGTGGTTCTTCGTGGGGTTCATGGCCTCGATGCAGAAGACCATTTACGTCGATCGCAACAGGCGTTCGGACGCCCACCGCACATCTCGGGAAATGGCCGACAGGCTGGCGGGCGGCGGTGCGGTCCTGCTTTTTGCCGAAGGTCAGTCCGACATCGGCACCCATGTCCTGCCCTTCCGGTCCGCGCTTGTGGGCGCGGCGCAGGCCGCCATGACCGAGGCTGGGGCGAACGACGTGATGATTCAGCCCGTCACCATTGCCTATACCCGCCTGCAGGGCCTGCCCGTGTCGCGCAATGAGCGTAGCCAGATCTTCTGGGTCAAGTCCAAGAACGTGAAGCAGAACATTCGCGACATTCTCAGCGGCGGGGTCAAGGATGTGGTGGTCGCCTTCGGCAAGCCCGTGCCGCTCGATCGTGGCGCCGACCGCAAGAAGGTGACCCGGGACGCCGAGGAGCAGGTGCGGCACATGCTGGTGGCCCTCAATCGCGGCCTGCCACTTCCCGACCGGGCAGCATGAGGCCATCGGGCCTTCTGACTTGGCGCGTACGGGGCGAACGGTGTATGAGGCGGCCATGAGCGCAAATACCAGAAAGCTGTTCATCAAGACCTACGGGTGCCAGATGAACGTCTATGACAGCGACCGCATGGCCGACGCCATGGCTCCGCACGGCTATGAATCGACCTTGGAGATCGCCGAGGCGGACCTGGTGGTGCTCAATACCTGCCACATCCGGGAGAAGGCCTCGGAGAAGGTATTTTCCGAACTGGGGCGCCTCAAGGCGTTGCAGCAGGCCCGCCGCGCGGCCGGGTCCGACATGATGATCGGCGTGGCGGGCTGCGTGGCCCAGGCCGAAGGCGACGAGATCCTGCGGCGTGCGCCCATGGTCGATCTGGTGTTCGGCCCGCAGGCCTATCATCGCCTGCCCGAACTGGTGGCGCGGGCCGCGACCGACCGCGTGGTGGATACCGAGTTCCCCGAGGAGGATAAGTTCGCGCACCTGCCCGCGCCGCGCCGCGAGGCAACCCTTGCGCGCGGCTATACCGCCTTCCTGACCGTGCAGGAGGGCTGCGACAAGTTCTGCTCGTTCTGCGTGGTCCCCTATACAAGGGGCGCCGAAGTTTCGCGTCCCGTGGCCCAGGTGCTCGCCGAGGCGCGCGCGCTGGTCGATGCGGGGGTGCGCGAGATCACCCTTCTGGGGCAGAACGTGAACGCCTATCACGGTCTTGACGAAAAGGGCGAACCTGTCGGCCTTGGCGCCTTGCTGTTCCGTCTTGCCGAACTCGATGGCCTTGCGCGGCTGCGCTACACCACATCGCATCCGCGCGACATGGACGACGAACTGATCGCGGCGCATCGCGACCTCGACATGCTGATGCCCTATCTGCACCTGCCGGTGCAGGCCGGATCGGACCGCATTCTCAAGGCGATGAACCGCGGGCATACGCGAGACGAATACATGCGGCTGATCGAGCGCATCCGCCTCGCCCGTCCCGACATCGCCATGTCGGGCGATTTCATCGTCGGCTTTCCGGGTGAAACCGAACAGGATTTCGTGCAGACGCTCGAAATCGTCAGGGAGGTCGGTTACGCCTCGGCTTTCTCGTTCAAGTATTCGCCCCGGCCGGGCACGCCCGGCGCCAGCCGCGACGAGCAGGTCGCCGAAGAGGTCAAGGTCGAACGGCTCGCCCGCCTTCAGCAGGCGATCGGGACGAGCCAGCAGGCGTTCAACGCGGGCTGCGTGGGCAAGGTCCTGCCCTTGCTCCTGGAGCGCCCCGGGCGCCTGCCGGGCCAGTTGGCCGGCCGCTCGCCCTATCTGCAGGCCGTGCACCTCGAGGCGCCCGCCGAACTGATCGGCTCGGTCCGGCCGGTCAGAATTCTTTCAGTCGGGAAAAACTCGCTACTTGGCGAAATCGTCACAGACACCCATGTAAACTCTGCTAAGGTTACTGCGTCGGTTGCAGTTTAACCGGCGAATCGCCAAGCAAAGGGATTTGAAATCGCCATTGTCCAGAACCCAGGACTCCAACCTTTCGAATCTTCTCGAACTCGCCTTTGACGACAATCGTCTGGTTTCCCAGCTCTACGGCGAATTCGACCAGAACCTGGCCCTCATCGAACAGCGCCTCGGCATCGAGGCGACGCCGCGCGGCAACCACGTCATGTTGCGCGGCCCGGCCAATGCCCTCGATCAGGCCCGCCGCGTCCTTGAATCGCTTTACGATCTGCTCGAAGAGGGCAGGCCGCTCGTGATCGGCGACGTCGATGCGGTGATTCGGGTCGTGGAGAGCGAGGACAGTCAGCTCACCCTGCCCACCATGGAGCGCAAGGGCAAGGTGCGCATGGCCCAGATCGCCACGCGCAAGGCGACCATCGTGGCGCGGACCCCCGTGCAGGACGCCTATCTGCGCGCCATGGAACGCAGCGAACTGGTTTTCGGCGTGGGGCCGGCGGGTACCGGCAAGACCTATCTGGCCGTGGCCCATGCGGCAGCGCTGCTCGAGCGCGGGGACATCAACCGCATCATCCTTTCGCGCCCGGCCGTTGAGGCGGGCGAGCGTCTGGGATTTCTGCCCGGCGACATGAAGGAGAAGGTCGATCCCTATCTCCGCCCGCTCTACGATGCGCTTTACGACATGATGCGCCCCGAGCATGTGGAACGCTGCATCGCCTCGGGTGTGATCGAGGTGGCCCCGCTCGCCTTCATGCGTGGCCGGACCCTGTCCAATGCCGTGGTGATTCTCGACGAATCGCAGAACACCACGTCCATGCAGATGAAGATGTTCCTCACCCGTCTCGGCGAGAATTCCAAGATGATCGTGACCGGCGATCCCAGCCAGGTCGACCTGCCGCGCGGCGAGCGCTCCGGTCTGGTCGAGGCGCTGGATCTGCTGGGCGGCGTCGAGGGCATACACATCGCGCGTTTCACCGATCGCGATGTCGTACGCCATCAACTCGTGGCACGCATCGTGCGCGCGTATGACGAGGCCGGCCGGAACGTTGCGCAGGAGACCCGGACCTGAATACCGCGACTTTCGATATCGACGTCGACATTGCGCGGCACGACGAGAATTGGCCCAATCACGTCGATGGCCTGGTCCGCATCGCGGTGGAGACCGCGATCGACTGCGCACGCCCGCACATCGAGGGACCGGTCGAACTCAGCGTCCTTCTGACAAACGACATGGAGCAGCAGGTGCTCAACAAGACCTGGCGCGGCAAGGACGCCCCGACCAATGTCTTGAGCTTTCCCCAGATCGAACCCTTCGAGCCGCTCGATGGCATGATGGGCGACATCTCCCTGGCGCTTGAAACCGTAAGGCGCGAGGCGTTGGCGGAAGACAAGCCGTTCGACCATCATTTCATGCATCTCGTGGTCCATGGATTCCTCCATCTTCTGGGTTATGATCACATCACCGAAGAGGAAGCCGCCGTCATGGAAGGGCTCGAGACACGGATACTGGCCCGGCTCGGGATTGCCGACCCCTATGACCGGTAGCGTTCGGGCGAGGCGGTTTCCGCGTTCAATGATTTCAACAAGGGAAGGGAACCGGGGAGCCGGTTCCAGGACATGACCGACACCAAGGACCAGCCTCCCGCCGCGGCGCAGGGGCCGCATCGCCCTGAGGGCGACGATACCGCACAAACCGAAACGGCGCGAAGGCCCTCGGCCTGGCAGAGGCTGAAGACCTTGCTGAACTTCCGCTCGCCATCGCTGCGCGCCGATCTGCGCGAAGCGCTGGAGGAGCCCGCGTCCGAGGGGACCGGCAGCTTTTCGCCCAGCGAGCGGGCCATTCTGCAGAACGTGCTCAAGCTTTCCGAAGTGCGGGTCGACGACGTGATGGTGCCGCGTGCCGACATCGATTCCGTGGATGGCAACGAGATCATGGCCGCTCTGGTCGCGCGATTCCGCGATGCCGAACATTCGCGCCTGCCGGTCTATCTGGACAATCTCGACAACATCATCGGCATGGTCCACATCAAGGATGCCCTGCAAAGGCTGACCGCGCTCAACACGGGCGATGCGGCAAGGGACATGCCGGTGCGCCTGTTGACCCCGGCCCTGCGCCAGAAGATCTCGAAGCTCGACCTGGTGCGCAAGGTGCTCTACGTGCCGCCCTCGATGCCGGTTGGCGACCTGCTGCAATCGATGCAGGCCACGCGCATTCACATGGCGATCGTGGTGGACGAATATGGCGGTACAGACGGCCTGGTGACCATCGAGGATCTGCTTGAGGCGGTGGTGGGCGACATCGAGGACGAGCACGACGAGGATGACGAAACCCTTGTCCGAAAGGTCGACGAGAACACTTTTGTCGCGGATGCCCGGGCCGAACTGGACGACCTGCGCGAATTGATCGGTCCCGATTTCGAGGTCGCCCAGCACGAGGACGAAGTCGATACCCTGGGCGGGCTGGTGCTCGAACTGATCGACCGGGTGCCTGTGCGCGGCGAGGTCATTTCCAGGCTCAAGGGCTTTGAGATCGAGATCCTGGCTGCTGACGCCCGCCGGGTGAAGAAGGTGCAGATCATCCGCCGCAAACGCGCTGCGCGGGTGCGGCCGAAACCTCCCGGCGAGGTGGTCCAGAAGCACGAAACCCCCGAGTCCGGACAGGCTTGACGCAGTGCCGCCGGCACGGCCAGCCTCGGCATGGACCCCTTGATTCGTGAACGGAGCGGCGGATTGGCTCCAACCGATAGGCTGAGATGACCTGGCTGGCCGAAACCTGCATGCTTGCGCACGGCTGGCGCCGCCTGCTGATGGCCTTTGTCGCCGGGCTGGTCGCGGCGCTGTCCGTGCCCCCGTTCTTCGTCCTGCCCGCCCTGTTTGCCGGGATCTCGGTTCTGGTGTGGCTTCTCGACGGCGCGGAAAGCCGCCAGGGGTTCGCCAGGGTGCTGGGGCCGGCCTTCCGCATCGGCTTCTTCTTCGGCTGGGGCTATTTCACGCTGGCGCTGAACTGGATCGGTGCGGCCTTCTTCGTGGATGGCGGGGCCATGCTTGCCCTCATGCCGTTCGCCGTTCTGGCGCTTGCGGCGATACTTGCCGCCTTTGTCGGGCTGGGCACGGCGTTCGCCCACCTGTTCTGGTCGCACGGGCCCTGGCGCATTCTCGGGCTGGCGGCGGGCCTGGCGCTTGCCGATTTCGCCCGGGGGCATCTGTTTTCGGGATTTCCCTTCGATGTCTTCGGTTATGCGCTCACCGCCAATGCGCAGATGATGCAACTTGCCTCGATCCTTGGTGTCTATGGGCTCGGGGTCGTCGCCGTGGCCATTGCGGCGACCCCCGCCCTGATCTGGCCGGCGGATCGCCGGACTTTGTCGGCGCGTCTCTCTCCGTTCTTCCTGGGGCTCGTGGCGCTGGCCGCGCAGATCGGCTACGGCCAGTATCGGCTGGAGAGCACCCCGCTCAAGCCGAGGACCGACATCCGGATGCGGCTGGTCCAGCCCGATATCGACCAGAGCGCCAAGTGGCAGACGGCCAATCGCGACGGCATCGTGCAGCAGTTGATCACCCTGTCGGAGACGCGAACCGGACCGAAGGATCCAGGGCTGATTGGCAGGACCCATCTGGTCTGGCCCGAGGCCGCGCTGCCCTTCTATCTCTCGGAGGATCCCGATGCCCTGGCCCGCATCGCCCGCATGCTGCCCGCCGGGACGCTGCTGCTGACCGGAGCGCCGCGCGAAGGCTTCGTGCCCGAGGGCGACAGTCCGGCGGCCGCGCCCGGCTACAACTCGATCCTGGCCATCGATCATCTTGGCGAGGTGGTGGCAAGCTACGACAAGACCCATCTGGTGCCGTTCGGCGAATATCTGCCGTTCGCGCCCGTGTTCCGCAGCCTCGGCATCTCGCAATTCGTGCCCGGCGCCAATGGCTGGGCCGCCGGCGACATGCGCCGCCCGTTCGACGCACCCGATACCCCGCCCTTTCTCCCCCTGATCTGCTACGAGGCGATATTCTCAGGCGACCTTGGCAGCGCGGCGGACCAGTCGCAGTTCATCCTCAACGTGACCAATGATGCCTGGTTCGACGGCTCCATCGGCCCCGCCCAGCATTTCCATCACGCCCGGTTGCGCGCCGTGGAGGAAGGCATGCCCCTGGTTCGCGTCGCCAATACGGGCGTCACCGCCCTGGTCGATCCGCTTGGGCGGATCGAGGCGCGGCTGGGCGAGGGGCAGGCCGGCGTGCTCGACGTGGTGCCCGACCAGCGGCTGGGACCCACACTGTTCGACCGGCTGGGCCACTGGCCATTTGCGGCGCTGACCCTGCTATCCCTGTTGTTGGCAGGGTTGGCCGCCCGTCGCGAGCAACATGGGGCGCGCTCGGGCGGCGCGAGAATATAAGGCTTCCTTTATATCCGCCTTGACCTCGCTTGCGCGCGCTGGCACAAAGCCGCCTCGACAGGCCCCTCAGGGGCCCCCGTGCCCATTCGTCTCTCGTGCATGAAGGGTCCAGCGCTTTGGCAAGGAATTCCTACCTCTTCACATCCGAATCGGTTTCCGAAGGCCATCCGGACAAGGTTTGCGATCGCATCTCCGACGAAATCGTCGACATGATCTATCGCGAGGCGAAAAAGACCGGCACCGATCCGCGCGCCATTCGCGTGGCCTGCGAGACGCTGGCCACCACCAACCGGGTGATTATCGCCGGTGAGGTGAGGGTGCCCGAGACCCTGATCAAGACCGACAGGAACGGCAAGAGGGTCATCAATCCTTCCCGGTTCCGCTCGGTGGCCCGAAGGGCCATCAAGGCCATCGGCTATGAGCAGGACGGTTTCCACTGGAAGACCGTCAAGATCGACGTACTGCTGCATTTCCAGTCGGCCGACATAGGGCGCGGCGTCGACAATGCCGCCGACCGCCAGGGCGAAGAGGGCGCCGGCGACCAGGGGATCATGTTCGGGTTCGCCTGCGACGAGACCCCCGAGCTGATGCCGGCCCCCATCTATTATGCGCACCGCATCCTCGAGGCCCTTTCGACCGCCCGCAAGCAGGGCAGGGGCGAGGCGGTGGTGCTGGGCCCCGACGCCAAGTCGCAGATCACCGTGCGCTACCAGGATGGAAAGCCCGCCGACGTCACCCAGATCGTTGTGTCCACGCAGCACCTCGACCCCAGCCTGACCTCTTACGACGTGCGCCAGATCATCGAGCCCTATGTTCTCGAGGCGCTCGACGGGCTGCCCGTCGCGCCCAATTGCAGGTGGTATGTCAATCCCACCGGCGCATTCGTCATTGGCGGGCCCGACGGCGATGCCGGGGTGACTGGCCGCAAGATCATCGTGGATACCTATGGCGGCGCGGCCCCGCATGGCGGCGGCGCCTTCTCGGGCAAGGACACAACCAAGGTCGACCGCTCCGCGGCCTATGCCGCGCGCTATCTCGCCAAGAATATCGTCGCCGCACGGCTTGCCGAGCGCTGCACCATCCAGCTCTCCTATGCCATCGGCGTTGCCCAGCCGCTTTCGATCTATGTCGATACCCATGGCACGGGCGCTGTGTCCGAGGACATGCTCGAACACGCCATTCGCCAGGTCATGGACCTGTCGCCGACCGGCATTCGCCGTCATCTCGACCTGAACCGGCCCATCTACGCCAAGACGTCCGCCTACGGGCATTTCGGTCGCAAGCCGGGGCGTGACGGGTCGTTCTCCTGGGAAAAGACCGATCTGGTGCCGAAGCTGAAGGCGGCGGTCCGCGAGCACAAGGCCGCCTGAGGACGCAAGGCGACGGTTCGCCCTGCGCGCGGGCGCGAACCGGGTTCGCATTTTGGAACGGGTCGACCGGGATTGGGAACCTGCCGCCATGAGCACCAGGAACAGACCGGTCCTGAACGTGGAAGGCGAGCCGCGGGCCTTTTTCGGCCGGCGCTCCGGGAAGCGCCTGCATGGGGGTCAGCAGCAGTTGATGCAGGACCTGCTGCCGGGTCTCTCCGTCGAAATCCCCCCGAAGGGCGGGCTCGACCCTTCCGCGCTGTTCAGGCCGGCCCGAGACCGTCTTGTCATCGAGATCGGTTATGGCGGTGGCGAGCATCTCGCCCGGCAGGCGCTTGGCGCGCCGGATACCGGCTTCATCGGCTGCGAGGTGTTCACCGGCGGCATTGCCAAGCTGCTCGACAGGATCGCGGCCGAGGATATCGGCAATATCCGCCTGTTTGCAGATGATGCGCTCAAGCTGCTCATGGCGCTGCCCGACGCCAGCGCCGACGGCGTGTATCTTCTTTATCCCGATCCCTGGCCAAAGACCCGGCATCACAAGCGGCGTTTCGTCTCGCCGATGACCCTGTCCGAGCTGGCCCGGGTGATCCGGCCGGGGGGCTTTTTCCGTTTTGCCACGGATATCGAGGATTATGCGAACTGGACGCTGGCCCACATTCTGCGTCACGCCGGTTTTGCCTGGCGGCCCCAAAGGCCCGGCAGCTGGCACAAACCATATGAAGAGTGGGAGCCGACGCGATACGAGCTCAAGGCCCGAAGGGAAGGACGGAACCGCAGCTTCTATTTCACATTCACGCGCCGCTGAGGGGAGACCTCGAAGCGGTGGCCGCAATCGGATGTGCCGGCATGGGAACCTTGCGGCCGCTGGCGCATCTCATGGGCAAAAAGGAGTTTGCCAGTGACCCAATCAGTCAGGATCGTCGAAGTGGAGACGCTCACGCCCACCGTCCGGCGCTACGTGGTGGAAAAGCCCGACGGCTATGAATTCACGCCCGGTCAGGCGACCGAGGTTTCGATCGACCAGGACGAGACCAGGGATCGCAAGAACCCCTTCACGTTCACCGGACGCACGGACGCGGACACGCTGGAATTCGTCATCAAGAGCTATTTCGACCACGAGAACGGCGTGACCCGCCGCATGTGGGATCTCGCGCCTGGCGACCGGCTGTTGCTGCGCGACGTCTGGGGCACCATAGCTTTTGCCGGCAAGGGCACGTTCATTGCCGGGGGAGCGGGCATCACGCCCTTCATCGCCATCTTGCGCGACCTGCGCGGTCGGAACGCGCTGGCCGGCAGCACCCTGATCTTTTCCAATCGCACCGAAGACGAGATCATCCTGCGCAAGGAGCTCGAGGACATGGCCCGCGAGGGCCTGACCCTCGTTCTCACCGTGACCGACGAACCTGGATCGCCGCTGGCGCTCGGGCGTGTCGACGAAGCCTTCCTCAAGGCCAGGGTCAGCGATTTCTCCGGACACTTCTACGTCTGCGGCCCTGACGGGATGGTTGCCGACCTGCGCGAGGTCCTTGGGCGCCTCGGCGTCAGTCCGCAGGCCGTCGTCTTCGAAAAATAGCTTGCCGGCGCCGCCCCCATGCTGCCCGTTGGCGCATCAGGCTTGCGTCGACGGGCGCGCGGCGCTATATGATGCGCAACATCTCAGGGTTAACCGGAGAGTGGGTGCCAACCGGCCCCGCTCTTTTTTGTTGCCCCGAGAGCGATGTCAGGAAAAGTGCCTTGCGGTTTTCCGTTCGACATCGCGACAAGAAGACCAGCGATGTCAGGAAAAGTGCCTTGCGGTTTTCCGTCCGACATCGCGACAACAGGAACGGCGGTGTCCGACACCGCGTGAATGAAGAGTCGATCTCGTGAGTCAGACCGACAAACGCTATATCCGCGAAAGCGGGCTCGAAACGCGCATCGCCGCCATCATCGCGCCGGTGGCCGAGGATCTCGGCTATTCGCTCGTGCGGGTGAAGGTGACGCCGGAGAACGGCTGCACGCTGCAGATCATGGCCGAAGACGCCAATGGGCGTTTCACGATCGACGATTGCGAGCGCCTGTCCCGCGAGATCAATCCCATCCTCGATGTCGAGGAGCCGATCGAGCGCGCCTACCATCTCGAGGTCTCCTCGCCAGGGGTCGACCGGCCACTGGTGCGGGCGCGTGACTACGCGCGCTATGTCGGCCACGAGGCCAGGGTTGAACTGCGCGACATGATCGATGGCCGCAAGCGCTTCCGCGGCGAAATCGTCGCGGCGGACGAGGACAGCGTCACCATCCGCCTGCCCGACGCGCCCGAAGGCGTCGACCCCGACCACAGGCTTGCCCTCGTCGATATCGCCGAGGCCAAGCTCATGCTCACCGATGCGCTGCTTGAGGCGGCGCGGGCGGAGCAAGAGGACGACTTGACGCTCGACGACCCCGAAATCGAAACCATCGAAGATACCGCCGCGCAGGACTAGCGCGCCCGTTTATCCAAGGAGACCCCACATGGCCGTTTCAGCCAACAGGCTCGAGCTTCTGCAGATCGCCGATGCGGTTGCCCGCGAGAAGTCGATCGACCGCATGGTGGTGATCGAGGCAATGCAGGACGCCATCGAAAAGGCGGCGCGTTCTCGCTATGGCGCGGAAACCAATGTGCGCGCCGAGATCAACCCGCGTACCGGCGAGTTGCGTCTGTGGCGGCTTCTCGAAGTGGTCGAGGAGGTCGAGGAACCAGCCCACCAGATTTCCCTGCCCGATGCCAAGGCGCGCAACGATGCCGCCAAGTACGGGGATTTCGTCACCGAGCCGCTGCCGCCCATCGAGTTCGGCCGTATCGCCGCCCAGTCCGCCAAGCAGGTGATCGTGCAAAAGGTCCGCGACGCGGAGCGCGAGCGCATGTTTGCCGAGTATTCGAACCGTCTGGGTGAAGTCGTGAACGGCACCGTCAAGCGCGTCGAATACGGCAATGTGATCGTGGACCTGGGGCGTGGCGAGGCGATCATCCGCCGCGACGAACTGATCCCGCGCGAGATGTTCCGCTATGGCGATCGTGTGCGCGCCTATATCTACGATGTCCGGCGCGAGCAGCGCGGGCCGCAGATTTTCCTCTCGCGCACCCATCCGCAATTCATGGCCAAGCTCTTCCAGCAGGAAGTGCCCGAGATCTATGACGGGATCGTCCAGATCCGCTCGATCGCACGCGATCCCGGTTCGCGCGCCAAGATCGCGGTGACCTCCAACGATTCCTCCATCGACCCGGTCGGCGCCTGCGTGGGCATGCGCGGCAGCCGCGTCCAGGCCGTGGTCGCCGAACTGCAGGGCGAAAAGATCGACATCATCCCCTGGACCGAGAATATCGGCGACCTGGTGGTTTCCGCGCTGCAGCCCGCGGATGTGGCCAAGGTCGTGCTCGACGAGCAGGCCGAGCGCATCGAGGTCGTGGTGCCGGACGAACAGCTTTCGCTGGCCATCGGCCGGCGCGGCCAGAACGTGCGGCTTGCCAGCCAGCTGATCGGATGGGACATCGACATCCTGACCGAGCAGGAGGAAAGCGAGCGCCGCCAGAAGGAATTCGCCGCCCGCACGGAATTGTTCATGGTCGCCCTCAATGTCGACGAGATGGTCGCCCAGGTGCTTGCGTCCGAAGGCTTCTCCTCCATCGAGGAACTGGCCTATGTCGAACTCGAGGAAATCGCCTCCATCGGCGGCTTCGACGACGAGACGGCGGCCGAGATCCAGAATCGCGCCGCCGAATATCTCGCCGCGATCGAATCGGCGCACGACGAGGAACGCCAGAAGCTGGGGGTTGCCGACGAACTCTACGAGATCAACGGCCTCAACTCCGCCATGCTCGAGGCGCTTGGCAAGGACGGCATCAAGACGGTCGAGGACTTCGCCGGCTGCGCCGCCGATGACCTTGTGGGCTGGGTTGAACGCCAGAACGGCGAGGTGAAGCGCTTCGAGGGCACCTTCGCCGAGTTCCCGGTCAGCCGCGAAGAGGCCGAAGAAATGATCATGCAGGCCCGCGTCAAGGCCGGCTGGATCAGCGAGGAAGATCTTCTTCCCCAAGACGAGGAAGTCGCCGGGGAGACGGAAGGCACGGCCTGAGGCGCGGGGTCGGCGGACGGGAGGCGCGATTGCCCCGGCCAGTGGATCAGATGCGTGAATGTGCGCTGACGCGGCAGGAAAAGCCGGTCGCAGAATTGTTGCGTTTCGTGGTCGGTCCGGACGGCGACCTGCTGCCCGATATCGACGCCAGGGCGCCCGGACGCGGCGTCTGGGTCACCGCCGATCGCGCCTCGATCAGCGAGGCGGTCAGGCGCAAGGCCTTCTCCCGCAGTCTGCGCGAAAAGGTGGATGTGCCCGAAACGCTTGCGGAGATGACCCTTGAGCGGCTAGAACAGCGCCTCGCGGGTGCGTTGGGTCTGGCGCGCAAGGCGGGCCAGATCGTAACGGGTGCCACGAAGGTGCGCGCGGCCATCGATGGGGGCGAGGTGATTGCCCTCTTCACGGCGAGCGACGCCGCCCCGGATGGCCGGGGCAAGATGCTTGGGGCGCTCAGGGCGCGTTTTGGCGACGCGCCGGTGCCCCATTTCGAAATCCTATCCTCGGACCAATTGGGTTTGGCACTTGGACTGGAAAATGTGATACATGCTGCGCTCACAAAAGGGGCTGCAGCCCAATCGGCGTTGCGACGGGCGGAAAAACTCGCCCGTTTCATTGCCTAGATCAAACGAACGAGACGCGATTACATGAGTGACAAGGACGACAAGCGCAGTGACAGCACCGAGGGCGGTTCGGGCCAGAAGACCCTGACGCTCAAGGGCAACCCAGCCTTGGGTAGTCGTCCTGGCATGTCCCGCTCGGCGCGAACGGTAGTGGTCGAGAAGCGGACCCGCCGGGTCAGCCCGCCCGGCGCTGGCGCCGGTCCGCAGGGGCGGCCGCAAGGCGCCACGCCCGCCGCATCGAGGCCGGGTGCCCCCCGTCCCCAGGGCAGGGGTCCCGCAGCGCCGCGTAGCAGTGGATTGACCGCGGGCGAAGCGATTGCCCGCGAGCGCGCCCTGCGAGAGGCCGCGGCCCGTCAGGCCGAGGAAGCCCGGATCGCCGAGGAAGAAGAGCGTCGCCGCGTAGAGGAAAGCGCTCGCCGCCGCGCGCAGATCGAACAGGAAGAGCGCCGCAAGGCGGAAGAGGAAGCCGCCCGCACGGCCGAGCAGCACGCTGCCGCCGAGCCGGAGGCAACCCCGGCGCCGGCCGAAACCGAGGCGACCCCCGCGTCGCGCCGTCCGGCTCAGCGTCGTCCGGCCCAGCCGGCCGCGCCAATGCCCACGCCGGCCGACGCCGAGGCCGAGGCGGAGCGTCGTGCCCGCGGACGCGGTGTGACGCCGCCCAAGCCGCTTGTGAGCGACGAGGAAATGGAGCGCGCCCGCCGCGCCAATCGTCCGTCCCCGGACCGGCCGAGCCGCAAGGGCGGCGATGCCGGCCGCCGTGGCCGGTTGACCGTGGTCAGCGCCCTGCAGGATGGCGATCGCGACCGGTCGCCCTCGCTCGCCGCGATGCGCCGCAGGCGCGAGAAGCAGCGCGGGCGCGTGCATGAACAGCAGCCCAAGATCAGCCGCGAGGTGACGATTCCCGAGGCCATCACGGTGCAGGAACTCGCCAACCGCATGGCCGAACGCGCCGTCGACGTGATCAAGTTGCTCATGGCCCAGGGCCAGATGGCCAAGATCACCGACGTGCTCGACGCCGACACCGCGGAACTGATCGCCACCGAGCTCGGGCATACCGTCAAGCGCGTCGCAGAAAGCGATGTCGAAGAGGGACTGTTCGAAGGGTCCGCGAGCGATCGGCCCGAGGACATGGTGTCGCGTCCGCCGGTCGTCACGATCATGGGCCACGTCGACCACGGCAAGACCTCGCTGCTCGACGCGATCCGCCAGACCAATGTCGTGTCCGGCGAGGCGGGCGGTATCACCCAGCACATCGGCGCCTACCAGGTGGAAAAGGATGGCCAGAAGGTCACCTTCCTCGACACGCCGGGCCACGAGGCGTTCACCGCCATGCGTGCCCGCGGCGCGCAGGCCACCGACATCGCCATTCTGGTGGTGGCGGCGGATGACGGCGTGATGCCGCAGACCGTGGAGTCGATCAAGCACGCCAAGGCGGCCGGCATTCCAATCATCGTGGCCATCAACAAGATGGACAAGCCCGGTGCCGATCCCAATCGGGTGCGCACCGAGTTGCTGCAGCATGAGGTGTTCGTGGAGTCCATGGGCGGCGACACGCTCGACGTGGAAGTGTCCGCGATCAAGGGCACCAACCTGGACAAGCTCCTCTCCACCATCCTGCTGCAGTCCGAAGTGCTTGAACTCAAGGCCAATCCTGACGGCCGCGCCGAAGGTACCGTCATCGAGGCCAAGCTCGACAAGGGCCGGGGCGCGGTGGCCACCGTTCTGGTGCAGCGCGGCAAGCTGGCCATTGGCGACATCGTCGTTGCCGGCAGCGAATGGGCCCGCGTGCGCGCCCTGATCGATGACAAGGGCGAACAGATCCGCGAAGCGGGCCCGTCCACGCCCGTCGAGGTTCTCGGCTTCACCGGCGTTCCCGATGCCGGTGACCGGTTCTCCGTGGTCGAGAACGAGGCCCGTGCCCGCGAAGTCACCGAATATCGCCAGCGCAGCCTGCGCGAGAAGTCCGGCGCAACCGGAACGACCTCGCTTGAGCAGATGATGAACCAGCTCAAGGCGTCCGGCGTCGCCAAGTTCCCGCTGATCATCAAGGCCGACGTGCAGGGCTCCGCCGAGGCGATCGTGAGTTCGCTCGAGAAGCTGGGCACAGAGGAAGTCAGTGCCCAGATCCTGCTCTCCGGCGTTGGCGGCATCACCGAAAGCGATGTGACGCTGGCCCAGGCCTCCAAGGCGATCATCATCGGCTTCAACGTGCGCGCCAACAAGCAGGCCCGCGAAGCCGCGGCGCGCGACGGCATCGAGATCCGCTACTACAACATCATCTATGATCTCGTGGATGACGTTAAGGCGGCGATGTCGGGCCTGTTGTCGCCCGAGGTGCGCGAGACCTTCATCGGCAATGCCGAAATCCTCGAGGTGTTCAACATCTCCAAGGTGGGCAAGGTCGCCGGCTGCCGCGTGACCGATGGCATCGTGGAGCGTGGCGCGGGCGTTCGCCTGATCCGCGACAACGTCGTCGTGCACGAGGGCAAGCTCTCCACGCTCAAGCGCTTCAAGGACGAGGTCAAGGAAGTCCAGTCCGGCCAGGAATGCGGCATGGCCTTCGAGAAGTACGAGGACATGCGCCCCGGCGACGTCATCGAGTGCTTCCGCGTGGAAAAGGTCCAGCGCACGCTCTGACGGCCCTCGGCCCTGCATGGGGCCTGGGTTCAAGACGCTTCCAGCGCGGCGCGCGGCTGATAATTGCCTGTGCGCCGCAATCGCGACACACTGCTATGTGAACCGCAATGCCTTGACGGGCTGGACCGCAGGGCGCTGTACCCTGCCGACTCAGTTCCAGGGCAAGCCGGCCGCGAGCCCGACGCTTCGCGCCGCACAAATCGGAGATATGGCGATGAACCATCGCTTTGCCACTCTGTCCCGCACTCTGGCCCCGCTTGCGCTCGTGCTGGCGGCGCTTGGCGTGCCGGGCGCCGCTAACGCCGCCGACGGCGCCATCACCATCAAGGACAAGACCCTCGTCACCGACATGGCCGGCTACCGGGTCACCATGCCGCTTCCGGACTGGAACGACGGGCGCTCCGGTGCCGACGCCCTGGCGGAGGCCAACGTGGCGCGCAAGGCCAAGCCAGGCGCCGAACTCGTGGAGATCTTCCCGCCCGGCAGTTCCGCCGACGGTTGGACCCAGCGTTACGCAGCGTTCGCCTCGGTGCATGCCAATGCGCGCGGAGAGCACATCCTCAACACGGTTTCCTCGTTCCGGCAGGTATGCGAGCCCGATGCCCTGTCATTCCAGACGACGCCCGCCGCGAACCCGCAACTGCAGGAAATCACCCTCGTGGTCTGCGGACATTTCGTCGACGGCGTCGTTGGTGCGGCGTTCCAGGGCAAGGGCGAGGTGATGCTCGTCGTCGTGCCCGGCGACGCCACCGCCGCCGTCAAGGTTTCCCACGAGTGGCTGGGCCCGGCCTTCTCGATCGGCGATCCGGGGACCTGGCCGGTGAGCGAAAAGGTATTGACGGCCCGTGGGCTTGCGTTGCAGTCCATGACCCGGCTCGAAAAACTCAAATAGGCTGCCCATGCCGCATCGTCACAAATCCGCCGGCCCCACCCAGAGAATGCTCAGGGTGGGCGAACTTGTCCGGCATGCGCTTTCCGGACTCCTGGCGCGCGGCGAGGTGCTCGATCCCGCGCTTGACGGCGTGGCGATCACCATACCCGAAGTGCGCATGACGCCCGATCTCAAGCTCGCCAACGCCTATGTCATGCCGCTTGGCGGCACGGGCGCCGAGGAGGTGGTGCGCGCGCTCAACCATCATCACCGTTTCATTCGCGGCCAGATCGCGCCGCAGCTGGAGCTCAAGTTCGCGCCCGACATCAGGTTCTTTGTCGACGACACCTTCGCGGAGGCGGATCGCATCGAGGCGTTGCTGCGCTCCGAGAGGGTGCAGCGGGACCTGCAGCACGATGACGAGACGGATTCGGACGACAACAGGGACTGAAGCTTGACCGCCCCCCGCGATTCCCAGAAGAAACGGCCGCGCGACCCTGTCTCGGGCTGGCTGATCCTCGACAAGCCATATGACATGACCTCCACCGAGGCGGTGGGCAAGCTGCGCTGGCTGCTCTGGGCGAAGAAGGCCGGCCATGCCGGCACCCTCGATCCGCTGGCCACAGGGGTCCTGCCGATTGCGTTCGGCGAAGCGACCAAGACGGTGCCGCAGGTCCAGGATGGGGAGAAGGTCTACCGGTTCGATGTTGTCTGGGGCGCCCGCACCGCGACCGACGATGCCGAGGGCGAGGTGGTCGCCACCTCCCCCGTTCGACCGTCCTCGGGCGATATCGAAGCCGAGCTGCCGCGCTTCACCGGCCTGATTTCCCAGGTGCCGCCCGCCTTCTCCGCCATCAAGGTGAAAGGCGAGCGCGCCTACGATCTTGCGCGCGCCGGCGAGGATGTGGTCCTGCCGCCCCGTGACGTGCAGATCGACGAATTCGTGCTGACCGCGCATTCGGGCGAGCGCTCTACCTTCGAGGTCAGGTGCGCCAAGGGCACCTATGTCCGGGCTCTTGCCCGGGATCTCGCGCACGCGCTTGGAACCGAGGGGCATGTGGGCGCGCTGCATCGGGCGCGCGTGGGTCCGTTCACCGACGCGGCCGCGGTCAGCCTGGCCGATATCGAGGCCATCGAAGACGAAGCCGGGCGCCGGCGCTTGCTGCTTCCGGTCGCGGCGGGTCTGAGCGGCCTCGACGAAATCCGGCTTGACGCGCGACAGGCGGCAATGATCAGGCGCGGCAATCCCGTGCTCCTGACCGGCGCCGACGCTCCGGTTGCCCTCGACGAGGCCTGGGCCAGCCACAAGGGCGAGGCACTGGCTGTGGGACGGGTGGAAATGGGCCAGTTCAAGCCCGGTCGGGTGATCCTGCCGGCCTGAGTGCCGGCCATCCGCGCCTTAGGCTTTGCAAATCGCACCCAAATCCACTATATGCACCGCAGCGCGCGGCATTGGCCGATGCGCCACACACGGCCCCCGACTGGACGACATCCCGGCGGCGGGCGACCCAATCCTCGAATTGAAAGGATGAAACGATGTCGATTACGCCTGAGCGCAAGAGCGCCCTGATAAAGGAATATGCCACGAAGAAGGACGATACCGGGTCTCCGGAAGTCCAGGTGGCCATCCTGTCGGAGCGGATCGCCAACCTGACCGAGCACTTCAAGCTCCACGGCAAGGACAATCATTCCCGCCGCGGACTGCTCAAGCTGGTCAGCCAGCGCCGCCGCCTTCTCGACTATGTGAAGGGCCGCGACGAAGCGCGCTACAAGACCCTGATCGAACGACTCGGCCTGCGTCGCTAGTCCGAATTCGATCGCAAAGGGCGCGGGTCAGTCTCGCGCCCTTCGCACATGGTGCCTGTGCAAATGGTCCGGATCGATCCGGACAAGGCGCCAGAAGGCCCGGCTGCCGTGGAACATGGCAGGATCGTTGGCTGCTTTTGAATTCGTTTCCTCAATTCAAAAGCCGCTCGCCGTCTTGCCCATGTTTCATTTCTCCCGGGACGAACGAAGGCTGTTCGATCGACCGTGCGCATGGGGCGCGCGGCGACCGAAGGGCCCGTCGGAGAGAGTCTGCCGCGGCCGCGAACAGCGCGGGGCCGGTGTCTCTCCGGGATGAAAATGGAAAAGACACATGTTTGACGTCCACAAGGTAGAACTGAATTGGGGCGGCCAGCCGCTCACCCTCGAGACGGGCAAGGTTGCCCGCCAGGCCGACGGCGCGGTGCTCGCGACCCTCGGCGAAACCGTCGTCCTGGCGACCGTTGTCTCCGCCAAGGAGGCCAAGCCGGGGCAGGATTTCTTCCCCCTCACGGTCAACTATCAGGAGAAATTCTTTGCCGCCGGCAAGATCCCGGGCGGCTATTTCAAGCGCGAAGGCCGTCCCACTGAAGCCGAGACGCTGATCTCGCGCCTGATCGACCGCCCGATCCGTCCGCTGTTCCCAGCCGGCTACAAGAACGAGACCCAGGTCATCGTCACCGTGCTGCAATACGACATGGAGAACGAGCCCGACGTGCTCGCCATGGTCGCGGCCTCCGCCGCGCTCACCATTTCGGGTGTTCCCTTCATGGGGCCGATCGGGGCCGCCCGCGTCGGATATATCGATGGCGAATATGTCCTGAACTTTTCACCCGACCGGCGCGAGGACTCCAGGCTGAACCTCGTCATGGCCGGCACTTCCGATGCGGTTCTGATGGTGGAATCGGAAGCCCATGAGCTGTCCGAGGAGGTCATGCTCGGCGCTGTGATGTTCGGCCACCAGCAGTCGGGCAAGGTCATCGAGGCCATCATCAAGCTGGCCGAAATGGCTGCCAAGGAGCCGCGCGAATTCGTGCCGGAGGATCTGTCCGATCTCGAGAGCGAAATGCTCAAGGTGATCGAGACCGACCTGCGCGACGCCTACAAGAACACCGACAAGCAGACCCGCTACGCCGCGGTCGACGCCGCCAAGGCCAAGGTCAAGGCGCACTTTGCCCCAGCCGAGGGCGAGGAATCCGCCAAGTGGACCGGCGAGCAGGTCGCCACGGTGTTCAAGTCCCTGCAGGCCAAGATCGTGCGCTGGAACATCCTGGACACCGGCACGCGCATCGACGGGCGCGACCTCAAGACGGTCCGCCCCATCGTCGCCGAAGTCGGCATCCTGCCGCGCACCCACGGTTCGGCGCTGTTCACCCGCGGCGAGACCCAGGCACTGGTGGTCGCGACGCTGGGCACCGGCGACGATGAGCAGTTCATCGACTCGCTCGAGGGCACCTACAAGCAGAATTTCATGCTGCACTACAACTTCCCGCCCTATTCGGTCGGTGAAGCGGGCCGCATGGGTTCGCCGGGCCGCCGCGAGATCGGTCACGGCAAGCTCGCATGGCGCGCCATCAACCCCGTGCGTCCCACCGCCGCCGATTTCCCCTACACCATCCGCGTCGTCTCCGAGATCACCGAGTCCAATGGCTCGTCCTCGATGGCCACGGTGTGCGGCACTTCGCTGGCATTGATGGATGCCGGCGTTCCGATGCCGCGTCCGGTTGCGGGCATTGCCATGGGTCTCATCCTCGAGGGCGAGAAGTTCGCGGTCCTCTCCGATATCCTTGGCGACGAGGATCACCTTGGGGACATGGACTTCAAGGTCGCGGGCACCGAAGCCGGCGTGACCAGTCTGCAGATGGACATCAAGGTGGCCGGCATTACCGAGGAGATCATGAAGATCGCCCTCGAGCAGGCCAAGGGCGGCCGTGAGCATATCCTTGGCGAGATGTCCAAGGCGCTCACCGCTCCGCGCACCGAACTGGGTGAATACGCGCCGCGCATCGAGACCATCAACATCCCCACCGACAAGATCCGCGAAGTGATCGGTTCGGGCGGCAAGGTGATCCGCGAGATCGTGGAAAAGACCGGCGCCAAGATCGACATCGCCGACGACGGCACCATCAAGGTCGCGTCCTCCGACGGCAAGTCCATCGAGGCCGCAATCAAGTGGATCAAGTCGATCACCGACGAGCCCGAGGTCGGGCAGGTCTACCAGGGTACCGTGGTCAAGACCGTCGATTTCGGCGCCTTCGTCAATTTCTTCGGTCCCCGCGACGGGCTGGTGCATATTTCCCAGCTGCGTGACGGCCGGGTCGAGAAGACCACCGACGTGATCAAGGAAGGCGACAAGGTCTGGGTCAAGCTCATGGGCTTCGACGAGCGCGGCAAGGTCCGCCTGTCCATGAAGGTCGTCGACCAGGAGACCGGCAAGGAAATCACCGGGGAAGCCGCCGAGTAACGGCGCCTTTTGGTTGAGGAAGTCGCGGGCCCGGACGGAAACGTCCGGGCCCGTTTTCATTCGCCGGTGTGCAGGTCAGGCCGGTCCGCCACCTGTCTTGTGGCCGCCGACCGGCGTATCCGGCAGCACCCGGTGCGGGGGCTGGTGACCATCAAGGAACGTGCGGATGTTGACGATCACCGTCTCACCCATCTCGATGCGGGCCTCAAGGGTGGACGAACTCATGTGCGGGGTCAGGGTCACCTTGTAGGCGCGGGCCAGCTCCAGCAATTGCGGGCTGATTCCCCGGCGTTGCCCGAAAACGTCGAGCGCCGCTCCGGCCAGATGGCCGCGCGCAATCTCGGCGACCAGCGCATCCTCGTCCACCAGTTCGGGGCGCGAGACATTGACCAGCACGGCGTCCTGCCGCATTGCGGCGAGCCTTTGCGCGTTCAGGATGTGGAAGGTCTCGCGCGTATGTGGGGTGTGCAGGGAAACGATGTCGACCGCCCCGAGCATGTCGTCCAGCGATGGCCAGAATTTCGCGCCCAGCGGCTCCTCGATCGCAGGTGGCCGCCTGTTGCGGCTGTGATAGTGGATCGAAAGCCCAAACGCCCTGGCGCGGCGGGCGACGGCGGTGCCGATCCGGCCCATGCCCACGATGCCGAGCGCCTTGCCGCCGAGCCGCCGCCCGAGCATCCAGGTCGGAGACCAGCCCGACCAGGTGCCGTCCTTGAGCAGCACCTGCGCACCCTCGACCAGTCGGCGCGGAACCGAAAGGATCAGCGCCATGGCCATGTCCGCGGTATCCTCGGTGAGAACGCTCGGGGTATTGGTTACCGTGATGCCCGCGCTGGCGGCGGCGTCCAGGTCGATATTGTCCACACCATTGCCGAACTGGGCGATCAGCTTCAAATGCGGCGGGAATCGCGCGATAAGGGCGGCGTCGATCCGGTCTGTGATCGACGAGACCAGCACGTCGGCGTCATTCGCGCCCTTAATGATCTGGTCGGCCGAATAGGGCAGGTCGGCGCCGTTGAACCTGACGTCGAACAGCGTACCCATGCGCGCCTCGACCGCTGCGGGCAGGCGCCGCGTCACGAAAACCCTGGCGTTTGTTGGCGTCATGCAGCCCCGGTGATCAATCGCCCGCCGGCCAGCGCGGCCAGAACGAACGGAGTAGAGATGGGAAACCGGATCGTCATCGACTGCCTTTCAGCGGGCATTAATGTCTTTGTCCTAAGTGATAGGAAAAAAGCGACACGCTGCAAAGCAGTGTTTGATGAACTCCCGCACTCCTGGGCACGACAAATGCATCGAACACCATGGGCATCCGCAAACCGCTGGCGATTGATGGCGGCGGCGATTGCCTTTCTCCTGTGCCTGCCGCTGGCCGCCTTTGCCCAGACGGCGACGGGCCCGAGCGGGTTGCCCCTGCCGCGTTTCGCGACCCTGCGCAGCGAGCCGGTCAACGTGCGGGTCGGCCCCGGTTTCCGTTATGATGTCGCCTGGGTTTACGTGAAGGCCGCCCTGCCGGTCGAGATCGTTCAGGAATTCGACGTGTGGCGCAAGATTCGCGACTATGACGGCCAGACAGGCTGGGTGCACCAGAACCTGTTGTCGGGCAAGCGCGGCGGCGTGGTTACGCCCTGGGCCAAGGATGGCCAGGTCGCCCTGCGTGGCCGGGCGTCCGAGGATGCGCCGGTGCGCGCGTGGCTCACGCCGGGAATCGTGCTTTCGGTGGATAGTTGTGACGGCAAGTGGTGCGCCGCCACGGCCGCCGGCAACAAGGGAGACGGTGAACGCGGCACCTATTCGGGATTTGTCCGCCAGGCCGATATCTGGGGCGTCTACGAGAACGAAAAGTTCAAATAGGCGGCATCGCCCAAGTCACCGCGAGACTGGACGCCGGTGCTCGCACGGCCAGGGTGCCGGATCAACGGTGGCGGATGCGCACCACCACGTCGACATGGGTGACCACCATTCCCTCGGGCGCATCGGGCAGCCCCTGGATGACGATGGAATCGTTGGGAATGTCCACCACGCGCTGCTCGTCTTCTATGAAGAAGTGATAGTGGTCGGAGGTGTCGGTGTCGAAATAGGAGCGCGACGCATCAACGGTCACCTCGCGCAGCAGGCCCGCCTGACGGAACTGATGCAGCGTGTTGTAGACAGTGGCGAGCGAGACGCCGACATCGGCGTCGCTGGCCTCGCCATGCAGCTGCTCTGCGCTGACATGCCGATGCGGACCCACGAACAGGAGTTCCGCCAATGCCAGCCTCTGCCGCGTTGGGCGCAGGCCGGCCATGCGCAGCACCGCCTGCAGGCAGGGCCTGCGGGAGGGAACGGACCGGATGGATTCCAGGTTCGGTATCGGCATGGTGCTCGGTTATCCGTGAAGCCAGTTTGGTGCGAATATAATAATCAACTGCAACAAGCACAAGTTTGCGGCCATTTGGCGACGACGGGCCCGGACCAAATGGCGTATTGACCCCCCCGCCGGGTGCCTCTACACACGAAGCGACTTGAGAAGGGCGGATTGCATGGCCGAACGCGCACACCAGTACGACTACGAGGACCTGCTTGCCTGCGGACGCGGCGAACTCTTCGGTCCGGGCAACGCGCAACTGCCGTCTCCGCCAATGCTGATGTTCGATCGCATCACCCGGATCGACGACACGGGCGGCAGCCACAATCGCGGCCAGGTCCGGGCCGAGCTCGACGTCAATCCTGACCTGTGGTTCTTCAAGTGTCATTTCATCGGCGACCCGGTGATGCCGGGCTGTCTGGGCCTGGATGCGCTTTGGCAGATGACCGGATTCTTTCTTGGCTGGATTGGCGGCCCCGGTCGTGGACGCGCCCTTGGCGGCGAAGTCAAGTTCACCGGCCAGGTCACCAATGATGTGAAGCTGATCGAATACGGCATCGATATCAAGCGGGTGGTCCGTGCGCGCCTGACCTTGGGCATAGCCGACGGCTATGTGAAGGCGGATGGCAAGGAAATCTACGAAGCCAGGGATTTGCGTGTCGGCCTGTTCACCGACGTGTAACCGCCGTTCATCCGGCTGTGCGGGCCCGGCTCGACGTTACAAGGGAATGACGAGGCAAAGATGAGACGAGTTGTCGTAACCGGCATGGGAATCGTTTCCTCCATCGGCAACAACACCGATGAGGTCCTCGAGAGCTTGCGTCTGGCAAGACCAGGAATTCGGTTCGCCCCGTCCTATGCCGAACTTGGCTTCCGTTGCCAGGTTCATGGCGAGCCCACGCTTGACCCTTTCGAGGTGCTCGACCGGCGCACCACGCGTTTCATGGCCAAGGGTGCGGCCTGGAACTACATCGCCATGCAGCAGGCGATCGCCGATGCCGGCCTTGAGGAAAAGGACTATCGCGGCAATCCGCGCACCGGCATCGTCATGGGTTCGGGCGGGCCCTCCACCCGCGCCATTGTCGAGGCCGCCGACATCACCAGGGAAAAGGGTCCGCGCCGGATCGGGCCGACTGCGGTGCCCAAGGCCATGAGTTCGACCGCCTCGGCGACGCTGGCCACCGCCTACGGCATCCACGGCGTGAACTATTCCATCTCCTCGGCCTGCGCGACGTCCAAGCACTGCATCGGCAATGCCTACGAGCAGATCCAGCTGGGCAAGCAGGATATCGTCTTTGCCGGCGGCCACGAAGATCTCGACTGGTCCATGTCGAACCTGTTCGATGCCATGGGCGCCATGTCGACCAGCTACAACGCCACCCCCGAGATCGCTTCGCGTGCCTACGACAAGGACCGCGACGGATTCGTGATCGCCGGCGGCGCCGGGGTGCTCGTGCTCGAGGACCTCGAACACGCAAGGGCGCGCGGCGCCCGCATCCTGGCCGAGGTCATCGGCTATGGCGCGACATCGGACGGCTATGACATGGTCGCCCCGTCCGGCGAGGGGGCGGTGCGTTGCATGCGCATGGCGCTGGAGACGGTCGACATGCCTGTCGACTACATAAATCCCCATGCCACTTCGACCCCTGTGGGCGATGCCAAGGAGATCGAGGCGCTGCGCGAGGTCTTCGGCAATGAGGACAAGTGCCCGCCGATTTCCGCGACCAAGTCGCTGACGGGCCACTCCCTGGGTGCGACCGGTGTTCAGGAATCGATCTATTCGATCCTGATGATGAACCACGGCTTCATCTGCGAGAGCGCCAATATCTTCGAGCTCGACCCCGCGTTCGCCGACATGCCGATCATGCGCGAGCGGCGCGACAATGTGAGTCTTGGATGCGTTGTGTCCAACTCGTTCGGCTTCGGGGGCACCAACGCAACGCTGGTCTTCAAGCATCCGGACGCCTGAGCCCGGCCGTCAGGTCCGCCCGTATCTGAGTTCGGTGAACCTGGCTTCGCGCGCATCATAGATCAGCAGGCGCCCGAATAGCGGGGCACCGACGCCGGTGATCAGCTTGATCGTCTCCATCGCCATCAGTGTGCCTATGACCCCGGTCAGCGCGCCGATCACACCCACGGCCTCGCAGGCGGGCAGGTCTGCCTCGTCCGGGGTGTCCGGGTAGAGATCGACGAACCGCGGATAGCGCCTGCCCGCCTTGTCCACCAGGTGCGGCGCAAACACCGTAACCTGGCCGTCGAACATCGAGACCGCACCCGAAACCAGCGTCTTGCCGGCTTTCTCGCATGCCGTTGCGACGGCCAGCCGCGTGCCGAAATTGTCCGATCCGTCCGCCACCAGGTCATATCGGGCGACCAGGTTCTCCGCGTTGTCCGGCCCGATCCGCTCCATGATCGGCTCGACTGAAACATGCGGGTTGAGCCGGTCGGCAAAACGCCGCGCGCTTTCCGCCTTGCTGACGCCGACATCCGCGGTCTGGTGCACGATCTGTCGCTGCAGGTTGGAAACGGACACGCTGTCGTCGTCGACCACGCCAAGCGCGCCGACACCGGCGGCGGCAAGGTAGGCGATCACCGGGCTGCCCAGCCCGCCTGCCCCGATCACCAGCACCCGGGCCGCTTTCAGGCTTTGCTGTCCCGGCCCGCCAATGCCCTTGAGCACGATGTGACGCGCGTAGCGCCTGGCTTCCTCGGGTGAAAGCGGCCCGGCCATGCTAGCGGCCCGAAGCCCCGAGCGGGACCGCGACGAACCTGCGGTCGAGCCCCTCGAAACCATGCGCGTGTACCGAAATCAGTGCCACCGCGCGGTCCAGCGATTGCGCGTTGAACGGAACGACAACCGCAGTGATGGCATAGGTCACAGGGCAACCGCGCGAGCGCGGCAATACGTCGTCGCGATGCACCTCGCGGGTCATGGCGCCATCGAAGAGCTTGAGAGTGAAACCCTTCGCCTTGTCGCCGAACCACTCCATGCAGGGCGCACCCGAATCGGCGGTGTAGATGTCGAAGGACAGTTTGTAATCGCCCGCGATACCCCGCGGTTCGAGTGGACTTGGCAGGCCGAATTCCAGCGACAGCCCGTCGCGGCCGACATCCCCGTCGCCATTTGCGGCCAGCAGTGTCGCCGGTACGCCGATGCCAAGGTCGTCCAGCCGGCCTTGCGCCTGCTTGCGTACGCTGGCGATCACCGCGGCAAGCGGGGTTGCCTCGTCACTGGCCTGCGCGCGCACCGGTGTGCCGATCACCCAGGTATCGTCGGTCAGGTCGATCGCATAGACATTGGCATAGGCAAAGCCCGACCCGTCCTGCACCCCATATTCCTCGAACGCGAAGAATCGCTGGTCGTTCGAATATCCGATCACGTCGAACTGCGCCCTGTCGGCGCCGAGGGCATTCGCGGCTCCCGCCAGCACGAAGCAGAGCGATGCCAGCGCGCCGGCGATGGACCTATGAAGCGACATGGCCGGTCGACCCGAATCCGCCGTCGCCCCGCGCGGTATCGTCGAGGGTCTCGGCCTCCTGGAAGCTGATGTTGCCCACCTGCGCCACCACGAGCTGCGCGATGCGGTCGCCGCGGCAGATTTCGAACGGATCGCGGCCGTGATTGATGAGGATCACCTTCACCTCGCCGCGATAGTCGCTGTCGATCGTGCCGGGGGCATTCAGGACCGTCACGCCGAATTTGAGCGCGAGTCCGGAGCGCGGCCGCACCTGGCCCTCATGTCCGGGCGGCAGTGCCAGGGCGAACCCGGCGGGTACAAGCGCCCGTTCGCCCGGTTCGATCCGCAGGGTTTCACCATGCCCCAGCGCGGCCTTGAGATCGGCTCCGGCCGAGCCCGAGGTCTCCGGTCGCAGCGGGCCAAGGCCCTCGCCGTGCGGCAGCCATCTGATCTGTGCGGTGGGCGCCTGGGTCACGGTCTTGCTATCGCAGCTTGACCACGGCGTAGGCATCGCCCGGGATGTCCGCCGTGCGGTTGATCACGTCCGAAAAGGGGATCACCAGTTTCGCCGACTGCCGGTCCGGGGCGAGTGTCATGTTGGTGTCGACGATTTCCCCACCCGAGATCGAGAAGGTCATCGAATGACCGGCGAACATGGAAACCATCATCTGCCGGGACTGTGCGTCGCTGGCGCTGTCGCCGATATCGGTCTGCAGGGCCTTTGTGGGGAAGGTCACCCGTACGAGGCCGGGCTGTTCCTGCTTGATGGTCACGTTGGGCGCCGGCGTTCCGTCCGGCGAGGAATCGTCGAAGTTGATTTCGTCGAACGTGCCGTCCTTGCTCGTGGTGCAGGTGACGGTGGTCGCGGTGGTGGTCAGGGTGCCATCGGTGCAGAAGTCGGAAGACGAACCGTTGCCCTGACCCATGTCGTAGATGGCCTTGTCGAGCGAAATGGTCACCGTGCCCTGCGCCTTGTTGTCGCCCAGCACCTTGATGTCCATCGTCGCGTCGAAACAGCCCGCAAGTCCGATGGTCAGGAAGAGGATGCCGCCCAGACGTGCCAGCGTTCCCGGTTTCATGTCGAATGTCCTCCGTCGCGCCCGTCCAGAGCCGCTGCGGCGCGTAGCGCGAGACTACGGCCCACCTCGGTTTTCGACAAGCGGCCCCAGTCCTGCATCCCGTCCCTTGTGAAGAACATGATTTGCGTAAGGTTGCCGCCGAAGACGCCATTTTCGGCGCTGACGTCGTTTGCCAGAAGCCAGTCGCATCCCTTGCGGGCGAACTTGGCGCGGGCCTTTGCCTCAAGGTCGCCAGTCTCGGCGGCAAAGCCGACGACAAGCGGCGGCCTTCGGTCGGGCGGCAGGTGCGCCACATCGGCAAGGATATCGGGATTGGGCACCAGCGAAAGGACTGGCGGCTCCCCGGCGCCCTTCTTGATTTTGGTCGTTGAAATGTCGGCCGCCCGCCAGTCGGCGACTGCCGCGCAGAAGATGGCGACATCCGCCGGCAGCGCCCGCATCACCGCTTCACGCATCTCTATCGCCGTTTCGACCTTCACGATCCTTGCGCCGTCGGGCGGCGGCACTTCGGCGGGTCCGGTCACGAAGGTAACCGAAGCGCCGGCCGAAAGGAACGCGCGGGCAATCGCCACGCCCTGCCGGCCCGATGAGGCATTGGAGATGTAGCGGACAGGGTCGAGCGGCTCGCGGGTCGGTCCCGAGGTGATGACGGCGTGCCGCCCGGCCAGCGCGCCATGACGGGGCGGGGCGAAGTGTGCCTCGATGGCCGCAAGAATAGCCTCGGGCTCCGCCATCCGGCCCGGGCCGTACTCGCCGCACGCCATGTCCCCCTGGTCGGGGCCCACGAAATGCACGCCGTCCGCGTCGAGCTGGGCGACATTGCGCGCGGTTGCGGCGGCCTGCCACATGCGCACATTCATGGCCGGGGCGACCAGTATCTCGGTATCGGTGGCCAGAACGGCGGTCGAGGCGAGGTCATCGGCAACGCCGTGCGCCATCTTTGCCAGGAAATCCGCCGACGCCGGGGCAACGACGATCAGGTCGGCCGAGCGCGACAATTCGATATGACCGATGCGCGCCTCGCGTGTCAGGTCGAACAGCTCGGTCAGGGCCTCGTGGCCGGAAAGGGCGCTCGCCGCAAGAGGAGTGACGAACCGGGTGGCGGCCTGTGTGAGCACGGGCTGGACGGTGCCGCCCGCCTTCTGGATCAGCCGGATCAGTTCGAGCGACTTGTAGGCGGCGATGCCGCCGGTGACGATCAGAAGAATATGCCGCCCGATCAGCATGGCCGCCTCATGCCACGAGCCGGTACAGCAGGACCAGTGCGAGCAGGGCAAAAAGCCAGAAACTCGTCACCGACATCCAGCGCGGCATGAGCGAGGGTACCGGCTTTTTGCGCTCGGCCTCGGCGGCGTCTAGCGCCGTCTCGAAACGCTCGATCAGCGTGGGAACCCTCAATAGTGCATTGCCGATACGCCGCAGCTGGTCGCCGGCGTCCTCGATCCGTCCAATCGGGCCCGCCTCGCGCCGCAGCCATTCGCCAACCACCGGTTCTGCGGTGTTCCACATGTCCAGATCGGGATCGAGGGTGCGGGAAACCCCCTCGACAAGGACCATGGTCTTTTGCAGCAACAGCAGTTCGGGTCGGGTCTGCATGTGGAAGAGTTCGGTCACCGCGAACAGTTGCCCCAGGACCTTGGCCATGGAGATATCGCTTGCGGTGCGGCCGTGCAGCGGCTCGCCGATCGAGCGCAGCGCAAGGGTGAAGTCGTCCACCGACTGGTCCTTGGGCACATATCCGATGGCGAAGTGCCGCTCCGCGATCCGCCGATAGTCGCGCGAGATGAAGCCGTAAAGCACGTCGGCGAGGAACCGGCGCTCCTCCGGCCCGATGCGGCCCATGATGCCGAAATCCACCGCGACGATGCCGCCGTCCCCGCGGTCCACGAACAGGTTGCCCGGGTGCATGTCGGCATGAAAGAAGCCATCGCGGATGGCATGCCGGAGGAAATGCTGCATCAGGTCGCGGGCGAGCCGTTTCCGGTCCACGCCCGCTGCATCCAGCGCCTTGCGGTCGCGGATGGGCATGCCGTCGATCCAGCTGGTGACCAGAACGTTCTCGGCGGTGTAGGTCCAGTGTACCTCGGGCGCGCGGAAGCCCTTGTCCTTCGAGGTGTTTTCCAGGAACTCCGATATGGATGCCGCCTCGAGCCGCAAATCGAGTTCGATGCGCGCCGAGTGGGCGAGGGTCTCCACCACTTCCACGGGCTTGAGGCGGCGCATCTTGGGCACGAGGCGCTCCGCCAGCCGCGCTCCGGCGAAATAGCTCTCGAGGTCGCGCGCGAAACGTGCCGCGACGCCGGGTCGCAACAGCTTGACCGCAACCGTCTGGCGCCCCGAAGCGGTTACCAGCACGGCGCGGTGCACTTGCGCGATGGACGCCGCGGCAATCGGCTCGGACAACTCGGTGATCTCTTCGGCCCGCTCGCCGAGGGCGGCTTTCAGGATGCCGGGTACGCGCCGGGGATCGAAAGGATCCATGGCGTCCTGGAGCGCGGACAGGTCTTCCGCGATCGCGGCGCCGACAATGTCGGGGCGGGTTGCGAGCAACTGGCCGAATTTCACATAGGTCGGCCCGAGCTTGTTGAGCGCGCGGCTCAAGCGTTCGGCCCGTCCGGTGCGCCGGACCGAGCGGCGTTCGATCAGTCGCGCCGCCGATATGGCCAAACGCGCCGAAGCCGGCAGCAGGGCCGGATCCACCACTGAAAATGCGCCTTCGCGCGCCAGAATGTAACCGGCGCGAACCAGGCGCCCATATGCAGCGAGCCCCATGGCGTGCCTAGATCTTCCAGGCGCCGTGCAGCGCCGCGATATTGCCACTGAGCGGCGTGTGGGTGACGCGCCGGAACCCGGCCTGCGAAATCATGCGCGAGAACACATCCGGCGCGGGAAACTGGCGGATGCTCTCCACCAGGTAGCGATAGGGTTCCCCGTCTCCGGTCACGGCCTTGCCCATGGGCGGAATGAGGCGGTCGGAAAACGCGTCGTAAAGGCTGTCGAGGATCGGCACATCCACCTTTGAGAATTCAAGGCACAGGAACCGCCCGCCGCGCCTGAGCACCCGATGGGCCTCGCTCAGCGCCTTTTCGATGCGCGGCACGTTCCGGATGCCGAAGGCGATGGTATATGCATCGAAGCTGGCGTCGTCGAACGGCAGGTCCTCGGCATTGGCTTGCACGAAGCTCAACTGGCCGGCAAAACGCCAGTTGCGCGCCCGCTCCTCGCCCACGCGCAGCATGTCGGCATTGATGTCGGACACCACGACCTCGGCAAATCCCAGCGAGGCGTTCACGATACGCTGCGCGATGTCGCCGGTTCCCCCGGCCATGTCCAGCACGCGATACGGGCGCGAGCCGGACTTGGGCGGCGCCAGCCGGGCGACCATCGCGTCCTTCCACAATCGGTGCACGCCGCCGCTCATCAGGTCGTTCATCAGGTCGTAGCGGTCGGCCACGCCGTGGAACACCTCGTTGACAAGCCCCTGCTTGTCCTCTAGCGGCACGGTGCGGGAACCGAAATGCGTGGTTTCCTTGGCTTGGGTCATCCGCTCTTCTTTTCCGCTGGGCGCGGCCCTGCAAGGGCCGGGGCGCACATTAGACCAAGCGCACCGCATAATCCATGCCGCGAGGCGCCGCAACCGCGGGGAGCACGATGCCCGAATTGCCCGAAGTCGAGACCATCAGGCGCGGCCTTGCCCCAATGCTTGAAGGGGCGCGGATCGAAGAGGTCCGCCTCAACCGGCCGGACCTGCGTTTTCCGTTCCCCAAGGATTTCGCCGCCTCGCTTTCCGGGCGTACGATCATCTCGACCGGCCGCCGCGCCAAATACCTGCTGTTCGAGCTCGACAACGGTCTGGTATGGCTCAGCCACCTGGGCATGACGGGGAATTTCCGCTTCTCCGCCGCGGCGCTCTCCGAGCCGTCCCGCTATCGCCAGCCTGCAGGGAACGGCAAGCATGAACACGTCCAGCTTGCGCTCAGCCATCCCTCGAATGGCGATATGGTCCTTGTCTATTCCGATCCGCGGCGTTTCGGCTTCATGACGACCTACAAGGATGCGTCACAGTGCCCCTGTCTGCGCGGGCTGGGCCCCGAGCCCCTGGGCAACGAGCTGACCGCGCCGGGCCTTGCCAGGCGTCTTTTCGGCCGCCGTGGCCCAATAAAAACCGCGCTGCTGGACCAGCACCTCGTCGCCGGCCTTGGCAATATCTATGTGTGCGAGGCGCTTCACCGTGCCCGCATTTCCCCCTTGTGTCCCGCCGGCCTGCTGGCGGGGGAAGACGGGCTTCCGCGCCCCGAACTCGATGCCCTCGTGCGCGCGATCCGCGAAGTCCTGACCGAGGCGTTGATCGCGGGCGGGTCGACCCTACGCGACTTTCGCAATGCGCAGGGCGAGAGCGGATATTTCCAGCACCGCTTTGCCGTCTATGATCGCGAGGGCGAGCCATGCGTAAGACCGGGATGCGGCGGACGCGTGGAGCGGCTTGTACAGTCGGGGCGCTCTACCTTTCACTGTCCGGTCTGCCAGGACACCGGCGCGGCGTCGCAAGGCGCCGAATCCAGTTGACGGAACGCGGTCGCGCAACTATAAGCCCCAACAACTGGCGGCTGGGTGCCGCCGCTTTCATTTCGACCGCGTCGAAGCCGGGATATGCGCCTCGCAATGCGCGACCCTTTGACGACGTCAAGCCGGGACAAGAGGACAGAACATGGCCAATACGCCCAACGCCAAGAAGGCCACACGCCGCATCGAGCGCCAGACGGCCGTGAACAAGGCACGCCGCTCACGCATGCGCACCTTCCTGCGCAAGGTCGAGGAAGCCATCGCGGCCGGCAACAAGGACGCCGCGGCGACCGCGCTCCGTGCGGCCGAGCCGGAGATCCATCGCGCGGCTTCCCGCGGGATCGTCCACCGCAACCTGGCGTCCCGCAAGGTGTCCCGCCTCGCGCATCGCATCAAGGCGCTTGGCGCCTGAGCCAGCCGCCTCTCGCGGCACCTGGGAAGGCCCCCGAAAGTGGGGCCTTTTTTGTTGCCCGGCGCACCGGAACGGTCCGGTTTCCAGGAGCGGGTACCGGACAAAGTGGAATCGTCCTCCGGGCGGCATCCCATATGTCAGGTTGACTGATTTCCTTTTTGTTTCAGTCGGTTGCGACGACGTCCAACATTCACGCGATTGTCATGCCGACAAAAAGTTCCGCGACCGCGAGAAAAAATTTACCCTGTTGCATGGGTGCGCGATTGTCGATTCAGCGTGAGGAAACAGCACCTTATTTGGCCCCTTCCAGCGGCCTTTGCCGGGGGGCTCGCAATGCGTCGAGAGTCAACCCCAATTTTGGAAAAAAGGTGCGTTGCGCGGCCGATTTCACCTGCTAGAATGCCACCGTCAAATGAAGAATGAAGGCAGCGGATCGCAGCTGTCCAGGACGTTCTGAAAGTTCAGGGGAAATGAAGATGCACGCTTTGGGGGCGCATGAGTTATGGAATTTGATACCTCTCAAGTCCTGCCCCAGGCCCATATTTCATCTTTAAATACCTAGACTTTTCTCCTGCACGGCGTTAGTTCGTGCAGTCGACGCAATAGTCGACATTCAGTGAAATCTTCTGGCTGAAACACCGCAATACTTGTTGCGGAGTGGAGAGTCTTGTCCTGCGTAGCGGGCAAATTCGACATGGCGTGCGTGGGTTCGGCGGTTCCCTGCGCAGCGTCGCATCATGGGGCAATAGCAAATGAAAAACACGGCAATGGCTGAAGGCAACGGTTGGTCTGCAAGCGCGATCGCGCGGGCCCCCTCGGCTATGCGCGGCGGGGAGCGGCAGATGGCGGATATGCACGGCGGTTCGGAAGAATTTGGTGAGCTGTTTTCGCGGGTGAAGGCCCGTCTGCGCGCGGCGCTGGGCGAGGATGTGTTCACCAGCTGGTTTGCGCGCCTGGAAATCGAGGAGGTGGTTGACGACCAGGTGCATCTGTCGGTTCCCACCCGGTTCCTGTGTTCGTGGATCCTGTCCAATTATGCCGAGCGCATTCTGGCCGCGTTCCGCGAAGAAAATGCCAGCATCGGGCGCCTGCATGTCACCGTTCGGGTGAATGGACAGGCGCGGCCGCGCATTGCGCCGTCACCGGAGGAGGCGCACGAGGAGAGCGAGCCCGAGGCGCCGCCGGCAAACGGATTGCGAACCGCCGCGGCGAGCGCGGCGGGACGGGGCGACGCGCTTTCAGGCTCCAGTCTCGATCCGAAGATGACCTTCGAGACCTTCGTTGCTGGCGCCGCCAATGAAATGGCGCTGGGGACGGCAAGGCAGGTCGCGCATGCCGCGATCAACAATACGGTCAGTTTCAATCCGGTCTATGTCCATTCAACCGTTGGGCTTGGGAAATCGCACCTGCTCAATGCCATCGCCTGGGCGGTAAGCGCGGCGGATTCCTCGCGCAATATCGTCTACCTGACCGCCGACCATTTCATGTATCACTTCATCACGGCGGTGCAGCGCCAGTCCGCCATCGGCTTCAAGGAGTGGCTGCGGCGCATCGACCTGCTGCTGATCGACGACATGCAGTTCCTGCAGGGCAAGTCCGCGACCGAATTCGGCCACACCCTTTCCGCCCTCCTGACCGGCGCCAAGCAGGTGGTGGTGGCTGGCGATTCCGCGCCGCGCGACCTCGAAATGCTCGATGAACGGGTGCGCTCTCGCCTGTCGGGCGGGCTGGTGGTGCCCATCAATCCCTTCGATCAGGATCTGCGCCGCGCCATCGTGCAGAAGCGCGCGGAACAGGCTGCGCAGCGCTTTGCGGGCGTCAATTTCGCGCCGTCGGTGATCGAATATGTGGCCCGCTCGGTGGTCAGTCACGGACGCGACCTCGACGGCGCCGTCAACCGGCTGGTCGCCGCCAATCAACTCACCGGCGAACCGATCACCATTCCGCTCGCCGAGCGAACGCTGGCCGACCTGATCCGTACCCACGAGTCGCGGCGGGTGCGCATCGACGACATCCTGCGCGTGGTGTCGCGGCACTACAGGGTGGCGCGCAACGATATTCTGTCCTCGCGCCGCTCGCGCGACGTGGTGCGTCCGCGCCAGATTGCGATGTACCTTGCCAAGGCGCTCACCCAGCGCTCGCTGCCCGAGATCGGGCGGCGCTTCGGCGGCCGCGACCACACCACGGTGTTGCACTCGGTGCGCAAGATCGAGCAGATGATGCGCGACGATGGCGACCTTCAGCAGGAAATCGAACTTCTCAAGAAAATGCTGGAGGAGTAAATCGCCGGTCGCCTCTGGCGATTCAAAGCCACGGTGGGGCTTTGAAAGGCGATTTACGCGGGGGAGCTGCCTGTTGGCAGCGGGGCCCCCGCCAGCAGGAGGCTCCGAAGCCCGTGGCTGAGGGGCCTGCCGGTCGCCCCTGGCGATTCAAAGCCCCGGTGGG
>DATCMU010000030.1:0-102756 GCA_036563245.1 Devosiaceae bacterium | reverse complement strand
GCATTGCCGCCGGGGGCAGTATAAGTGTCCCCCGGTTCGCCGGGCCGATGCCCTGCAACCTGCGCGCCCGTAGCTCAGCTGGATAGAGCACCAGACTACGAATCTGGGGGTCAGGAGTTCGAATCTCTTCGGGCGCGCCATTATTTCTTCAATGAAATCAATAACTTCTAGAGATCGCGCTTCTCGTTGCGCTGGCGTGGCTTTCGCCGGGTCGCCACGGGGTCGCCACCGCTTACCGAATTCAGCCCTGATTGTTGGACAAAATGGCCTCCTATTGGTGAACGTTCGGCTGGAGGAGTTTCAGGGGGGGGCACGTCAGAAGTGAGACTTGGTCTCTGCAAACGTGATGTGCGCCCTGCCATCGCATGGGACATGATACAAGGAAACAAACGGCCTGTGGCCGATCGTTCGACGGAGCGCCAATTTACTAGATGTTCCAACCCCGCAATTTATTCGCCTTGTTCACAAACTTGGTGGCTGGTCGATCCTTCTTGTCGGCCGTCGCAAAAAGGTAAGGCTTCAGTCCGGCGCGGAACTCCTTCAATCCACCCGCTCGGTCTTCTGCTTTCAGACGCCTCACCATGTCGTCGTTGATACAAATCTTGAGTACCGGGTCGAAGGTCACAAGGCTTCGATCATAGGCGCGGTGATGAAGTGCGCAGAGCGCGACACCATTGCGGGTTTCGTCGGTGCTGCCGGTTTGCTCCACTGGCAGAATGTGTGCTCCGTCGATGAGCCGAAGCTGGGTTCCGCACATCGCGCACGCATGGTCGTAGGCGCTTAAGACGCGGCGGGCGAAGTCACTGGCCCGCAGCGCCTTCTTGGTCTGCAGAACGGCATATTTCCGTGTCTCCTCGCCGATCTCGTCCTCAATGTCCTGCTCGGAGACCTTGTCAGGGTCTTCTCCGAGCTTCACGAGCAGCTCTGCCTCAGCCGGAATAGCGCCGCTATCGTGAAGCGGCTCCAGGAATTCAATGTAGGTGCCGGCGAAGTCGGGCCGAAAGGCGATAGCGGTTTCCCCCTTCTGATTCATATAGGGCGAAAACCCGGATATGATCGCTTTGCGCAGCGTGTCCTCCGACACCTGCATGGAAGGCGAGCCCCCGAGCGGCCCTGTGTGCCGCCGAGCATCCCAACCGGCGAAGACGCCGGCATCGTCCCACCAGCCGACAATGAGGGTGCGGCCGTTTAGCTCGAGGTCAAAATGATCGAATCCCGTGATTTGGATGCGGTACTCGCCCGGAGCCCGACCTTTCCCGCCGTGGGTGATGTTCCAGATGTAGATCCTGACAGTGACACTGTTGCCATTCTTGAACACTTGGTAGCGCGCTGGGTGGCTGCCCTGGTTCAGATAGAGCATGTTCCAACCACTCAGGCGTACCGCCTCCTCGAAGCGCGCCAACAGCTCTGGCTTCTTGAGGTTCGCCATGGCGTCTAGTCCTCTCGCCCTCGAGCTGCGATAGACGTTGGAAAGTCCATGCCACTGCTGCTGTGACCGCTGCCCTGGGTGTGCGATTTCTTCTTGCCTGTGCCATCCGGCCGCTTCCGGCCTCCTTCGGGATCGAGCGGCATCGGGTCAGGGCCGTTCCAAAGCAAGCTTGGGCGCGCAACCCTGTAATATCCGTCGTCCTTGACCGGCGGGCGCTCGGTGAGAGGGTTCGTGAACCGGCCCACCGCACCGTCGAGATACTCCTCAACGAGCTCCGCGCATGCCCATTTGCGTTTGAGGCGCTCGGCAACCTCGCCGGTGATGCAGCTGCCACCAAAAGGATCGAACACGAAGTCGCCTGGGTCGGTCAGCATGCGGATGAAGTATTCGGGCAAATCAGCGGGGAACCGCGCCGGATGCGCCTTGATCCCCTTCTCCTGGCAATAGCGCATGTAGGCGCTGTTGCTCTCGGTGTTCGGAATGGCCAGCAGGTTTGGCGGTATCGCCGCCCCGTTGTTCACAGAGAACTTGTCGCTGATGTCGTGCCCTGACGGGCGCATTTTCGCTTTATAGCCGTTGGCGAGCAGCAGTTCCATGCTTGGGCTATATGGCTGCAAGACGCGGCGATTGCTCGCGCGGGGCCATTCGGTCTTCGAAAGCCACCAAACCGTATTGATGGCGTCCTTCACCCGAATGCGGCGCACGTTCACCCATTCAGCTGGCGTCGGCAGTTTCGACGGGTTCCACCAGTAGAACTCCTGGGCCAAATGGAAGCCGTACTCCTCACACAGCATGATCAGCAGCTTGAAGTGATAGAGGCTTCTGACCGGCGCTCCCGGCTTCCAGGCGCCCCCAAGGTCGATGACCAGGCTGCCGCTATCCTTCAGAACGCGTTTGAACTGCTTGGCGAAGGTGCGGAACCATTGCAGGTAGGCGTCCTCCTGTTCGTTGCCGTATTCCTTCTTGCGCGTCAGCGCGAATGGCGGGCTGGTTACCACCAAGTCCACGCTCGCCGGCTTCATCTTCGCCATCACGTCGAGGCTATCTGCGTGATAGATGCGGCCAAGTTTGGTGGTGTGGAACACCGTTAGGGCGTTCGTTTTCTTCATGCTTGGTCGCTCCCAAAATCAAACTTCTTTAATGCCATCGCGTGCTCGGCTTCCCGGCGGAAAGCATCGACCAGGTACGCGGGACTTCTGGTGACGCCCTCGAGGTCGGCTTTGTCGATCATGACGATTGCCAGGTTGGAATCGCTCATGATCTTGTTGGCGTAGCGGCGTGCTTCGCTACCGATCTCGCCGGTGGTGACGATGACAATCACCGTGCTTTTCAGAAAATGCGTGAGCCCAACTTCCTTGGCCACGTCGTCGAGTGCGACGCGCGCGGTGTTCTTGCACTGCACCTGCCAGCGGGAATAGACGAGCCGCGCTGAATGGAAAATCACGTCAACCTCGGCGCCTCCGGTTGAGCTGGCACGTAGCCGCGTCGCCACATATTCCATCGCCAAATTGCGCATGAGCTTGAAGGCCATCGCCTCGAGGGCCAGGCCGGACACATAGCGATCGCTCGAGCCGACCTCCTCGAGGATCTCCGCCAGCGGCTTGGTGAGGAGGCCGAGCAGCTTCGGGTCGACCTGGTCTTTCATCTGGTCGAGAAGAGGCCCCAGGATTTCGATGTCCACCTTGGCCGTAGGCTCCACTAGGAAGGGCTTGGCGCCGCGGCCGGTGGTGGTCTTCGTGACGTTGATGTAGCCGCTGTCGCGCAGGGCATTCAGCACATCCTTCGGCAGGCTCTTGTCGGGGAACCGAATGCCAAAGGTTGCCGACGCCAGCTTGACGATTTCATTGGCTGGTTGCGGTGTCCTGATGCCGGTGTTGGCAAGCGCTAGCAGGAACGCCTGCTGGTAGGGCGAGAACTTCGCAAGGGTGGGATATTCCTCGGGGTCGGCGCCAAGCACGGCTCGCAGCCGGATGGTATTAACCTGCCAGCGGCTGCCGACGATAACGCCGGCCTTGGCAAGCCAGAGGCGCATCATGCTCGGGTGCTTGCCACCGCGCGGGAACCTGACGCCGCGTTCCTCTAGGGCATGGCGCAGCGAATCGAGCGTGATGTCCTCGCCGGCCGCCACCATGTCCTGCAAACACTGCACGAGCGTCATGCCTTTGAGGTTGAGCAAGATGTGCTTAGCCAGCGCCTCATAGAGCGCGTCTTCGTCGTCGCGCAGATCGAACAGCTGGCGGCCGAAGCCCGTGAAACGGGCCTCCCGGTCGACGAGGCCGTAGGCAATCAGGCCGAGCTTGCAGTTGTTGGCGAGCTTGCCGCGATTGTAGTCGCGGTGGGCATCGTCGCCGGGGTGGGCGGAATGGGACGCGAAATACGTCGCCATTATCTCCGCCTCGAGCGCATGCGGGTTGCCCTGGTGGCGCTCGACAATCTCGAGCAACGCCGGCAGTTCAATCTGCGACGGCGAGAACTCACTGCCGAAGGGGAGGTCGCTGCGCTGTATCGCCATTATTGAAAGCTTTCGCAGTGGTCGTGGTTGGGCTCTGCAGCAGTCCGCGGAAAGCAGCAGGGTTAGTCTTCGACAGCACGGTGGTTCACTGGCGTGGCCAACACCCCATTCCTCCGCGCCATGTCGCGGACTTGATTGTGGCTTTCCTCGCCCATGGTGAAGGATGCCAAGCTGGATACTTGTCTGTCTTTGGGCACGCCATGGTGATTCGATTCAGCGTATTCTTCATTACGTTACCACGGCGGTCGTAGCTGCCAATTAGCCTGTGAGGCCTAGTGCACAAGGGCAGTCAAATCGCGACTTTCCCGCGTTCAGGTGCGGGAGCATCGAATGAGCGGCTGCTGGAGACACTACCGCTAAAATCGAAGGTATCGCGTGTTTTCAGAACTTGAGCAGTATCTTGAGCGCTCGTCGCGTATGCTCGTCCAATTGCACTGTGCCCGGGCCGTCTTTCTGCCTCTGCTGCTTGCGCAGGCATTCCATCACCGCGCCCTGCCGGTGCTCTTCGACATGGCCGTAGCTGTTGAAGGTGGTGGCCACGTGCTCGTGGCCAAGGTTCTGGCTCCAGATCTTCATTTCTTCCTGCGTGGTGCAGATGCGCTCACCAAGCAGGGTCAGCGTCTTGCGCAGGGAATGCGGATTGGAATAGGGCAGGCCTGCCGCTTCGAAGGCCTGGCGGAAGATGGCCCGGATGCGTGTCGCGCTGGTCCAGTGCTTGCGCCCGAGGCCGACAGGACCGAACCGGCCGTCCGCCAGCAGCTTGACATCGGTGATCGGGAACAGCGGATCATCGGGGCCGAAGTGTTTTTCCGTCTCAAGCAATGTCATCCAGTCGCAAACGATCTCCTCGAACGGCTCGCCGACCGGGAAGAACCAGGTCCGGTAGGTCTTGCGGTTCTTGGTGCGCACCTCCCGCGCGTCGAAGAAGACGGTGCGGCGCGCGCGATCGACATGCTTGAGCGAGAGCGAGGCGATGGCGTCATCGCGCCCACCGCTCAACAGGGTGAAGGCGATCAGGGCGCGATCCCGCTTCTCGATCTCGGTTCCGGCCGGCATGGCTTCGACGACGTGGCGGATCTGTTCGACGCTGGGGACAGGGTGCTGGCGACGCGCCCCGGCGATGCGGCTGTCATTGGCGCTGGGGTTGAAATACTCCGCGTCCGAAAACCTGATCTTCGAGCGGTAGCCGGGCTGCTGCGAAAGCCACTGGAAGAACGCCTTGACGGCCCTGAGGCGCGCCACAATGGTCGCTGTGGCAAGCGGGCGGCCGGTCTCGGCGACGATCTGCTCGTTCAGGTCGCGCTTGAACTTGCGGGCCTGCTCGATGTGGAAGGCCTTGAAGTCGCGACCTCCGGTCGAGGTTTCGAAGCTCGAAAGCGCTGCCGCGACGTGGTCGACGCTGCTCGGGCTCATGCGCCTGGCGTCTTCCAGGTGAATGAAATAGGCGCGCTTGATCCGCTCGTTTTTAGGATGGTTCTTCTTCATGGTTTCGTCAGTCCTTCACAATGCGGCACAACAACAGGGTCAACGCGTCTCATCTAGTGTTGGAAGGCCCTGTTGGATTCGCAACTCGATGATCCCCTCCAGAAGGGGCAGGGACCGCAGGGCGATGCGCTTGTTCATCACGGTGTTGCAGACTTCGCAGAGGGCCTTGAACATGCCGGTGGTCGGTGTGATCGGGACGTAGTCGGCCATGCCGAGGGCCGGCGCCCGCAGGTCCTGGCAGCGAAAGCAGAGGCACTCGTGCATCTGGCATTTGCGCCTGGGGGCACGGCGTGCCTTGAGGAAGGCGAGGGCGTCGGCGCCGGACACCAGGTAGGGGCGGCCATCCATGATGAAGGTCAGCCCTTCCTTGCGCCACCTCAACACGGTGCCGGTCGTGACCCCGAGCGCGCGCGCCAGTTCGCCGGGCGTGTAGCTGCGATGGATGCTGAGCCCCGTGCCGCGGCGTTTCTTGCCGGAGGTCCTGCTGCCCCGCGGCGCGCGGATGGCGCCGCGGGGAATGGTGTTGCGCGGCATGGCGATCCCCTCCTAGCTCTGGTCGGAGGTCGAGCGGCGGCGGTGCGCGGCCAGCCAGGTGTCGAGATCGTCCTGGTCGTAGAGCACGGCGCGGCCGATGCGGATATAGGGCGCGCCTTCGCCGGAGACGCGCAGCTTTTCGAGGGTCGACTTGGCAAGCCCGGTATACGCGGCCGCTTCACGCGTCCGCAGCATCCGGCGTTTCGGGGTAACGGTGGAAGTCATCAACCAACCTCATGGTTCTCGGTCCAGTCACGGGCCAGAACGTGAGGTCAGCGGCGACGCGGTAATAGGTGGATCGATTTATTTAGCCGACCGATTGTTTTCGACGGATTTCGGGCGACCGGCCTTGTCCCAGATCCCCTTGGCTTCCTTAATGTTTTCAAGTGCCGCCTGCCATGCGCGATTGAAATCAGCTTTTGTGACGTTGAATTCCGCGACCGCCTCCGAAAGAAACGCCGCTTTGGATTTTGGTCGTTCTCGAGGCGACTCGCGCATCTGCTGCTCAAGCCAGTGCCGGCAACTCGCCGGCCTGCTCCGGCCAAACGAAAAGACCTTCTTCAACTCCGCCACGTCGATATCGATGCGTGTCCACCTCGGTTCGCTTTCACTGAATGGTGTCAGGGTTCCGTGCAGCCCCTCGGCTTCGTCATCGATGAATTCGACGCGGTGACCTCTTGCCATCAGATCGACAGTTGCCAGCTCCCAGTATTCCCGAGGGATCGGCTCGCGGATCAACTGCCTGTTGATGCCGGTTGCATTCAGACGTGGGTTCCGGTGCAATGCGCGAAAGAGCTCATTGGCGCCCTGATCATCCAGCCCGCGCGCCTCGATCTCGTCGGTGCTCAGCTGCTCACCCTCACACCCGACCCAGACCGAAGCCTCAAAGAGCGACCAATGGGAGGCGTCGTCGTCGAACTGGAAAACCGTTCCCGCCTGGTAGAGGCGCCCATCCGATGGCAATGGTCGCCAATGCCGCAACACCTCCAGTCTTGAAAAGATCAGATCCGTGTACTGTCGCGACAGCGTGTCGGTCTTGAGCACCAGATAGTCCGGGCCACCCAGTTCGTGCGCAAGATCCAGGCGCGCCCAGTCCCGCTTGCCGATCACAACGGACTTGCGGTCCCGATCGACCGCGTTGCCCGAGACGCCTCCGCTTTCGAGCCGCTTCCACAGATCCGCGATGGCGGTCCTGACCGACATAAGTTTGGGGGAATCGTCCTCGCCGGCGGCCTCGGCGATGCCGATCAGCGCAACCGATGCCGGTGGCGGCTGCTGCAGTGTCTCACCGTGACGCATGCTGTCGCCTTCGCGATCGTCTGCACTTGCGCCCAGAGGTGCCCAGGCAAGACATTCGTTCCGGTAATCGTCCCATTGTTCGCGCACCTTTTCCGGTTTGCGCCAGACCATCCAGGCAATCACCATCGGCAAGGTCCAGTGCTCGGCAAGCATCGGATCGAAGCTCCCCGCCGGCGGTTCTTTTGCCAGCGGTCCAACGCCAAATCTTCGCGCAAGAGTTTCCGCCTCAGTCGACGGCACGATGCCATCCTGCGCCAGATCGACGAGGACGGGCCTCAGCTCGCACCCCAGGTCTTCGACATCACCCAGGAGTTTGACGATTGTGACGTCCCGGCTCCCAAGCCAACTTTGGAACGTCTTTTCGGATACGAAGGGCGAGCGACCTTCCAGGGCATCCCAGTACTCGCCATGCCCGGCGGCAATTGTAGAGTCGAGGAACATGCGTTCCGGATAGAACGCGTTCTCCCACGCGGACTTCGGAATGGTGAACATCTGCTGCTCGCCAGGAGGCATGACCAGGGCCTCCAGCGCACCGTCCCTGAACGGCCGCAACATGGCTTGCAGCTCGAGATTCCGGATGCGATCGAAAGCAGCCTTGTTGCGTGCCGCAACCGTCATGGAAACATTGCGGAGCCCGCTCAAACCATGCAGTTCAGCCACCGCGTCATGGCCGCGCCAGAGGGAATCTCGAAACGCTGCCCAGGCGTCAGTTAGCGCCAGGTGGCCTTGGGGGATGGGATCGGTCATGTCGGCGACGGCTTCGATGTCCAGTGTCTCTGGATATTGGCTCGGCAATCCAACCTTCAACTCTGCGACGGAGGGCGCACCGAGCTTCGTCTAACGCGATTGTAGCAGCTAATTGGCAGTCTTTTTGTATTCGTCCAGTGACATCGATTTGGAGCCCAAATAGGCCTCGGCGAAGCCCTTCAGCGGGAACGCCGCCGACACCTTGGTTCCATCTATGAGGTAACCGGTTATGATAATGGCAGTACCCTTCTGCAGCGCGTCAAAAAACGCCTGATTTGCTGCCAGCATGGCAGCGCAGCCCGTGCGATCGCATTTCGTATAGGGTACATTCAGAACTTTCCCGTCATCAATTTGCCAGTTCTGATTTTTGAAGAAATCAAGTTTCAGTGCCGGCAGTGATGCCACAGCCAAGTAGTCGCCTTGACGGGGTCGAATGAGAAAGGCGGCGGGATCGTCCCTGCCAATTTCGATCGTATCTCTCACCATGCAGATCTGATTTGCACCAGTTGCAGAACAAATCTTCTGCCAACCGCTAGGTGCGCCATCTGCTTCAGCTCCGCTGGGGCTCAGTATTGCGAGGGCAAGAGCCAGAGTGACAGAAACAAATACCGGGGAAGTGCGCATACAGCTGTTTCTCCATTGGTTCATGCAATCGTGGCTTCATATGGTGCCGAGTGGGGCGCTCGAGTCCGCAAATCGCAGCGGCCTATTTGCCTTCGTAGGCAGCCGTGAATCCTCTGAGGTCAATGTGGTAACTGACCGAGGTACTGGTCCCGTCTGTTCGGGTAACGGTCAGCGTCAGCCCCTTCTTGAAGCGGTCGGCGAGCGCATTCTTGAAGCTGTCCAATTGCGCATCGGATTGCGCGGTGTCCATGACGCAGTAGTCTGCGTCGCAGTAATGAAATGGCGTTCTGAACGCTTTCTTGTCCTGATCTATCAGCAAAATCAGTCCGTTGGGAATGAGCGTATCAAGCGGCACCTTGATTTCAAAGTTCGGCTCGCCTGAACCGGGTTGCTTCCAGACAGAGAGGACGGCTACGGTTTTGCCCGTCGAATCCACAAAGTCCCTTTCAGCTTTGCACACGAGTTTGCCGCCAGACGTTTCGCAGATTCGCGCCCAACCCAACTTGGGGTCTGCCTGGGTGGCTGCTTTGGGCGGCGTTAGCGCACCCGGTACAAGAAAGCTGGCAAGAGCAAATGCAACTACTGACACAGCGGGTCGCACACGGAGCGATTGGCTTCTGGCAAGCCAGGATTGAATCATTGTTCCCTCCTCAAAAAACGGCGCCCGAAGGGGCGATATCGAGACCAAACAAACTGCATGCAAAACGCCGGACCAAGGCGAAAGACCATCAGGATTGTGCCTTGAGGTGGGTCAGGCCCAGGGAATGGTCTGCTTCCCCATCGGTCGCCACTCCGTTGCGTTCCGTGAATTGCAGCCCGGCCACATGGCTGCGCAGGGCTATCGGCAACCTTCCTCCGCCTACGCCTTCACTTGGAATTCAACTGCTTGTATTGGTCAATTGTCATAAAGTTCTCGCTGTCAAAGGTGGACGAAAACCCAGCCAGATCGAAGCTGATTGAAATTGGGGCGCCGTCTCGCAGATATGCGGATGCAGTCATCGATTTGCCCTTTTTCAACCTCGCAATGAAGTTAGTGTCGACGATTGCTTGTGATGAGCAGGCATCCTTGGAGCAATAGACAAATGGAGCGTCACCCGGCGATCCGTTGTCGATCTGCCATTTCTGTGGCTTCAGAAGGTCGACGCCCGTCGGGAAATTCACGCTTACCAAAAGTTGCCCGCCAGGTTTCATTCTTACCATCATGGCTGCGTCAAACGCTGTTGTGGTATGCCGAACTTGGCGCATCATGCAGTCATGGTGGTCCTGGATATCGCAGACTTTGATCCAGTTCTTCTCCTCTGCCGCTCCAGCCATTGCCGTAGCAAGAGTCCCGAGCCACACGCAGATTGCTGCAAGAGCAAAAACAAGCCTCATCGCACCTCCAAGTGATCTGATAATGAGTCTCCAAAAGTGCTTCTTGTTCTTTTCACCGGACTACTGCGGTCAGGGGTCAGCCATGGCATTCGTTCGTCGGAAGGAAGGCCACGGCGAAACACGGGATTAATCGCCATTGTAGGCCGCCGTGAAACCTTTGAGGCTGAAGTGGTAGGCGAACGAGGTCATTTTTCCGTCAGTTCTAATAACGGACAGCTCGAGCCCCTTCTTCAATCTATCAATCAATGAGGCCGGTAAGTTGCGGTCCGCAACGCAATATGCTTCGTCACAGAAGTGGTACGGAGCTTTGAGGGACGCCTTTTTGTTGTCAAAGGTCAAAACCAGCCCTGACAGTATGATGGTGTCTGTCGGTACCTTGATCGCGACACCTGGATTTCCAGTATCTGTTTTGGGCCAGACCGTGATGCTGGCGCTGAGTTTTCCATCCGAGCCGGCCACTTCCCTCTCGACCCTGCATCTCGTTTGTTCAGCCGGTGTGTCGCAGATCCGCACCCAGCCCTGTGAAGGATCGGGCTGCGCCGCGGGAGCGGATGATGCTGCCAGAGTCGGCAAAGTCAATTCGAGTAGGGCAACACAGACGGCAAGTGCCTGCAGCGCGAGCGCCCGAATCGGAAAGTACGAGGACCGGGGGATTGGTTCTATCGCGCTGCAGATCTCTCCGGAGAGAAGGCGACTGCAAGCCGATCGAGCAACAAACATGGCATTTAGCTCAGTCAACTGAGGTCATTGACCGAAACTATCTTGTATTGTGACGGGGCATTGAAGCTATCGAATCTTCTAGGTTGACCAATATGCCCGCATGACTGACGTTCTGTAAGAGGTTGTTAATGACTGTTTCGGGGGCGCGGTCTGGTGTTTGGCCGTATTGGTTTGGGGCTTATTGCGTTCGCGTTGGTGAGCCTGCCGGTAATTGTATTGGCACAGGTTCCCTCGAGCGAAGAACCGGGGCGTCCCGCTCAGCGATTCGTTCAGCAGACAGCACCCAAAGCCAAGCCCGCAGAGACCATCCACCTTCCCAGTTCCGTGCCACCCAGCGGAGCCGCCTCGATCACGCTGAAGGTTGCCAGCGTTCAGGTGGTGGGCAGCACTGTCTATTCGGCCAATGACTTCCAGGAACTGACCTCGGGGATCGAGGGCAAGACTGTGACGCTGGCCGCGATCTATGACCTCGCCCGGCAGATTACCGCCAAGTACGGTAATGACGGATACGTGCTCTCGCGCGCCATGGTTCCGCCGCAGGATCTCGATCCAAAAGGAGCCACAGTTACCCTGAAGGTCATCGAGGGATATGTGGATGCAGTCCAGTGGCCGGATAGCCTTGGCAAGTACCGCGACTTCTTCTCCGACTACGCGACCAGGATAACCGCCGAGCACCCGGCCAATATCAAGACGATCGAACGTTACCTGCTGCTGGCGGGAGACCTGCCGGGGATCTCGGTGACTTCGCGGTTCCAGGCGTCAGCGACCAACCCGGATGCCTCGACCCTGATCGTCGAGGCCAAAGAGAAGCATCTCGATGCGTGGGCACAAGTCGACAACCACGGCACCGAAGCCAGGGGTCCCTGGGAGTTCGACCTCGGCGCGACCTTCAACAACATCGCGCACATGCACGAGGCCCTGACGGTCTCGCTGGCCGGCACCACGCAACTCAAGGAACTCAAATACGTCTCCCTTGGCTACAAGCAGGTCCTCAACAGCGAGGGGCTGCAGGCATTCGGCGACGTCAGCTACTCCTGGGGCGCGCCAGGCACGGCAACGCTCGAGGCATTGGACTTCAAATCCAAGAGCCTCTCGGCCGATTTTGGTTTCAGCTACCCGGTGATCCGCAGCCGCGACAGGAACCTCACGCTTTCAGCCCTGATGTTCATGTCGGACAACGAGGGCGACATGCTCGGGTCAGTCAGTAGCCTTGACCGCCTTCGCGGCATCAGGGTCAAGGCCGATGCGGACATTGCAGACAATTTCAACGGCATCAACCAGATGAACCTGACCCTGAGCCACGGGTTTGTCGGCCTGGGAAGCACCACGAACAACAACCCTGATGCCTCCCGCGAGAACGGCCGTGTGGATTTCACCACGCTCAGGGCCTCCGTCAATCGTACGCAACGGTTGGGCAAGGGTTTCTCCTACAAGGCGGCAATCGACGGCCAGTACGCCTTCACTCCGCTCCTGTCGCCCGAGGAATGCGGATACGGGGGCAAGGACATGGGCCGCGCGTTCGATCCCTCCGAGATCACCGGTGACAGCTGCATCTCGGTGAGCGGGGAACTGCGTTTTGATCCCAGCCTCCCGAACAACCCCCTCAAGACCACCCAACTTTATGGCTTTGTCGATTTTGGCCAGATCTACCGCATCGATCCTTCAGTCGGTACCGACAAGACGGCCAGTGGCTCGTCGGCCGGCGTTGGCCTGCGGCTGGGTACCGACAACTGGAATGCGGATCTTTCCGCGACCAAGCCGCTAAGCGGCAGGGACGACAGGGACTGGCGGTTCTTTTTGACCACGGGTGCCAGCTACTAAGGAGGCAAGGATGAAACAGGGAACCAAGGCCCTTCTGCTGATGAGCACCGCCCTGGTGCCGTTCGCAGCCAGTCCTCTCCTTGCCAATCCGCTGGGTTCGACCGTGGTCGCAGGCGATGCCACGGTGTCCGGCGAAGGAACCACTGCCGTCACTGTCGATCAGTCCAGCGACAAGGCGATCATCGACTGGCGCAGCTTCAACATCGGGCTCGACGAGAGCACCACCTTCAACCAGCCCGATGTGCAGTCCGTCACCCTTAACCGTGTGACGGGCGGCGAAGGAACCTCGACGATTGCCGGGCAACTCAACGCCAACGGTCAGGTGTTCCTGGTCAATCCCGACGGTGTGGTATTCGGCAAAAACGCCACGGTCGATGTCGGTGGAATGGTCGCGACCACGTCCGACATCTCCAATGCCGACTTCATGGCCGGCAACTTCACGTTCAACAAGCCCGGCAGTCCCGGAGCCTCGATCGTCAACCTGGGGACTATCAATGTCTCCGAAGGGGGAATGGCTGCGCTTGTCGCTCCGGGCGTGCGGAATGCCGGGACGGTGACGGCGAAGCTTGGCAAGGTGAGCCTTGCCTCGGGCAATACCTTCACCCTCGATCTTTATGGCGACAACCTGATCAACCTCGCTCTCGACGACGGCGTGGCGAGCCAGGTGATCGACGTGAGCACCGGCAAACCCCTCTCCGACCTCGTCAGCAACTCCGGCTTGCTCAAGGCCGACGGCGGCACAGTGCAACTCACCGCATCCGCCGCGCGGACCGTGGTAGATTCGGTGATCAACAACACCGGCAACATCGAGGCGGACTCGGTGGGGCTAAAGAACGGCAAGATCGTTCTCTCAGCGGCGACGGCGGACACCAAGTCGGCCGACGCCCCGACCCAGACGATCAAGGTCTCGGGCAAGCTCTCGGCCTCAGGTCTCAACGCCAGCGAGACAGGCGGCAAGATCCAGATCAGCGCTGAGAACATCGAACTTGCCGCTGCAACAATCGATGCCTTTGGTTGGAAGGGCGGGGGCAGCGTACTGATCGGCGGCGACGTGCAGGGCGGCAACCCAAACTCATCCGTCGTTGATCCAACCAAGGTGCAGGTCGAAGATACCCCGATCGCCCATGCCACCACCGTGAGCATGGATCCCAATTCAACGATTGATGCCTCGGCCACCAGCGATGGCAATGGCGGTAAGGTCGTGCTTTGGTCGGATCAGGCCACGAGCGCCCGCGGTACGATTGACGTAAGCGGCGGCTCTGCATCCGGCGATGGTGGATATGCAGAAATATCGAGTGCCGGCCTGCTCGACGATGCCGGGCTGGATGTCCTGTTGGGATCGGCCAATGGGACTTCCGGGACAGCTCTGTTCGATCCCGGCATCGCTATCATCGACGGATCAAACGTCGCAACCTACACGAATGTGCTGAACCAGGGTGGTGGCGCCACCGCCATAATCTACGGCGGCTCCGTCGACGTCAAAACGGACATCATAAAAACCAAAGGGTCGGACGCGACGCTCAAGATATTCGGAGATGACGGCATTACCCTCGATAGCGGGGTGACGATAGGCTCTTCCTCGGGCGCTCTCAACGTTTTGTTGGACGCCGACGCCGACTACAACATTTTCCTGTATTCGAGCCTTCGCGGAAACTATCAACTGACAGGTTCCGACCCGCAATATCCCGGCGCAGCAAGCACTTCAGAACACTTGCAGGGCATCTTGGCGTTCGAGCAGGAAAGCCAAAGCGTGTTCGAAGACTGGTTGAACTACGGAGGTCCATTTCCTGATTTCATGTCGACCAGCGTGCAGGGCCAAGACGCGTTCACGGCCTGGTGGCCCTACATGACATCTGGCGAGCGCAGTCAGGTGAATTCAAGTGTCCTCAATTCAGGTGCAGGTGCACACATTCTCACGAACGGCGGCAACGTTACTTATTATAGCCACCAATATAATATTGCGGAAGACGTCATTGATTACTTTTATGATTATTCAGGATATGCGAGCTATTTGCAGCAACAGAACGCAGCGCAGGGTTACGATCTTGGTATTGTCTACGAATACAATTTGGGCGGAGGTCAATCCTGGTACTATAATCGAGCTATGAAGTTTTCTCGTGTGGCCGAGGTTTTGCCTAGTGGGCTAACGTCTACCGCGCGGTTTGTTCCAATTTCCACTCCGCCCACTGTTTCGCCAAATCGAAGCGTAAGCAATTTACTGAATCCATCTCTGCCTTTATTTTATTTGACGTATCCGGTATTTAAGGATGCGGTATTCCGTGCCGTTTACCCGTTTGTTACAAATTTACCACTAGATTTGCAATTTCAGTTTCGTGCTTCATTAGAAGATCTGCTAAAAAAGAGTCTGTCTGGTGGGGATGTAGCCGCGAGCGTATTTTTCATGGCGCTAAACGAGCTTATGTTCAATTGTATCGACAGGGCTACAGAGGAAATAGTAGCAAAAAATGGTCCCATAAGAGGTCCGTTACTTGCTGGAACATTCAATTACACCGCAAAGGCACTCGCGTATTCGGCAGAGTCGTACATGAAGAATGCGCTCACCATTCCGGGCGCTGCCGGTCCGGCCGGAATTTTGCCCGCCTTGCTGGAGGGTGAGACAAAAGCGACAGTTGGAAGCCTTATAGATTTGGGCGTGGCAGTTGCATCTCAACCTGGGCGATGAAGTTGCCGCAGGCTGTCGCTAACCTAGTCGCTTTCTTGCTAGTTCCGTACGTGCCCGCGAGCGTGTGCTGCTTGGACTGCCTTGGCGCAAGGGCGACCTCTACAGGGGGCCGGCCGACCGGCACCATCAAACCATCCAACCCTCGCACCAATTCACTTGTCAGCCTAAACGGCCGTGCATCCAGCAGTTCTGCTTTCTCTGGAACACTGAGGGCCCCCCTTGCTTGACGCATTTTGACATCAAGAAGGGCAGCGATGGCGGCACGCATCCAACGATCGGCCTGACCACGGGAAATGCGGGAAAGTACAAGCCATCGGCGTTCATGCTCTACCGGATCAACAACCGCACCTACATGACCAATACGGTCAGCACCAAAATCACCGTGCATTGAAGGGGGAGCGCCGCTGCTCTGCTGGGAGGGAAAGAATGAACAAATTTGCAGCAATCTCTTTAGCTAGCCTGGTTTCCGCCATCGGTTTCGTTGCGGTCCCGCAGTCGCAGGCCGCGGATGTCACGATTCTCTGCGCTTCGGTCAACGTGGCCCTTGCGTCGAATGAGGTCGGGCCGGGAAGGGGCGGCATGAAGGTACAACGCGAGTTCATCAACGATGACTGGAAGTCGTTGCCGGCAGCAGACCGGAAACGCATTGAAAACTGTTTTGCGCAGCCATCCGCATTTGTTGGGCGCTTTTTCAAAATGCCGGTGCCGTTTATCAAGGGGCTCAGCCCAAACGCATCGAAGGTGAAGGTCGATCTGGAAATATGCTGGCCCAACAAGAATGGCAAAGACGGCGTGAGGTTTGTCTATCACTACAAGGGATTGCCGTCAGCCGGACGCGGCGCGCCGGCAGTATTCTCATCCGGGACGTGCAAGCTGTAAGACAATGAGCGCTTCGGTTCTTTAAGTGGGAGACCGACATTCTGCAAAGACACAGATCGGCTGCGACCTGTCGTTCGATATCCGCCGACGGTCCCCCGCCACGCTCTGACTTTCCACTCGCGGCCGGGGCGAGGCGTCAGCGATCGATCGGAGCTTGCTGCCGGAGCTCCATGCCAAGATCGGGAAGGTGGCGGTGGCTGACGACCTTCGGTCCACAGAGCGTTCCCCGGTCGCGCCTGTGGCACAGGCTTGAGGTTGTGATTTGAAGCGGATTTGGGTCCCGCCACAATGACGAAGGAATAAACAGATCCACAACCTCAAACGCCACGAAGCCTGCTGATCAGGTGAGTTCAATCAAACGGATATTGCGCAGCCGTTGGAATAAGGATGAGTATGCGTCGACGGATCGGTTACTCAATCGGTTGGCTTGGTCGCACTTTTCCGCAGATCCACAACGTTGTCGCTTTGCCTGCCTTCCCCCATAGCGTGGGCGAGCGTTGCACCGATGGCGTTCGAGGCGCGGCGCAGCGGATCGTTGTCGAGATGGGCATAGCGCGCCGTGGTTTGTGGCTGTGAGTGGCCGAGAAGCTTGCCGATGATCGGCAGGCCCATGCCACCGCCAGCACCGAAGGCCGCGAAGTTGTGGCGCAGGTCGTGGATGCGCAGCCCTTCGAGATTGGCCTGCCGTCTCACCATCGCCCAGGGGCGCTTGAGGTCGGATCGCGGCTTTTCGTCCGGCGTTCCGGCATTCTCGCCGGCGATCACGTAGGTGCCGATCCGTGTGAGGTTGGACAGGACCGACAGGGCAGGTGCGTTGAGCACGATCACCTTCTGCCCGGTTTTGGAATCTGGCAGGCGCAGAAGACCCCGGTCGAAGTCCACATGCTCCCATTTGAGGGTGAGGATTTCGCCAAGCCGCGCACCGGTGAAGATCAGCAGGCGCAGGGCCGCCGCTGCGTGTTCACCGATCACGGTTGCCCGGTTGTCCTTTCTGAGGTGCTTGATCTTCTTGCGCGGGTCGATCTTCCAGGGAATTCCTGTCGTTTCCGCTACCCGGATTGCCGCGCCCAGCCGCTCCAGTTCCTCAACCGACAGATAGCGCTCGCGCCCTTCTTCCTTGAAGCGTTCGATGCCGCGCGCCGGGTTCATGTCCTCGGGCACCAGGCCGTGCTTGCCCCCGTATCCGTACATCGAGCCGACAATGGCCAGTATGCGGTTGGCCTGAAAGGGCGTGCTCTTGTTCCCAAGATGCAACCGCGCCAGATCGGCGCGGGTCACGTCCCTGGCTTTCATCTTGCCGATCCTGGGCACTACAAGCCGGTTGAGCACATCGGCATAATGCGCCCCGGTGCTTGCCTTGCGTTTGGCACCGACATGATCACGCAGAAAGGCGTCCGCCAGTTCGGCAACCGTCAGTGCCTTGCGCTGTGCGGCCTTGTCACCCTGCGGGTCCTGTCCGGTCTTCACGCTGGAACGGAGTTTGTCGGCAACCTTGCGCGCCTGTTCCGGCGTGAAGTCAGAGGCCTTGCCGATCGTGATCCGCTTCTTGGCGACCTGCCGCCCGCCTTCACCAGGGCGATATTCGAATATCCAGGACTTGGCCCCCGAGGGATAGACACGCAATCCAAAGCCAGGGATCACGCTATCAAAAACCGTAAAGCGTTGCGCCTGCGGCTCGCTTGCGTCCACCACACGCTTGGTGAGCTTGACCGGTTCCATGCCGAAGATCTTTCCTGTCTTGGGTCGCCACCGGGTCGCCACCGAAACCGGCAACTTGGTGCAACGTCACGAAACAAGGTAATGGCAGAATCACGCGAATTCAATAGGTTAGTCATGTGTCCGGCAACAACATAGGGCAGGGGAAGACTCATTTCTTGAGACTACGAATCTGGGGGTCAGGAGTTCGAATCTCTTCGGGCGCGCCATTCTTTCTCCACTGAAATCAATGGGTTCCAGAGATCGCGCTTTGCGCCAAGCGCTTCTCCAATCGGGCGTGTTGTCCCGCTGAACCCTCTAAGCCGAGGCTATCACGACGACCGCCCGAAGCCCTGGCGCATTGTCCGCAAGCCTCACCGTACCGCCATGGAGCTCAGCCACCGCCTTGACCAGGCTCAGCCCAAGGCCATTGCCGTCGATCGTGCGTGCCCGGTCGAGGCGATAGAGGCGCTGGAAAACCCTTTCGCGCTCATCTTCGGGGATGCCGGGGCCGTCGTCGCTGACCGATATCCGGACGCGCTCTTGTTCGTCCTGCCCGGCCTCGATGCGAACAGTGGAACCCTCCGGAGTATGGCGCAGCGCGTTTTCCACGAGATTGGCGATCATCTGGGTCAACAGATCGCTATCGCCTGAGACCCGCAGCGGCTGTCCGGCCTGAAGCCGCACGACCAGATGCCGGCCACCGTCCTCGGCCACCCCGGCATAGGCATCGCCGATTGCCTCGATGATCGGCCGGATCGGGAGCAGCGCGAACCTGGCCTTGCGTGCGCCAGCCTCGATCTGCGCGATCCTGAGCAGGGCATCGAAAGTCTCGCTGATTCTGAAACACTCGGTCTCGATCTCCTCCAGTTCAGCGGCAACGTCTTCGCCGGATTCAAACCGTTCGCGGGCACTGTTGACCGTGAGCGCCAGCCGATTGAGCGGCGTGCGCAGTTCATGCGCAATATCGCTTGAGACCTGACGCATGCCCTCGACCAGCGCAGCGAGCCGCTCGAGGGCGGCATTGATCTGGCGGGCGACCTGATCGATGTCGTCGTCCCGGGACGAGACCGCCGCGCGTGCCGAAAGATCGCCGCGTCCCACGGCACCCATCGCGTTTGCGATTCCGTCCAGTCTCGCCTGGGCGCGCCGCCCCACCAACAGGCCGCCGATGATAGCCAGAACGAAAGCAAGAACGCTGATCCAGCCAAAACTGGTCAACGCGATATTGCGGAGCGAGCGCGTGTCCTCGTCACTCATTCCCACACTCAAGAGCGTCGGCCCGACCTCGGTCGTGAAGACCCGATAGCGCCGGTTCGCCGGCAGGCCGAGGGTCGCGCCGCTCACAGTCGTCCACCCTTGGGCAAAGGCGCCGCCGGTGACGTTGCCGGCCAGAACCTGGCCGCCGGAATCGGTGAGAACAAAAATGCGATCCTTGCCCGGTGCGGCAATGGCATAGCTGTTCACCGAGTCCGTGAGGTCGGTGATGTCGGCGCTGCCGTATGTGGCCGAAATCACCGCCGAGGTTTCCTTGATCAGGCGGTCGGCGCGCCCGTCAAGTTGCGACTGGATGACCCCGAGCGTTGCAACGCCGGCGAACAGGTAGATCACCGCGAACAGCGCCGCGAAAGTCACGGCCAACCGAACCGCGGTGTTCTTGAAGAGCCTAAACCGGCGCATGAAGGCTATAGCCCACATTGCGCACCGTATGCAGCAGGGGGACGTCGAACGGCTTGTCGAGCTTGGCCCTCAGGCGACTGATATGCGTCTCCACGACACTGGTTCTTGGGTCGAAGTGAAAGTCCCAGACGCGCTCCAGGAGCATGGTGCGCGTAACTACGCGCCCCTGGTTGCGCATGAGCACTTCGAGCAGACGGAATTCTCGCGGCTGCAGTTCGATCCGTTGCCCCGAGCGCCGGGCCGTCCGCCGGATCAGGTCGAGTTCCAGATCGGCCACCCTGAGCAGGGTCGTTTCGGTCTGTACCGGCGGCCGGCGCAGCAGGGCATTGACGCGGGCCAGGAGTTCGGAGAACGCGAAGGGTTTGACCATATAGTCGTCCGCGCCCGCCTCCAGCCCGTCGACCCGGTCATCCACGCCGCCGACCGCGGTCAGGAAAAGAACCGGCGTCATCACCTTGGCCGCACGCAGGGCCTTGACCAGCGACAGGCCGTCGAGCCCAGGCAGCATCCTGTCCACCACAAGGACATCGTAGGGCTCGCCACCGGCCTGGGCGAGCGCGTCGCGGCCATCGGCGAGCACATCTGCCACGTGCCCGGCCTCGGCCAGACCGCGCGCGACATAGGCTGAAGTCCTTTCATCGTCCTCGACGACGAGAATGCGCATCTGCGTTCCCGAAAATTGCCGAACCCTGTTCGCCGCCCGGCTTGCGGCGCCTTTGTCTCCATCGGCGGGCGTAGAGTCCAGCGCCGACATTCTTTCTTACCAAAATGTAAAGACCGGCACCCCCTCGAACATACCAATCCGTAAGGCTGGCGACAGGTGCCGGCAAACCGGGGGTGCGATCAAGAGCCCGCCTTGAGCAGGACGAAAAGCGTGGCGGTCGCCACCGGAAAGTCCGCCGGCCCAAGGCGCCCGAACCCCGACCGATCCTGGCGTCGCGTCGTGCGTTTCCCTTGCGCGATCGCCAATCGGTCCCGTCCCGGCAGGAGCAAAGATGCCTGACACTGTCATAGAAATCACCCATCTCAACAAGAGCTACGGTTCGGGCCGGCAGGCCCTGGCCGATCTGAATCTGAAGATCGCCGAAGGTGAGGTCTTCGGGTTCCTTGGTCACAATGGCGCCGGCAAGACCACGACGATCCACATCCTGACGACGCTTCTTGCCCCCAGTTCGGGGGCCGCCACGATCTGCGGGCACTCGGTCGTGCGTGAACCCAACGAGGTCCGGCGCAAGATCGGCTACGTGCCCGAGAATGTCCGGCTCTACGATTCGATCACCGCCAGGGCGAATCTTCAGTTTTTCGGCAGGTTGTCCGGTGTCGAAAATCTCGACCGCAGGATCGAGGAAACGCTCGAGTTTCTCGACAGCCGCGACCTGGCCGACCGGCTTGTCGGTTCGTTCTCCAAAGGTCTTCGCCAGCGCATCGGATTGGCGCAAGCGATATTGCACCGCCCAAGAGTCCTTTTTCTCGATGAGCCGACCTCCGGCCTCGATCCACTCGGGATCAGGACCGTGCGCGACCTGATCGTCCGGCTGAACACCGAGTTCGGCACGACGATATTCATGAACACTCACCTGATCAGCGAGATCGCCAAGACCTGTCACACCATCGGCGTATTGAACCAGGGTCGCCTTGTGTTCAACGACACCATCGGCGCAGTCACCGAGCGCTATGGCGACGATACGGCGCTCGAAGAACTTTACTTGTCGGTCACGCCGCTTTCTCAGAAGTCCGAGGCCGCATGATGCAGACGATTGCGTTTCATCCTGCCCGGGCCGTCCTTGGCCAATCGCTGCGAACCGTGGTGCGCGAGCGCACGGTCGCCATCATCGCCGCGCTGTTCGTGTTGCTGATCCTTGTCTCCGCATATCTGGGGTGGTCGGCGACCTCGACGGTGGACGCCATCTTCAAGAGCGCCTCTGCCTATCTGCGGGCGCACGACATGGCCGTGCCGCCCAACCCCATACTCGAGGCATCCCCGCTCAATCTCCTGCGCAACATGGCCACATATGTCGCACTGATCGGGTCGCTCGCGGGGATCGTGATCGGCCACCAACTCGTGGCCGGCGACCGCAAGGCGGGCGTGATGCCGCTGATCGGCTCCCGGCCGCTGGAGCGGCGAGCCTACGCCCAAGGCAAGATCCTGGCGCTGACCGCCGTGATCGCCGGGCTGGTGGTCTTCGCCGCGCTGGTCAGCGTGGGAACCTTCTTCATTCTGCCCGGGTTCCACCTCTCCGCTCAGGCCTGGCTCCAGCTTCTGGGGTTCTATGCCGTCTCCGGTGTCTACATGCTTGTCTTCGGGTTACTGGGCCTCACATTCGGCGCTTCAGCGCGATCGGAGACCGTCGGTCTTCTCGTGCCCATAACCGCATGGCTGAGTTTCACCTTCATCCTGCCCCAGCTTACCTCGAATATCGACCCGGTGGCCGCCCTGAACCCGGTTACGGCCCTGGCGACGCCCCCAAGCTCGGTCTTCTTTCAGGTCACCGGCAATTTGCTTGGGCCTTTCTCGCTGGCCGAAGCCTACCGGACGATTTCGGCAAACCTTCTGGACATGATGCCTGCCGGCTTCGTCGATCGCTCGCCCGTCAGCCCGTGGTTGACGCTCCTGATCGGCCTGGCGCTCCTGGGCGCCGCCGCACGGTTCTCGCTCGACCGCATCGACATGACTCGTGGAGACTACAATGGCTGACCGGACCAATCCCGTCCTTGTCATCGCGGGCAAGGATATCGGTGACGCGCGGCGCGACCGCTTTGTGCTCGTTGTCACGCTGTTCCTGATTGTCGCCGCGATGACCGCGCTTGTCGTCGGGGCCATCGCGCTCAAGACGGATGTGACGACCTACAACGACGCCAAGGCTGCCCTTCTCGCCCTGGGCAAGTCCGCCTCGGTCATCGCCAAGCCCGAATTCTACCCGCTCAAGCTGCTTCGCGGGTTCATCGAACACGTGGAGATCATCGGCGCGGTCATCGGCATCCTGATCGGATACCGCGCGGCAGCAAGTGAGCGCGGCCGCCAGACGCTGGCCCTGATCATGACGCGGCCTGTGGGACGCATCCAGTTTCTCACCGGAAAATTGCTCGGCGCGCTTGTCCTGATTTTCGCGGGGCTGACCGGCATCTTCCTGTTGGCCGGGGCAAGCGCCTCGGTTCTGAGCGGCGTGGTTCTGACGCCGGACAACATGGTGCGCCTGGTGATCGTGGACCTGCTTGCGACGCTCTACACGTTCGCATTTTTCCTCCTCGGTTTCATCGCGGCGCTCTGGGTCCGAAAGCTGCCCAATGCCCTCATGGTCGCGTTCACGATCTGGCTCAGCCTTGTCCTGATCGCTCCGCAGATCGGCGATACCATGGATCCCGACAACCAGGTGGCCGGCGGCGTCTTCGCCAGGCTGCACGTCACCAAGGCGCAGGAGCACGAGATCCTGTCGGGGTTTTCGACCTACGAGACCATCCGAAACGGCATCGAAGTCGCCTCGCCGACCAAGCACTTCGAACGGCTGGCATTCGCGATCCTGGGGATCAAGGACATCTATACCGGCCAGCCCCTCGCACCGATCCTTGTCGAGAAGACGAGTGACATCGTCTGGCTCGCATCCGTCGCGGCGGCGCTCCTGCTCCTCCTGTTTGCGCGCCGCATCGATCCCAACCGGCTATCAAAGGAGTAAGGCCGACATGCGTTCCAACAAGATCATCCTCATCTCAACCGCTGCCATCATGGCCATGGCCCTGCTTGCGCCTGCGGCCCATGCCGCGGGAACAGACACCGACCACGACGGCATTCCCGATACCGCGGAAAAGCTTCTGGGAACCGATCCGCAGAACCCGGACACCGACGGCGACGGTATCAACGATCTCAAGGACAGTGCCCCCACCTTCCTCGCCGACCCGATCGCGCAGTCCGGAGGCAAGGCGCCGTTCGAGATCAAGGAAGCCCTGGTCGAAAACAATTATGACTACGCCCACAACAAGGGTGCGCCCGACCATCTTGAGCTTCTGGTCAAGAACACCAGCGGGACACCAGAGGCAGGGTTCTCCATCTACTATACGATCAAGGACGAAAACGACGGCAAGACCGAAGCCTATTTCAGGAAACTCGATGGATTCTCGGTTCCCGCCAATGGAGAAGCGCGCATACATATCGATGAAAGCGGGCTTCCCGGGCACTTCCGCGGCAATCCCAATTCGATCTACCTGACCAATGCCGACGCCAAGACCGTGACCTTCGAACTCAAGCTCGACGGGTATGCGCCTGTGTCGACGAGCGTGCACAAGGACAAGGGCGGGGCCGAAACGGCCGACTGATCGGCCACCGGGAACGGCCTATCGCGCACTGCCGCGGGCGTGACCACGTCTCATCAAGTGGTATCGGATGTCTGCGAAAAGGCAGTGATGGCAGGGCTGATCGCAAGATCGCCCTGCCATCACAATCACATGCCGATCCACGTGCTTAAAGGTCAACGGATTTCGCCGGGGTCAGGCCCGTTGAAAATGACCAACCCCACACGGCCGCCGCGATGACGATGGTGGCCGAACAGACCGCGATGACCGCAAATCCGGCGCTTGTGCCGGCAACAGGGGTCAGAAGCACGCCGACAAGGGGGCCGATCATGCCACCCAGGCCGATGCAGACCACATAGAGCGCGTTCGCCGGTACGCGATCCGCCACGGAAGCCCGCGCGTTCACCATCGCAGACCCGATCGGGTAGAAGGACAGAAGGAACGCACCGAGGACGGCTGCGATGCCGATCAGTCCCGGATCGCTGGTGGGTGGCCGGATCGTCAGCACGACGGCTGTCACGGCGAGGAGAATGGCCCAGGGCATGCTGACGCTGCGAAGGCCGAACCGGTCGGCGAGCCTGCCGGACAGCATGAGCCCGGCGACGGCCCCCATCATCGCTGCCGCCATGAAGGTGCCGACGAGGCTGGGATTGGCCAGCCTGCCCAGGGCAAAGACCGGCCCGAAACCATAGAAACACCCGACCATTGCGCCGGTCATCAATCCCACCAGATAGCCGCCGGGTGCCATCAGCAAATGCCTGGCTCGCGGAAGGACGGACCGGTTCTCGGACCGGCCGCCTGGCGCCTTGATCGCGAGGCTTGCCACAACCGCGACCAGCAGCACCAATGCCGACGCGACAAGCGCCGCATTGCCGTCATGTCGATCAAGTCCCGTCAATGACGCACCCGTGGCCTGGGCGGCATAGAAGGTGATCATGTAGAGCGCGAGCACGCGAGAGCGGCGGTCGCCGGGCGCCAGCGTGTTGATCCGTGTGTCGACCACGACTGTCAGGGCCGAGAAGCACACGCCCGCCCCCATGCGCAGCAATTGAAGCGCGAGGGCCTGGCTCGTGGTCAGAAGGGCCAGGACGAAGAGGGCGAAAAGGGCGGCGAACAGGATGAAGGCGCCGCGGTTGCCCAGCCTTCCGATCGCCAGGGTGGACAATGGCGCCCCCACCAGGCCCCCGCCATAGGCAAATGCGCCAAGCGCGGCAACATAGGCGGGTGGAATGCCAAGGCTCGACATGTGCAGGGGCAAGGCCGTCCCCAGCAGCCCGTTGGCGATCAGCATCAGGCCCACAAGGCCGAAAACGGCCCAGGTTTCGGTTTTCATCGCGCGCTCCTCACCTGGCAATTGCGGCAGATGCGCGGAACAGCGCGGCGGTGTCCGGAACGATCCGGGCGAAACGGTCGGCGAGTGCGGCGAGATTGGCCGCCTGTACCTGTGCCGCCGGCACCACCTGGTTGCTCGCCGGGTCCCACAGATCCCGGGTCGCGGTCGCGTTCGCCACAACGGTACAGGCGAATCCCAGGTCCAGCGCGGCGCGAACGGTCGAACTCACGCACATGTGCGTGGCAAAGCCGGCAACGATCACCTCCGTCTTTCCGAGCGATATCAGATGGTCCCGGAGACCCGTCCCGGCAAAGCCATTGGGCAGGCCCTTGATGAAGACAGTCTCCGCCTTTCTGGGCTCAAGGCCAGCTATAGGCTGGACGAAGGCGCGGTCGGGGTCGAAGGCCGCGGCGCCCTGACGGCCGTGGTGCAGCACATGGATGACCGGAATGGCGGCGGACCTGGTCGCGTCCAGCAACCGGCCCGCGCCCTCCACCGCGGCATCCATGCCGCTCAGGCGCAATACGCCGGTGTCGTATTCGCGCTGCGGATCGATCAGGATCACGGCGGCGTTGGCGAGGTCGGTTTCAGTTCGGGAGGCGCCCGATATGTCGAGCAGGGTCCTTGGAGTGGAGATCATGGGTTGTCCTTTCAGAACGACTGATGGCCTCCGGATATCCCTTTCCCGGCTGTGCGATAATCTGCTAAGTTTTCTCAATCACTGTTAGAAAATTGACAGGCATGCTGGATTGGCAGGACATTCGCTATTTCGTGGCGCTTTCCCATGAGGGGACGCTGTCTGCGACTGCACGGGCGCTCGGGGTGACCCATGCCACCGTCGCGCGCCGCATCGGCCAGCTCGAACAGGCTGTCGGTCAGGAGCTCTTCGAGCGGCTTCCGACAGGCTACGCGTTGACGGTCGCGGGCCGCGCTGTGCTCGATGCGGCCGAACGCATGGCTGACGAGGCCGGCCGCATCACCGAAAACCTTGCGCACGCGTCGCGCCAGCCCGTCGTCGTCCGGATCACCGCAACCCGGACTTTTGCCGACCTGGTCATCGCACCCCGCCTCGGTGCCTTCCTTTCCGAGCACGAGGACACCGACATCGAACTGATTGCCGAAAGCCGCAATCTCAGTCTTGCCCGGCGCGAAGCCGACCTCGCCCTGCGCCTTGGCAGACCGGTGCAGGGCGAACTGCTGGCGCGTCGCGTCGCCGAGTTGCCCTATGCGCTCTACGCGAGCCGGCCCTATGCGGCGGCCGTCGAAGGCGGGGCGGCTCCCGAACTCTTCGGCTTCGACGACGACAGCGACGCGATCCCCGATGCGGCCTGGGCGCGGCAGACGCTCAGACTGCGCCGACGCCTGCGCTCCAACAGCCCGGTTTCGCAGGCAGTCGCAGCCCGGTCCGGTCCGGGCATCGTCCTGCTTCCCAGACTGATCGCAAGGCTGTGGCCCGACCTGGTCGAAGTGGACCTTGGTCTTTCGCTCCCGACGCGAGAGCTCTGGCTGGTCATGCGCCACGATCTCACACGCCACCCCAGGGTGAGGGCCGTCGCCGACTATCTGATTGCCATGTTCGCTGATCTGCAGGCGCAAGCCCGATGAACGTCATGTCGAATACGATTGCCGCCCCCACGAAACAGGCGCATCATCTCAGGCGTCAGATGGCTGCTGCAGATGGAGGGGCATCATGCGTTCGCGGTCTGTTTCCAAGGCATTCCTTATTGTGTCGGGTGCGCTGGCGATAGCCGGCGGTCTTGCCGTTCCTGCCTCGGCGACCCAGGTGGTGCTGAGCGGAACCCACACCAAGCAGGAGATCAATTCGGCCTGCGACAAGGTTGGGGGAATCCGGACGGAGGGGCAGGGGGGCAAGGGCTACGGCTGCTACAACCCGGACAATGGGGCGCTTGTCGCCTGCAACAATGGCGGGGTATGCACCGGATATACGCCGCGCGCGATCGTGCACGGCAAGACAGCCTCCGGCATTCTCACCGAGGGCATAAAGCCCCCGCTTGACAACTCGGGTGGCGGCAGCCCGGGCAATGGTGGTGGCGCGCCCGCCTTCTACTGAGAGGCGGCGGCCGGACTACCTGGCGAAGGGCACCGAGGTCTTCAGCGTTTTCCCTGATTCGTTCAGGGTGACCTGGAAGTCCACGGTAATCTTGCCGTCGCTCAACAGGATCTTGGAGCCCACTGACATTTCCACGCCCTGGGTATTGGCCTGGCGCTGCTGGAAATCGAACAGGATATTGCCGTTCTGCCGATGACCGAAGACCTGGCCGCCATAGGCGGTGTTGGTCGTCATGATTGCTTCGTAGCGACGCAACTGGTCATTGTAGTTGATGGTGCCGCTTACCGAGAGGTTGAGACCCACAAGCGCGCAACGTCCCGCGAAGTTGATCTTGGCCTGCTCGCCCTTGGCCACCGTCATCCGGCAATTGAAGGTTTCCGGCTCCTCGCCGCCCGTGAGCAGGGCCGAGCCTTTCCAGTTGCCGATATAGGACGAGAGCAGATCCATCTCGGTCTGTCCCGCGAAGGCGGCAGGCACGAATCCCGGCGCTGCGAGCACCGCAACTGCAATGACGAGGGTTCGCAGGCGATTCAGAAACTGCATATTCAACACTCCGCGGCGCGACGGTGGAATTTTCCACAGGGGATAGGAAAGGCATCTTGCAAAAAGGTCAAGTCACCCAAATGTGCTTGGCGCTTTTGTGCATGGCTTGCTCATTCACCGGTTTCCCCCGGCCAATGGTTTCGGACATGGTCGTCGGGACTTGCCTGTTTGAACATTTTAGTCCTTGATCGGGCGCGTGTAAAAGGGGCCGGGTGGCGGAGTCGACCTTGACGGGTCGGGTTCCCGCGATTTGGGCCCGTGAGGGGTTTGATCAGGTCCAATGTCCGCACCAGTCATCGAAACCAGGGATGCCAATCTGTCCCTGATCTCCGGCAAGCTCCCGCTACATATCCTCAAGAACATCAATTTCCGGGTCGATCCGGCAGAAGTCGTGGCTATCGTGGGGCCGTCGGGCAGTGGCAAGACCTCGCTGCTCATGGTGCTCGCCGGTCTGCAGCGCGCCACGGGCGGCAAGGTCATCGTGGCCGGGCAGGACCTCGGCGGGCTCAACGAGGACCAGTTGGCCATCTTCCGGCGTGGCAATCTCGGCATCCTGTTCCAGAACTACCACCTCATTCCCTCGCTGACCGCGCTGGAGAACGTCGCGCTCGCCCTCGAGGTTGCCGACGCCGGCATGTCCTTCCGCGAGATCCGCGAGGCGGCGACCGCGGCGCTCAAGGAAGTGGGCCTTGGCGATCGGCTCGACCATCTGCCGAGCGCTCTTTCGGGCGGCGAACAGCAGCGCGTGGGCCTGGCGCGGGCCATGGTCACCAAGCCGCGGCTGCTTCTGGCTGACGAGCCGACCGGCAATCTCGACCAGGATACGGGCTCGCTGGTCATGGAACTCATGTTCAACATGGCCCGCCGCCACCAGACGGCCATGATGCTGATCACCCACGATCCAACGCTGGCCAGACGGGCCGACCGCTGCCTGACCATGGACCATGGCGAATTGCGCAACCAGGCCGAAGTGGTGAAGGCATGAGGCGTATCTGGGGCTGGATGCGCGTCGGATTCGCCGATCTGCGCGGCGACCTCAAGCGCTTCGGACTGCTGATCGCCTGCCTGGCACTGGGCACCAGCGTGATCGGGGCCGTGGGCTCGGTGGGGACCGGCCTTCGGCTTGCTGTGGAGCGCGACGCCACCACCCTGATGGGCGGCGACGTGGAGGCATCCCGGTCCGACCGCGATGCGACGCCCCAGGAACTGGATTTCCTCAAATCGCTCGGGCAGGTGGCCCACGTGGTCGATACCACGACCCGCGGCACCAGTGGCGACAACGGCGCGCTGATCGATCTGGTTGCCGTCGATGACAACTATCCCCTGCTTGGTGCGGTGATGAGCCCCCAACTGAGCCCGGGCGCCAGGCCTGCGACGCTGCTCGGCGAGAAGGATGGGGTGTTCGGCGCCATTGTCGATCCCCTGCTGCTCGACCGGCTCGGCATCGCGCTTGGCGGCCGGTTCCGCATCGGCAAGACCGAATTCGAGGCGCGCGGTACGCTCACCTCCTTGCCCGATGGCGCCCTGCGCGGCTTCCATCTGGGGTTGACCAGCGTGATCTCGACAACGGCCTTTGCCGGAATGACCGATCTGCGTTCGCCCCTGCCGGGCCTTCTCACCCTGCATCGCTACAAGATCAAGCTCTCAGGCATGACCTTCGATGAGGCGAAGGCGGCAATCGCAGACCATTTCAAGGACGACGGCTGGAAGACCCAGTCGCCCCGCGACGCGGCCGGTGCATTGGTGCGCTACTACGATCTGTTCGTGCGCTACCTGCTGATCGTCGGTCTGTCTTCGCTTCTGGTAGGCGGCGTTGGCGTGTCGAACGGCGTCTCCGCCTATATCGCCGAGCGCCAGCGCTCCATCGCCATCCTGCGCAGCCTGGGGGCAACCGGCGCGCGCATCATGGTGCATTTTCTCACCCAGATCGGCGTGCTCACCCTCATCGGTGTCGCGCTCGGCCTTGCGGCGGGCGCCGCGGCATCCCTGGTCATGCTGCCGCTGGTCGGAAGGGCGCTCAATGTCAACCTGCCGGCCACCATCGAACCCGTGCCGCTGCTGATCGCCGCGGCATTCGGCATCCTGGCAGGTTTCGCCTATGCCTATTTGCCGCTCACACGCGCCCAGGGCGTCAGTCCCGCGCTGCTGTTCCGCTCGCCCGGGGCTGCCATGCCCAATCCGCACTGGCGCACGATGCTGCGCTGGAGTGTCGTCCTGCCCGTGCTTCTGGCCAGCGCGGGGATTTTCGGATTGGCGGTGCTCACCACCAGCGACTTCATGCTCGTGGCCTATTATGCGATCGGGGTCGTGGTGACCTATCTGTTGCTGCGCGGCTCGGGCTGGCTGCTGCAGTTTGCGCTTCGGCGCCTTCCGCCTGCTCCGCGCGCCGGCATTCGCAATGCGCTGCGCAATGTCCATAGTCCTGGGTCGAGTGCGCCCGTGGTCATCGTCTCCATCGGGCTCGGGCTGGCCATGCTGCTGGTGATCGCCCTGCTGGACAGCAATCTGCATAACCAGCTGGTGGGGGCAGTGGCGCGCGATGCTCCGACCTTTGTCGCCACCGACTTGTTCGACGACGAGGTCCAGACCCTCGAGCAATTGCAGAAGGACAATCCCGATTTCACCGGTTTCGAGGCCGACCCCATGCTGCGCGGCGCCGTGGTGGGGGTAAATGGCAAGGATCCTTCGACATTCAAGGACCTCTCCGAGGAGGCCACGTTCCTTTTGTCGAGTGAAATCCCTGTCACATGGCGGCGCGATCCACCCAGGGATGGTGAGATCGTTTCGGGAAGCTGGTGGCCGTCCGATTACAGCGGGCCGCCGCTCATCTCCCTGCGCGCGCCGCTGGCCGAGGAATTGGGCCTCAAGGTCGGCGACAGCCTGCAGATCAGGATGTTCGGCGACGTGTTCGATGCAAAGATCGCCAATCTGCGCGACTACCAGTGGCAGCGTGGCCTCAACTTCATGATCACCTTTTCGCCCGGCAAGCTGCAAGGCTACCCATCCACCTATCTGGGCGCGATCAAGGCGGCGAGCGGGCACGAAAAGGAAATCGAGCGCCTGCTCACCAGCACGTTCCCGGACATTGCCTTCATTCCGATCGGCGAGGCTCTGGGCCAGGTCGCCAGCCTTCTTGGTCAGCTCGGCACCGCGGTGAACATCGTGGGCGGCCTGGCCGTGGTCAATGGCCTTCTGGTGCTCGCCGGCACCATGGCCTCCGGCCGCAAGCAGCGCGAGGCGGATGCGGTGATCCGCAAGGTGCTGGGCGAAACGCGCAATGGGGTGCTGTCGATCTTCGTGATGGAATACTGCCTGCTCGGCGCGTTCGCGGCGGTGATCGCCTCCATCGTGGGTATCGCGGCGGCCTGGGGCATATCGGTCAGCGCCCTCGATGTTGCCTTCGCCGCCGATCCCGTTCTCATTGCCGGAGTGATTCTGGTTGCGGTGGTCCTCACCGTCGGGGCCGGCGCGGCGACGACATGGCGCGCCCTGTCGGCCAAACCGGTGCAGTTCCTGCGCAACAACTGAGCCGCGATTGGCGATGCAGAGGCCGGCATGACAAGCATGCCGGCCCTTGGGTTCATCGGTCGCGGGCAAGGCCGCGCCGGATTGCGTCGGCGAGTTCCGCCGGCTTTTCAAGGCTCACCATGTGCGGCCCGTCCGCGATGACCTCGAAGCTCGCGCCCGGAATGGCGGACGCCAGCTCGCGCATCAAATCGGGCGGCGTCGAAGGATCGCGTTCTCCCGCCACGACGAAACTGGGACAAGCGATCTGCCCGAGCCGATCCGCGGTATCGACAGCGGCAAGAGCCCGCCACGCACCGGCCCAGTCGGCAACGAAGGCGCGGCGCACCCGGTCACGGGCGAAGCGCACGCCCCAGCCATTCTCCGCCAGCGCCGCCGGGGTGAACCAGCGGGTCAGGGTCGGTATCACCTGCGCGTCCATGCCGGCTGTTTCCGCGGCAACCGCCCGCCCCTCGAACGCGGGACTGTTCCATGCGGTGCTGGCGACAATGCCGAGGCGATCGACGCGTTCGGGATCGGCGAGCGCAAGGGTTTGCGCGATCGACCCGCCAAGCGACAGGCCCACGATATGCGCCTTCTTGAGCCCGAGGCGGTCAAGAAGGGCGACAAGGTCGTCCGAATAGGTCTTCAGACCGATGGGAGCCGTGGCCGCCGCTGCGTGCCCGTGCCCGCGCAGATCATAGGAAATCACGCGATGGTCCTGGCCGAGCATCAGCGCCACGTCGCGCCACATGCGGCGGTCCAGCCCGAGGGCGTGGACGAGGATGACGGGCTCCCCGGGGCCGCCGGTGTCGCAAACCAGTGTCTCATGGTCGCCAAGCCGTATCCGCGACGCGGGCGGTGAAACCCGGTAACCGAGCTGGTCGAGAACGGCACGGGTTTCGCGCAGGAGATTGAGCGCACGCGGGAAGCCGGCATAGAGGGTGAGATGTTCCGCCAGTGCGACCAATTCGTCCGGATCGGCGCCGACATTGAGGGCGGCTTCGAGGTGAATGCGCAACTGAGGCTCCGCGCCGCCCATCGCGCCAAGCGCCGCAACCGTTGCCAGTTCGCGTTCCCGCCGTCCAAGCTCGGCGCGCGAGAACACTTCGCCGAATGCGAAGTCGGTCAGTGCATCGGCAAGAACAGAAGAGGTTTCGCGTACCGTTGCCACCGTTCGGATGCCGCGCTCGCCGTCTATGGCCCTGAGTTCCTTCCACCCGATCGCGTTGCGTTCCATTTTTGAGATCCTTTCCAAGACCGCGTTGCAATATCGGGGTTATAATTTTCCGGATTTGCGCTAGAAATGGGCAAGATTGGCAATCCGATTTCTGAAATTGGAAAACAGATGAACTGGGAAGACGTCCGCATTTTCCTGGCGGTGGCACGGCGCGGCAGCCTCAGCGGGGCTGGCGAAATGCTGGGCATGTCTGCTTCCACCATCAGCCGTCACATTGACGATCTCGAAACCCGGCTCGGCGCGCGGCTGTTCCTGCGCAGCCAGGCCGGATACGCCCTCAGCGATGCCGGTCTCGCCATTATCCCGGATGCGGAACGCGCCGAAGGCGCGCTCGATGCCGTCCAGCGCAAGGCATCCGGCGCTGCATCTACGGTGTCGGGCACGGTACGCATTGCTATGCCGGACAACTTCGCGGTCAGCCTGATCCTGCCCGAGATTGCCCGCTTCCGCCGCCGGCACAACGAGATTGCGCTGGAGATCGTCACCAGCGTTGGCATCGCCAGTCTCACCCGGCGCGAAGCCGATATCGGCATGCGGCTGGTTCGCCCCGAAAGCGGCAATTTCGTCATCTCGCGGGTCGGGACGATGGCCTCGGCGCTCTACGCGTCGGCCAACTACATTGCCGCCCAACCCTTCGATCAACTCGGGCGGGGTGAGGGGCATGTCCTTGTCGGCTGGGATGAAGCCTATTCCGGCCTCGAGGCGGCCAGATGGGCTGACCAGATGCTGCCGCGCGCCGCACGCGCCATCCGCACCACCAGCCTGCAGAGCCAGTTGGCGGCCTGCGCGGCGGGCGCGGGGCTGGCGGTCTTGCCCTGCCTCTTGGGCGATGCGTCACCGACGCTGGTCAGGCTGCGTCCGCCGCAAACCGTGTTCAGTCAGGACATCTGGCTTGTCACCCACCACGACATAGCCGGTACCGCCCGAATCCGCGCCGCAACCGAATTCCTGCGAGAGACAGTCCAGGCCAATCGCGACAGGCTGCTCGGCCTCAATCGCGATTGAGGCCGCCGGGCGTCAGTCAGGCGAACGGCGCTGCGCAAGATAGATGTGGTCGCAGGCGAGCACGGTTTCACCGCGCTGGTTCAGGACCCGGACCGCTTCGGTGATTCTCCCGTGACCAGGACGCTTGGGGTCGTCCTCCTTGCCGGTGATGGTGAGCACGGTGTGGATGGTATCGCCGATGAATACCGGCCGGGGAAAGCGCAATCGCTCGTATCCATATGTGAAGGCGAGGGGATTGATCTCGCTCGCCGTCAATCCGATGCCGATGGCAAAGGTCATCGTGCCGTGCGCGATGCGCTGACCGAACTGCGTGGACTTCATGTGCTCCGCATCCATGTGGTGCGGAAAGAAGTCGCCGGTATGTCCGGCATGAATGACGAAATCCGTCTCGGTGATGGTGCGTCCGAACGTCTTGCGCTCCTCGCCCACCACGTAGTCCTCGAAATGTCGTGGCCGTTCCAAGTTGTACTCCTTGAGGTCAGCCTGACGCGATCAGGCTGGCGCGATACGAAGTGTTGATGTCCGAGATGACGTGCGCGGCCTTCTCGCGCTGCTCAAGCCCCTCGTTGATCCGCACTGCCGCTGCCTCCTGCAGCCGCATGTAGCCGTTGTGCCGGGGGCGCACCCAGGCCGATTGCAGCGTGGCTCGGGTGTTGCGGTAGAAATAGCCAGTCTCGGCGTTGACCGCGGGATCGTCCCAGGCCGCCGCATGCCCTGGCTGGCCGCCCGCCTTTGCGTAAGGGCCGCGCTGGACCTCGCCGCTGGCGATCCAGTAGGCGAAATCGATGGCCTGTTCGCGATGGGTGCTCCGGGCCGAAACCGCGATCCCCGTACCGCCGAGCGCAGTGCCCGCCGGTCCATGCGCTCCGGCGGCCGGTATGTCGGCGAAACCCAGTCTCGCCGGGCGAAAGCCTGCCTTTGCATAGTTCACATAGCCATAGATCAGCGGGCTGACCCAGGTCGTACTTTGCGGCTGCGCCATGGTCTCGAACACCGCTATCGGGTCCATTTCGAGTGAGCGGCGATCCATGATGGCAAAGAGTTCGGCCAGAAGGTCGTAGGCGCGAGCGCCTGCATCTGGGGCAAACAGCTCGCCCGAACTGAATGCGGTGCCGGACGGGTCGAGATTGCCGGCAAGGGAGAACAGGGCCATCAGGCTGTGCGGAACCCTCAGCGGCACCATGACATGCCCGGCTCTTGCCAGTTCGACGATCTCCGTCCATCGGCGGGGCGCGAAGGCCAGCCGATCCGGCCGGAAGGCCTGGACCTGGCTTGCCGCATCTATGGGGAGGGCCCATTGATGTCCGCCCCAGTGATAGCTGCCATAGGATGGACCCACGCTGCCCGCCGACAGGGCCTCACGTTCGGCCTCGCGCCCCGGAACGTCCAGCGGCACAAGGCAATCCTCGACGGTGATCTGCCCCACATGCGGGTGATCGATGACGATCAGGTCATAGTCGCGCGCAAGTTCTTCGACCGGAAAGGCCTCGAAATCCTGCAGCGAACGCTTGTCCCAGGCAATCCTGACGCCGGTTTCGCGTTCCCATATCCGTGAGCAGGCCACCATTGGATCGTAGCCTCTTGGGTGGCTCCAGGTCATCCCGCGCAATTGGATGGGCGCGCTCAAAGCCCGAATTCCTTGCGGATGGCAGCGCCATGTTCGCCGATCCGTGGCGCGGCGCGATCCCGTTTCGGGCGCGTTCCATCAATCCTGATCGGCGAACTCGTCGTGGTGATATGCACGTTGTCTTCGCGCTCCACCAGTTGGAGCATGTCGAGCGCGTTGAAGCCTTCGCTGTCGAGCAGTTCGGCCCAGTCCATCACCTTGGCGCACCAGATGTCCGCTGGCTCCAGTATGGACAGCCAGTGCGCTGTCGTTTCGGTCCCGATCCGTTCGGCGATGATGCGCTTGATGGTGTCGCGCGCGGTAAACCAGCTCCCCGGATCGTCGCGATAGGGCGAGAGGGCTGATATCCCGAGAAGATCGGCTAGCCGGCCGATCGGGGTCATGGCGATGGCGAGGAAGCCGTCGCGCGTGGGGTAAACGCCATAGGGCGCGGAGAGATAGGCGTGGGCCGAGCGATAGGCCGCGCGTTTCGGAGGCCTTCTTCCGTCATTGAGGTGAGTGGTGAGAACCTCGAACTGGAAGTCGACCAGCGCCTCGAGCAGGCTGGTTTCGACGTGCCCGCCCTCACCGGTCGTTCCGCGCCGCACCAGCGCGGCAAGAATGCCTTGCGCGAGTGCCGCGCCCGCCAGCATGTCGGCAACCGCCAGCCCGAAGGGCACCGGGCCCTGGCCTTCATCGCCATTCAGCCACATCAAGCCCGACCGGGCCTGGGCGAGCAGGTCCTGACCCGGCCGGGATACCCACGGTCCAGCCTCGCCATAGCCAGTAATGCTGGCATAGACGAGCCGGGGGTTGATGGCTCGGGCCGACTCGTAGCCAAGCCCCAGCCTGTCGATTACGCCCGGGCGGAAATTCTGGATCAGAACATCCGCCTTGCCGATCAGCTTTTTCAGCGCCACAAGGTCATCGGGGTTCTTCAGGTCGATCGCCAGGCTTTCCTTGCCGCGATTGCTGGCATGAAAAATCGTCGAATCGCCGCCGATCTCGGTGTCGCTGAGATAGAGCCGGCGCGCGAGGTCGCCGCCATCCGGACGCTCGATCTTGATCACCCGCGCGCCGAGGTCGAGAAGGCGCAGCGAACAATAGGGCCCCGAGAGGAACTGGCTCATGTCCAGCACCGTGATGCCTGCGAGGGGGGCGTGCATGGATGAACTCATTTGACGCCTACTTCTCCGTCTTTCCAACGAAATCCTCGGGCTTGCGGTATTTGACGGTCTGCAGATGCTCGCAATAGAGCACCAGCTCCCCTTCGCCCTTGAACACTTCATAGGAGGCCCGGATCAGGCCCATGTCCTTGTATTTGGGGCGTTTGTCGAGATTGGTCCGGATCGAGTAGATGGTGTCGCCGATAAAGACCGGCTTGATGAAACGAAGCTTGTCATAGCCATAGGAGAAGGCATTCACGCAATTGGTTGCGACAAGCCCCAGGCCGGCGGAAAAGACGAACGCGCCCGCCACCAGCCGCCGGCCGAAAATACCTTCGGTCTCCGCAAAGATCTGGTCCTGCACGTAAGGGTGGATATCGGTGACCAGGAAATTGAACTGGTGGCTCTCGCCCTCGGAGATGGTGCGCCTCAGAGAGCGGATCTTCTGGCCGACCGGCCAGTCCTCGTAGAACCAGTTCTCCGCGTTCCACACCGGCAATTGGGCATGCTCCGGCGGCATGGTGTCCGGATGTGTGGACGATATGCCGACCGTATGGACAGGCTCGCTCATGTCAGGCCTCTTCGGGTTTGGTGGGCACGGGCGTCGCAGGCCGGGCGCTGGAGCGGAAAGCCGCTTCCACCAGCGCCATGGTGTGCCAGGCATCCTCGACCGAGGTGACAAGCTCCTTGTCCTCGCCGGCCGCGAAACGCTGCAGGTTCGACATGGTGCCGATGAAGGCGTGCGGAAACCAGCCGCCCGACAGCGGAACTTCGGTCCAGTCCTGATCTTCGCTGGTCACCCACACTTCGTCGGGCTCGCCCTTGGGATAGTCGAGCAACAGGCCCAGCTTGACCATTGCCGCGCCTTTCGTCCCTTCGAAACGGAACGAGGCGTCCTGGAACTTGCGCCCGAAATCGTGGTTGTGATTGATCGAGAGGGTGCAGCGCATCTGCCCCCCGAAATCGATGATCGCCGAGGTACGCGTCTGCGCCAGATCGGTTGACGGGTGCCCGATGGTCCTGGCGTGAACGCCCGCCGGGTTGCCCAGAAATGCGCGGATCAGGTCGAGGTAGTGGATGGAGTGAACTGCGATCTCCACCCGCGGCATGCCCTTGAGAAAGGGAAAAAGATGCCAGGGGGTCACGAGATTGAGGTGCACCTCGACATCGACAAGGTCTCCCAGCAAACCCTTGTCGAAAGCATCGCGGACCGCGAGCATCATCGGCGAGAAGCGCAACTGGAAGTTCACCGCCGCTATGAATCTGCGCTCTCGTGCCAGCTTCAGGATCGCGGTCGCCTTACCAAGGTCGCTGCCCATCGGCTTCTGCAGCAGCACCGTCGCGCCCTCGGGAATCCGGGCCATGACGCCGAGATGGGCGGAAGGGGGCAGCGCCAGGTCGAACACCGCGTCCGGGGTCGCCAACGCCTCCTCAAGTGTCGCGTAACGCGGCACGCCCCACTGTTGGCTCACGGATGTCGCACGGGCTTCGTCGATGTCGAACAGGCCCGCAACCGGCAGACCCGCCATCCGGTAGGCGGGCAGGTGCGCGTCATTGACGATCCCGCCTGCCCCCACGATCACGATCGGGCGGGGTTTCGATGGCCTGGGCCAGGTCTGTTGCAGCTGGGAAGCCTGAAATCGCACCTGCGAACGTCCTCTGCGGTGTCGTTTCTATGTGAATAATGTTTTCACATATGATTTGACTTGGCAAGATTCATCCTGCGGGCGCGTCGCCACCCGCCGGAACTGACCGATCAATCGAGGTGGAAGACTTCCTCCATGCCTGCCCACCACTCGCCTTGCTTGCGGGTTGCGAGCGGGCTCTGGCACGGCATGCACACCGCCCACCATTCCTGGGTCCGGGGATCGGCGGCCATGCGGGCCATGTCGGCGTCGTGGTCGTCGCCGGTATATTCGTAATAGCCGAACAGCAGGTTTTCCGGCTCGCGCAGGTAGATGGAGTAGTTGGAGATGTTGCAGGCCTTGATCATTTTGAGAACGTCGGGCCAGGCCGCGGCGTGCAGGCGCTTGTATTCCTCTATCTTTTCGGGAAGCAGGCCGATCACGAAAGCCATGCGTTGCATTTCAATCTCCTCCGGTTGTCAGGCAAGGTGGTAGATGCGCTCGGCATTCTGGTGGAACAGCCGGCTCTTTTCGCTCTCGCTCGCCCCGGCGACGATCTGGTTGGTGGCCTCGACCCAGCGCGCAAGGTCGGCCGTGAGCGTGCACACCGGGAAATCGCTGCCCCACACCACGCGGTTCCATCCGAAGCTGGCGATGACATGCTCGACATAGGGCCTGAGATCCGCCGCGGTCCATTCGTTGCCGGCATAGGCGACGACGCCGGAGATCTTGGCGGCGACGTTGGGGCGCTGGGCCAACTCCGAAATTTCATCGCGCCATGTGGGGAAGTCGCCGCCCGCGATGTCCGGCACGCCGCAATGATCGAGCACGAACTGGACATCCGGGCACTTGTCGACCAGCGCGCGCCCCACGGGCAGTTGCCGCGCAAGCACGCACAGATCGAAGGGCAGGTCGTAATCCTCCAGCTTGCGCAGGTTCTGCGCGAAAAGCGCGCTCTGCGAGAGTTCGTCGGGGGACGTATGCAGGATGCGCCGTATCCCGCGAACGCCCCCGATACCCGCCACGGTTTCGAGGTATTGCGGAAAATCGGCGCTTTCCGGACGGCCCGATACGATGGCCCCGGTCACGAAAGGATCGATCGATGTGGCGAAGCGCGCCTCGTCCTCGCGCTGGCCATCCGCGACGTCCACCTCCATGTAGAGCGCTGCTTCGATGCCAAGCGGTTTTGCCTGCCGCACGTACTCGGCAACCGGGAAGTTGTGCTTCAGGCTCGGCACGTCGTCCAGCCAGGGATAGGAGAAGCGATCCAGGTAGACCAGGTGAAGGTGGGTATCGACAATGCGCATGGCGCGGCTCCTTTCAGGATGGCAGATCGCCGGCGGGCTTGGAAATCTCGCGGCTCGCGGCGAGCATGAGTCTGACGACCTGTTCGGGGCTTGGAGGACGTGAAGTGTCCAGGCGCCGGATATAGGGGCTGGTCAGAACCGCGATGACGCTGCCATTGGGCCCGAGTATCGGCACCGATATGTTCAGCACGCCCTCGGTCTGCTGGCTCTGCATGGCTTCATAGCCCTGAGCCCGCACCAGGTTGAGCCGTTCCTCGAATTCGGGCGGCGCCAGTTCCTCGGGCAGCATTTCGTGTTCTTCGAGCATGAGGGCGCGTTCCGCCGCGCTGGCGAAGGCCATCAGCACGTGTCCCGAGCCCGTGTTCAATAGCCCGATGCGTGAGCCGACCCGGATCGAGACGCTCCAGTATCCCGGGCTGTCTGCCTGGGCCACGACGACGAGGTCCCCCCGGTCGTAGACGACGATATGGAAAGCCTGGTCGGCCGCGCGCGCCAGCCGGCGCATCACCGGCATGGCCAGGCTGACAAGCCGCCTGATCGGCGGGCGCTCATGGGCGAGGGCGAACAGCTTCAGCGTCAGTTCGTAGCGATCCTCCGGCGTGCGCGAGACATAGTGGCGGCGCACCAGCCGATCGAGCATCCGGTAGATCTCGTTCGGACTGCGGTCGAGCGCCTTGGCGATCTCGGCCTGGCTCAGTCCCTCCACGGTCGTCGCCAGCAACTCCAGAATGTCCAGGCCCTTGTCCAGCGCCGGCGCCCGATAGCGGTCGCTGGTGTCTATTTCGCCCATGTGAATCTCCCCGCGGCTTGGCGACCGCGATGCTAGCCGTTGACGGGTTAACGTCAACGTGCTTACATACAAATAGAGCATTCAAATATGGATGATCAAGCACAGATCTGACGGTTTGACACGCTCGAGGAGGAGAAACCATGTCAACACCACGTCTTGCGACCCTGATGCTGGCAGCCAGCGCGATCGGCCTTATGGCCGGCACGGCTTCCGGCCAGGATTTCGACTACGGCAAGTTCGACGGCTATACCCTCAAGGTAAAGCTGATCGGCGGCACGCAATACGAGAAGCTCTACACGCGCATCCCCGAGTGGGAGAAAATGACCGGCGCCAAGGTCGAGATCGTCTCGTCAAAGAATCACTTCGACCTCGACCGGGAGATCAAGCAGGACATTGCTTCGGGCTCGATCAACTGGTGCGTTGGGTCCAACCACACCAGCTTCGCCCCGCAATACGGCGATCTCTATATCGACCTGAAGGAGTTCGTGCCGCAGTCCGAACTCGACAAATACGTTCCCGGCACCCTCAAGAGCGCCATGGTCGATGGTCGCCTGGTGCAGTTGCCGCGCGTCACCGACGTGTCGAACCTGTACTACCAGAAGAAGCTCTACGAGGATCCGGACAACCAGGCCAAGTACAAGGCCAAGTACGGCGTCGATCTCGCCCCGCCCAAAACCTTCGACGAATTCAAGCAGCAGGCGATCTTCTTTGCCAATCCCCCGAACCTTTACGGCACCGCGTTCGCCGGCAAGGATGAGGGCATGACCGGCCGGTTCATGGAAATCGTGCGCGCCAATGGCGGCGACATGTTCGACGAGAACTGGAAGCCGATCTTCAATTCGCAGGCTGGCGTGGATGCGGTGAACTGGTTCAAGGACCTTTACGACGCCAAGGCCGTCCCGGCTGGCACCGTCAACTACACCTGGGACGATATCGGTGCGGCCATGGCCGCCGGACAACTCGCCATCGACCTCGACTGGCCGGGCTGGGCCGCCTATTTCAATGACCCGGCCTCCTCCAAGATCGCCGGCGATATCGGGCTTGCGGTCGCCCCGGTCGGCACCGCGGGTGTCCGCGGCGGCTGGTCCGGATCGCACTCGTTCTCGGTCACCCAGGCGTGCGATAACAAGCCGGCGGCGGTCAGCTTCGCGGTGTTCATGACCAATTACGACAGCGAGATGATGGAAGCGCAGGCCGGCAATTTGCCCACCCGCACCAAGGTCTTCACCGATGTCGTCCAGTGGTTCAAGGACAACAACAAGCCCTTCCTGGCCGATATGTTCGCCACCTGGGAGCAGTCGCTGGCCGATGCCCGCACCCCGCCGCTGATTGCGCAGTGGATCGAGGTGTCCAATGTGATCTGGCCGCAGCTCCAGGCCGCCATCGTGGGTGAGAAGACCCCGCAGGAGGCGTTGGACGAGGCAGCAGCCCAGGCGACCCAGATCATGGAAGACGCAGGTTTGCTGAAGAACTGATCCTCCCGACCTGCGCGGGCCCGCCCGGCCAATCTGACCACCGGGCGGGCCCGACCTTGAAGGTGACCGGACCATCCTCCGGCATTCCACTCTTATCGGCCAGCGGATCCATGACCAGATTCCTCAGATCGCCCGGTGCGATACCCTATCTGCTGTTGATGCCCGCCATACTGGTGATCCTCGCCGTTGTGCTGGTGCCTCTCCTGGTCTCGCTGTGGTCGAGCCTTACACCCTACAATCTGACGCGCCCGGCCACGCTCTACCAGTTCATTGGTCTGCGCAATTATCAGCGCCTGTTTGCCAATCGCGATTTCTGGTGGGCATTCGGCCGCACGGTGGTCTTCATCACTATCACGCTCAATCTCGAACTGGTGCTCGGCCTGGGCCTCGCCCTTCTGGTCAACAAGATCACATGGGGTCAGCGCACGCTGCGCACGGTGATGATGTTCCCCATGATGTTCTCGCCGATCCTCGTCGGTTTCCAGTTCAAGTACCTGTTCAACGATGCCGTGGGCCTGATCAACAACGCCCTGTTCGACCTCGGCATCATCCGCGACCCCATCCCCTGGCTTGTCGATGGCACCTTGGCCAACTTCGCCATCATCACCGCCGAGATCTGGATGTCGACCTCGGTATTCGCCATTCTGCTGCTTGCCGGTTTGCTGGCGCTGCCCAAGGAGCCGATCGAGGCGGCGCGGGTGGACGGGTGCAACCCCTTCCAGGTGTTCCGCCATATCACCCTGCCGTTCCTGATGCCGTTCGTCTTCATCGCCATGACGATCCGTTCGCTCGACGTGGCGCGCGCCTATGACATGGTGAAGATCATGACGAATGGCGGACCCGCCGGCCGCACCGAACTCATCTGGACGCTGATGACCCGTGTCGGCTACCAGAACAGCCAGATGGGGATGGCCAACGCCATGGGCTATATCTCGATCATTCTCTCGATCGTGTTCACGTTCTATTTCTACCGCCAGCTGGTCAAGGCGCGCGTCTTCATGGGAGGTGCGCAATGAGCAATCGCCTGACCATCGAAAAGCCCTGGCAACGCTGGGCCATTCGCATCGGCGTCTTCATCGCCATGGCGATCCTTTGCGTGCCGGGTCTCTGGGTCGTGCTGACCGCCTTCCGGCCCAATGTCGAAATCCTGGCGCGCCCGCCGGTCTGGATCCCGCAAAACCCGAACCTGAACAATTTCCTCGGGATTTTCGGATTGCTGCCCGAACGCCAGCAGGGCATTCCCGTGCTCGACTACTTCGTCAACTCCATGGTGATCTCGGTGACATCCACGGCGATCGCCATCGCCATCGGGATGATGGGCGGCTACGCCTTCGCCCGCTTCAGGTTCAAGGGCAAGGGCGCCCTGTTCCTCGCCTTCATGCTCTCGCGTACGGTTCCCGGCGTCGCGCTGTCGCTTCCCCTGTTCATCCTTTGGGCCCGGCTCGGGCTGATCGACACCTCGATGGGGCTGATCATCGTTTACCTGGCGATCAACATTCCATTCACCATCTGGCTGACTGACGGGTTCTTCCGCCAGATCCCGGTCGACCTGTCCGAAGCCGCCCAGATCGACGGCTGCACCCGCTGGCAGGCCTTCTGGAAGGTCGAGTTCCCGCTGGCGCGATCAGGGCTGGCGTCGGCCGCGATCTTCGCCTTTCTCACATCGTGGAACGAATACGCGCTTGCCAGCCAGCTGACGCGCACAACCGCATCCAAGACCATGCCGGTAGGGCTCATGGATTTCACCGCGCAATTCACGGTGGACTGGGCCGGCATGAGCGCCATGGCTGTGCTCATCATCGTGCCGGCGCTGGTGCTTACCTTCATCATCCAGAAACATCTGATCGCCGGACTGACGTTCGGCGGGGTCAAGGGGTAGGGCGTGGCTCAGGTATCTCTGCAAAAAGTCGCCAAACGCTATGGCAACATGGAGGTCGTGCACGGCATCGACCTGGAAGTGGCGCACAATGAATTCGTGGTCCTGGTCGGGCCGTCGGGCTGCGGCAAGTCGACCACGCTGCGCATGGTCGCCGGGCTCGAGGAAATCACGGACGGCACGATCCGCATCGGTGACAGGGTGGTCAACGACCTGCCGCCGCGCTCGCGCAATATCTCGATGGTCTTCCAGTCCTACGCCCTTTATCCGCACATGACCGTGCGCGAGAATCTCGGCTTCGGCCTCAAGATCGCCCGGCACTCGCCCCAGGAGATCGAGCAGCGCGTGGCCGATGCGGCCGAGATCCTCGGGCTTGGCGACTACATGGACCGGCTCCCCGCCAACCTGTCCGGCGGCCAGCGCCAGCGCGTCGCCATGGGTCGCGCCATCGTGCGCAATCCCGACGTGTTTCTTTTCGACGAGCCGCTGAGCAATCTCGATGCCAAGCTGCGCGGGCAGATGCGCGTCGAAATCAAGAAGCTGCACCAGCGTGTCGCCACGACGGTCATCTACGTCACCCACGACCAGGTGGAAGCCATGACGCTGGCTGACCGCATCGTCATCATGCGCGACGGGCATATCGAGCAGGTCGGCACGCCGGCTCAGGTCTTTGACCGGCCGCGCAACACCTTCGTGGCCGGATTCATCGGTTCGCCGCCGATGAACCAGATACCGGGGCGCGTGGAAAGCGAGGAGGGCGTGCTCGGCGTGCGACTGGCGGATGGGCTGCTGGTGCCATTGCCGCACGATCTGTCGTCCCGCGTCACTCCCGGCCAGGACGTCATACTGGGCTTCCGGCCCGAGGCCATGGCCCCCGAGGGGCATTCCCTGCACGGTAGCGCCGAGGTGCTCCGCGTCAGGAGGCCGGTGCCCATCTCCGAACCGCTGGGCACCGAAACGCTGCTCTTTGCCGAACTTGGCGGGCAGGAAGTGCAGGCGAAGATGCTCAATCCGCGTCCCGTCGAGCCGGGCGAGAGCCTTGATTTCGTCCTCGACCTTTCGCGCCTGCATCTGTTCGACCAGTCGTCGGGTGAAAGTGTGAGAGCCTGAAATGGCAAGGATCGCCAGCGTCGAACTGCTCATGGTCGACCTCAGACCCAAGGTGAAACGGGTCGACGCCATCCAGTCCTTTGTCTCCCAGGAGACCCCCATCGTCCGCATCACCGATGCCGACGGGGCCATCGGCACCGGCTACAGCTATACCATAGGCACCGGCGGGCATTCGGTCATGGCGCTGCTCGAACGCACGCTGGCTCCCGCACTGATCGGACGCGAAGCCGAGGACATCGAGCGCACATGGCGCGACCTGCTGTTTCTGACCCACGCCACGGCGGTGGGCGCGATAACCTCGATCGCGCTTGCGGCCATCGATACCGCGCTTTGGGACTTGCGCTGTCGCCGCGCCGGACTGCCCCTGCACCGTCTGGCTGGCGGCGCCCGTCCCTCCGTGCCGCTCTACACCACCGAAGGGGGCTGGCTGCATCTGGAAAAGTCGGCACTTGTCGAGGACGCGCTCAGGGCGCGCGAAGAGGGTTTTGCGGGTTGCAAGCTCAAGGTTGGGCGGCCCATTCATGAGGATGTGGACCGGATCGGCGCGGTTCGAGGAGCGGTCGGACCCGGCTTCGAGATCTTTACCGACGCCAACCAGGCCTTCAATGTCGACGAGGCGATCCGCCGCGCTCGCCACTACGAACCGCTCGATATCGGATGGTTTGAGGAGCCCCTGCCGGCCGACGATATCGCAGGCCATGCGCGCCTGGCGCAATCCACCTCGCTACCCATCGCGGTGGGCGAGAGCCTTTATTCCCACCTGCATTTCCGCGAGTACCTGGAACGGCGCGCCTGCTCCATCGTCCAGGTCGACGTGGGCAGGATCGGCGGCATCACGCCCTGGCTCAAGGTCGCCCACATGGCGGAGTGCTTCAACGTCGCGGTTTGCCCGCACTTCCTGATGGAACTGCACGTTTCCCTTTGCGCGGCGGTGCCCAATGCGCGGTGGGTGGAATACATTCCCCAACTCGATGAAATCACCACCGCCAGGATGACCATCCGCGACGGGCACGCGGTTCCCAGCGACGAACCGGGAATCGGTATAGCCTGGGACTTCGACGCGATCGGCGCGATGACAGTGGACGGGTCGGCGCGTCGGATTAAGTAGGATTTCCAAGGAGATATACGAATGGGACGACTGGACGGCAAGACCGCAGTTGTGACGGCGGCGGCACAGGGTATTGGGCGCGCCACCGCCGAGCTCTTCGCCCGCGAAGGCGCCACGGTCATCGCGACCGACATCAACGAAGAAATACTGGCAGAGCTTTCCGGCGTGTCGGGCATCCGCACCGAACGGCTGGACGTGCTCGACGGCGAGGCCATTGCTGCGTTCGCGGAGCGCCTCGGCCATGTCGATGTGCTGTTCAACTGCGCGGGCGTCGTCCATAACGGCACGATTCTCGAGGCGAGCGAGAAGGACCTCGACTTCGCCTTCGATCTGAACGTGAGGGCCATGATGCGCACCATCCGCGCATTCCTTCCCGCCATGATCGAGGGCGGCGGCGGTTCGATCATCAATATGGCCTCCGTCGCCTCCAGCGTTGCCGGCGTGCCCAACCGTTTCGTCTATTCCACCACCAAGGCGGCGGTCGTGGGGTTGACCAAGTCGGTGGCCAAGGATTTCGTCACCCGGGGAATCCTGTGCAATGCGATCTGTCCCGGCACGGTCGACTCCCCCTCGCTGCAGCAACGCCTGCGCGAACAGGGCGACTACGAAAAGGCCCGGGCGGCATTCATCGCCCGCCAGCCCATAGGGCGCATCGGCCGCCCCGAGGAAATCGCGGAGCTCGCGCTCTACCTTGCGACCGCGACCTTCACCACAGGCCAGACGCACGTGATAGACGGCGGCTGGACGAGCTAGAAGAACAGGGGGCCCCTGGGTGCGGCCGGCCGGGCTTCGGCTTGCCGAGCCCGGGCAATGCCGGAACGTGACATCATGAAGATTGCCAGCCTCAAGACTTTCGACCTCAGGTTTCCCACTTCGCAGAGCCTTGACGGCTCGGACGCGATGAATCCGGACCCCGATTATTCGGCTGCATACGTGATCCTCGGCACGGACGCCGACATGGAGGGACATGGACTCACGTTCACCATTGGTCGCGGCAACGAAGTCGTCTGTCTAGCCATCGAGGCGCTGCGCGAGCGTGTGGTGGGGCTCGATCTGGACTGGATTGAGCAAGACCCGGGCCGGTTCTGGTCACATGTCACCGGCGACAGCCAGTTGCGCTGGATCGGGCCGGACAAGGGCGCCATGCACCTCGCAACCGGCGCGGTCGTCAATGCGGTGTGGGATCTTCTGGCCAAGCGGGCGGGAAAGCCGGTCTGGCTGTACGTAGCCGAAATGAGTCCCGAGCAACTCGTCTCCATCATCGACTTTCGCTACCTCACCGACGCGATCACGCCCCAGGAGGCGCTGGAGATCTTCCGGGCCGCCGAGCCGGGCAAGCAGGAGCGGATCGCCGCCCTGCGCGCTGAAGGCTATCCCTGCTATACCACCTCGGCCGGGTGGCTCGGCTATTCCAACGAGAAGCTGCGGCGGCTGGCGAGGGAAGCGGTCGATGCAGGCTACATGCATCTCAAGATGAAGGTGGGGCACGACCTCGCGGACGACATCAGCCGGCTCGAGATCGTGCGCGAGATCATGGGCCCCGACCGCCTGCTGCTGATCGACGCCAACCAGGTCTGGGAGGTCGATCGGGCCATTGACTGGGTCAATGCGCTCAAGCGCTTCAACCCCTATTTCATCGAGGAACCCACCAGCCCCGACGACATCGAGGGGCATCGCCGCATCCGCGAGGCGGTGGCCCCGATCAGGGTCGCAACCGGTGAAATGTGCCAGAACCGCATCATGTTCAAGCAGTTCATCACCCGCGGCGCCATCGACGTGGTGCAGATCGACGCCTGCCGGATCGGGGGCCTGAACGAAGTGCTCTCGGTGCTGGTGATGGCGGCGAAATACGGATTGCCGGTATGGCCCCACGCCGGCGGCGTCGGCCTTTGCGAGTACGTGCAGCACCTCTCCATGATCGACTATGTGGCCGTTTCTGGCACCAGGACCGGGCGCGTGATCGAATATGTCGATCACCTGCATGAGCACTTCCTCGACCCCTGCATCATCCGCGACGCCGCCTATATGCCGCCCGAACAGCCGGGGTTTTCCATAGAGATGAAGCCGGGTTCCATCGCCGCTTTTGACCGTTCGTAGACGAGCGCAAAGGGCAGGGGGCTAATGGCTTCGACGCAGGGCCTCCGCGCCCTCAAGGACAGGCAGCGTCATGCCTTCGCGTAACCGGTTCATCCAGCCAAGCAGGTCCTTGGCGGCCATGGGACGGGCAATTCCGAAGCCCTGAACCACATGCCCCCCGATCTGCTGGAGAAACAGAGCCTGTTCGGAACGTTCGACGCCCTCTGAAACCACACTGAGATCGAGATCCTCGCAGAGCCTGAAGATCGCGCGCACCACGGTCTGCGCGGTGCTGTCAAAGGGGAGATCCTGCACAAGGGAACGATCGATCTTGACCCCCTGGATCGGCAGCCGGGTGAGATTGACCAGACCCGAATACCCGATGCCGAAATCATCGAGTTCGACCGCGAAGCCCGCTTCCGAGAGGGCGGCTATGGTCTGGGCCGCGACATTGTCTCGGCCCTCGATCACGATGGTCTCCAGCACCTCGACCACCACGTCGCGCGGCTCCAGCCCCCGTGTCTCGACCTCCCACTTGAGCTTGTCGACATAGCCCTTCTGGGTGAGGGTGCGCGCCGAGACATTGATCGAGACGCTCATCCCCTCATGCCCTTCGCCACGCAGCATTTTCAGGGCGTCGAGCGCGCCGTCGATCGCAATCTGGTCTATGGCCTGCATGCACCCCTGGATTTCGGCGGCGGGCAGGAATTCGGCCGGCAGCAACACACCCCTGGCAGGATGGTACCAGCGCACCAGCGCCTCAAGGCCCCGGACCCTGTTGTGCTTGAGGTCGAACTGCGGCTGCAGCACCACGCTGATCTCGTTTCCGGCGATGGCCTGGCCGAGGTCTGACGATATCGCGTTGCGCCGCGCTACCGTCTCGCCCAGGTCCGGTGTGTAGCAGACATAACCATTGCGCCCGCGATTCTTGGCTTCATAGAGCGCGATATCGGCCTGCTTCATCACCTCATTCTGGTCCCGGGTCTGCGAGTTCGACAGGGCGATGCCGATGCTGGCCCCGATCGCGATGCTTTGTCCGCCCCACTGCATAGGCTTGGTGAGCTGCCTTATGATCCGGCCTGCGAGCGTTTCGAGCGCGTCGACCCCCGGCAGGCCCGGGCACACGATTATGAACTCGTCGCCGCCGAAGCGGCAAACCAGGTCCTTCTTGCGAACCTGGGCGCTCATCACATTGGCCGCATGCACCAGAACTGCGTCGCCCGCGTCATGCCCAAGCGCGTCATTGACCTTCTTGAAGCGGTCGAGATCGACGTGCAACACGCCGATCCTCTCGCCGCTGTCGCCCGCGGCCTGCATCTCGCTGGCGAAATAGCCGGCAAGTTTCATGCGGTTGGGCAACCCGGTGAGAATGTCGTGCTCGGCGCGGCGCTGGATATCTTCCTTGGCGCGCTTTAGGGCCTCTTCGCGTTCGATCTGTTCGGTCACATCGCGGGCAATGACGATCACCTTGGGTTCGCGCGTGCCCATGTGATTGACGACCGCAAAGCCGAGCTGGTTCCAGAAGAACTCGCCGTTCTTGCGCACATTGCGGATGATCTCGAAGGAATCGAGGGCACCCGAAGAAATGTCGTACCTGAAGTCTTCGATCTCCTCGGGCGTGAGCCGGTCCTCTGGCGGCAGGACGAATTCCTGCGGCTTGCGCCCGCGCAACTCCTCGGCACTATAGCCGGTCATCCTTGAATAGGCGGGGTTCGACCACTCGATCCGACCCTGGATGTCCTGGATCACCAACCCGTCGCTGGCATGTTGCGCAATCACCGCCATGACGGTGTTTTCGACGCGGGCCGTCTCAAGCTCCTGCCGCAGGTCCGATATCCGCCCACCCTCGCTGCGGGCGCGAAGACGCGACAGGATCAGCGCCGCCAGCAATGCAGAAACGGCGCCGGCCGCGAATATCAGCATCTCCTGGAACGCACCACCACTCAAAGCCCGCACCTCTTCCCACCGCCGGCAGCATGGCCAAGGGAAGTGAATGCAATCCTAGGACCGCAAAATCATTGGTGTCATGGTAACCTTGCGATTAACGCATTGAACCTGCCGACAAATGGGCCGGCGAAAAAGGACCAGGGTTAGGGCGCCGGACATGTCGACTGGCGAAGCACCAGCTCGACCGGCCAGACCTCGCAGAGTTGTTCCACCGGTGCGCCGGCAAGAAGCTGGAGCACCATCTCGCCGATGCGGCTGCCCGCATCGCGGATGGGGGAGCGCATGGTGGACATCGTGGGCACCATCCGGTCGGCGTTCAGATAGGGAAACACGTCGTCGTGGGCGATCATGGACACGTCGCGTCCCAGTTCCAGGCCGGCCGAACGGATGGCGCGGAATGCGCCGAGCGCGCTCATCATCGATCCCGCGATGATCGCGGTGGGGCGAGGTCTTGTGGCCAGGAAGAGTTCGGCCTGCCGAAACCCGGTTTCGTCGGTGAAGATATCGTTGCCGATCAGTGCCGTGTCGACCGCAATGCCTCCGGCCGCCAGCGCCGCCCGATAGCCCGCTTCGCGGTGCGCGGAAAACGTCATTCCCGCCGGCCCGTTGATCAGCGCGATGCGGCGGTGGCCGAGTTCGATCAGGTGCGATGTTGCCGCGTAGTGGCCGCCCTGGTTGTCGATGTCGAGCCATGCGTGCGGGATGCCGATATCGGTGCGTCCATGAAGCGCGAATGGCATCTTGAGGTCCGAAAGCACCTTGACCCGCTGGTCCGAAATCGCCGGGCTGGAGATGACCACTGCGTCCACGCGCTTGGTCGAGACCAGGCGGTGATAGGCGGGAACCTCGTCCTCGGTCTCGAGCGGGCTCACCACGATGTCGATCTCCTCGTGAGCCATGCGCGAGGCCAGGCCGGAGAGAAATTCACTTGTATGCGGGCCTAGTGCGACACTGCCCTGGGCCGGCAGGAACACGCCAACTGCTCCCACGCGCCCCGTGGCGAGACGCCGCGCGCTCACATTTGGCCGATACCCCAGGCGCATCGCGGCCTCCGCCACCCGCTGGCGCGTCGAATCGCTGACTTCAGGATATCCGTTCAGCGCGCGGCTAACCGTTGTGGGGCTCAGGCCGAGCTGCTCGGCGAGGCTTTTGAGATTCATGGATTTCCCCTTCGGGCGGCATTCAAAGCGCTTTGGGGCCCAGGGTGCAAGCTCAAACTGATTGCGCCTGCCGACAGGGCGGCTGGGCTGCCTGGTGTCCGAGGCCGCGCGAAACCAACGCGAACGGCCGTCATTTCTTTTCGGCTTGACAGGTGCCGGGTCGTCTGCGAGCCTTATCCAAAGCGCTTTGGAAAAAAACTGCCGACGGGTTGCATGTTGGCTCCAAAGCGTTTTGGACGGAGAATGCAGGGGAGAGGATCGCGGTCTTTCAGGGCCGCCCGTTCTCCAGCACCTCCTGGCTGACACCGTGTTCCTTTGGGAGGAAACAATGAAACTTAACGCCTTGCTCGTTGGCTTGCTTTCCGGCGCGACCATGCTCGCGATCGGTGCGCAGGCCGCCGATCTTTCGATCGTGTCCGGTGATACCGGCACCGGCCTGAAGTTCCTGCAGTCGCAACTCGATCGTTTCGAGAAGGCGACCGGCAACCACGTGACGATCGTGCCGATGCCGTCCTCGACCACCGACCAGTTCGCCCAGTATCGCCTGTGGCTGGCCGCTGGCAATTCGGACATCGACCTTTATCAGACCGACGTGATCTGGGCGCCGCAGCTCGCCGACCAGTTCCTCGACCTGACCGACGCCGCCAAGGACGTGATCAAGGACTACTTCCCCTCGATCATCGAGTCGCAGACGGCCAACGGCAAGCTGGTTGCGTTGCCGCTGTTCACCGACGCGCCGGCCCTCTACTACCGCAAGGACCTTCTTGAGAAGTACAACAAGCCGGTCCCCAAGACCTGGACCGAGATGGCTGAAACCGCCAAGTTCATCATGGACAAGGAGCGTGAGGCTGGAAACAAGGACATGTGGGGCTTCGTGTTCCAGGGCAATGCCTATGAAGGCCTGACCTGCGATGCCCTTGAATGGGTCAAGTCCTATGGCGGCGGCCAGATCGTCGAGCCCGATGGCACGATCTCGATCAACAACCCGCAGGCCGTGGCGGCGCTCAACGAGGCCAAGAGCTGGGTCGGAACGATCGCTCCGGACGGCGTGCTCGGCTACCAGGAAGAAGAAGCCCGCGGCGTGTGGCAGCTTGGCAATGCCGTGTTCATGCGCAACTGGCCCTATGCCTATCAGCTGGGCAATGGCGCCGACTCCCCGATCAAGGGCAAGTTCGACGTGACCACGCTTCCGTCGGCTGGCGGCGACACCAAGTCGGCGGCAACCCTTGGCGGCTGGAACATCGCGGTTTCCAAGTACTCCAAGCATCCTGACGAGGCCAAGCAGCTTGCCCTGTTCCTGTCCTCGCCGGACGAGCAGAAGCGCCGCGCCATCGAGCAGACCAACCTGCCGACCCTCATCGCGACCTATGACGATCCGGACGTGGCCAAGGCCGCCCCGATCATCCCGCGCTGGAAGGACGTGTTCCTGAACGCCGTGCCGCGTCCGTCGGCTCCGACCAAGGCCAAGTACAACGAAGTCTCCTCCGACTTCTGGACCGCGGTCCACAATACCCTGGCCGGCCAGGGCAGCGCCGAGGACAACCTTGCGCTTCTCGAAGCCCAGCTCACCCAGCTCAAGGGCTCTGGCTGGTAAGCCTTTCCTCCCGACCAGGGGTTGGACGATCCTTCGGGGTCGCCCAACCCTTTACTGACCGACTGCAGTGCCATCTCGTGGCCGCAAGTGTCTGCCGGCGGCCCAAAGCCCAGAAGACTTGTGCAATCATGGCTTGAACCGCGGCCCGAAAAAGCTGCAGACTGACAACGCGGTGCTATTGAACGGGGGAGGTCAATGAGCAACGACGCGGCAACGGACACGCTTGCGGGAGTGGGCAGGGTCCGCCAACATCATTCAGAACTGCAGGCGGAGCGCCTCCGTGCTGCGGGGATCTTTCTGGTTCCCATGGTGGTTGCGCTGGCAGTGGTTGCCGGCTGGCCGCTGTTCCGCTCGATCTATTTCGGCTTCACCAATGCCACGCTGGACAACATCTATACCGGCGCGGACTGGATCGGGTTCAAGAACTACTTCTCCTGGATCACGCTGCCCAGCGGCAAGACCTTCTATTCGGGCATTCTCGTCGATCCCAAGTGGTGGAACGCGGTGTGGAACACCTTGCGCTTCGGCGTCGTTTCGGTCGCGCTGGAGACGATCCTTGGCATGATGGTGGCGCTGATCCTGAATGCCGAGTTCAAGGGGCGCGGCATCGTGCGCGCCGCCATCCTGGTGCCGTGGGCCATCCCCACCATTGTCTCCGCCAAGATGTGGGCCTGGATGCTGAACGACCAGTTCGGCATCATCAACGACATGCTGCTCAGGCTGCACCTGATCCAGGACAAGATCGCCTGGACGGTAAATCCGGACACCGTGATGACCTCGATCGTCATCGTGGACGTATGGAAGACAACCCCGTTCATGACGCTGCTGATCCTCGCCGGCCTGCAGATGATCCCCAAGGACATCTACGAGGCCACCAGGATCGACGGCGTTCATCCGCTCAAGGTGTTCTGGCGCATCACACTGCCGCTGGTGCGGCCGGCGCTCATGGTCGCCGTCATCTTCCGCGTGCTCGACGCCATGCGCATATTCGACCTGGTCTATGTCCTCACCCCGAACATGACGCAGACCCAGACCATGTCGGTGCTTGCGCAGCAGAACCTCTTCGCCTTCAACAACTTCGGCTACGGATCGGCTGAATCGACGCTTCTGTTCCTGATCATTGCCGTGATGACGATCCTTTATATCTGGCTGGGCAAGGTCAATCTCGGCGGAGGTGCAAGATGAGCTTGTGGACCCTGACCAAGCGCAGCCTGTTCTACCTGGCTGTCGTCATCATCGTGCTGGTGTCGGTCTTCCCGTTCTATTACGCGATCATCACCAGCTTCGCCAAAGGCACCGATCTGTTCCGGGTGCAGTACTACCCGCACTCGATCAGTTGGGGCAATTACATCAACGTGCTGACGTCGGGCAGTTTCGTGCAGAACCTGTTCAACTCCATCGTTGTCGCCGCAAGCGTGGTCGTGCTGGCGTTGCTGCTCGCGGTAACGGCGGCCTATGCCCTGTCCCGTGTCCAGTTCCGCGGCCGCTCGCTTCTGCTGCTCACCATCCTGTCGGTGTCGATGTTCCCCCAGGTGGCCGTGCTGGCGGGCCTGTTCGAGGTGATCCGGTTCTTCGGCATCTACAACACGCTGTGGTCGCTGATCTTCTCCTACACGATCTTCACGCTGCCCTTTACCGTGTGGGTGCTCACCACCTTCATGCGCGATCTGCCCATCGAGATCGAGGAGGCAGCGATCGTGGACGGGGCCAGCCCCTGGGTAATCATCACCAAGGTCTTTTTGCCCCTGATGTGGCCGGCCCTGGTCACCACGGGCCTTTTGGCGTTCATCGCGGCCTGGAACGAGTTCCTGTTCGCGCTGACCTTCACCTCGTCCAATGCCACCCGCACGGTCACAGTGGCGATCGCGCTGCTTTCGGGCGGTACCCAGCATGAAATCCCGTGGGGTTCGATCATGGCGGCGTCCGTGATCGTGACCGTGCCGCTGGTCGTGCTGGTGCTGATCTTCCAGCGCAAGATCATCTCGGGCCTGACCGCCGGCGGCGTGAAAGGCTAGCAACATGAACCATGCAAGGCCCGCGGACCTGGCGGCACAAACCATGCGGAACCGATATCGGGGGAGAACAGATGGCTGAACTTCATCTCAAGGACATCCGGAAGTCCTTCGGCGCCGTCGACGTGATCAAAGGCGTCGACATGACCATCAAGTCTGGCGAATTCATGGTTTTCGTCGGCCCCTCGGGATGCGGCAAGTCCACCTTGCTGCGCCTGATCGCCGGACTGGAAGACATCACGTCGGGCACGCTGACCTTCGACGGGAAGGTGGTGAACGGGCTCGCCCCCTCCAAGCGCGGCATCGCCATGGTGTTCCAGTCCTATGCGCTCTATCCGCATATGACCGTCTACGAGAACATGGCGTTCGGTCTCAAGCTGGGCGGGGGCTCCAAGGACGACGTCGACAAGCGTGTTCGCGAAGCAGCCGAGATGCTGCAGATCGAGAAACTGCTCGACCGGCTCCCCAAGCAGCTCTCGGGCGGTCAGCGCCAGCGCGTGGCCATCGGTCGGGCGATCACCCGGGACCCGCGCGTGTTCCTGTTCGACGAGCCCCTGTCGAACCTCGACGCGGCGCTGCGCGTGGCCATGCGGCTCGAAATCGCCAAGCTGCACTCGCAGATGCAGAACGTCACCATGATCTATGTGACCCATGACCAGGTGGAGGCGATGACCCTGGCCGATCGCATTTGCGTGCTGCGCGACGGGATTGTCGAGCAGATCGGCACTCCGCTCGAACTCTACGAGAAACCGCAGTCCCTGTTCGTAGCCGGCTTCATCGGGTCGCCCAGGATGAACTTCCTCAATGGCGAGTTCGCGGCCAGGCACAAGGCGCACACCCTTGGCATTCGTGCCGAGCACATCGAGATCAAGCCCGATGACGGGGAGTGGACAGGCAAGGTCATACACTCGGAAAATCTTGGCGCGGACAGCTATGTCTATGTCGATATCGGTACCGAGGAGCCGCTGATCGTGCGTGAGGCGGGGACGACGACCAACCGTCCCGGTGACGTCCTGCATCTCTCGCCCATGGCCGGTCTGACGCATCTTTTCGACAAGGATGGCCGGCCGATCGGCGCCTGATACCCCGATCTCCGGCCGCGTGCCGGGGGTCTCGAAACTCTGAAGGAGCAAGCCAGAAATGCCGTGACGGGATCGAGCCGAGCGGCGATTCAAGTCCGAACCTTTTTCCAAAGCGCTTTGGAAGGCCCGACAAGCCACCTTCGCCGGCGAAATCCCCCAGGTTCTGGACCTGGTGGTGGGACGACCAACACGGCAGGCGGAAGCGGAACCAGAACGACAAGCAGACAAGGCCGAAGCGAGGGACTGCCGGAATTGGTCCGGTCCAGCCCTCAGGCGGAGGCTGAATACCGGAGTATGGAGAAATGACTATCAAGGCCCTGGTCTGGGGTGAAAATGTCCACGAGCAGACCAACAGGATCGTTGCCAAAAACTACCCTGACGGGATGCACAGCCGCATCGCCGAGGCGCTGCGCATGGAGGGCGATATTGTCGCGGAAACCGCCACCCTTCAGGAACCCGAACATGGACTGACCGCGGAGCGCCTGAAAGAGACCGACGTCCTGCTGTGGTGGGGACATGCCGCGCACGGCAAGGTCGACGACGAGATCGTCGAGCGCGTGGCGCAGCGCGTCTGGGAAGGCATGGGGCTGATCCTTCTGCACTCCGCGCATTTCGCCAAGATCTTCAAGCGGCTCATGGGCACCCCGTGCGCGCTGAAATGGCGCGAGGCGGGCGAGCGCGAGCGGCTGTGGGTCGTCAACCCCGGTCATCCCATCGCCGCCGGACTGCCCGAGTATTTCGAACTCGAAAACGAAGAAATGTACGGGGAACCATTCTCGGTTCCCGAGCCGCTGGAAACAGTGTTCATTTCCTGGTTCCAGGGCGGCGAAGTCTTCCGCTCCGGCCTGACCTACCGGCGCGGCGCGGGCAACATCTTCTATTTCCGTCCGGGCCACGAGACCTATCCGACCTACCACGACGAGACGGTGGGCAAGGTGCTGCGGAACGCGGTGCGCTGGGCACACAATCCCAATGGCCTGAAAGGCGACGTGACGGCGGCGCCCAATGTTCCGGTCGACAAGGCTCTTGAGAAGATCGAGGAACGCGGTCCGCGCCTGCACAAGGACGGCGAGGAAGGCTATCGATGAGCGCGAGATCCAGGGTGCGCCTTTTGGTGCTTGGCACCGGCGCGATGGCGAAGGGGCACGCAATCGGGTTCTCCGCCATTCCCGGCGTGGAGGTGGTTGGATCGGTCGATGTCGATCCCGACCGGCTCAAGGCCTTCAATGCGACCCACGGCATCGAGCGCGCATTCACCTCGCTCGATGACGCGCTCGCCTGGGGCGAATTCGACGCGGTCGCCAATGTGACCCCGGACAATGCGCACTATCCCACGACCCTGCAGGTGCTCAAGGCGGGCAAGCACGTCTTCTGCGAGAAGCCGCTGGCCACCGACTATGCCCACGCGGCCGAGATGGCCGACAAGGCGGAGACGGCAGGCCTCGTCGGCATGGTGAACCTGAGCTATCGCAATGTCGCTGAACTGCACGCGGCCCGCCAGCTCGTGCTCGACGGGGCGATCGGCGGGGTAAAGCACGTCGAGGCCTCCTACCTGCAGAGCTGGCTTGTCTCCAGGGCCTGGGGCGACTGGCGCACCGAGCAGCGCTGGCTTTGGCGTCTGTCCACCGCGCACGGTTCCAACGGCACGCTGGGAGACATCGGTATCCATATCGCCGATTTCGCCAGCTTCGGTGCCGGCAGCGATATCGCCCGGGTCTTCGGGCGCCAGAAGGCGTTCCACAAGGCCAAGGACGACCGTATCGGCGAATATGTGCTCGACGCCAATGACAGCTTCACCATGTCGCTTGAATTCGGCAATGGCGCGCTTGGCGTGATGCACGCCACACGCTGGGCCCCCGGCCACATGAACGAATTGCGCTTGCGCGTCTACGGTGACAAGGGCGGCATCGAGGTGCAGCACGCTCCTGACAAGTCGCACTTGCGGGTGTGTCTGGGCGATGACGTGGAAACGGCCACCTGGCGCAAGATCAGGGTGAAGAAGGTTCCCAACAACTATCAGCGTTTCATCGCCGCGGTCAGGGCGGGGGAAACCCACGAACCCTCGTTCCGCCATGCGGCCAATCTGCAGAAGGTTCTGGACACCAGCATCGTCACCGAGCATTCGCGGCACGAGGAACCGGTCAGCGGGAACTGATTGTTCTACCCTGGGCATCCTCCCCCGGGGCGAAAACGGCGGCACGCGCGTGCCGCCGTTTTCATGCCAACTGGTCGTCAGGCTGTCCGGCGCGGCGCCAACAGGCGGGCAATTCCGAGGACCCCAAGTGCAAGCACACCGGTAATCACTGCAAATATCCACAAGTTGGCGGCGGCCACCGCTGCCGCACCTGCCCACAATATCGAGGAGAATGCCTCGGACAAGGTCGCGGTGCGTGACGCGACCTGGCGGCGGCGGAACATGGCCCGCCGGGCCTTGACGCGATGCCAGATCTGGATGGCCGTTGCCGAAATGGCAGAAATGACGGCGCCGCCAAAGGTAATTGCGGCCATGCCGGGCGAGAGCACGGCAAGGATCGCGACCAGAGGCAACACCACGATCGCAACCGCGCCCAGGATCGCCTCGATCTTGGCGGTCAGAATGGCACGCGGGGGCAGGGGAGCGATGGCGACGAGGTCCGGCGCGTCTTCGCCGGAAACGGCGAGCCAGGCAAGACCGCCCGCCAGCTGGCCGGTCGCCATCACGATCACCGGCACCACGATGACATAGGCGCTGGCATCGGCGCCGAAATTGCGCCACAGCAAAAGGGCCGGCGGTACGAGGTAGAAGACCTGCATCAGCGTTTGCGAAATCAGCCAGGGGTCGCGCCGCAAGAGGCGCCATTCCTTGCGGCGCATGGCCGCGCGTTGGGAGCCGGGCATGAAACGCTTGAGAACGCTGGTTTTCCCCCGGTCATGTTCCCCCACTCCGGTGGCGGCGATGGCAAGGCGCGCAAAGCCGTTTGACGTGGCGGCGATGACAACGGCCAGCAGTCCGAACCCGGCGACCATCACCGAGAGCAAGGCCATGGGATCGCCCATGAAGGCCCGGGCCGGCAGATAGAGGATGCTCGAAGGATCGGGGGCGGCGTTCGCCAGGCTATCCGAGGAGAGGATTGAGGCCCGGGACAACCGGCCATAGCCAAGGATCGCCGCGGCCTGGATGCCAATGACGAAGCCGGCACCGATCACTGCGGCGAGAATCTGCGATACCAGCCGCGTGCGCCTGGCGCCGAATAGCCGGAACAATCCAAGGGTGACCAGAACCGAAATACCGGTCGCCGCCGCCCCAAGGGCCAGCAGCACGCCATATCCGGCGAGCCATTGCGCCCCGCCATACCAGGCGAGCATGTCTATGGCTGGCGCGGCGAGAAGGGCCGACAACGTGGTGGTGCTGAGGGCGATGGCGCCGGTTCGGATGGCGAAGAGCTTGGTCGCGGGCGCGGGCGAGGCTAGGATCAGGTCGAGATCCGCGCGCCCGTAATAGCCGCGGGTGACCGATTCCAGCGCCTGGGACAACATCACCGCCCAGAAGAGCAGGCCCCCGCCGGTGAGCATGACCAGGGTGTGCTTGTCCGGAACAACACCAGCCCTCAACCAGGGGCCCACCATGACGCTCGCGATCAGGTGCAGCATGGCAGCGACAGCAACAAGCCCGAGAACGACGAAGGCCGTTCTGCGGCGCCTGCCGCCCAGCATCATCCCCATCCAGTCGCGCCAGTTCAGGCGCATCTCGTGTCGCGCGAACCACCACAGCGATACGGTGGGACTGCTCATGCAGCCACGCCTTCGCGCGCGACCAGATCGAGAAAGACATCCTCGAGCGTGGTCTGCTCGCGCCCGGTCTGGCCACGCAGTTCGTCCAGCGTGCCTTCCGCGATCAGCCGGCCATGGTCGATCACCCCGATCCGTTCCGCCATGCGCTCGGCAACCTCGAGGATGTGGGTGGTCATGATGATCGTTACCCCGCCGCGTACCTTGTCCTTGAGCACGGACTTGACCTGCCGGGCCGAACCTGCGTCGAGGCCGGTCAGGGGTTCATCCAGTATGATCAGCGAGGGATCGTGCACCAGGGCCCCGGCCAGCGCCACTTTTTGAAGCATTCCCTTGGAGAAGCCGCCGCACCGCTCGTTGGCATGGGGGGAAAGCCCAAGCCAATCCAGAAGCTCGCGGGAACGCGTTTCGGCATCGGCGGCCCCGATTTCCCAAAGCCCGGCGACGAATTCGAGATATTCGAGCGGGGTGAGCCGGTCATAGACCATCGGTTCGTCGGAGACCCAGGCTATCCGGCGTTTGGCCTCTACGGGATCAGCCAGTGCATCGACGCCGAGCACCTTGATGCTGCCCGCGTCGGGGTGCAACAGCCCGGCAACCATGCGCAGGAGCGTTGTCTTGCCTGCGCCGTTCGGGCCGAGCAGGGCGTAGAATTCCCCGCGCCGGACTTCGAGGTCCAGGTGATCGACCGCCGGCCGGTCGAACGTCTTGCAAAGGCCGGATATCTCGAGTGCGTTGGCGCTTTGTGACATGGCGCGCACCTTTCCTTGCTGGCTTCGCAAGCGCGAAGACACCAAGGTTCATACCTCAGTCCTGTTTCGGCAAGGTGAATCCGCTGCAAAGAATGCCCGGCGTTCCGGCGCGCCGTCACCCGATCAGAGGAATGGGCACTCCAAAGGTCGCCGCGAGGAGCACGAAATTGAGCGTCAAGACGATCGTTGCGCCAAGAACTGCGGCGATATTGGTCAGTCGGCGATTGGCGAACTCTCCCATCACCGCGCGGTCACGGGTGAAGATCAGCAGCGCGATCATCGGCACGGGAAGGGCGATGGACAGGATCACCTGGCTGATGACCAGCGCCTGCGTCGCGTTGACACCCATGCCGACGACGATGAAGGCCGGCGCCATCGTGATCAGCCGCCGCAACCAGATCGGAATGCGGAAGCCCACGAAGCCCTGCATGATAAGCTGGCCCGCCATGGTTCCCACGACCGATGAGGAGACGCCGGAGGCGATCAGGGAAACCAGGAAAACCGCCGCCGCCGCCGAACCAAGCAAAGGGGTGAGGGTGTGATAGGCCGTTTCGATCTCCGCCACTTCGCTGTGCCCGGCATGGAACGCCGCCGCGGCCATCATCACCATGGCAATATTGACCATTCCGGCCACCGCCAGGGCAATGACCACCTCGCGGTTGGAGAATTTCACCAGCCGCTTCCGCTGTTCCTGGTTCTCGAGCCTGACACGGTGCTGGGTGAGGCCCGAATGCAGAAATACCGCGTGTGGCATGACCGTGGCCCCGATTATCCCGACCGAGATCATCAGCGCATTGGCGTCCGGCATTATCGGCGTCACAAGGCCCGCCGCGGCATCGCCCCACGAAATCGGGGCGATGAAGACCTCGATCACGTAGCAGGCGCCGATCAGCGCTACCAGGCCGCCGATGACCAGTTCCAGCGGACGAAACCCGCGTTGCTCAAGCAGCAGGATGGCATAGGTCACGATCGCGGTGACCGCCATGCCCCAGAACAGCGGCATGCCCAGCAGCAGCGACAAGCCGATCGCGCCGCCCAGGAACTCGGCGAGATCCGTCGCCATCGCCGCGATCTCGCTGACGAGCCACATGACAAGGACCACGGGCAGCGGAAACCGGTCACGGCACATTTCGGCAAGGTTACGGCCGGTGACGATACCCAGTTTGGCCGACAGCCCCTGGAAGAGCATCGCGATGAGATTGGCCATCAGCACGACCCACAAAAGTGTGTAGCCATAGCCGGCCCCGGCCTGGATATTGGTCGCGAAATTGCCCGGGTCCATATAGGCGATGGAGGCAACCACCGCAGGGCCGGCGAACAGCCACCAGGAGCGGCCAAGGCTGCGCCGACCCGCGAGCACGTCCTGCATCGTGGACGAGGCTCGATCGCTCAGGCCCCGGTTGATTACGCGGTCTGACATGAAGAAGAGAACTCCGGACTCAGTGCCGATTTCTGAAAATGCGAACGATTTGCAACGATATCCGTTGTCTGGGTTGCGAAGTCAAGATCTATTGCGAACGGTTTGCAAAAACAGCCAGGGCAACCGATGTTCAGGCGTCTTTGACAAGTCGCCGCGCAACCTTATTGTGCGACCCCGGTCGCAGCAAGGGAGCAGACGATGGGCGAAACACAGGCGGTGCTGGATTTCTGGTTCGTGGAACACGGTCCAAAGGACTGGTTCTCGGGCGATGCTGCGTTCGACCAAAAGCTCGCGGAGCGGTTCGCAGGGCTGCATGCGGCTGTTGCACTTGGCGAGGCCGTCGAATGGCGGTCGACCCCTGAGGGACGTCTGGCGGAGATTATCGTTCTCGACCAGTTCAGCCGGCAGCTACACCGTGGTTCGTCGCAGGCCTTTGCGACGGACGGCATGGCGCTGGTCCTCGCCCAGGAGGCGGTTGCCGCCGGCCTGGACGCCGGGTTCGAGCCGCAGCGCCGGCAGTTCTTCTACATGCCATTCATGCACTCCGAATCCCTGGTCGTTCACGAATGGGCGCTACCCCGGTTCGAGGCTCTGGAAAATCCGGATCTGCTCAGTTTTGAGACGGGGCATCTCGACCTGATCCGCCGCTTCGGCCGCTACCCCATGCGCAACAAGGCGCTGGATCGGACATCTACGCCCGAGGAAATCGCCTATATGGCGGAACGCGAAGGCAAGATGTTCTGAGCTGCGTCAGCCAAGAAACTGGAAGTCCACCAATGCGCCATGGTGGCCGATCACGGTCGCGGCGGTCCGGTGCGCTGCGCGGGCCGCTTCCAGGGGTGCATGTCCACTTAGACGCGCAGCGAGGTAGGCGCCATTGAAGCTGTCGCCAGCGCCGGTTGCGTCGATCACGTCCACATTGTCCTCCGCGCCGACCAGCACATGGCCTTCGTCATACGCGACCAATGCCGGTTCGGCCCCGTCCTTCACCACCACCTCGGCCACGCCCAGGTCGCGATAGCGTTGGGCGGTCGCCGCGGGCGTCTCGTCTCCGAACACGGGTTGTTCGTCCGTATGGGTGGGCATCACGATATCCGAGATGCTCGCCGCGGCCGTGATCGCATCGCGCAACGCATCCTCGTCGGGCCACAGGGCAGGGCGGATGTTGGGGTCGAATGCGAGGCGCGCGCCCTTCTTGCGAGCGGATGCAAGCGCCCCCAGCAGCGCGGCCCGGGCATCCGGTGTGAGAATGCCGAGCGTTATGCCGGAAAAATAGACCAGGCTCGCCCCGTCAAGGCTTGCGTCGAGACGTTCCGGGTCGTCGGCAAGACGCCGGGCAGCGGCTGTATCTCGCCAATAGGTGAAGTGCCGGTCCCCATGGGCCTGATGAATGAGATAGAGGCCGGGCCGGGCGTTGACGATGCGCTGAATGCGGGATGTGCCGATGCCATTCGCATCGAAAAAGGCAATCATCTGGTCCGAGTAGATGTCATCGCCGAGCGCGGTGACGTAATCGACCTGCCAGTCCTCGCCGAGCCCGGCGCGCGCATACCAGCTCGCATTCAGCGTGTCACCAGCGAAGCCCAGACGGTACTGGCCCGAAACGCCCCCCGACATTTCGATCATGCACTCTCCGATGCCAACAAATCGCTTGGCCACGCCTCAACTCCTGACATTTGTGATTCCGGTGCCGCTCTAGCACGCTTGCTCGTCACAAGGTATGGCCCTTGCGGTCTATACCTCTCCGGCCATCGCCCGGTCGAATATTTCAAGCGCAACCTCGCGCGTCACCTCGACCGGATTGCCGCCGGCCGTGGGGTCGACCACAGCCATCTCCGCAATCTGCACCCGTTTGTCATTGGGCACATTGAACGCCCCAAGCGTATGGGGCACCCCCAGCCTCTCCCGAAGCCGGAGAACCGCCTCGACGAAGGCGTCGAACGATGGCTGCATCCCGAGGTAGGCCGCTGCCCGGCGGATCTTCTCTTCGATCGCCGGTCGATTGACCGTCAACACATAGGGCATGAAAACCGCGTTGGTCATGCCGTGATGCGTGTCGTAAAGCGCGCCGACCGGGTGCGAAAGCGAATGGATTGCCCCGAGCCCCTTCTGGAAGGCGGTGGCTCCCATCGCGGCAGCGCTCATCATGTGCCCCCTCGCCAGCACGTCTGCGCCATTCGCCGCAACGATCGGCAGGTTCTCAAAGACAAGCCGCATGCCCTCGAGCGCAATTCCCTCGGCCATGGGATGGTATGAGGGCGAGCAATAGGCTTCCAGACAATGGGCCAGGGCATCCATTCCGGTGCCAACCGTAATCGAAGTCGGCATGCCCACGGTCAGTTCGGGATCCATGATTACCGTGCGCGGCATCATTGCGGGATGGAAGATCACTTTCTTGGTGTGTGTCGTCTCGTCGGTGATGACCCCGGCGCGACCGACCTCCGACCCGGTTCCCGCGGTGGTCGGAACGGCGATGACGGGCGCGATCCCCTCCGGATTCGCGCGGGTCCACCAGTCGCCGATATCCTCGAAGTCCCACATGGGGCGCGTCTGGCCGGCCATGAAAGCAATGACCTTGGCCGTATCGAGCCCCGAACCGCCACCGAAGGCGATCACGCCATCGTGCCCGCCCGCCCTGAACGCGGCGACGCCGGCCTCGACATTGGCGGCGACCGGATTGGGCTTGACGTCGCAGAAGAGGTCTGCCGGCACCCCGGCCTCGCGCAGCATCTCAAGCGTCGATGTTGTGACCGGCAAAGCGGCAAGGCCTGCGTCGGTCACCAGAAGCGGCCGTGCGATGCCAGTGTTCTTCAGCACTTCCGGCAGTTCCCGGATGCGCCCGGAGCCAAAACGGATGGCGGTCGGGTAGTTCCAGTTTGCGGTCGGCGTGGTCATTTGCTGTGCCTTGGCTGTGCGCGGTCAGATCTGCCGCAGATGATAGGACTTGGGTTGCGTGAGGTTGTGATAGCCGATCTCGCTGAGCGCGCCGCCCTTTCCGGTATCCTTCACCCCGGTCCACACCAGGCCGGGGTCGAGATAGTCGCAACGGTTCATGAACACAGTGCCCGTTTCGATCCTCGAACCCAGCGCCATCGCGGCATCCGTGTCGCGGGTCCAGATCGAGGCGGTCAGGCCATAGGGGCTGTCGTTCATGAGTTGCAGCGCTTCCTCGTCGTCCCGCACCTTCATGATCCCCACCACGGGTCCGAAACTCTCGTCGCGCATCACCGACATCTGGTGATTCACGTCGACCAGAATTTCAGGGGCAAGATAGGGTGAACCCTCGCGGTCGCGGTCATGCCGGAAGCCAAGCAGGGCCTTTGCGCCCTTTCGCAAGGCCTCTGCGGTCTGCCCGCGAACATGATCGGCAAAACGTGGCGACGCCATTGGTCCAACGACGGTCTCGGGGTCGAGCGGATCGCCAAGCGTGTAGGTCCGCGCCAGATCCACGAACCCTTCCACGAAAGGCGCGTAGACGTCCTCGTGCACATAAACGCGCTCGATGCCGCAGCAACTCTGCCCGGAATTGAAGAATGATCCGTCGACCAGGTTCTCGACCGCATGGGCAATATCGGCGTCGGGGCGGACATAGGCGGGATCCTTGCCCCCCAGTTCCAGCCCCAGGGTTGCGAATGTGCCTGCCGCCGCCTTCTCGATCCGCCGGCCTCCGTCAACCGATCCGGTGAAATTGACATGGTCGATCCGGCCCGAACCGATCAGGGCCTCGGTGTCCTGATGGCTCATCACAAGGTTCTGGAACAATCCCTCCGGCAGGCCGGCCTTTTGCGCGGCGTCCGCAAACCGCTCGCCGACCAGCAATGTCTGGCTGGCATGCTTGAGAATGACCGCATTGCCGGCCATAAGGCCCGGCACGATGGAATTGATCGCGGTGAGGTAGGGATAGTTCCATGGTGCGATGACCAGCATCGTGCCCAGCGGTTCGCGCGCAATGAACCGGCGGAAACCGGCCCTGTCGGTCTTCTCGATCGGGGCAAGAGATTCAGCGGCGATCGAGATCATGTGCCGCCCTCGCTCTTCCACCCCGCGCGCCTCGCCGCCATAGCGCACCGGTCGGCCCATCTGCCAGGCGAGTTCGGGCACGATCTGGGGGTTCATCTCGAGGAGCGCATCCACGAAATGCGCGACGGCGGCGGCCCGTTCGTCGAGCGTGACTTCGTTCCAGACCTGGCGCGCAGTTCTCGCCCGGGCAACCGCCGCCTCGACCTGCGCCGGCGTTGCCAGTTCGCGCGCCGCATAGACCCGCCCGTCCACTGGAGAAACGATCTTCACTTTGTCGGTCATGGGACAGTTGCCTCGTGCTTGCACCGGTCAGTTCTACGCCGGCTTGCGGTCACACCTCAACCGGCGATGACAACGCCGGTTCCGAGCACCTCGGCTAGTGTGCTGGGCGCGAGACGGCGTCATCCGGATGGGACAATGCGGCCGGTCGCGCGGCGGCGGCCGCCGGCAGCCAGCGTGCAAGCCGATAGGCCCAGCGCGCTGCCCCTTTCGGCTCGAGAATGTGATCGTGACGGATCTCCACCATCACGCTGTCGATGCCGCGCGCGTCGGCATGCCGCTCCAGCGTATAGGTGACGCCATCGGCATTCGAATAGGGCTCGTTCCATCCAAGCGTGATGTCGCTCGCATCGGCCAGGGCGGCCCGCTCCACCTCTCGCGCGAACCCGGGGTTTTCACCATGGATCAGGCCAATGTCCCAGACCCGCGACTGCCCGCGATAAACCGGCGTGAAGGAATGCATCGCAACGATCACGGTATCGAGTCCACGTTGTGCGCGCCGGTCGAGCAGTTGCGAGATCTGCGCATGATATGGCGCATGGTATTCTGTGATGCGCCTGCCGCGCTCCACGACGTCCAGGTTCGCATTGTCGGGTATGGCCGTGTCTTCGCTCTTTTCAGGGATCAGGTCGGGCGCATCTTCGTGCCGGTTGCAGTCGATCACCAGCCGCGAGACCGTCGAATAGACCAGAGGCGCGTCGACGAGTTCGCACAGCATCCGGCTGACCGCCAGCGCCCCGGGATCCCAGGCAATGTGCCGCACGCGTTCTGTCGCGCTCAGGCCGAGAGTCCCCATTTTCGCCGGAATGCGGTTGGTGGCGTGATCGCACAGGATGACGAATGGCGATGTGCCGTTGGCATTGGCGGTGAGCACAGGCTCCTGAAGGTTGCTGGCCGGGTGGGCCAACACCGAACTGTCCAACATGTCTCCCCCCGATATCCGTTCGGATTGACCCGTGCGGACGGGCTCAAATGAAATGCATAAAGCACGTTACAACCCCGGCCGCCGATTCGCTCGCGATCCGGTGACACTCATTTGCGAGCGCAATGCGGCGCCAATCGGGCAATCGGCGGGGGAGGCGATACTCAGAACCGATGGCTATAGGCCGCCGCGACGCCAAATGCCGTTGCGCCCCGCACATGCCCCGCGTCGATGGCGTAGCTCATCCCCAGCCGCAAGCGCGTGGCCTCCTCGACAGGCAGGTCATAGCCCAGCGAAAGATCGATTTCGCGCCCGCTCGGCGTCAGGTCGGCGTTGACGCTATCATAGAAGATATTGCCGGCCTGGTCGCGGCCGACGGGCAGTTGCAGGGCGATGGCGCCGGTTTCCACGCGGAGCGGCTGCGTCGCCGCGATGGTGAGCCTGTCGCCAGCCGCCGCGAGATCCGACAGGCCGGCACCGATGGTAAAACCCGAGAACCCCACGCTGCTCATGCCCGACACCAGACCTGTCGTGGCGCCCTGGGCCGAGGCCACGCCATACTCCGCATTGCCGAATATGCTCAGCCTTGGGGTGAGCGCCTGCTCGAACCCCACATCGATGGCACCAAGGCTGCCCGCGCTGCCGAATCCGAAGGCGCTGTTGCCGGAAAGACCCAGCAGGGCACCGCGTTCGGCAATCTGGCTGACCCCGATATCGATCGTCCCGGCGCCCGCCGCGAGCGAAAGTTTCGCGCCCGCCCCCTCTACCGCGCCGCGGTCGAGATTGGCGTGGCCGCCCGTGAAAGCGAATACGGAGAGGCCAAGTCCGCCAATCTGTTGGCTCGCTTCTGCCGCAAGCGCGCCGTCTGCCAGGGAGAGGATCGAGGCATCCGATCCGGACCCGGCTCCGGCGCCCGGTGTGTGCGTGAACCCACCGACATCGTCGGTCAGCGCCATGCGTGCCGTCAGGCCCGCCGACGTCGTGGTCGAAAATGCCAGTGCATTCGGGGCATTGATGCCGCCGGTCAGGCCCGCGATGCCGTCCGGCGCGACAACCGGAACGATCTTGCTCAGCCGCCCGATCATCGAGATGCCGCCCGAACCCACCAGGTCGCCGGCGTTTATTGTGAAATTCGCGTTCAGCGCGTCGAATGCGGCCATGTCACGCCCGCTCAGCGCGGTCTTGAGGCCGTCGCCATAGGCTGCGGGCGCAACGATGCCGGCGCTCGAAAGCGGGGTGCGGGGTGCGGTGTAGACCGATGCGCCCGATGAGGTGATCGAGAGCGTCCCGATGGGACTGAGGGCCGCCGCGAGGTCGAGCGTTCCCATGCCCCATTCACTGGAATAGTCATGACTGATTCCATTGCCGAAATCGACTGTTCCCGACTTGGCGATACCGAGCCGGGAGAACCAGGAATTGTCCGCGCTGGCCAGCAGCCGGTTGGCCAGTTCGGACGGAGAGAGCGAGGGGAACGCCTCGGAGACCAGCGCCACCGCCCCCGAGATCTGCGGCGCGACGAATGACGTGCCCGTGCCCGTGTCGTACTGATCGGTTCCCGAACTTGTGGCGCCAGTTGTCGTGCCGTCGGCGGCAATGCACAGCTCCGCCATCTGGGCGCAGGGCGCGGAAAGCCGTTGCGCATAGGTGATGGCGCCGGAACCATCGACTTCGAAATAGCCATTGATGCCCGTGATCCATGCGCTGGCAAGCGCGGAATCGAAATAGGGCATGGAGGATGCGACATCCGCCGAGGTGGCCGTTTCGTCGTTCGATGCGGCGAAGACCACGACACCGCTCTTTTCGAAATTGCCCAATGCTGCAAAGTAGTTGTTCCAGGCCGTCGTCGAATAGCCAACGACCGCCGACAGCGCCTGGATGTAGGTCGCGCCGGGATTGGCGGTCATGTAGTCCTCGATGTCCGCGATCGTCACGCTGGCATTCGGATTGCTCAGCGTCGAGGCGTTCCATCCCCAGCTGTTGTTCTGCGCAATGGCCCCCGCGGTCGCTGCGGCGTTTGTGGCGTCGGCCATCCACTGCAGGTCCTCGCCCGTATAGCTCGAAAGATAGAGCGATGCGCCCGGCGCGACACCGTGCATCCCCACCCCGTCCTTGTTGCCCGCGATGATCGAGGCAACATGCGTGCCGTGGTCGGCGACCGAAACGGTGCCAAAGCTGCCCGCGATCCGCCCCACCAGTTCCTGGTGACTGGTAAGGAACCCGTCATCCATCACCGCGACCGTCTTGCCGGCGCCGGTCAGTCCCGTGCTCAGCGCCTGGTCGAGATGGATGAGGTCATAGGGATTGGACTGGGAACCTGCGCCCTTGGTCCCGTAGCCGGGCGAGGCGACCGAGCTGAGGCTGGTGATCCGGGCGTCCGCGTTCTGGTATTCGGCGGAATTTCGCAACTGCGTCGCGCAGGCGGAATCGAAGCTGCCCGCCATCGAGAACCCGTACCACGAAGGGCCCCCCGTGGCCGACCCCGGCGCGCCGCAATCGACCGCCGAACCGCCTCCCGCGAGCGTGCCGCCGCTTCCTCCGCCGCCTCCACCACTCGACGTCGAACCGCCACAGGCAGCCAGAAGCATCGTCAGGCCCGCGGCCGCCAGCAGGCCAAGAAGCGGGTGGGTTTTGGGGCGAATGATCATGGGCCGCACTCCGTACCGCAAGCGCGGCACTTTCTGCATACTACCAACATCGGATTCCGCTCAACAGGGTTCGCCCGTCAAAGGTGATCAATTCGCAAACGTTTGGCCCGCTCACATGTGGAGTTGTCGCAAACATGCTAATTAATGCCGCTAATGGCTGGGCTTGCCGGCCCGACGCGATTCGAATGGCGAAGGGCCACGGTTGGACAGGAGATGGAATTGGCGCAGGGCGATCCGGCAATCGAACGGCGTGAAGGTTGGCTTGCGGAAGTCTGGAGGCGCATCGCCGCCGCGCGCTGGGTGCTGTTCGTTTCGGCACTGATGTTCCTGGTTCTCGTCGCCTCGCAACGACTGGCCCCGGTCGAGGGGCTGGCGGGGTTTGTTCTGCTGGCGCTGGCTGCGTTTGCGGGTGCTGCGCAAGATATCGCGGTTCAGCCGGCTGTCGCATCAAAGACCGACCGGCTCGATGACGAATCCGTCCGCCGTTTCGCGGACCTGCTGGCGGAGCCATGCCTGGTGCTCAATCGGCGCGGGTTGGTGGTTCACAAGAACCCACCTGCTATCCGCCAGTTCCCCAGTTCGATCGTCGGGTCTCCCATTGCGCTCTCGATCCGTAATCCCTCACTGACCGAGGCGATGGACAAGGTCAGGGGAAGCGGTGTGCCCCAACAGATCGAATTGCACCTGCACCGGCCCACCGAAACCTGGTACCGCGTCAGCGTCGCGCCGCTTTCCCTGCCCGATGGCAATGGGCGTGAGCAGGGTGAGCTTCTTGTGCTGACCCTTTACAATCTCACCGAGCAGAAAAGGCTCGACGCATTGCGCGCCGACTTCATCGCCAATGCCAGCCACGAGATGCGCACCCCCCTTACTTCCCTGATGGGCTTCATCGATACGCTGCTGGGTCCTGCGGCCCGCGATGCGGCGGCGCGCGAGCGATTCCTCGGGATCATGCGCTCTCAGGCCGAACGCATGTCACGCCTGATCGACGACATGCTTTCGCTGTCGCGCATCGAACTGCGCCAGCACGTTCACCCCACCGGCACCGTCGACTTGGTCGGCCTGGTGCGGCGGGTGACCGATGGGCTGGAGATGCAGGCAGGCGAAGCCGGTGTCGCGATCAATCTGGATCTGCCCGACACCCCGCTCGAGGTGACCGGCGACGAAACCGAATTGTTCGAAGTCGTGGAGAACCTGATCGACAACGCCATCAAGTATGGCGCGGACGGCGGTCGCATCGACGTGTCGGCCGCGGTGGCACAAGATCGCCCAGAACCAGCCGTACGGCTTGCCGTGACGGACTACGGCGCGGGCATAGAGGGTGAGCATGTCCCAAGGCTCACCGAACGTTTTTACCGTGTCGACGCGGAATCGAGCCGCAAGAAGAAGGGCACCGGCCTGGGCCTTGCCATCGTCAAGCATATCGTCAACCGGCATCGCGGGACACTGACCATTCGCTCCCGCGTCGGCGGGGGCACCAGGGTCGAAGTCGTCCTGCCCAGATAAGCGCCGCGACAGCCGTTGGGTGCCCGTTGACACAAAACCGACATGCAACTGTGGCAGCACACGGATCGCTCGCGTTTTTTCGCCCTGGAGCCTCTTGCAGCACACGCCATGGACGCTGCACAAGTGTGAAGGCAGGCCCGCAAGGGAACCGGGTAGCTGCATGGAATTGGCCGCACCTGTCGGTGCGGCATGATTGGGGACATATCAAATGGTCATACAGACGAGCGAGCACACGGTATCCTCTTTCGACGAGGAACTTGTCCACCTGGCGCAGTCGATAGCGGAAATGGGCGGCCTCGTGGAATCCGCCATTTCGGACGCCACCAACGCCCTGGTGCGCCTCGACCATCCCGTCGCCCGAGAGGTCATCGCGCGCGACAAGAAGATTGACGAGATGCAGCACCGCGTCGACGAGATGGCCGTCTCCATGATCGCCCGGCGCCAGCCCATGGCGGATGACCTGCGCCTGATCATCGCCTCGATCCATGTCGCCAACGATCTCGAGCGCGTCGGCGACATGGCCAAGACCATCTGCCGCCGGACGCTGCAGATCGAGGAAGCCCAGATTTCCCCCAAGCTCTACAACGGCATCCGTCACATGTCGGACATGGTGCTTGGCCAAATCAAGACCGCGCTCGACGCTTTCGCGACGCGTGACGACAAGGCCGCCCTGGAGGTGTGCCGGCACGATGACGAGGTCGATGCCATGTATAACTCGCTGTTCCGCGAGTTGCTCACCTACATGATGGAAGACCCGCGCAACATCACGGCCTGCACCAATCTGCTGTTTTGCGGCAAGAGCCTGGAGCGCACCGGCGACCACGCGACCAACATCGCCGAGCAGGCCTTCTACGTGGCAACCGGCCGCGCGATGGTCACCCAGCACGAAGACATCCGGACCCAGCCCAAGATCTGAGGTAGACACAACGCATGGCCGCCACGATTCTGGTCGTCGAGGACGAGACCGATCTTGCCCTTATGCTTCGCTATAACCTGGAGGCCGAAGGCTTCGAGGTATTGACCGCGGAGAGCGGCGACGAGGCGGCGGAGCTGATGCGTGAAGTCACCCCGGACATGATCCTGCTCGACTGGATGCTGCCCGGACTGTCCGGCATCGAGCTTTGCCGGCGCTGGCGGGCCCGCGAGGAAACGGCCGGCGTGCCGATCATAATGCTCACTGCGCGCGGCGAGGAAGAGGAGCGGGTGCGCGGCCTGGCAACGGGCGCCGACGACTATGTGGTCAAGCCATTCTCGATCCCCGAACTGATCGCGCGGGTCAATGCATTGATGCGCCGGGCCAATCCCAAGCTCATGGCGGGGCTGCTCAAGGCGGCTGATCTCGAACTCGATCGCACCAGCCACCGTGTGCGCCGCGGCGGACGCGACATTCACCTCGGCCCCACCGAATACCGCTTGCTCGAATACCTCATGCGCAATCCGGGCAGGGTCTACACGCGGGAGCAACTTCTCGACAGCGTCTGGGGAACCGACGTCTATGTCGATGAGCGCACTGTGGACGTGCATGTGGGCCGGTTGCGCAAGGCGATCAATCGCGGCCGTGCGCGCGACCCGATCAGGACCGTGCGCGGAACGGGCTACGCGTTTGACGAGAAATTCTCGGCTGACGCCTGACCGCACCAGCCGGAGCGTCCGGAATCCGACGTAAATCCGCGGGACGGCGCCGACCCCTGGCCGACGCCTGTGCGTTCAGCGCTTCCGCTTTTCCACGGTGTGATAGGCGCGCCGCGAGTGGAACTCGCAATAGGGCCGGTTCTCTTCGCTGTCGCGGCCGCAGAAATAGAAATCCTTGCTGAGCGGATCGCCGATCGGCCACTTGCAGGTGTGTTCGTTCAGCGACATCAGCGTGATGCGTTCGGCTTCGGGAATGAACGGCTCGGTCTCGGCCACCGCCTGGACCTCGACCTCGGTATCGAGTGCCTCCGATGCCTTCAGCGCCGTCGCGCCGATCATCGGCGCCGGATTGCTCATGCGGCGCTTCCCGGCAGCCGGGGCTCCGGCCTGGGCGCCGAGCATCCCGCCCGTGCTCCGGCGAGCGGGCCGCGTGGCCGGACGAGGCCGGTTGACCACAGTCGTCGGCTTTGCGCGACCGGACAGCTTGAGCCGGTGCACCTTGCCGATCACCGCATTGCGCGTCACCCCGTCTCCGAGCTCCGACGCGATCTGGCTGGCGCTCAGCCCTTCCATCCAGAGCTTCTTGAGTTGTTCGACGCGTTCATCGGTCCAGCTCATTGCAATTGCTCCCGGCTGATTGCCATAAAATGCATGAATCCATCCCTACGCTGCCCAGGCCTGCTGGCCGCAGTCACTCTAGACCTCGTATGGTGTTTGGGTCCGCCACACGACATGTCGTGTTCCCAATGCGCGCATACTACACAGCGGCCGGAATCCGTATCAAGCGCCCTGCGCCTGTTTCCCCGAATTTGTAGTGGATAGGGCGGCGTCTTGCATAACATCGGTGAGATTGGGCCTTCAATGGGCCCTGCCGCCCGCAAACATTGACTTTTTGCGACCCCGGCGGCATAAGCTTCACCGCTTGTACGTGCCGCCTGAGGGTGGCGCGTTTTGTTTTTGCGGCCCGCTGTCACAACCCCGAAAGATCAAGAGAATGTCTGCGCTCTATGGCTCCTACGCTCGTTCCGAACTGGCCTTTGTCAGGGGCGAGGGTATGCGCCTGTTCACCGCGGACGGCACCTCGTATCTCGACTTCATTTCGGGCATTGGCGTCAATGCGCTCGGCCACAACGATCCCCATGTGGTGGGGGCTCTCAAGGCGCAGGCAGACAAGGTCTGGCACGTCTCCAATGTCTTCACGATCCCCGAACAGGAGCGGTTGGGCGAACGCCTGACCGAGGCGACATTTGCCGACGCGGTGTTCTTCACCAATTCGGGGGCCGAGGCGGTGGAATGCGCGATCAAGACGGCGCGCCGCTACTTTCATGATCGCGGCGAAACGGACCGCTACGAGATCATTGCCTTCACCGGCTCGTTTCACGGGCGCACCATCGCAACCATAGCGGCCGGCGGAAACCCCAAGTATATCGAGGGTTTCGGCCCGCCCGCGCCTGGGTTCGTGCATACCGCGCCGGGCGATCTTTCGGCAGTGGAGGCCCTTGTCGGGCCGCAGACCGCCGCCATCCTGATCGAGCCCGTGCAGGGCGAGGGCGGTGTAACCGCAATGTCCGACGAGTTTCTCAGGGGCCTCAGGGCGCTGGCCGACCGGCACGGACTGTTGTTGATCCTTGATGAGGTGCAGTGCGGCTACGGACGCACCGGCCGGTTCTTCGCTCACGAATGGGCCGGGATCACGCCCGATATCATGGCCGTGGCCAAGGGCATCGGGGGCGGTTTTCCTCTCGGGGCATGCCTTGCCCGTGGCGAGGTCGCCAGGTGCATGGTGCCCGGCACCCACGGGTCGACCTATGGCGGCAATCCCCTGGCCTGCGCGGTGGGAAATGCCGTTCTCGACAGGATCCTTGAGCCCGGTTTTCTCGATCACGTCGAAAAGATGGGGGGCATCCTGCGCTGGCATCTCCAGCAACTGGTGCAGAAATACCCCCAACATGCCCTCGAGGTTCGCGGCAAGGGCCTGATGGCCGGCGTGCGGATCGCGCCGCCTGTGCGCGACTTCGTGGCACAGTTGCGCGATCATCGCCTCCTGGCCGTGGCGGCCGGCGAGAACGTGCTGCGCCTGCTGCCGCCCCTTATCGTTACCCAGAGCGATATCGAAGAGGCGATGAGCATCATCTCCGAAGCCTTCGAGGCGCTTGACGCCTAACCTGCCGGCACAAGGCCCGGCATTTCCAGACATCAGGGGCGCAAGTCCCCTTTCGAGGATGAAGATCCGATGACCGGCAAGCCAAGACATTTTCTCGATCTGACCGATTTCACCGGTGAGGAACTGCGCAAGATTCTCACCCTGGCCGTCGATCTGAAGGCGCGCCTGCGCGCGAAGGACCGCCCCTTGCTGCTCAAGGACAAGGTGCTGGCCATGATCTTCGAGCGCCAGAGTACCCGTACCCGCGTGTCCTTCGATGTCGGCATGCGCCAGCTTGGTGGCGAAACGCTGATGCTCACCGGCCAGGAAATGCAGTTGGCGCGAGAGGAAACGCTGGCTGACACGGCGCGGGTAATGTCGCGCTATGTCGATGCCATCATGATCCGCATTCTGTCCCACGACGATCTGCTCGAACTCGCAGGCGCCTCGAGCATTCCCGTGATCAACGGGCTGACCCGGCGATCCCATCCCTGCCAGGTGATGGCGGACATCATGACCTATGAGGAGCACCGGGGGTCGATCGCCGGACGCAAGGTCGCCTGGGTGGGCGACAGCAACAATGTGCTTGCCTCCTGGGTGCACGCGACCACCCGGTTCGGCACATCGCTTTCCATCGCCTGCCCGAGCGAATATGGCCCGGACCAGGGCTTGCTCTCGGATATCGCCGCCGCCGGTCCGGCGGTCAGCTTGTCGAACGATCCGCAGGCGGCCGTGGCCGGCGCCGATCTGGTGATAACCGACACCTGGGTGTCCATGGGTGACACCGACGAGGGGGAGCGCCGGCGCAGGCTTGCACCTTACAGGGTCAATTCCCATCTGATGGGCTTGGCGAAGCAGGATGCGATCTTCATGCACTGCCTGCCCGCCCATCGCGGGGACGAGGTGACCGATGAGGTGATCGACGGTCCCCAGTCGGTGGTTTTCGACGAAGCCGAAAACCGCCTCCACGTCCAGAAGGCCATACTGTGCTGGGCGTTCGGAATCGAGGAATTCTGATGGCTGAAAGCCTGTTGTCGAGCTACGGGCTCGACCGCCCCGAAAGCGGGGATGATGTTGTTGTGCCATTCACCCTTGAGAACCTGGACTGCCGTGGGCGGTCCGTGCGGCTGGGGTCTGCGCTCGATTCCATTCTCACCCGCCACGACTATCCTGCTCCGGTCGCCAGGCTGCTGGGCGAGGCAGTGGTGCTGACCGCGCTGGTCGGTTCGTCCCTCAAGTTCGATGGCCGCTTTGTGCTGCAGACCCGCACCGACGGGCCGGTCAACCTGCTGGTCGTCGATCTCGACGCGCCCGACGGGTTGCGCGGATACGCGCGCTATGACCGCGAAGCGCTTGACGACGCGGTGGCCAAAGGTCGCGTGAGTCCGGCCGAGCTCTTGGGCAACGGCCATCTGGCGATGACCGTCGACCAGGGCGTTCACATGGAGCGCTACCAGGGCATCGTGGCGCTCGACGGCGTCGGGCTTGAAGAAGTCGCGCACCGCTATTTCCAGCAATCCGAGCAGATTCCGACCGGAGTAAGGCTGGCCGTGGGCCAGTTCTCGCGCCGTGGCGACGCACGGCCCCAGTGGCGCGCAGGCGGCGTGTTGGTGCAGTTCCTGCCAGATGGGGGCCAGCAGGTGATGCCCGACCTGCCCGGCGACGGGAATTTCGACAACGAGGCAATGGCCGATCCGGATTTTGTCGAGGACGATCACTGGACAGAAGCCAAGGTGCTCCTGGGCTCGCTCACCGACGAGGAACTGGTCGATCCCGATCTCTCGTCCGAACGGGTGATGTTCCGCCTCTATCACGAGACGGGCGTGCGCGTGTTCAACCCGCAGCCGCTGGTCGAGCGCTGCACGTGCTCTGCCCATCGGATCGAGGACATGCTGCTCAACAGCTTCTCGAGCGAGGAACGCGCCGAGATGGTCGTCGATGGAGAGATCGAGGTGGTGTGCGAGTTCTGCTCCACGGCCTACCATTTCAACCCCAACCAGTTCGAAACCGAGCACTGAGCGGGTCCACCTTCGGCAGGCGGGTCTCTGCGCGGTCACGGACATATGAGTGTGGCGTGACCGCCCGCGATGCTAGAAGCGGAGCGTCACAGGACGGAATTCGGACCCATGCTTGATGCCGCGATGCGCAGACTGATCGATCCGCCGCTCAATGCGGCCGGGCGCTCGCTTGCGCGGGCCGGCGCGCATCCGAACACGGTGACGCTGTGGGGCCTCGCGCTCGGCCTCTCGTCTGCGGGCCTGGTGGCGCTGGGTGCCTATTGGCCCGCGCTTGCGGTCATGCTGGCTTCGCGGCTGCTCGACGGGCTCGACGGTGCAGTGGCGCGGGCCCGCCAGATCACCGATTTCGGCGGTTTTCTCGACATCACGTCCGATTTCCTGTTCTACGGCGCCTATCCTCTGGCCTTCATCATCGCCGATCCGGGAAACAACGCCATCGTCGGGGCGTTCCTTCTGACGACGTTCTACTTCAACGGCACCACCTTCCTCGCCTTTGCAGCTCTGGCCGAACGGCGGGCGCTCAAGAGCGACAAACGGGGCATCAAGTCGCTCTACTTCAGCGGCGGCCTGCTCGAAGGCACCGAAACGATCGCCTTTTTCACCGCCATTACCTTGTGGCCGGCGATCTTCCCGCCGCTCGCCGCCGCGTTCGCGGTGCTCACGCTGGTGACGGCGGTCTGGAGGGTAATCGGAGCCTGGCGCCTGTTCGGCGCCTCGTTCTAGAGCCTGTTCAGGAAAAGTGGGTGCCGGTTTTCCGGTTCGAGCATGCGACTGTTCAATTGCCTGGACCATGCGTCTTGAGTCCACAAGAACGTGACCTGGCCTGGCGGCAACGCAGGCCCGTGTCCTAGATCTGGTCGAGGCCGAACGCCAGGTCGGAAATCAGGTCGTCCGGCGCTTCCAGTCCCACGCTGAGACGCAATAGTCCCGGGCTAATCCCCAGTTCCATGCGCACTTCCCCTGAAAGGCGCTGGTGCGTCGTCGTCGCCGGATGCGCGATGATCGACTTCGAATCCCCCAGATTATTGGAAATCAGGATGACGCTGAGCGCGTCGGCCAGCCGAAAAGCCGCGTCCTGCCCGCCGGCCAGCTCGAACGAAACAAGCGTCGAGCCCGCTCCCATCTGCGCCCGCCCAAGTTCATGCTGGGGATGCGAGGGATGGTGCGGGTACATCACCCGGGAGACCTGCGGTTGCGTGACCAGGAATTCCGCGATGCGTGCCGCGCTGTCGGTCATCTGCCCCACGCGCAGCGCCAGGGTCTCAAGGCCCTTGAGCAATACCCAGGCGTTGAACGGGCTCATCGAGGGGCCGGTCTGGCGGATGATGGTATGCACGTCGCCTGAAATCAGCTCCTCGGAGCCAAGGATCACACCGCCCAGCACGCGGCCTTGCCCATCGATATGTTTGGTCGCCGAATAGACGACAAGGTCGGCGCCCAGCTCCAGCGGCTTCTGCCAGATGGGTGTCGCAAACACGTTGTCGACGATCAGGACGGCTCCGTTGTCATGCGCGATGGCGGCGACGGCGGCGATGTCGACCAGTTCCAGCGTGGGATTGGTCGGCGTCTCGATGAAGATTGCCTTGGTATTGGGGCGCATCGCGCGGGCGAAATTCTCCGGATCGCGTCCGTCCACCAGTGTCGACTGAACCCCCCAGCGCGGCAGGTAGTCCTCGACCACGTAGCGGCACCCGCCGAACAGGGCGCGTGAGGCGACGACGTGATCCCCGGCCCGCACCTGCGACATCAGCGCGGTCGTCACCGCCGCCATGCCGCTGGCCGTGCCGCGCGCGGCCTCGGCGCCTTCCAGAAGGGCCATGCGCTGCTGGAACATCTCGACGGTGGGGTTGGAGAAACGCGAGTAGATATAACCCGGCGAGGTGCCGTCGAACCGCTCCTGCGCCAGTTGCGAGGTTTCGTAGGTATAGCCTGAATTCAGAAAGAGTGCCTCGGAGGTCTCCGCGTGCTGCGAACGCACCGTGCCCCCATGCACCAGCTGGGTTTGTGGCGAGCGGCGCTTGGGATCGTTGAGCGGATTATTGGCGCGCGACATGCGGCGAACCCCCTGAAACAAAAAAACCGGCCATGGCGGCCGGCAAACGGTCCTTTAGCGATTTCTTTAAGGTGGCTGCAATCGACCGGCCAAATCACCACCGAACCGCATCTAATGGCAATTGGCGCTTGGCGTCAATCGCGCCGGTTGCTATCGCTTGGGCCGGTCCGAGACCGAGGGAAAGGGGAACGATGTCCGAGTCGAGCAGCAACCCAGCGGGAATCTTTTCGGCGCGGATGATCGCCCAAATGGTCGAGGCGGGCCGGATCGCCATTGCCCGACCGCTCGACAGCGACCAGATCCAGCCCGCAAGCCTCGATCTGCGTCTGGGCGAGACCGCCTTTCGCGTCCGTTCCAGTTTTCTGCCCGGTCCGGGCCATCCGGTGACCGAGCGCATCGAGGCGCTCAAGCTCCACCAGATCGATCTGAGGGAGGGGGCAGTACTGGAACGCGGCTGCGTCTACCTCGTGCCCCTGCTGGAATCTCTCGACCTGGCGCCCGAAGTCAGCGCGACCGCAAATCCCAAGAGCTCAACCGGGCGGCTCGATGTGTTCACCCGCGTAATCGTCGATGGGGCCCGTGGCTTCGACACGGTCACGGCCGGCTATTCCGGCCCGCTCTATCTCGAAATCAGCCCGCGCACCTTTCCCGTGCTGGTGCGGACCGGTTCGCGTCTGTGCCAGATGCGCTTCCGTACCGGCCCCACCCGGCTCAGTGACGCCGAGCACGTCGATCTGCACCGGCGTCAGACGCTGGTCTACGACGACGACGCGGTTGTGGGCGACGGAGTGGCCCTGTCGATCGATCTGAGGGGCGAGGGTCGCAACGGCCTGGTCGGTTTTCGCGCCCGGCGCCACACCGCCGTGGTCGATGTCGACCGCAAGGGAGCGCTCGACGTACTTGACTACTGGGATCCGCTCTATCGCCGCGGCCGGGACGAACTCATCCTCGATCCGGACGAGTTCTACATTCTCGTCAGCCGCGAAAGCGTGCATGTGCCCCCCGACTATGCCGCCGAAATGCTGCCCTTCGATCCCATGGTCGGCGAATTCAGGGTCCATTACGCAGGATTCTTCGATCCCGGTTTCGGGCATTCGGAGGCCGGAGGCAGCGGCAGTCGCGCCGTGCTCGAAGTGCGCAGCCGCGAGGTTCCCTTCCTGCTCGGCCACGGCCAGACCATTGGCCGGCTGATCTACGAACGCATGGCCGAACGACCCGCCGCCCTCTATGGCGCGGACCTCGGCTCGAACTACCAGGCACAGACCCTCAAGCTCTCCAAGCACTTCCGCCCGTTCGAGGGGTGAGGGTCACCCGCCTGTCACGGCAACAAGAATCTCGTTGCGACGCAGGAAAGGCAGGGTCCAGGGCGGATTGTAGAATGCCAGAATCGGCTCCCCGGTCGTTTCGATCCCCTTTGCCCTGGCGTATGCTCGCAGCGCGCGCTCCTTGGCGCCGATGGACCGCGACGAGGCGAAACCGCTGAACCTGATGGCCAGCCACTTCTGCGCCGGCACCTGTGAGAGACGCACCCTGGGATCGTTTGGCGGGGGGAGCGTCGCCATCGTCCACGATTTCGGCATCACGAACCTCACGGCCCAGGTTCCGTCTCGGGATTGCCTCGGCTGTTCGGGCGCAACGGCAGTCATCTGCTGTTGCACCGGCGCCGTCATTGCGATCTTGCCGCGCGTCCGGTTGTTGCCGAAGATGTAACCCGCGATCAGGCGAAACCCCTCGTTTATCGCTGACGACCGCTCGCCGCGAACCTCGGTTTCGGCAACGATCATCGACCGATAGTTCCGTATTTCGAATGGACCGTCACTGGCGACGATCTCATATTCGGGCTCTTCGATCTTCGACATGCGGTCTGGCTTCCTCGCGCAACTCGCATTCTCTTACGTGGGAGACTACCCGCTGGATCGCCAGACCGACCGCCCGCTTGACGCCAAACCGCTTTTCGCGCAAATACACGTCGTGTCGCGGGTGTAGCTCAATGGCAGAGCAGAAGCTTCCCAAGCTTACGACGAGGGTTCGATTCCCTTCACCCGCTCCATCCCCTCATATCGTTGGAATGACAGGCAGCCGGCAGGTTGCCGTTGATCTGCTGCGCCCGATTGTCGCATGAGCGGCGCGAGCGGCCACGTGACGGGACTTTCGCGTGAAACCGCCTGGGACCTGATGACGGGATTGTGATCGCGCGCCGCCAGATTTGCAGAATCTCGCCGCAATTCGGATCAATCACACCGAGCGTCAACTCACCAAAACTCGCGCCGGCATCACGCTGACGCGAGCCTCTATGATCATGATAATTAAGGGAGATCCGGCATGTGCGGAAAATCGTCCGTCCTTGCTACCCTGGTCCTCGGCGCCGCTGTCCTCGCGGTTCCGGCGGTCCCGGCTTTTGCACAATCGACTGGCGCCGATTGCGGCGCGCCGGGTGCGAGCACCGGCATATGGATGACCACTGCCTATCCAGACGTGACGGAGACCGCGGGCAATCCGTTCACCATCGACATGACGGTGAAGAACGACTGCATGCCGCCCAAGCGCCTGGACCTGGCGCTTGATGGCCTGCCCAAGGGCTGGGCCTACGAATTCGACGGCGGCGGCAAGCCTGTTTCCGCGGTCATGGTTGGTCCCGGCGAAAGCCGTTCGATCACCGTCAAGGTGACCCCGGCCAAGGACGCCGCGTTCCAGGACTATCCGATCACCGTGACAGGGACGGGGTCCGGTGAAAGCCTCAGCCTGCCGCTGAAGGTGGCCCTTGCCGCGCCGTCCCCGGCGGACCTCAAGCTTGACGCCAAGCTGCCTGACCTGCGCGGCTCTGCAAAATCCAAGTTCGACTATGAACTCACCATCCGCAACGACAGCCCCGCCGACGAGGTGGTCAATCTCGCCGCCGCCGCGCCGCCCGGCTTCGATACCACCTTTACCGAGCAATATGGCAGCCAGGAGCTGACCTCCATACCGGTCAAGGCCAACCAGAGCACCACCGTCAAGCTCTCGGTGCAGCCCCCGCAGGATGTCGAGGCGGGCACCTACCAGGTCGCGGTCGAGGCGGCGAGTTCCAAGATCACCGCCGACACCAAGCTGGTGCTCGATGTCACCGGCCAGCCGCGCCTGGCGCTGAACGGTCCGGAGGGGCGTCTCTCGGGTAGCGCGGTTGCCGGCCAGGAGCGCAGCTTCAAGTTCACCGTCAAGAATGACGGCAGCGCACCGGCGCAGGCGGTGAAGGTTTCGGCCAGCGCCCCAAGCGGCTGGAAGGTCGATTTCAATCCGGCCAGTCTCGATGCGCTTGCCCCCGGCGACCAGCAGGATGTCGAGATGCGGATCACCCCGGCCAACAATGCCATCGCCGGCGACTACATGGTCAATGTGTCGTCCAACGCGCAGGGTGCCAGTGACAATGCCGCGTTCCGCGTCACGGTCAACACGTCGACGGCCTGGGGCTTTGCCGGCATCGCGGTCATCGCCGCCGCGCTCCTGGTCCTGGTCGGTGCCGTCCTGAGGTACGGCCGCAGATGACCGGGCCGGTTCTCGAGGCGAGGGGCCTCACCAAGCGCTACGGCCGCGCCACCGCGGTCACAGGGCTTGATCTCGCGGTCAATGCCGGGGAGGTGTTCGGGCTTCTGGGCCCGAACGGCTCGGGCAAGACCACGACCATCCTCATGCTCCTGGGCCTGACGGAGCCCAGCGAGGGCGAAGTGCGCGTTCTCGGCCACAATCCCTTGCGCGAGCCGCTCGCGGTCAAGCGCGAGGTGGGCTATCTGCCCGATGCGGTCGGGTTCTACGACGGGCTCACCGCCCGCGAGAACCTGCGCTATACCGCAAGGTTGAGCGGTGTGCCCGAGACGGAGCGGGAAGAGCGTATTGCCAAGGCGCTGGAGCGCGTGCGCCTGTCGCATGTGGCGGACCGGCGGGTGAAGACCTTCTCGCGCGGCATGCGCCAGCGGTTGGGGCTGGCGGAAATCGTGGCCAAGGGGTGCCGGATCGCCATTCTCGACGAGCCGACTTCCGGGCTCGATCCGCAGTCCACCCACGAGCTGCTCGAACTGATCCGCTCCTTTGCGGCGGATGGCATGACGGTGCTTCTTTCCTCGCACCTTCTGTCGATGGTGCAGTCGATATGCGACCGGGTCGCCCTGTTCCGCGAGGGGCAGGTGGGGCTGGTCGGCACGGTACCCGACATCGCCGCAAAGGTGCTCGGCGGCTTGTGCCTGATCGATGTGGAGGCGGACGGTGTCGACCTGCAATCCGCGATCGGTCCGCTCGAGGGGGTCCGAAAGGTAACGGTTGGCAAGGCCGGGACCGCCCAGGTCGACGCGGACGCCGACATCAGGCCGGACATCGCCAGCGCCATCGTCAAGGCTGGCGGGAGCCTGAAGCGTATCGATATCTCCCACTCGGACCTCGATGACGTCTATGTGCGCTATTTCGAGGGAAAGGAGGACCGCGATGCAGCGTAGAGGCTCCGCCCTGTCGGGCATGATGACCATCGCCTTCAAGGAAGCCGCCGATCACTTCTCCTCGGCGCGGCTGCATCTGGTGATGGTGCTGATCATCCTCACTGCCCTTGGCGCCATCTATGGCGCCATCGGCCAGATCGAGGCGACGGTGGGGCAGGATCCGTTCCTGTTCCTGCGCTTGCTGACCACAGGGCGCTCGCCCGTGCCCTCGTTCGTTGGGTTCCTGGGCTTCCTGTTGCCCCTTGTCTCCATCGCCCTTGCCTTTGACTCGGTGAACGGGGAATACGGGCGGCGGACCATGAGCCGTGTGCTCTCCCAGCCCATCTACCGCGATGCGCTCCTGTTCGGGAAGTTCCTCGGCGGCGTGATCGTGCTGGCCATCTGTCTGGTCACCTTGTGGCTCCTGGTCACAGGTCTGGGCATTCTCACGCTCGGCCTGCCACCAGGTGGCGAGGAGATCGCACGCGGGCTGGCCTTCCTTCTGGCTTGCCTGGCCTATGCCGGCGTCTGGCTGGCCATGGCGCTCCTGTTCTCGACTGTGTTCCGGCAGGCGGCCACATCCGCGCTTGCCGCTCTGGCGCTCTGGCTGGTGTTCACCCTGTTCTGGTCGATGATCGTGCATGGCCTGGTTTCGGCCATGGCGCCTATCGACCCCACTGATCCGCAAACGCTGATCAATGCGGTGCAACTCCAGGCCGGGCTCGACCGGCTGTCGCCAAACATCCTGTTCGGCGAAATTACCCAGGCACTGCTCGATCCGGCGACGCGATCGCTTGGGCTGGTGTTCATGAGCCAGCTTCAGGGGGCCATTCCAGGCGCGCCGTTGCCCTTCGTGCAATCGACGCTGCTGATCTGGCCGCAGCTTTCCGGTCTGGTCGCTGCCATGGTGCTGATCTTCACCGGCGCCTATGTGGTGTTCCAGCGCCAGGAAATACGGGCCTGACGCAACCCCATGGGGCTCCGTGGGCCGGAAACGGCCTGCGGGGCCTCTTATTTTTCCGGCCCGGCCGGCATCCCCCGATCGACCAGGCCGGCACCGCCGGCTCCCTTGACCGTGGCGCCATGCCGTGCTGCCGCCGCCATGGTGCGGTGCGGTGTCTTCGCCCAGAAATGCGGGCGTGAAAGCAGTTCGAACATCGCACGGATCGCCGCATATGAAGTGAGGATCCAGTAGGCGGGCAACAGCAGGAGCCAGGGCGCCAGCCCCCCACGGCGCAGTCGGGCCAGGCCCTTGTGCGCCAGAAGGGCCGCCGACAGATACCCCGCCAGAAGAATTGCTCCATGGATCGCCATCCAGACGTTTGGCGCCACGATGCTGGCGCCCATGCTGGCGCGGATCAGCAGCACCAGCAAGAAGACCGTGTGCAGGGGGCCGGCAAGGATCAACCCGCCGACGTAGATCTCGAAGGCCAGAAAATTGCGCCAGCCGATATCGGCGAGAAAGCGCCGCGGATTGCGGTTGTGCACGATGAAGGTCTGCATCCAGCCCTTGAGCCACCGCGTGCGCTGGTTCACCCAGGCGCCAAGCGCCACCGGCGCCTCCTCCAGGGTCTGCGACGCAAGCGTCTGTGTCCGGTATCGCAAACGCGACAGCCGCACGCCCAGATCGGCGTCCTCGGTGACGTTGTAGGGATCCCATCCCCCCACTTCGCGCAGCGCGCGGGTGCGGAAATGGTTGGAATTTCCCCCGAGCGGAATGGGGAAACCGTGGCGGGCAAGAAACGGAAGCATGATGCCGAACTGGCCGGCGTATTCGGCGGCATAAAGGGCTGTGCGCCAGCTCTCGTCGCCATTTTCCACCACCAGTTCCGCCTGCAGGCAGTCGAGCGCCGGATCCGTGGCAAAGCGCGCCGCCGCGTCGCGCAGCTGACCGGGATCGGGTATGTCCTCGGCGTCGTAGACCACGAGATATTCGCCGCGCACGAAGGGCAGCACATAGTTCAGTGCCTTGGGCTTGGTGCGCGGAATGCTGTCGGGAATGGCAAAGAGCTGGAAGCGATGGTCCGAAAGCAGCCCCGACACTGCCGACAGCGTGGCGCTGCTCGTTTCCTCGACCGCAAAAATCACCTCCAGCTTCTCTGGTGGGTAGTTGAGCGACCGCATCGCCTCGGCGATCTGGGGGACCATGTGCGCCTCGCTGCGCAACGGAATGAGAACCGAATAGACCGGAAGGTCCCGATCTGGAATGCGCGCCGGCGCCGCGGCTGCGATCGGGCGAGACATCGCGGCGGCCATCCGCACCATTGCGGGCACAAGCAGCAGAACTGCGACCAGGGGAGTGAGCACAACCTCGAGGGTGAACGGGGCAAGGGCAACCATCGTGACCAGCGCCGTGAGCGCGACCAGGAAGGCAATTCGCGCGCCCAGCGACAGGTCACGATGCCCGCTGGCCCGTGGCCATCGCTCGGCCAGACGCTGCTGCGCCTGCCGGGTCAGAAGCGGCGCACCGGCGGCCAGAAGCGCGGCGCGAAGTGCCTGCGGCGGCACGGCGCAGATGCTGCGCCCCAGATCGGAGTTCGACGCGACGCGCGCGGCAAGGTCCAGATAGCCCTCGAACGTGGGCGAAATGAACACTACCTCGCGGCCAAGCAGGTTGCCGCGCAGGGTGCGCGCGTCGCCCAGTTGCTCGGCGCGCGCGGTGTCCGGGTCGAGGCGGGCCAGGTTCGGTACCGTCCGGGCGAATGCGAGGCCACACAAGGCCGAGGCCCGGGCGTGGACGAGATCCCCCGACAGCCCGTACTGCCGGCATGCAAGCTCCAGCGGATCGATGCCGGTTGCCCGTGCCTGCGAAAGCAGCGCCTTGCCCTGTTCGTCGTCCCCATCAGCCTCGCCGAGAATCGAACAGAGCAGGGCAAGGGCTTCGGGCATGGCAAATTCGTTCTGAAACGGGTGTTGTCTGGCAATTTCGCGCCGGGGAGGGCGCTGCGGCTCGCCATTTCTGCAAGATTGCGCGATAAACCACAAGCTTATGCAGGAACAAGGCTTTCTATGATTCGTCCGTTCGTCCTTGCACTGGTGCTTGTGCACCTGCTCGCGGTGCCGGTTTTCGCGCAGGTTCTGCCCAATCACGTGGACCCCAGCGCGCGGACCGATGCGCCCAATCCGGCCAGCGTTCCCGCGATCCGGTTCCTCACGACGGCCGATTTCCCGCCCTTCAACTATTCCGATTCATCCGGCCGGCTGGTTGGTTTCAACGTTGATCTGGCCCGCGCCATCTGCGCCGAGGTGAAGGCGACCTGTACCATCCAGCCCTGGCCATGGGATCAGATCGCCGATGCGCTCGCCGACAACCAGGGCGATGCGATCATCGCCGGTCTTGCGATCAATTCGGCGAACGGAGCGCGGTTCGATTTTTCCCGCGTCTACCTGCAGTTCCCGGCCCGGTTCGTCATGCTCAAGTCGCGGTCCGGCCAACTCGACCCGGAAAGGCTCGAAGGAAAGGCGATCGCGGTGCGAAAAGGGTCGGCGCACGAGGAATTCGCCAGACGCTACCTCTCCGGCGCGGACATTCTCGAATTCGACAACGAGCTGGATGCGCTCGACGCAGTGCGCCAGGAGAAGGCCTTCGCCTATTTCGGCGACGCGATGCGCGCGTCCTTCTGGCTCAACGAGCATGCCGACTGCTGCGGGTTTTCCGGTCCCGCCTATTTCCGCCCCGACCTGTTCGGACGCGGCATGGCAATTGCCACCCAGGCTGGACTCCAGAACCTGACCCGCGCCATCGATGCCGCGCTGGTGCGGCTCAAGCGCGACGGTACCCTGGACCAGCTCTATCTGCGCTGGTTTCCGGTCAGCTTCTACTGATCCCGGCTGGTCCGCGCCGGGTTGGAAAAGGGCAGGGCAAGGCTCCACCCAAGCCGCGTCGGCGCGTCGTCCTGCCAGTCGGAAAGCCCCAGCGTCATCCCGTCATGCCCTTTTTCCGGCTGCGCGACATAGGTGCGGAACAGCCGGTCCCAGACCGACAGCGCAAAACCGTAATTGCTGTTGGTCTCCGCCATCTCGGTGGAATGGTGCACCCGGTGCATGTCGGGGGTGACGATTAGGCGCCGCACAAAGCGGTCCACGGATTCAGGCAGCCGCAGGTTGGCGTGGTTGAACATGGCCGACCCGTTTACCGCAGCCTCGAAGAGGACGACCGCCAGGACCGGTGCGCCAAGAAGCACAACCGCTGCCGATTTCACGAATACGGAAAAGACGATTTCGACCGGATGGAACCGCACGGCGGAACTGGCGTCGAGGTCCTCGTCGGTGTGGTGGACGCGGTGGAAGCGCCACAGGAGCGGTACCTTGTGGGTGACCAGGTGCTGCGTCCAGATCACCAGATCGAGCAGGATGAAGGCGATGATGCCCTCGATCCAGCCCGGCCAGGCGGTCAGATTGAAGAGCCCCAGCCCCTGGTTCTGGGCAAAGACCGCGCTCAGCGTCGCCGTCACCGGAACGATCAGCCCGACAAGGGCCACCAGAACATATGAGGATGCCAGCACGCCGAAATTGGTGACCCACCGTTTCAGGCGTGCGTGCCGGCGCCTGCGCCGCGGCAGAAGCGCCTCGAGCACCGCCATCAGGGCGAAGATCGCAATGAACAGCGAAAGGCGGAACATGCCCTCGCTCAACCCCAATATGGTCACGGCCTGCTCTCCGGTTTGCCTGTCTGGCGTCTCTTCCTGATACGACAGTGCGCGTACACGCACCTCACACTTTAGTGTGAGCTAATATGGAGCGGCAGCCGGAGATGACAAGGCGCGCGGTTCAAACCCGGCGGTAACGGGCGCGTGCCGCCGCCTTGATCGCGGCGGCGACCAGTTGGTCCACCTCAAGGCGCTCCTCGATGATCTCGAGCAGGCGCAACTCTTCCTGCTCAAGGGTGAAATCCGCTGCGGCGATTTCCACCGCAAGGGCATAGGCGGTGTCGCGCAGGCGTGCGGGCAGGGCCTCTGCCACCGCATCGAGCACGCCGTCCAGTGTTGCTTGCTCGTTCATCATCGTCGCGCAACGCTCGGCGACCGCGGGCAATCCGGCCACGTCGAAGCCGCTGAATACCGGCAACCGCTTGACCAACTGGCCGATGCGCGACATTTCCTGATCGTTCATGGCGCGGTCCGAGGCGGAGGTCATCACCATCACGTAGATGAGTGCGTCCTGGGGCGAAAGCGGCATTCCAAGGTCCTCTTGTTTGCATTTGGTGACCATAACTATGCAGGCGAATGCGCAATGACAAGAACCCCCTCGGCAACCAGCCACGGTTCTCGCCGGCATTGACGCCCTGCCGCGGGCTGTGTCACAGAGCCTCGGCCTGGTGTCATGCCACCCCCAGAAGGGATTTTCGCCCGTGTCCGCCCATCGTCTTCCAAAGCTCGATCCCGCCCTTTTCGAGGCTGCGCAATCAGCTCGCGCCTGGCCATTCGAGGAAGCGCGCAAGATCGTCAAACGTATGGAGCGGACCGGCAAGGATCACGTGTTGTTCGAGACCGGGTACGGGCCCTCGGGCCTGCCCCATATCGGGACTTTCGGCGAGGTCGCCCGCACCACCATGGTGCGGACCGCTTTTCGCCTTCTGACCCGCGACGAGGTGCAAACGCATCTCCTGTGTTTTTCCGACGACATGGACGGCATGCGCAAGGTGCCGGACAACGTGCCCGATCCGGAAGCGCTGAAGGCGCATCTGCACAAGCCGCTTACCGCGGTTCCAAACCCGTTCGGCACACAGGACAGGAGCTTTGGCGACCATAACAACGCCATGCTGCGCCGGTTCCTCGACACCTTCGGCTTCGATTACGAGTTCGCCAGCGCCACCGAATACTATCGAAGCGGCCGCTTCGACGAGGTGCTGTTGCGCGCGGCCGAGCGCTTCGACGATATCATGAAGGTCATGCTGCCCACCCTGGGACCCGAGCGGCAGGCGACCTACAGCCCCTTCCTGCCGATCTCGCCGACCACTGGCCGGGTGCTCTACGTGCCCATGAAGGCGGTCGACTCCAGGGCCGGCACCGTGACCTTTGACGATGAGGACGGCACCGAAACGACGCTGCCGGTCACAGGCGGACACGTGAAGCTGCAGTGGAAGCCGGATTTCGGCATGCGCTGGGCGGCCCTTGACGTCGATTTCGAGATGTTCGGCAAGGATCACCAGACCAATTCGGTCATCTACGACCGGATCTGCAACATCCTTGGCGGCCGCGCTCCGGAGCATTTCGTCTATGAACTGTTCCTGGACGAGCACGGCCAGAAGATTTCCAAGTCCAAGGGCAACGGCATCACTATCGACGAGTGGCTCGCCTATGCCACGACCGAAAGCCTGTCGCTTTACATGTTCCAGAAGCCCCGGGCGGCCAAGCGGCTCTATTTCGACGTCATTCCCCGCGCCGTAGACGAATACTACACCTTCTGCGAGGCCTACCATCGCCAGGGCGAGGCGGAACGGCTCGACAACCCCGCCTTTCACATTCACTCCGGCCCGCCGCCCGCGCACGACGTGCCGCTCAGCTTTGCGCTGCTGCTCAACCTCGTGTCGGCTGCCAACGCCCAGGACAAGGCGGTGCTCTGGGGCTTCATCGGGCGCTACGTCGAGGGCGCAACGCCGGAAAACCATCCCGAGCTCGACCGGCTCACCGGTTTTGCGATCCGCTATTTCCACGACTTCATCAAGCCGCACAAGACTTTCCGCCTGCCCACCGACGAGGAGCGGGAAGCGCTGGTCGCCCTCGATCTCGAATTCGCCGCCCTGTCGGGCTCGACCGATGCGGAAACCTTGCAGAACGCGGTTTACGAGGTGGGCAAGGCGGCCGGCTTCACCCAGTTGCGTGACTGGTTCAAGGCGCTCTACCAGGTGCTGCTGGGCCAGGACCAGGGTCCCCGCTTCGGATCCTTCGTCGCGCTCTATGGAGTTGACGAAACGCGCAGGTTGATCGCGCGCGCCCTGTCTGGCGACCTCGCCGCGTAATCTTTGCTCACACGGGCACTGTCGCCCGCCGGTAAAGATGCCAGGTCGCATGCCCGAGCACCGGAAGCACGACAACCAGCCCAAGGAACGCGGGCGCCATTGCCAATAGGGTGAGAACCGTCACCACGACGCCCCAGCCGAGCATTGGCAGCGCGCTGCCGCTGACGGCGCGGAAACTGGTGATCATGGCAGTGACGAAATCCAGCTCGCTGTCGAGCAACAGCGGCATGGAAACCACGGTTGCCGAGAACAGGAACAGCGCCAGAACGGCGCCCACAACCGTTCCAATGGCGAGAAACGCCATGCCACTTTGCGTGGTCAGCACGGCATGAAGGAAGCCGTCCAGGGTCGATGGGGTATTGAACCCCATGAACAGCGCCAGCAACAGTCGCACCAGGTAGAGCCACATCCAGAACACGAACAGGATGACGAAGGCCATCCAGCCCATCTGGCGTTCGCGCTGGTGGAATACCGTCAGCAGCACCGCGCGCCAGCTCAAGGGCGCCCCTGTCTCCAGCCTGCGGCTGACCTCATAGACCCCGGTGGCCACGAAAGGCCCGATCAGGGGAAAGCCGATCATGATCGGCAGGATCATCCAGGGCGCGTGATAGGCATTCAGCAGCAGGACGATTGTCAGTCCACCAATCGCGTAGACCGCCCCGAAGAACAGCCCGTAAAGCGGTGCGCGCAAGAAATCATTCAAACCGGCAGTCAGGGCGGCCAAGATGTCGCTCCAATTCAGTGGCCGCAATTCCGGTGCCTTTGGCGCGATATAGGCCGATTCGACTTCGCTCACCTTGTTTGCTCCGCGCGAGTGTAGTTTCCTCGCAAGCAAGTGGGCCGTGCCACGACGCGAATGTCAACTAGATCTGATAGGTGCTGAAGGCAATATAAGCTATTGGCTCGCCCACAGGATTCGGGCGATCCACTCCACGTCACCGGCATCGATGCTGCGCGGCGGATGCGCGGGATTGATCGAATGCAGCTCGACCAGCTTTTCGGTCTGCCTGTGCAGGATCTTCGCCATGACCTCGCCGTCACGGGTCCGCACGACGACGCGGTCGCCGCGTCGCAATTGCTCGCTGGGCGATACGATGATGATGTCGCCATCCCTGTAGAGGGGCAGCATCGAGTCGCCGGTAACTTCCAGCGCATAGGCCGATCCGTCTCCACCAACCGGAAACCGGACCTCGTCCCATCCCTGTCCCACCGGAAATCCGCCGGAATCGAAGAACCCGCCGGCTCCCGCCTGCGCGAAACCCAAAAGGGGAACTGTTGCTCCGGGAGGAATCTGGCTGGTCTGCCTGTAGGCGCCGCCGCCCGAGACGAATTCCTCCAGGTTTTCGCCCGTTGCCTCCAGCACCTTTGCGATGCTTTCGGTCGATGGCCAACGCTGGCGTCCGTCCTTGCTCACCCTCTTGGAGGGGTTGAAGGCCGTCGGGTCGAGGCCGGCAAGTCGGGCAAGGCCGGATGTGGACAGTCCGTGCCGCTCGGCGATGGCGTCGATTGCGTCCCAGATTGCGTCGTGCGAAAACATCGGTCTTGTCGCCGTTCGAGGAAACATGTCCCATTCCGGGACATCAGTCCTATTTACTATACCGCGTCAGGCTGTCTGTAAAGCAGCGAAGCGTCTTGCGGCGCTACCGGCCATTCACTAGTTTCGCGGCCATGCCGAACACCGATCCGAACCTTGTCTACAAGATCACCACTGCCGCGATATGGCAAAAGGCCCGCGCCGACGGCGTGGTTGCTCCCATGCCTGTCGATATCGCCGATGGTTACATGCATTTCTCGACCGCTGGCCAGTTGCGCGAAACCCTTGCAAGACACTTTGCCGGGCAATCCGCGCTCATGCTTCTTGCGGTTCGCACGGACGACGTGGTCGAAAACCTCAAATGGGAAGTCTCGCGCGGCGGCGCGCTTTTCCCGCACCTCTACGCCAGTCTTGGCGTCAATTCGGTTGCCTGGGCCGAGCCGCTCGCGGTCGCGGCCGATGGCAGCGTCGAACTGCCCGAAGGCGTGAAGTGATTCTCTCCCGGCTTTCGCCTCTCCTGCGCTCGGGGATGATGCGGGGGCTCACGCGCGACGTCCTGCTGCGCATGGAACCTGAAACCGCGCACCAGGCGACAATCGCCGCCTTGAAGATGGGCCTGGCACCCGAGCAGGAACGAGCCGACCCGCCTGAATTGCGCACCAGCATTTGCGGGCTCGAACTCGCTAATCCGGTGGGAATGGCCGCCGGCTTCGACAAGAATGCCGAAGTGCCCGGCCCGCTGGGTCGCCTGGGATTCGGTTTTGTCGAGGTTGGAACGCTCACCCCCCGCCCGCAACCCGGCAATCCGCGCCCGCGCCTGTTCCGGGTGCCGGAAGCCGATGGCGTGATCAACCGGATGGGCTTCAATAACGAAGGGCATGCCGCCGCGCTCGAACGTTTGCGCAGCCGGCGCTTTTCCTCGATCGTCGGGGTCAATATCGGCGCCAACAAGGACAGCGCCGATTTCGTCGCCGACTACGTGCTGGGAGTGAAGGCGTTTGCGCCGGTGGCCGACTATCTCACGGTCAACATCTCCTCGCCGAACACACCCGGTCTGCGTGACCTTCAGGCGCATGAGGCCCTCAAGCGTTTGCTTGGCGAGGTTCTGGCGGAACGCAGTCGGGCCAGCGTGCGCGTACCGGTTTTTCTCAAGATAGCCCCCGACCTCGATGAATCGGCGCTCGATAGTATCTGCAAGGTTGTTCTGGCCACCGATCTGGACGGGATGATCGTCTCCAACACCACGATCTCCCGTGATGCGGTGAAGGACCTGCCCAACTCGGGCGAATCCGGCGGGCTGTCGGGGCGGCCGCTCTTCGCGTTGGCGACCCAGCGGCTGGCCCAGGTAAGGCTGCGTGTGGGCGATCTGCCGCTGATCGGTGCCGGCGGCATTCATTCCGCCAAAAGCGCCGTGGCCAAGTTTGCCGCAGGCGCAGACGCAATCCAGCTCTATTCGGCGCTCGTTTTCGGCGGCATGGAACTGCTCGAGGACATCAAGCACGGCCTGGTGCAGGCGGTTCGCCAGTCGGGCGGCAAGAGCGTCGCCGATCTGTCTGGCACCCAGACCGAAGCCTGGGCGAGGGGCGAGGCCTCGCTCTAGCTTGCGGGAAACAGTTGCGGTTTCTTGCGTTGCACCGCGAACCAGAAGATCGCGCCGCGCGTGACAAAGAAGATGTGCAGCGCCAGCCAAAGCCCGTTGACGCCGAAAAGCGGCTGCAGGGTCAGTGCGGCGACCAGAAAAACGGCCAGGGACGCAACCATTCCGTTGCGGATCAGGGTGTTCAGCGTGGCACCCTGCATGATGCCATCCATCACGAAAGGCGCAACGCCGGTCAGCGCGGCAAGGGCCGCGATACCGAGATATTGCCGGGCAGCCTCTCGAACTTCCGGTGCGGTCGTCATCAGGTCGATCAGCAACGGCCCCATGGCCACCCAGATCACGAACAGCGTCGCGCCGATGCCAAAACCCCAACCCATGGCCAGCCGTACCGCGCGATCGAAGGCAGGGCGGTAATTGGCGCCAATCGCCTTGCCGCATAATTGCTCGACGGCCTGAGCCTGGCCGTCGAGGAAGAAGGCCGTGACCATCTGGAAATTCAGGATCACCGCATTGGCCGCCAGCAGCACCGCGCCTTCGCGCGCCGTTTGCGCGGTGAAGAACGCAAAGGCCATCATCAGGGCGGCGGAACGGATCATCAGGTCGCGGCTCAGCGCGAACAGCCGCCTGAGGGCAATCGTGTCGAACAGGTCGGCGCGGGGCAGGGCCCGGGCGATCCGGCCCATGCCCCCGCCTTGGCGAAGCACAAGCCCGAGCCCGACAATGGCGGCGACCGCCTGCGCCAGCACGGTGCCCAGCGCAACGCCGGTCACGCCCCAACCCAGGCCATAGACCAGCCATATGCTCAAAACGATATTGCTGCCGTGAACGATCAGTTGCAGCAGCATACCGGTCGTCGCCTCCGCCCGGCCATAAAACCAGCCCAGAAGCGCGAAATTGATGAACACGAATGGCGCCGACCATAGCCGCACGCCGAAATAGGTGGCAAATGGTCCCGCCACGGCCGGGCCCGCGCCCAGCAGCACCGCGGCCAGCCGCTCGAGCGGACGGCCGAGGATCAGCAGCAATACGGCCAGCGCCAGCCCGATCCCGATGGCGCGCACGAAGTGGATCAATCCCTGGTGCGGATCGCGCGCGCCAACCGATTGCGCCACGAGCCCTGCCGTTCCCAGCCTCAAGAAGAAGGCGAGCGAGAACAGATAGTCGAGCGCCAGTGCCCCCAGCACCAGGCCGCCCATGAGCGCGGCGTCGCCAAGTCGGCCGATCACCGTAAGATCGACAAGGCCTGCCATCGGCTCGGTGATGAACGCAAGGGTTGCGGGCAGGGCGATGCGCCAGACATCGCGGTGGGTCACGGTGAAGGGAAATACGGGCCGGGTCATCGCATTCATTCCAGGGCTCAAAGGGGCATTGCCACGCGGAGGCGAGGCGCGGGGTGTTGCTTGACAGCACAACCGGCCGGGACACAAGTTCGAAGGACGTTCGCGCGCCAGGCCTTCGCCCGCGCCGATCGCCAAAACGGGAGAAATGGCCATGAAATCCGATCACGTCTACAAGAAAGTCGAACTCGTGGGCAGTTCGACCACGTCGGTGACCGATGCCATAGAGACCGCGATTGCCCGCGCCAACAAGACGCTCAAGCACCTGGACTGGTTCGAGGTGGAACAGATCCGCGGTCATGTGGAAGACGGCAAGGTCGCCCATTACCAGGTCACGATGAAGGTCGGCTTCCGCCTCGAGGATCCGACGGCCTAGCGGTCCGCCCGCTTGCGGCCGCGCGGGCCGATGATCCTCAGGATCAGCCAGACCGGGACCACGACCAGCGCACCTGTCGCAATGTATCCGATGACGGTCCGGATCGTTTCGGCGCCATTGGCCCATATGCCGTTGATGAAGTCGTTGAGAGCACGCCAGAGGCCCACGGGGCTGATGCCGAACACCGACATCGCAAAGCCCACGACCAGCGAGACAATGACGAGCCGCCAGATGACGCGGCTCGGCCGGTCGCCCAGGAGCTGGGTCAGGAGATCGGGCTTGTCCTCAAGCTGTTCGTCGTGTTGGCTCATCGCAATGGCTTTCGATCTGTCCGGGCGGCGCGGATTGGCACCTGGCAAGATATAGAACGCAAAGTGCGGGCCGTGTAGCCCTTGAGGGAACGAGACGACGTGGAGCACCGCCCGGATCCGGTCCTGCCCGATAGAATCGCTGCCTGGTTCGCAGAGCGCGGCTGGGCGCCGCGTCGCCATCAGCTCGATGTGCTTGAGGCGCACAGTGCGGGCGAATCGGCCCTGCTGATCGCACCGACCGGCGCGGGCAAGACCCTGGCCGGCTTTCTGCCCACCCTGGACGACCTGATCGAGGGGAAGGGCCAGGGTCTGCACACCCTCTACCTCTCGCCGCTCAAGGCCCTGGCGGTGGACGTCGCGCGCAACCTCACCGACCCGATCGGGGAAATGGGTCTCAAGATCCGTGTCGAAACGCGCACCGGCGACACACCGGCCTCAAGGCGCCAGCGCCAGCGTTTCGATCCGCCCGATATCCTGCTGACCACGCCCGAACAGCTGGCCCTTCTGCTCAGCCACCCGGAAAGCGCGAAACTGTTCTCGACCCTCAGGCGCGTGGTGCTCGACGAATTGCACGCGCTGGTCACCTCCAAGCGCGGCGACCTTCTGGCACTCGGTATCGCGCGGCTTGCCCGGCTCGCGCCGGACCTGAAGATGACCGGGCTCAGCGCAACGGTCGCCCAGCCCGCAATGCTGGCCGATTGGCTCGCCGCGCCACTCGCTCCACGCGCCGCGCGCCTGATCACCGCCAAGGGCGGCGCAAAACCCGAACTCTCGATCCTTTCGAGTGATACCCGCATTCCCTGGGCTGGCCACTCGGCAAACTATGCGATCCCCGAACTTTACGAGATCATCAAGGCGAATGGCACCTCGCTGGTTTTCGTGAACACCCGTTCGCAAGCCGAAATGCTGTTCCAGGGCCTCTGGGCGATCAATGTGGACGACCTGCCCATCGCCCTGCACCACGGGTCGCTTGATGTCGAGCAGCGGCGCAAGGTGGAAAGCGCCATGGTCGCGGGCAGGTTGAGGGCGGTTGTGTGCACCTCGACCCTCGACCTGGGCATCGATTGGGGTGACGTGGACCTCGTCATCCAGATCGGCGCTCCCAAGGGCGCATCGCGCATGCTGCAGCGCATTGGCCGTGCCAACCACCGGCTCGACGAGCCGTCGCGTGCCCTGTTCGTGCCGGCCAACCGCTTCGAGGTGCTTGAATGCGAGGCGGCGCTCGAGGCGGTCAACGAGGGGCAGCAGGATTCCGAGGACCCGGCCGACGGAGGCCTCGACGTGCTGGCCCAGCACGTCCTGGGCCGTGCCTGCAGCGGGCCGTTCGATGCGGACACCCTGTTCGCGGAGGTCACCAGCGCCTGGCCCTATCGGGACCTTGGCCGGCAACGCTTTGATCGCGTGCTCGATTTCGTGGCCACGGGCGGGTATGCGCTGCGCGCCTATGAGCGGTTCGCGCGGCTGAGGAAAACCCCGGAGGGGTTGTGGCGCATCGCCAATCCAGCGGTTGCGCAACAATACCGGCTCAATGTCGGGACTATCGTTGAGGAGCCGATGGTCAAGGTGCGCCTCGTACGCGGACGCGGCCAGAAACGCGGCCTCACCACCGGACCGATAGGTCGTGGGGGCAGGGTACTCGGCGAAATCGAGGAGTATTTCATCGACCAGCTGGTGCCGGGAGACACTTTCGTATTCGGTGGCGAGATCGTCGCGTTCGAGGCCATGCGCGAGGACGAGGCCTATGTGTCGCGCAGCTTCGCCCGTGATCCGCGCATACCCGCCTACATGGGCGGCAAGTTTCCGCTCTCGACCTATCTTGCCGAGCGCGTGCGCGCCATGCTGGCCGATCCCGAGGGCTGGAGGGCATTGCCCGGTCAGGTATCCGACTGGTTGGAGTTGCAGCGCGCCGTTTCCACGCTGCCTGGAAAGAACAGCCTTCTGGTGGAGACCTTTCCGCGCGCCGACAAGCACTACCTCGTGTGCTACCCGTTCGAGGGACGGATCGCGCACCAGACCCTTGGCATGCTGCTCACGCGGCGGCTCGAAAGGGCGCGCGCCCGGCCGCTCGGCTTCGTTGCTTCCGAGTACGCGCTGGCAATCTGGGCGGTGGGGGATCTGGGCATGCTGACGACCAGCGGCCGGTTGTCCCTCGACGACCTGTTTGCCGAGGACATGCTGGGAGACGACCTTGAAGCCTGGCTTGACGAGTCGAGCCTGATGAAGCGCACCTTCCGTAATTGCGCGATCATCTCCGGGCTGATCGAGCGCCGGCATCCGGGCAAGGAAAAGTCCGGGCGGCAAATGACGATGTCCGCGGACCTGATCTACGATGTGCTCTACCAGCACGAGCCCGACCATATCCTGATCGAGGCGACACGGCGCGACGCGGCACGCGGCCTGCTCGACATCCGGCGCCTGGGGGAATTCCTCAGGCGCATCCGGCGCCACATCCTGCACAAACCGCTCGACCGAATCTCGCCACTTGCGGTACCCGTGATGCTGGAGATCGGCAAGGAGCCGATCTTCGGCGAAGGGCGCGAAAGCGCCATGGCGGAAGCCGCCGACGAACTGATCAGGGAGGCCATGGGCCGGTGAGCGCGCAGAACGCGGCGAAGATCGGGGAGGCCGAGGACGCGGATACGGTCGTTGTCCGCTTCCGCGGCCATGCCTTCGAGCCCTTGACGTCAGGGGCGCTGTTCTGGCCTGCGCACGAAGCGCTTCTCGTCGCCGACCTGCACCTTGAGAAGATGTCGTCCTTCGCGCGCGCGGGCCGGCTATTGCCACCATATGACACGGGCATGACGCTTTCGCGCCTCGAAGCGGATATCGAGCGGACCGGCGCACGCCGCGTGATTGCGCTTGGCGACAGTTTCCACCGCGACGAAGGTACGACGAGTCTCCTGCCGCATGACCGGGCGCGGATCGATCGCATGCTCGAACGCACGCGCTGGACCTGGATTTCCGGAAATCACGATCCAAGCCCGCACGGGATCGGGGGCGATTGCTGCGCCGAACTGCTGCTGGACGGACTGCGCCTCGTGCATGAGCCGCAACGGCGTTCCGCCGGGATTGTGGCCGGTCATCTGCACCCGGCCGCCAGGGTTCTGATCAATGGGCGCTCGGTGCGCCGGGCATGCTTTGTTCATGACGAGCGCTTGATGCTTCTGCCCGCCTATGGGTCGGCGACCGGCAGCCTCAATGTCTTGTCGCCTGCGTTTTCCGGGCTGTTCGACCGCGCTGGGCTGCAGGTTGTGATGCTGGGCAGGGACCGCCTGTATCCGGTCAGCCCCAGGCGCCTCGTCGCCGGCTGAAAAGCCTTCTCAGGGCGTCACGGCGCGCGCGGCCAGTATGGCGATGAGGGTAAGACAGACCAGCCAGGTCATCAGGCTGCGAAGCCGCGCGTAGGATTGCGGCACGCCGCCCTGCAGGCCGGACCAGACATCCCAGGCCCCTTGCGCCCCGAACGCGACCGTGAGCACGGCAAGCCCGAATTCATACGGCATCAGCAGGACGAAGAACCCGAGCACCGATCCGATGATGCCCACGACATAGGTCAGATCCGATCCGGCGCCGCCTTGCAGGCGAATGCCCCAGCGCACCCCGCCGAGGAATCCAAGGATCAGCACGCCATAGCCGAGCATGGCGCGTTCGAACACGGTTTGTGTAATTGGCAGAAACGGCGGATAGAGCGTCAGCGCAAGGCCCGCCAGAAATGGCAGCCAGCCGGCGAAAGCGGTGAGCGTGACGATGCGGGACCAGAAACCGGATGAGCTAGCCATGTGCTCAGACTAGTCCATCGCGGACAGGTTCGCGAAGCGGATTTTCGCTGCGAATTGGCGAATTGGCTGCGGTCATGCGCGTCGGAACAACGCGCCGCCCAGCCAGCCCGTGAACAGGCCCACCATCACCGTGGCTAGCCCGTACAGGAGCGGATAGCTGTGCGCGGCATCGCCCACGAACCGTTCAAATCCGATTGTGCGGACCCTGAAGGCCTCGGCATGGGTCGCAACGATCTGCCCCTGCTTGAACACATAGGTCTTGGCCAGGAAATTGCCGTTGGGCACATCCGAAGGCAGTTCCGCCCGCGCGGTATAGAACGTGTCGGAGAGGAACCGCACCGCATTCTCGGCCACGCCCATCCGGTCGGCCTCGGTCATCAGCCTTATCAGTTGTTCGGAAAACTGGCGCGCATCGCTCGTGCCGGCGGGGACCGAACCCATGGTGATCGACATGGGCGTCAGGCCGTTTTCGTCAAGGGTCGTTTCGTCCGCGATCGCGCTGAGCCTGCGGCTGGCAAGGACGCGGTAGAATGTGGGGAAAGACCTGAAGGTCACTTCTTCGGTGTTCACATATATTCCAAGGCGCCGCTCCTTGCGCCTGACCACCCGGTCAGCGACCGGTCCGCTGATGACGATGACCACGTCGAATGGGCCGGTGACCACGCGGTCGGAAGATCCGATCGCCGGCTCGACATTGCCGAACAAGGTAAGGCTGTGCCCGGAAAAGCCAGACGTGATCGAGATCTGGGCATCGGACAACGCACTGATCAGTTTCTGCGCCAGGGCAGGGCAGGGGCAGGCGAGCAGCAGCGCCACAACAGCCAGGCAGAGGCGGGCGATCACAGCGCACCCCCCGGACCGATCACGGCCATGGAATAGGGATCCGCCGGGGTCAGTAGCAAAGAGAGTGCGAAACGGATCGCCACCCCCAGGATGATCAGGGCAAGAAGGCCGCGCAATTGGTCGCCGCGCAGGTATTGGCTGGCCGACACCCCGAACTGCGCGCCCGCGACGCCACCCGCCATCAGCGAAATGGCGAGTATGAAATCGACGCTCTGGCTATCGACGGCGTGCAGGACCGTGGAGGCGGCCATGATGGCGAGCACCTGCAACAGCGAAGTGCCGATGACAACGCTGCCCGGAACTCTCAGGATGTAGATCAGGGCCGGCACGAGAATGAAGCCGCCGCCGATGCCGAGCACTGCCCCCAGGAACCCGATGGCCAGTCCGATCCCGATGACCGGCAGGATCGAAATGTAGAGCCGCGAGCGGTGAAATCGCACCCTCAGCGGCAGGCCGTGAACCCAGTTGTGCTGGCCGGGAAGCTTTTCACGCAAGTTGCCGCCTGCCTGTCGCCGGCGCGCGATGGAGCGCACCGACTCAGACAGCATGAGCGCCCCGATCAGCCCCAGAAAAAACAGATAGCCGAGCGAAATGGCCAGATCGAGTTGCCCCGCCGAACGCAGGGCGGAAAAGGTCAGCACGCCGATGAAGGCGCCAATCACCCCCGCCGCGGCGAGAAAGGTGGCGAGCTTGAGATCGATCGCGCCGCGCCGCCAGTAGGAAAGGACACCCGAGGTCGAGGCCGCCACCACTTGCCCAGTGACCGAGGCCACGGCTACCGAAGGCGGAATTCCGGCGAAGATGAGCAAGGGGGTGAGCAGAAAACCGCCACCCACACCGAACAGGCCGGACAGAAAGCCCACAGCGCCGCCAATTCCGATCAGGAAGAAGAGGTTGAGCGAGAGTTCCGCGATCGGAAGATAGATCTGCACGGCAGGGTTCCGGTGTCGGCGAAGTGGGTCCGGCATTGTTGCGCGCCGTACCCTGAAACTGTCAACGCGCAGGCCCCCGTCCCGCGTCCGTCAGACCGGTTGGCTGCCCAGTACCGCAAGGAGTCGCGGGTTGACCGCGCCACTCTCGCTCATGCCGGTGGCCGCCTCGAATTGCCTGATGGCCTCGGTGGTCTTGGGGCCCATCATGCCATCCGCCGTGCCTGCATCGAAACCGAGCCGTCCCAGCGCCTCCTGCACCCGCTGGACCACCTCTTTTGTCGCAATCGTCTTGCCGGGATCGAAGTCCTTCGACCAGGTCCCGATGGGCGCAAAATTCGCCTTGATGTCGATGGCCGCAGGCTTCCATGCCGCAACTTCCGCCTGCGCCTGGTTCATCTTGTCCGCATCGAGGGACCGCGCCACGTCGTCGCGCGCCTTGGCGGCGTCCTTGTCGCCGGTTTCCGCGGCGATGGCGAACCATTTGTAGGACTGGATCAGGTTTTGCGGCACGCCCAGCCCGCGCGCGTAAAGCATGCCCAGGTTGAACTGGCTGTCCTTGAGCCCCTGTTGGGCCGCCTTCTCGAACCACTTCGCCGCCGCGCCGAAATCCTGCTTGCCAACAGCCCCGCTCGCATCGAGCGCCGCCAGATTGTGCATGGCCATGCGGTTGCCGGCCTCGGCAGCGAGCTCATACCAGTGGCTGGCCTTTGCCAGATCCTTGTCGACCCCGTCGCCATGTTCGTAAAGGCTGCCCAAACGGTATTGGGCCGGCGCAAAACCCTGCTTTGCGGCGCGTTCATACCACTGCGATGCCAGCACATAGTCACGGGCCACCACCTGGCCTTCGGTGTAGATCGCCCCGATTTCGAATTGCGCGCGCGCATCTCCGCTTGCCGCAGCCTGCCTCAGTGCGATCGGGCCGATCTGGGCGGGGGGCAGTTCGATTGCCGGGGCTTTGGCTTCTGGCATGGAAGGCGCGGTAACGGGCGTCGCAAGGTTCGCGGTGCCGGTCGCAGGTGCAACCACCGAAGCAGGCCGGATCTCGGTTGCCGGTGCGTTGGCGCCAAATGGATCAATCGCCTGCATGCGCGTGGGATCGGTGGGCAACACGTTCTGGTCGATGGAGGTGGGAGCGGCGCCTGTCACCGCATTGATGCTTCCGGTGCGGATGCTGTCGAGCGAGCTGGTCCTCTGCCCGCCAACCTGGCGGATCGGCGCTGGCAACGCTTCTGTTTCACTCGTCTTTGCCGCTTGCGGCGCGGTCGCGGGGTGCTGGGCAATCCTTTGCCCGACGAGATTGAGGGTCAGCATCCCCGCCGCCGCAAGGGTCGCCGCCAGAAGAATCGGGCGACGGTTGCGGCTCAGAAAGCTCTCGCGATCGGGCTCGTCCTCTTCGGCGATCACGGGGTCAACCGTATCGTCTTCGGCGCGCTCGGGGGCGTCCGGATCGGTTTCTTCGAGCGGGACCGCGACCTCGGTTTTCATTGTGCTCGAGACCGGCTCGATGGGTTCGGGCTCCGGCTCATCGACACGTTCCGGAGCCGAATGCGCCCGGGCGTTGAGGCGCGAGAATGCGCGCCCGATCAGCGAACGGGATTCGCTGGCCTCGACCTGGTTGCGTTGGGCGGCCTTGCGGGCTGCGGCGATAAACGCGTTGCGGCTCGCCTGGGGCTGTTTGTCCTCAGGTTCCCCCGATGCCTGGGCATATTCCGCATCGGGCAGGTCGATGTGTCCTGTTGGTCGAGGCGCAACCGGCTCGCTCTCGAGCGTCGAGCGTGGCTTTGGCGGGCGGGTCTCGTCGGCGCGGCCAAATTTTGGCGCCTCCGAAAAAACTTTCCGGCGGCTCGCTTCGGCGATCTGGCGAGTTGCCTCGGCAAGCAGGTTGTCCGGATCGGGCGAGGCAAGCCTGCCCGCCGTGCTCCGCTGCATTTTGGCGGAATCATCCTCGAGCCCGTTTTCCGGGATATCCACGTGATCTGTGTCGGCGCGCCATTGTGCGGTGTCGTCGGAGGGGCTCGCGCCTTTGCGTGCCGGCGCCGGCGCGGACTCCTGCGAGGGGTTGTGCGGCATGGCATCGGCCGCCGCCT
>DATCMU010000019.1:0-4654 GCA_036563245.1 Devosiaceae bacterium | reverse complement strand
ATGGCGCCGATCGATGCGCCGCGCAGCGGCGAGATGCCTGGGGGTGTCCGTCGGTTGCCGGTCGATTTCATCATCGCCAACCGCAACAATCCGCGCCGCGATTTCGACGCCGACCAACTCGAGGACCTGACCAACTCGATTCGCGAGAAGGGCGTCATGCAGCCCCTGCTCGTGCGGCCCAGCGGGACTGACCCGGACATTTACGAACTGATCGCCGGCGAACGGCGCTGGCGGGCCGCGCAGCGGGCGGGCCTTCACGAAGTACCTGTAATCATTCGTGAAGTTGACGACCGTGAAGCACTCGAACTCGCCATCATCGAGAATGTTCAGCGATCCGATCTCAATCCTCTCGAGGAGGCGCAGGGCTACGGGCAACTCATGGAGCAATTCGGGTATACCCAGCAGGATCTGGCTCAGGTCATCGGCAAGAGTCGATCGCATGTGGCCAACACCCTGCGCCTGATGAAGCTGCCGGAGCCGGTCCGCGACATGCTGGCGCGCGGGGAACTGACCGCCGGCCATGCCCGTACCTTGATTACGGCCGATGATCCGGCCGCCCTGGCGCGGCGGATCGTTGGCAGCGGCCTTTCGGTGCGCGAAGCAGAGGCGCTCAGCCAGCAAGGAGCGGCGCCCAGGCGCAAGCCAACCGCACCGGTGGAAAAGGATGCGGATACCCAGGCGCTTGAAAAGCGTCTGTCCGACGCGCTGGGCCTGAATGTGCAGCTCAACCATGGTGAAAAGGGCGGGCGGGTGGAAATCCGCTACAAGACGCTGGAGCAACTCGACAGCGTCTGCGAGCGGCTATTGGGTCAATTCTGACCGCGCATCGCCAGGTCCGGCAAATATCTGATTCCGAATAATATTTCGAAATGGCTTTGTGCTGCCAATCTAGCGGCGCATCGCCAATATGCACACGCCCATCAGCGCTTGCCGGAGGATGGCATCCTTGCGCTGCGACTGGCGGCGCGCGGTAGACAGGGCCGAGAGCAGCCGGGAGCCGACATCGGCAAGACCGCGGTCGTCCCAGAGGCGAATCTGGCGTTCCACCGCGACCTGACGGCGGAAGTGAACCCGAAATCGGGGAAACACATTGCGCTTGAGGTCTGCGCCCCCAGCGGCGAGCAGTTTCATGTCCCGCAGGCGCACGAAGTGCTGAGCGGTCGCCGATAGCAGGTATTGCGCATCGGTGCCGGCGGCGAGGGCGCGGGTCACGGCGGCATCGAGCCGATCCGGTTCGCCGGAGCCTGCCGAATCGCAGATCTCGTCGACGACCAGGGCAGCATTGTCGCCGCAAAGCGCAAGGACGTCGTCGCGGGATATGTGACGGGACTGGTCGGCGAAAAGAACCAGCTTTTCAACCTCCCGGCGCGTGACCTCCCGGTCGTTGCCCAGAATATCGGACATCGTCGAGATGACGTCATCGTCGTAGCGGATCTGCGCGCTGGCGAACGATTCGCGAATCAATTGCCCGATTCCCATGCGCTCATCGGCGTAGCAGGGCAGGGCCCGACCGGACCTGGCCTTCTCCACCAAGGTGCGCAAGGGGTCGTTCTTCTGCAGATTGTCCGCTTCCAGCACGATCGCGGCGGCGGGCGGATCGTCAAGAAGATCGCCAATTGTTGGCGCGATCTTGCGGCTCGCGTCCCGGACGCGAATCACGCGCGCATCGCCGAACAGCGATGGCGTACGCGCCTCCATCGCGAGCCGGTCCGGCTCGGCGTCGATGTCAGCGGCATCGAGGGTGACGACGGAGCCGGCATCGCCGCGGGAAAAATGCCCGACGAGCCGACGCGCGGTTTCACGAACCAGGCCGCCATCCGAGCCATAAACCAGGAACACGCCCTCGGACAGGTCGGGGCGGTTCGCAAAACGCCCGACTTCACCGGCCTTGAGTGCGGTCATCGGCCCTGCACGGGTAATCCGGCAAGAAGCGTCAGCCGGATCGTTTCGGCCAGCGCGTGGGCGGCACGTTCCACCGCATCGGCGCGCGCGGATTCATCGGCAAGCGCCTGCCCGTTGGTCGTGTATGTGGCGGTTGCCTTTCGGGTCGCGGTGAGAAGCGACGTGCGGCTGGCCGGGTCGGTCACGGTCACTCTTGCAGTCAGGGTAAGTTCGCGCGGGGTCGCCGGATCCACGCTGTCGGACTTGAATATCGTGCGAACGCTCTCGGTGACCGGGGCGCTGAGCTGCGGGGCCCCGGGATCGCTTGCCGTGCCGAGCCGAAGCGAAAGATCCTGGTAGAGGATCTGTTCGGCGCGGCTCTCGGGCATGGCGTAGGAGAGGGTCAGACGCTCGGCGTGGTCGCCATAGACCGGCGCCAGCGTGCATGCCGAGAGCGCAAGCGTTGCGCCGGAAAGGGCCAGGGCGAGCGCGGCGGCGCGCAGCGGGGTATCAAGCGACCACATTTACGATCCTGTTCGGAACCACCACGACCTTCTTCGGCGGCTTGCCGTCCAGAATGCGGGCAACCGCGTCCAGTGACAAGGCCTGCCTTTCAACCTCGGCGCGATCTGCATCCACCGGCACCGTGATCTCACCGCGCTTCTTGCCGTTCACCTGGACCGGAAGGGCGATTGTGTCGTCGCTGAGATAGGCGGGATCCGCCTCGGGCCAGGCCGCGTCGGCGACCAACCCCTCCTTGCCCAGTTCCTGCCAGCAGGTTTCGGCCAGATGCGGCATCATCGGGGCAATCAGTTGCACCAGGGCCAGGGCGGCGGCGTCGACAGCCTGTATGTGATCCTTGCTGCCCCACAACGAGCCTGGGCAGTTTTCCTCGGCCGTGAAGCGCGAGATCGCGTTGGCGAAGTCGTAAATGTGCGCCACCGCCTTGTTGAACCGAAGATTCTCGATTTCTTCGCCGACCCTTGCGATGGAACGGCTTGTCGCCTTGAGAAGGGGTAGCAGCTGATCCTTGTCGATCGCCGTGGCCTGGGCCGAATCAGCCCGCTCACGGATCGTCCTTGCCTCGCCGACCAGCCGCCACACGCGCTGCACGAACCGCGAGGCGCCCTCGATGCCGGCCTCCGTCCATTGCACGTCGCGTTCGGGCGGCGAATCGGAAAGCATGAACCAGCGTGCGGTGTCGGCACCGTAGGTGCGAACGATCTCGTCGGGGTCGACGACGTTCTTGCGCGATTTCGACATTTTCTCGATGGAGCCGATGTGAACCGTTCGGCCGGTCTCGGCCTGCCTGGCGATACGCGTGTCGCCATCGGTTTCCACGATCACCTCGGCCGGCGAAATCCACGCGCCTTCCTCGGTCTGGTAGGTCTCATGGGTCACCATGCCCTGGGTAAAAAGGCCCTTGAAGGGTTCGGCCATGTCGAGATGGCCGGTCTTGCGCATGGCACGGGTGAAGAAGCGCGAGTAGAGCAGGTGCAGGATGGCGTGCTCGATGCCGCCGATATACTGATCGACAGGCAGCCAGGCATTGGCCATTTGCGGGTCGGTCGGATCTTCGGCGTCGGGCGCGGTGAAACGGGCGAAATACCAGGATGAATCCACGAAGGTGTCCATGGTATCGGTTTCGCGCCGGGCCGGCCTGCCGCAATGCGGACAATCGACATGCTTCCACGTGGGATGCCGGTCGAGCGGATTGCCGGGCCGGTCGAAATCGACGTCCTCGGGCAGGATGACCGGCAGGTCCTTCTTGGGCACCGGCACCACGCCGCAGGTCTCGCAATGAATGATGGGGATCGGACATCCCCAATATCTCTGACGCGAAATTCCCCAGTCGCGCAGGCGATAGTTGACCTCGCGAACAGCCTGCGGGCCGCCATCCAGAGTGACGGCCTCGAGGATCGCGGCGACCTTTTCCTTGGCCTCGTCGATGGTCAGCCCGTCGAGCAGGGCGGAATTGAAAATGCGGCCGGGCCCGGTATAGGCCTCGTCGGCAATGGTGAAGGCAACCGGGTCGGCGCCTTCGGGGAGCACGACCGGAATGACGTCGAGCCCATAGGCGCGGGCGAAGTCGAGATCGCGCTGGTCATGGGCGGGACAGCCGAAAATCGCGCCGGTTCCGTAATCCATGAGAACGAAATTGGCGACATAGACGGGCAGCGTGCGCCCCTCGATCAGGGGATGTTTCACGTGAATCCCGGTTGCGTATCCCTTCTTCTCGCCACGCTCGATGGTCTCGGTGGCCGTGCCGTGCCGCCGGCACTCGGCAACAAATTCATCGAGCCGTGGATCGTCTGCCGCGAGTTCCGCCGTCAAGGGATGATCGGGTGAAAGGGCGATGAACGAGGCGCCAAACAGCGTATCGGGGCGCGTGGTGAACACCTCGACGGACGTGGCGGACAACCGATCGTTGGGCTCGAAGCCGAAACGCAGACGCAGGCCCTCGGATCGCCCGATCCAGTTGCGCTGCATGGTACGGACCTTGTCCGGCCAGTTGTCGAGCCTGTCGATTGCGCCAAGAAGATCCTCGGCGTAGTCGGTGATCCTGAGGAACCACTGGGTGAGTTCGCGCTGCTCGACCAGGGCGCCCGAGCGCCAGCCGCGGCCATCGATTACCTGTTCATTGGCGAGCACGGTCATGTCCACCGGGTCCCAATTGACCTTGGACTGCTTGCGCGCGACCAGTCCGGCCTGGAGGAAGTCCAGAAACAGCATCTGCTGGCGATGATAGTATTCGACGTCGCAGGTTGCGAAC
>DATCMU010000037.1:0-97434 GCA_036563245.1 Devosiaceae bacterium | reverse complement strand
GACTTTCACGTCTTCCGTTCTGGTTACCATATGGCACCCAAGGCCCAGCGTTCCTTGCTGCATATCAAGCAAATGGGGCGCAGTTCTGGCCGCGCTCATCTGCCCCGCATAGTCGATGCCGATCAAGGCCTCGACATCGCGTCTCGTGAGTTCACCGGCCGGACGCACCTGCACGTCTGCGGCACCTTGCCTCAACGAGATTTCGAACCGCCCGTCCCAAACGACGGTCTCGCCGGCCCGGACAACCATCGGCGCGACCTCCATCCGACCCGGTTCGCGTGTGAGGATTACGCGCTGCGCTCCAGCCCGGATCAGTACCCCGCTCAGCGTACGGGTCGTGGCTGAGCCATTCCTGAGCGCATCGTGAAGATCCTCCACCGGACGCAATGAATAGGGCCTTCTCGCGCCTCCGGCCCGCCGCAGGCCCTCGGCCAGCACGCGAAGGCCGATTTCCGCGTCCAGAGCGTCGAAGGCCGGGCGCGCAAGCGTAATGGCGCCGAACCCGTCGGTTTTGGTCAGCTCATCGAACGCGGTGGCAGCCACGCGCGAAAGCGCTGCATCGGCACGGCGCGCGCGCGAAGCGAACTCCGCAAGCCGACCGGCATCCAGTCCCAGTCCCGCAAAGGCCGGGAGCGCTTGCCGCCAGCGCACACGTTCATAGCCGAGATCGGCATTGGATGGATCGTTGGCAGGCGTGAGACCGGCTTCGCGGGTCACCCGTGCAAGAACATCGCCAGTCACGCCGAGCAGGGGCCGGCAGACGGGAATCCCTTCGATTTCGGAAATGGACCCCATCGCGCCAAGGCCGGAAAGCCCGCTTCCATGCGCCATTCGCATCAGCACCGTTTCAGCCTGATCGTCGGCATGATGGGCCGTCACCAGGACCTCGATGCCGTCTTTGCGCATCGCCTCGCCAATCAGGCGGTAGCGGGCCGACCGTGCCGCGGCCTGCAGACCGGTTTCCGGCTTCTCGCCAAGCCAGGTCAGCACATGACAGGCGAGTCCGAGTTTGCCGGCTTCGGCGCAGACCATCTCCGCCTCGCCCGCCGCTTCGGGCCGCAGCCCATGATCGACTGTGAAAACGGTCAGCGATCTGGAAGGATCATTCGCCGCCCATTGCGCGGCCAGAACCAGCAGCGCAAGACTGTCAGGCCCGCCGGACACGGCAAGCCCGATGCGGCCGAACCCGGCAAGGGGCGCGAAAAGCGTCGCCAGCTCCGGCAAGCCACCGGAGCCCGGGCCACGCATCAGCACTGCGCCTGCCTCTGCGCCTCCGAGACCTTGGCCTTGAACGCGGGCGTAAGGTCGGGATACCGGCGCAGCACTTCAAGGAAGGTCCGGCACGCGGTATCGCGCGAGTCTGGCTGGTCTGTACCGGTCAGGGCAATCCCCAGCCTGAGAAGGATGTCGGGCGCCCGTGTCGACTTCTGGTATTTCTGAAACCCGTTGAACAGGGTGTCCGCCGCATCCGAATAGGCGCCGCGCTGCAACAGCGCCTCGCCCAGCCAGTTGACCGCATCCGGGGCCTTGGGGTCGTCGGGATAGAGCGCGATGAATTGACGGAACTGGTCCTCGGCGAATGAATAGTCGCCCCGCACCACCGCGTCATAGCCGGCCTTGTACTGGGCTTCGGCGTCTGCGCTGGTTGCCAGGTTGTTCGGATCATATCCCTGGTCGAGCGGTTGCCCGCCCAGGTCGATCGATGTCCCGCTGTCGGCCCCCAGCGGCTGCACCCCGACCCCCGATGCGTCGTTCAGGGCGCTTTCGGGCAGCGTCCCCAGCGAATGCGGCGGCGCGCCGAGCTGAACATCCCCGCTCGCACCGCCGTCAGGGGGCGTCAGGTCCGCGGGAGCAGTTTGCTCGTTACTGGTCTGCGGCGACCCGCCGGTCGGCTTCACGCTGCCGGATTTGGGCGCCGCATCAGTTTTTTTTGGGGTGGTCTGGCCGCCCTCCAACTGCTGGAACCGAAACTCGTTGTCGTCCTGCATCTTTTGCAGCATCGACTGCAGTTGCGTCATCTGGAACTGCAGGCCCTGCACCTGGCCGGTCAGCGTACGCAGCTGTTCCTCCAACTGGTCGACCCTGACCTGCAGCGAGCCCAGGTCGCGGGTTTGCGCCACATGCATGACCGGCACCGTCGGCGCCTGGCTCGCCCCACCTTGCGGCATGAGAGCGGACAACTGGTCGCTCAGCACGACGACCTGCGCCGAAAGGCTGCTTGCCTGCGCCTGAAGGCTCGCGACCCTGTCGGAATTGTCCGCCCCCGCCGCCGACCCTTGAACCGGGATCAGCGCGACCGCCAGGGGCGCGGCCAGAACGGCCGTTCGCCAAACGCCGCGCCATCTTGATTTCGACTTGACCACCGTCACCTCTTCTTCTTCTGGCGCGCCTCACTCCAGCGTCGGCATGCCGTGTTCACGTCCGTATCGTCTCGGAACCAATGTCGCTGGCCCATGAGAATAGGAGTGCGTGCGCAGGAATAAAGGCAAATTTTGGCAAAAAAGAACGCCGGGGACCAGAATACGCGGTCCCCGGCGCCATGCCTCCAGTAACTGCTGCCGTCACTGCAGAACCGTGACCGCCCTTCGGTTCTGGCTCCAGCAGGAGATGTCGTTGCAGATCGCAACCGGCCGCTCCTTGCCGTAGGACTTCATGGTGATTCGGGCCTTGTTGACGCCCTTGCTCACCAGATAGTTGACCACCGCTGCGGCACGACGGGCGCCCAGCGCGATATTGTATTCGCGGGTGCCGCGCTCGTCGGCATGGCCTTCGATCAGCACGCGGTACTGCGGATAGCGGGCGAGCCACACGGCCTGCTTGTCGAGGGTCGCCTGCGCCTGCGGGCTGAGCACCGAGGAGTCCGTGTCGAAGAACACACGGTCACCGACCGACACCAGGAAATCCTGCTGGGTGCCCGGCGAAACGTTGCCCGGCCCCGCATTGCCAGCGCCCGTCCCGGGGCCTCGGGCACACGCGGCGACCGCGACCACGAGGGTAATGATGAGTATGCCCCTTGCGAGGCGTACGAGGGGCGTCAAGAAACGCATCCTGCTCAAGCTCCGAATGGAAAAGTATTGTGCCCGTATGTTTACCGTCTTTTATCTTAAGACGGCGTGTCCTCGCATCGTTAATCGAAGGCTAATCTGGCCAAATTGGGGCCGGACGATTCGATTTCGCTGCGCTTTCCACACCTGATGTCTTCGATCAGCTCAGCAGCGGCGACCACGCCGGGTCCGATGCATAGGTCTCGGTGCGCAACATCTGCTGGTTGCGGCCGTAAATGTCCACGGTATAGAGCCGCGGCCCGTCATTGTCGCCGGGATCGGAGAAATACATGATGACCTGCCCATTGGGCGACCAGGTGGGTCCTTCGGCGTGGAAGCTGGTGATCAGGATGCGCTCGCCCGAGCCATCCGGTTTCATGGTGCCGATACTGAACTGCCCCCCGGCGCGCTTGGTGAAGGCGATCAGGTCGCCCTTGGGCGACCAGACCGGGGTCGAATAGGACCCGTCGCCATAGCTGATCCGCTGGGCCCCGCCCCCGTTCGCGCTCATGATATAGATCTGCTGCGTGCCGCCCCGGTCGGATTCGAACACGATCTGCGAGCCGTCCGGCGAATAGCAGGGCGAAGTGTCGATCGCCGCCCCGTTGGTCAGCTGCTGCGGGCGCTTGGACGCGATATCCATGGTGTAGAGATTGGTCGTGCCCTCGGTTTCCACCGAGAACACGATCCGCCGTCCGTCCGGCGAGAACCGGGAAGAAAAGGTCATCTGGCCGAACGATCCTATCCGCTCCTGCTTGCCCGTTGAGAGGTCGAGCACATAGACCTGCGGCTGACCGGTATCGTAGTTCATGTAGGTCAGCATCTGGTCGTTGGGCGAAAAGCGCGGCGTCAGCGCCAGCGCTGTCCCGGCCGTCAGGTACTGCACATTGGCGCCGTCCTGGTCCATGATCGCCAGACGCTTCGTGCGGTTGGCCCGCGGCCCGGTCTCCGCCACATAGACGATGCGCGAGTCGAAATATCCCCCCTCGCCGGTCAGCGCCTTGTAGACGGCGTCGGCAACGATATGCCCGATGCGCCGCCAGCTATTGGGATCGGTCGCATAGACCTGCCCCACGATCTGTTGTCCGGCCTGGCTGTCCCATACCCGCACCGAGGCTTGGATCTGCCCGCCGCGCTCGACCTGTCCCATCACGATGGCATCAGCCTTCAGGGCAACATATCCGCCGAAATTGGGCGCTGTGTTCACGCTGCCCACCTGGTCGGGCAGGCTCGACGGATCGAGCGGCACGAACAGGCCCGAGCGCTTGAGGTCGGCCCGCACGATATCGGCGACGTCCTTGCCGAACTGGGGGTCGGACGAGGCAAAATCCGGGATTGCCACCGGCATCGGCTGGAAATTGCCGCCCGAAACCACGATCTTGACCAGGGCCGAAGCCTTGCTGACAGCCATCAGCGAGGCAGTGCCGGCCAATCCCAGTTGCAGCGCCGTACGGCGGGTTATCAGCGTCATCATGTTCTCCAATATCGTGACCCCGTCGGGGCCTGGCCCTAGTCCCTCTTGTGCCGTTCCGGCGCGCATCGGTCCCCGACAGCGCACCTGATGGCCGATCTCATGGCAGATCGCGCGGATCGAATGTCACGTCCACCTGCTGCCACTCCGAATACTTGTCCGGCGCCAACCTGTAGGGGCCGCACCGCAACACCGCGCGCTGTGCCGCGCGCGCCGTCGTGTCCTCGAGCTGCGTCTTTATCGTCGAGGTGATTTGTGGCGTCCCGTTGACGGTGCCGTCAGGATTGAGATTGACGAGCAATTGCACCGTCAGGCCCGGCGTGTCCTTGGCCGCGAGCGGGGGGTTCCAGCACGCGCGCATCTGCTGCGCCAGCGCGTCGCGCTCGGACTGGGTCAGCCGTGCCGCCTGTCCGGTCGGCTTGCCGGCGGTCTGCTGCCCGCCCTGCCCCGTGGTCGCGCCGCGCGATTTCTCGGTATTGATGATGTCGGAGATCTGGTCTGCCGGCTTGGCCTGCTGCTGTTGCCTTGCCGCCTCCGCCGCCGCCTTTTCCGCCTGCTGCTGCTTGACGAACTCGGCGCGGCGCTTTGCGAGCGAATCGGCGGCGGATGCAACCTGCGGCGCAACCGGCTGCGGTTCGGCAGCCGGTTTCGGCTCGGTGGCGAGCACCGGTTCGGGCGCCGGTGCCGGGGTGGGCGGGGCCGGCGCCGGCGGGGGCGTATTCGGCGTCACGTCGCGCACCACCGGTGCCGGCGTGGGCTCGGGCTTGGGCGCCGTCTGCACGGTGGGAGCCGGCGTCGGCGTGTTGCTGTCCAGCGGATTGGGCTGGTCCTCGGTGGTGTTCCCCGTGCGTTGGGCGAGTTCGGCCGGCTTGTCGGTCTGGACCGCCGAAGGGGTCTGCGTCTCGATCACCTTGCTCTTTTCGGTTCCCACCCGGATATTCGAGAATGCCTCGACCGGCACCAGGTCGACCGAAATCGACTCGATGGGTTCAGGCTCGAGCGGCTGCCCGGCATGCAGGCCCACCACGGCTAGGGCGATCAACGCCCCATGCGCTACAAGCGATGCCGGCAGGCTGGCGCGCATGGCCTCACCGTGTCTGTTCCTGCGCGGTAATCAGGCCGATCTTGGAGTACCCGGCGCCCGAGAGAAGCCCCATGACCTTCATGACCGAGCCGTAATTGGCGCTCGCGTCGCCGCGCACATATACCCGCGCATCGCTGCCTTCTGGGGCCAGAGCCGACACCTCGTTGACCAGCGTGCCGAGATCCACGAGCTTGTCCTGCACATAGATCTGGCCGTCATTGGCGACGGTGATGGTCACCGGCTTCTGCTCCGTATCCAGCGACTTGGCCTGCGTCTGGGGCAGGTCGACCGGCACGCCGACTGTCAGCAGGGGCGCGGCAACCATGAAGACGATCAGCAGGACGAGCATCACGTCCACCAGAGGCGTGACGTTGATCTCGCTCATGGGCGCGCGCGTCGGCCGGCGTCCCCGTCGCCCCACGCTCCGTCCTCCGCCGGCGCCAGCCATGCCCATCAGCGCCGGCTCCTCGCCTCGAGCTGGCGGCTGAGAATGGCGGAGAACTCATCGGCAAAGCTCTCCAGCCGCGCCACCAGCTTGTTGGCGTCGCCGGACAGCTTGTTGTAAGCGATCACGGCGGGAATGGCCGCCAGCAGGCCAAGGGCGGTGGCGAACAGCGCCTCCGCGATACCCGGCGCCACAACCGCAAGGTTGGTGCTCTTCGACGCGGCGATGGATTCGAACGAGTTCATTATGCCCCATACCGTGCCGAAAAGGCCGATAAAAGGCGACGCGGACCCCACCGTCGCCAGAAAGGCGAGGCGTCTCTCCAGCGTTTCGCTTTCCCGCGAGATGGCGACGTCCAGCACCTTGTCCAGCCGCGCCTGCACCCCGGTGGTCGACGCCGCGTTCTGCTCGTGGCTGCGCTTCCATTCCTTCATCGCTGCAACGAACACCGAGGCAAGGCCCTTGGTGGGGCGCGCCGAAAGGCTCTGGTAGAGCTCCTCCAGCGACTGGCCCGACCAGAAAACCCGCTCGAAACGGTTCATTTCGCGCCGGACACGCCCGTAAAGGAACGTCTTGTCGATGATGATCGCCCAGCACCAGATCGAGGCGGACAACAGCCCGATCATCACCAGCTTGACCACCCAGTCGGCGCGGAGGAACAAGGCGAGAAGTGAGAAGTCGGTGTTGGCAGCCGCCCCCACAGCGTCCAAAGCCTGCATGAAAATTTCCCCTTGGGTTTGGCGGGCATTGATCCGCAACCCGGCAAGTGGACCCGATGCGGACTAAATTTGTCAAATTTAAGAGGAATTGCGCCTGAATGCCTGTTTGGCCAATTCCCCAGTCCACACGGCCGCAATTGTGGTCAACGAACGGTTAACAAACCGTCAGTCGTCCCGTTCGAGAGCGTCCCGCAACGACCTGGGCAATCGCGTCGCCCGCCCGCTGCGGTTGACCATCGCCACGGTCACTTCGGCCCGGACCAGGACTTCGGCCCCCCGCCTGACGGTCTGTCGCAGTCCGAGCCGCGCGCCACCGACCAGCACGGGTTCGGATTCCACCTGCAAGAGATCGTCGATGCGGGCGGGGCCATCGAAGAAGATCTCCATGTGGCGCACCGCGAACACAAGGCCCTCTTCGTTCAATTCAAAGTGATGCACGCCAAGGGCGCGCAGGAATTCGGTGCGGGCGCGCTCCATGAATTTCAGGTAGGCCGCATGATACACGTTGCCCGAGAAATCGGTGTCCTCGAAATAGACGCGGATCGGCCAGATATGGGCAGTGGAACTCATTTCGCGTCGCCATCGTCCTCGAACAGGCTCGATTGCAGCCCGACAAATCCCTGCGGCGTCGGCATCCCGAGATGCTGGAAGGCGATCGCCGTCAGCATGCGTCCGCGGGGCGTGCGCTGGATGAAGCCCTGCTGGATAAGGTAAGGCTCAACGATGTCCTCCAGGGCGTCGCGCGGCTCGGAAAGAGCCGCCGCTATGGTCTCGATCCCGACCGGCCCGCCGCCGTAGTGCTCGGCGATCACCTTGAGATAGCGCCGGTCGAGCATGTCCAGCCCGCGCGCGTCCACGTCGAGACGAGACAGCGCCCGGTCGGCCACCGCGGCGCTCACCTCCGACGCGCCCTCGACCAGGGCGAAATCGGTCACCCGCCGCAGCAGACGTCCCGCGATACGCGGCGTTCCACGCGAGCGCTTTGCGACTTCCAGCGCCCCGTCGCTCGCCATCCTGACGCCGAGCAGCCGCGCGCCGCGTTCGACGATCTTCACCAGTTCGCCCGGCGTGTAGAAATTGAGCCGGATCGGGATGCCGAAACGATCGCGCAGCGGCGTCGTCAGAAGACCCGCGCGGGTCGTGGCGCCGACCAGGGTGAAGCGGGCGAGATCGATCCGCACGGAACGCGCAGCCGGCCCCTCGCCGATGATCAGGTCGAGCTGGAAATCCTCCATGGCCGGATAAAGGATCTCCTCCACCGCCGGGTTCAGGCGGTGGATTTCGTCGATGAACAGCACATCGCGGTCTTCCAGATTGGTCAGCAGCGCGGCAAGGTCGCCGGCCTTGGCGATCACCGGCCCGGATGTGGCGCGAAACCCCACACCGAGTTCGCGCGCAACGATCTGCGCCAGCGTGGTCTTGCCCAGACCCGGCGGTCCCACGAAAAGCACGTGATCGAGGGCGGTCTTTCTCTGCCTTGCGGCCTGAATGAAAACCTGCAGATTCGCCCGCGCCGCCTCCTGCCCGACGAATTCGTCGAAGCCGGAGGGCCTGAGGCTCACATCGGCCTCGCCATCGCGTTCGGCGGCTCCGTTGGTGAGATCGGTCAACTGCTCAACTCCCTGAGCCCCAGCCGGATCAGCTTCTCGGTCGGAGTGTCATCGCCTTCGCGCGCGATGATCCGCGCCACAGCCGCCGAGGCATTGGCGCCCGAATAGCCAAGATTGGTCAGGGCCGAGATCGCGTCCGACACATTGGCCGAAGCGGCGCCCTCGCCAATGGCCGTCTGCAGCCCGAGGGTGCCGGCATCGATGCCGGAAAGATCGGGCACCTTGCCCTTGAGTTCGGTGACCACGCGTTGCGCGAGCTTGGGGCCCACGCCCGGCGCACGCCCCACGGCCGCCTTGTCCTGCAAGGCGATGGCGCTCGCCAGTTCCGATGCGGAGAGAGTGGACAGGATGGCAAGCGCGACCCGCGCGCCGACCCCCTGAACCGTGAACAACAGGCGGAACCAGGCTTTTTCCGCTTCGCTCGCAAACCCATAGAGCCGGATCATGTCCTCACGCACGATCATCTCGATATACAGCACCGCCGCCTCGCCCGGACGCGGCAGGTTCGAAAGCGTGCGCGACGAGCAGAAAGCCTCGTAGCACACCCCGTTGACATCGATGAGCACGTGATCGTCGCCATAGGCCTCGATCAGACCCTTGAGCCGCCCGATCATGCGTCCACCGCCTGCCCCGCGGGCGCCGTGCGATGATGCGCGTGACAGATGGCAATGGCCAGCGCGTCTGCCGCATCCGCGCCGCGGAAATCCGCGGTCGGCAGCAGCGTCCGGACCATGAGCTGGATCTGGGCCTTGTCGGCATGGCCCGTGCCCACCACCGATTTCTTCACGAGATTGGCCGCATATTCCCCCACCGGCAGGCCAAGAAGAGCCGGCGTCATAAGCGCCACACCCCTCGCCTGGCCGAGCTGCAGAGCCGAGCGCGCGCCCTGGTTGACGAACGTTTCCTCGATTGCCGCCTCATGTGGCGCATGGGCTTCAAGTACGGCCCTGAGTTCCTCGTGCAAGGCGACGAGCCGGCGGGCGAGCGGCCCGCCAACGGGCGGCGTGATCGTTCCGCAGGCGACATAGGCAAGGCGATTGCCCAGGGTCTCGATGACCCCCCAGCCACATCGCCGCAGCCCGGGATCTATTCCGATGATTCGCACCGCTCTGCTCATGCCGCACCCTAGTCCAACCGGTCGCAACCTACCAAGCGCGAAGTGAACAAATCGGCAACAAACTCACAGCGGCTTGCAGAAAGGAAAAGCGCGACCGGCCGAATGCCGATCGCGCCACAATGGACAGGGACGAGGGAGGAGATCGTCCCGGGTTCCGCTTTCGGGTGATTGAGGGCGGGCCCCTTCATTCTGAGGCCAGCGGTCCGACGGGACCCGATGCCCGTCTTGGCGTCAGAGGGTGACCGGCTGCAGCGTGTTCGGATCGAACAGCTTCATTGCCGAGTGCCCGTTGGCATCCTTGACGAAGGCGCGCAGGTACGGCCCCCATTGCTCGACCGAAGTCGCATCGACGCCCTGGGCGTGCAGGCGGGCGATGTAACCGGCCTTGCTCAGCAGAACCGACGAGTCCGTGGGCCCGCCGTCGCCGAAGATACCCGCGTCATTGACCGGCACCACAATCGGCTGGGCGAATGCAGGCAGCGTCGCCAGGGAAATGATGGCGGCGGCGCCAAGGGCGATTACGGAATTCATACGCATCTTCTTGTCTCCGTTAATAAAATTTAATGAACCGAACTGTTCGGTTCGACGAGTGAGATAGGCGGCGATGGTGAGTATGTCAATAGAACCGAACGGTTCGGTTCAATAAAATATCTGTCATTCCGGAAGGATCGGTGGAACCGCGGGGGGTACAGTGACGGACAAAAGGATTTCACCGGCCCAGGCGATCAAAGAACCTAAAATTTGAGGCGTCGGATCAGGTTCATGTTCACACTCCGGCCCTAGGGTGATCTCAGGTGAAATTCAGGACGACCTGAAACATGAAACTGCCATCGCTGGACACATCGCCGCGCGGCTGGCTCCGCGTGGCGCTTTGGACCGTCCTGGGGACGATCGCCTGTATCCTTGCGACGCTCGCCTATGATTCCTACAGCTTCATGCAGATGGCTCCGGTCGACAGGATGCGTTCGGTGACAAACGACATCCTCATCCCGATCATTCTCGCGCCCCCCCTGCTGTTCTTCTTTTCGTCCAAGATCAGGGAACTGGCCATCGCCAAGCATGAACTCACGCGCCTGGCCACCACGGACAGCCTGACCGCGTGCCTCAATCGCGGCGCGTTCACCGCCCTGGTCGACGCCTACCTCGAACAGGTCAACCAACCCATGGAAAGGCGCAGCGGCGCGCTCCTGGTCATCGACGCGGATCACTTCAAGGCGATTAACGACAATTTCGGTCACGACAAGGGTGATGAGGCCCTGCGCATCATCTCGAACGCCATTAGGGATATCGTGCGCGGCGGGGACGTGATCGGGCGCCTGGGTGGCGAGGAATTCGGCGTGTTCCTGCCCGGTTGCGGCATTGAGGCCGCCGAAGCAGTCGCAAACCGGATCCGGTCCACGATCACGGAGGCCGAGTTCACGCCTGACGGAGCGCCAAAAGTGCTCACCGTGAGCGTCGGCGGCGCCGTATTCGCCCAACATATCGAGTTTTCCGAACTGTTCCGGCTGGCAGACCAACAGCTCTACCGCGCCAAGGAAATGGGCCGCAATCGCGTCGCGTTGCTCAATATGGACGCACCCGAATCAGGCGGTTACTACACCCCCACGCTTCACTGAACTGGCGCCTTCGTCAGGCAAGGATCCGTTCGATCCGCTGATCCGGTATCAGCCAGATTAGCGCGACCAGCACATAGATTGCGCAACTGGCGACCGGGGCGACAAAGGCCAACAGCAATCCCAGCGTGTAGAGCACCGGCGAAGCCTTGCCCTTCCAGTCATTGCCGATCGCCTTGCTGAGCACTGAATCCGCCCCCTGCGCCCGGATGATCGTGGTCTGCAAGATAAAATAGGCGATGGCGGCCAGCAGAAGGTTCGCGCCGTAAAGCGCCACCGGCAAGGCGCTGAATTCGTTCTCGCCCAGCCAGCCGGTGGTGAAGGGGATCAGCGACAGCCAGAACAACAGGTGCATGTTGGCCCAAAGGATGCCCCCGCGCACCTTGGTCACCGTATGCAGCATGTGGTGGTGGTTGTTCCAGTAGATGCCGAGATAGATGAAACTGAGGACATAGCTGAGGAATTCGGGCAGCAGTTCGAGAAGTGCCGCCGGCTCGACACTGTGTGGCACCTTCAATTCGATCACCATGATGGTGATCAGGATGGCGATCACTCCGTCGCTGAAAGCTTCAAGCCGTGTCTTGCCCATGATTCGTTCTCCGATGCGCCCCGCTATCCGCACGAGAATGGCGCAATCGGCGCCAATGGCAAGGCACTCCGGTTGCGCTGAACTTCGATTGCAAATTCACGTTCCGGCTAACGCCTGATTCACCTGCCTGCGATACCTGATGAGGGCAATCAGGCAGAGGGGACAAGATGTCGGCAATCGTGCGAAGACTGACACGGGCGCAACGCCGGCAGGTCATGCGGCGCACCTGCAGCCTGACCGTCCTGTCCGTCCTCCTCTCGGTCCTGCTCACCGCGGCGATCCTCGGATTTTTCGGTATACCGCTTGTCCTGCCCGCACTGGTGAGTTCGGCAGGCGCGCCGATCGTTCTCGCCGGCCCGCTGATATACGCGATGTCGCGGCAGATGGCCTTGCTGTCGGAGGCGAACCGCCGGCTGGCGACGCTCGCGGCGACCGATCACCAGACCGGCTGTCTCAATCGCGGGGCATTCATTACACGGGTCGAGGCCCTGATGTCGTCCCGCGCCCCGGAAACCGGACGCGGCAAGGGTGCGCTGCTCGTCATCGACGTGGATCATTTCAAGCGTATCAACGATTCCCATGGCCACGACGCCGGCGACGATGCCCTCCTGCTGATCGTTGACGCCATCCGCTCGTCGGTGCGCGACAGCGACGCGGTCGGTCGCATCGGCGGCGAGGAATTCGGCGTATTCCTGCCCGACGCCGGTGTGAATGAGGCAAGGCTGCTCGCGGAGCGAATCCGCCGGGCGATCATGATCTCCCGCTTCACCCCCGCTGGCGAGCGCCATCCGCTTTCCGCCAGCATTGGCGGCGCGGTATTCACCGGTCCCATGGAGTATCGCGAGCTTTATCGACTGGCCGACCGGCGCCTCTATGCGGCCAAGCGTTCGGGCCGCAACGCGATCGAGGTCTCCGAGGTCTCCCAGGCCGATGCCAGCGAGCACTCCGCACGCCCCTCGACAGACGAGAAGGACGCCGCCTGACGCCGGCGCCTTGCCCGCGTTCCGGTCAACTGGCCAGCGCGGCCATGTCCTCTTCGCTCATCTCGAAATTCGCATAGACGTTCTGCACGTCATCGTCGTCATCCAGCGCGCCGATCAGTTTCATCAAGGTGGCGCCCTTTTCGGAATCGACCGGCACGTTGTTCTGCGGCTTCCACACAGGCTTGACCGACTCGGCCTCCCCCAGCGCCTTCTCCAGCGACGAGGAAACCTCGCCGATCGCTTCGAAGGCGCAAATGATCGTGTGCCCCTCGTCGTCCGAGGCCACGTCATCGGCCCCCGCCTCGATCGCGGCTTCCATGACGTCGTCGGCACTGCCCGCACCAGCCGGATAGTAGATCTCGCCGACCCGGTCGAACATGAAGGCGACCGAATTGCTTTCACCCAGTGCGCCGCCGTTCTTGGAGAAGATGGCGCGCACATTGGCCGCCGTGCGGTTCCGGTTGTCGGTCAGCGCTTCCACGATGATCGCGACGCCGCCGGGCCCGTACCCTTCGTAGCGGATCTCTTCGTAGTTTTCGCCGCCCGCGTCGCTCGCCTTGTTGATGGCGCGCTGGATATTGTCCTTGGGCATGGACTGCGCCTTGGCGTTGTTGATCGCCAGCCGCAGGCGGGGATTCATGTCCGGATCGGGCGTGCCGATCTTGGCGGCCACCGTGATTTCCTTGCTCAGCTTGGAAAACAGTTTCGACCGCACGGCATCCTGGCGCCCCTTGCGGTGCATGATGTTCTTGAATTGCGAATGGCCGGCCATTTCGGTCGCGCCTCCTCGTCGGTACCATTTGATTTCTGGGCCGGCCTTATAGAAGGACGCGGGCCGCTTGTGAAGCCAAGGGGCACAGATCGCCCGTTACGACGCTGCGGCGCCGACACCTCAGCGCACCGCCGCTCGCCCAATCGCCCGCAGTCAGAATGAGGGCAGGATCTGCTCGAGCGCGCCCCCTACTCTCAATGGCGCGATCCTGCGGCAAAGACCGGTGCCGGGATCGGTCTCGATCACCACGCCTGAAAGCGTCGCCTCGCCCTCGGCTGGGGTGAACCGGCCCGAGGCGATGCCGGTGAGAAACCGGTTGAGCGGTTCGTCCGCTTCCACCCCGATGATGCTCTCGTAGTCGCCGCACATGCCCGCGTCGGTCATGAAGCCGGTGCCGCCGCGAAGGATACGGTGATCGGACGTGGGAATATGGGTATGCGTACCCACCACCAGGCTGACCCGGCCATCCATGTGAAAGGCCATGCCGCCCATCTCCGAGGTGGCCTCGGCATGGAAATCGACCACGACGGCATCAGCCTGTTCGCCCAGGGGGCAGTCCGCGACCGCCGCCTCGACGGCACGAAAGGGATCGTCCATGGGCGGCATGAAGACCCGTCCAAGGGCCGAGACGACCAGCACGCGGTGGCCATTTCGCCCCTCGACCAGCGTCGCGCCGCGACCGGGCGCCCCCGGCTGCAGGTTTATCGGACGGACCAGCGCCGTCTCGCGCATGATGTAGGTCAGCGCATCGCGCTGGTCGAATGCGTGGTCGCCAAGCGTAACCACGTCGGCTCCCGCTTCGCGCAATTCCTCATAGTGCTTTTCGGTGAGCCCGCGTCCGTGGCTGGCGTTTTCGCCGTTGATCACCACGAAGTCGAGCGAAAGATCGTCGATGAGACCGGGCAGCCTCTCGCCAATGGCGTCACGGCCGGTGCGGCCCATCACGTCGCCGAGAAACAGGAGTCTCATTTGCCGTCATCCCGTCCACCAAACCGGCGAACGCCGGCTTCGGTCACGACCAGGTCGAGGGGAATGTCGTGCGGCTCGCGCGGAATATGGCCCAGTTGCTGCGCGGCAAAGGCATAGCCCACCAGCAGGGGCCGTTTCTTCAGCCTGGCCAGCGTACGGTCGTAATACCCGCCGCCATAGCCCAGCCGCGTTCCCGCCCTGTCGAAGCCCAGAAGCGGCATCACGACCAGGTCCGGCTCGACGCGGGGAGCGCTGTCCGGCGGCGCCAGCGTGCCGAAGCCGGCCGGATAGAGCGGGTCCGTGGTCAGCCACAACCTGAGTTCGAGCGGGCGATCGATCCCCAGCACGACCGGCAGGCATACCGGCTGGCCGGCGTCCATGAGCGCGGTCAGGAGCGGCCGGCTGTCCAGTTCGTCGCGGATCGGCCAGTAAAGGGCAACCACGGCATCGGCCGGCACCTCAACACCGTCGAGAAAATGTTGTGCAGCGGCGCGCGCCGCCTCGCCCCGCGTCTCGATCGAGAGGCTGTCGCGCTGGGCGTGGGCCTGCTCCCGCAACGCCGCCTTGGCTTTGTCGATCTCGATTTTGTCGATCTGGGCCTTGTCCAAGGGTCGTCCTGTATCATCACCGCCGCGGAACTGACGAAGCCGCGCCTGATATCCGCGCGGTCGGGGCGCCGGTACCGCGCGACCGGCCGCCAGGAAGTGGTGCCGCCCTGGCCGTGGGACATCGATCCCGGGAACCTACCTGAGTAGGTGGGCGCCGTATGTCCGAACCCACAGGTCCGGTCAGGGACAGCTCCCTTATGGATCGATAAGGCCCCGGGGAAATTGGTCCTGCACGGGCCGGGCAGCACCATCCATATAGTGTGCCCGGACGCCCCGCGCCAAGAGACAATCGAAAGACCGCGCGCCGTTTCGCTTCCGGGTGCGTCTTCACGCAGGCGAGGAGCCGTTCCCGTTCTGCCCGATCTCGTCGATCGCAGTCGCGACCGCCTCGATCTTGCGCGCCACTTCCGCCATGCGCTGCGCGAAGCGCGTCTCGAGGTCTTCGCCTTCCTGCGCCATGGCGCGCCCGGCCTCGGTCACCTCGTCGAGTTCGCGCCGCAATGCCGCGATCCGGGCTTCGGCCTCGGCGAGTTCGTCAAGCACGGCAATGCCGGCCATGACCGTCAGCCGATTGTCTCCGATCTCGCCGAAGCTGCCGCGAAACCCTTCTATGTGCTTGTTGAAACGCGCGGCGAGTTCCTCGAGATGGGGCTCCTGCCCCTCCTCGCATGCAATGCGGTACTTGCGTCCGTTGATCTCGACATTGACGTCAGGCATTGCGCTCACCCGACATTACGGATTTCACCGTCTCCATGGCGTCGACCAGGCGACGGGAGACCTCCGAAGCGCTCTCGTCCAGGCGCCGCGCCCTGATGGTCACTCGATCCAGTTCGCTGGCCAGCCGGCTGCGCTCGGCCACCAGCTTCTGGGTATCCGCCTCTATGCGGGCCAGCGCCCGCGTGCGTCCGTTCAGGCTTCTCACGCTCGCCTCAAGGCGCGCCAGCGCCTTCTCGAGCCTGCCAGAGGCCGCGTCGTAGCTTTCCTGCTGCGTCGCCTCACCCATCGCCGCAACTCCCTGCAAGACCGTCGAATCCCCCACACCAGCTAACTCCAACCGGCACCGTCTTGGCAACCTACAACTTCTCGGGCGCCTGCCGGTCGCATTGACACGCCTTGGGAACCTGTTATGCCTCTTCGCCGCATTTGGAACCGAACAGCGGACTCCCGACGGCGACCGCACCATCACAGTGAAGCGGATTTCCCTGACATGACTGATCGAGTCAAACTGAACGCCATGGCGAACGCCATTCGCGCTCTCTCCATGGATGCTGTGGAAAAGGCGAATTCCGGGCACCCCGGCCTGCCCATGGGGGCCGCCGACGTCGCGACGGTCCTGTTCTCGAAGGTCCTCAAGTTCGATCCCAAGGATCCGCACTGGCCCGATCGCGACCGTTTCGTGCTGTCCGCCGGGCATGGCTCGATGCTGCTCTATTCGCTTCTTTATCTGCTTGGTTACGAGGACATGACGCTCGAGCAGATCAAGAACTTCCGCCAGCTCGGCTCCAAGACCGCCGGCCACCCCGAATACGGCCACGCCACAGGCATAGAAACGACCACCGGGCCCCTCGGCCAGGGCATCGGCAACGCCGTGGGCATGGCCATCGCCGAGCAGAAGCTTGCGGCCGAATTCGGTACCGACCTGGTCAACCACCACACCTTTGTGCTGGCGGGCGATGGCTGCCTGATGGAAGGCATCTCGCAGGAGGCGATCACGCTGGCCGGCCACCAGAAGCTGAACAAGCTGGTGCTTTTGTGGGACAACAACGGCATCACCATTGACGGCAAGCTCTCCAACGCCGACTCCACCGATCAGCTGATGCGCTTCCAGTCCGCGGGCTGGAACACGATTGCCATCGACGGGCACGACCCCGAGGCGATCGAGAAGGCGCTTCGTGCCGCAAAGAGCAGCGACAAGCCCACCATGATCGCGTGCAAGACCGTGATCGGTTTCGGGGCACCCAAGAAGGCCGGGACTGCCAGCGCGCATGGCTCGCCCCTTGGGGCCGAGGAGATCGCCGGCGCACGCAAGGCGCTGGGCTGGGACTACCCCCCCTTCGAAGTCCCCACCGAGATCATGGACGACTGGCGTCTTGCCGGCCTCAGGTCCACCAAGGAACGCATCGCCTGGACCGAGCGGCTGCTGGCGACCGATCCCGAGGTCAAGATGGAATTCGAGCGCCGGATGGCGGGACACCTGCCATCGGGACTCGGCCAGGCAATCGAAGGCTTCAAGCACAAGCTGGCCGAGGAGAAGCCGAAGCTGGCCACGCGCAAGTCGTCGCAGAATGCCCTCGAGGTGATCAATGCGGTGGCCGTCGAGACATTCGGCGGCTCGGCCGACCTTACCGGTTCGAACAACACCAATACCTCGCAGACCAAGCCCTTCACGCCCGAGGACCGGTCCGGCCGCTACATGTATTACGGCATCCGTGAACACGGCATGGCCTCGATCATGAACGGGATCGCGCTCCATCGCGGCCTCATTCCCTATGGCGGCACCTTCCTGGTATTCACCGACTATTGCCGGCCCTCGATCCGCCTCTCCGCACTCATGGAGCAGCGCGTGATCTACGTGATGACCCATGATTCCATCGGTCTGGGTGAAGACGGCCCCACCCACCAGCCGGTCGAGCACCTTGCCGCCTTGCGCGCCATCCCCAATCTTCTGGTGATGCGGCCGGCAGACGCGACCGAAGCCGCCGAATGCTGGCAGGTCGCGCTCGAGAGCGCCGATGCGCCATCCGTCCTGGCGCTTTCCCGCCAGAACCTGCCGGCGCTGCGCACCGAGTTCGTGGCCGAAAACCTTTGCCGCCGCGGCGCCTACACCATCTGGGGCGACGCCAGCGCCGATGCCGTGATCTTCGCAACCGGCTCCGAAGTCCATATCGCCGTGGAGGCCGCTAAGGCGCTAAAGGCCTCGGACGTGTCGGCCCGCGTGGTTTCGGTTCCCTGCATGGAGCTTTTTGCCCGCCAGGATGCCGAATACCGGCGAGAAATCCTCGGCGAGGGAAAGGCACGGGTCGCCATCGAGGCGGCGATCGAAATGGGCTGGCACAGGTTCATCGGCGACGATGGCAAGTTCGTGGGAATGCACGGATTTGGCGCCAGCGCACCGGCGGAAGCTCTTTACGAGCACTTCGGGATTACGACCAAAGCCGTTGTTGAAGCGGTCATGAGCCAGTTGTAATAGAACCTCGCGTTTCCCAGACACCGGGTTCAAGCTTCCATTCAGGAGAAAGATCATGCCAGTTCGCGTCGCCATCAATGGCTTTGGCCGCATCGGCCGCAACATTCTGCGCGCCATCATCGAGTCGGGCCGCACCGACGTGGAAGTCGTGGCGATCAACGACCTTGGTCCGGTGGAAACCAATGCCCATCTGATCCGTTATGACAGCGTGCACGGCCGGTTCCCCGGAACGGTCAAGGTGGATGGCGATACCATCGATGTCGGTCGGGGGCCGATGAAGGTTCTTGCCGTCCGCGACCCCAGGGAACTGCCCTGGAAGGACCTCGACATCGACGTGGCAATGGAGTGCACCGGCATCTTCACCGCACGCGAGAAGGCGGCGATGCATCTGGAAGCCGGCGCCAGGCGCGTCCTGGTGTCCGCCCCGTCCTCGGGCGCCGACATCACCGTGGTCTATGGGGTCAATGACGACAAGATCACCGCCGACCACAAGGTGATCTCGAATGCGTCGTGCACCACGAACTGCCTGGTCCCGGTCGTACATGTCCTCAACGACGTGTTCGGCATCGAGCATGGGTTCATGACCACCATCCACTCCTATACAGGCGACCAGCCCACTCTCGACACGCTTCACAAGGACCTGTACCGGGCTCGCGGTGCGGCGATCAACATCATCCCCACCACCACCGGCGCGGCCAAGGCCGTGGGCCTGGTGATCCCTGAACTGAACGGCAAGCTGGACGGCGCCTCCATGCGCGTGCCCACGCCCAACGTGTCGCTGGTCGACTTCAAGTTCGTCGGCAAGCGCGCGCTGAAGGCCGAGGAGATCAACGAGGCAATCGTGGCCGCCAGCAAGACCAATCGCCTGCAGGGCGTGCTGGAAGTGACCGACGAGAAGCTCGTCTCCCACGACCTCAACCACGATCCCGCGTCCTCGACCGTGGCGCTCGACCAGACCAAGGTCATGGGCGACAATTTCGGGCGCGTGGTAAGCTGGTACGATAACGAATGGGGTTTCTCGAACCGCATGGCAGACACCGCCGTCGCGATCAGCAAGACCCTCTGATCCCGACTTCCGGCCGGCACAGCACAGGGAGGCAGCCCGTGGCAAGCTTCAAGACCCTTGACGACATCGATCTCAAGGACAAGCGCGTCCTGGTTCGCGCCGATCTCAATGTGCCGGTCGCCGACGGCAAGGTGACTGACGCGACGCGCATCGAGCGCATCGTTCCCACCATACGCGACATCACCAAGGTGGGCGGGAAGGCAATCCTGCTCTCCCACTTCGGACGCCCCAAGGGCAAGGTCGTGCCCGAGATGTCGCTTTCCGTGGTCGTCGAGGCGGTTTCCGGCGCGGTCAACATGCCGGTCCGGTTCGTTTCCACCGACTGGACCGATGTCGCATCGGCGCGGGCGGAAATTGACGAGGCACCGGCGGGCAGCGTGATCGTTCTCGAGAACACGCGCTTTCATCCCGGCGAGGAGAAGAACGACTCCGATCTGGCCGCGCGCATGGCAACGCTCGGCGACGTATATGTGAACGACGCCTTTTCCGCCGCGCATCGCGCCCATGCCTCGACCGAGGCCCTGGCGCATCTTCTCCCCTGCGCGGCCGGCAGGGCGATGCAGGCCGAACTGGTGGCGCTTGAGGCCGGGCTTGGGAAGCCAGAGCGGCCAGTGATCGCCATCGTCGGCGGCGCCAAGGTTTCCACCAAGATCGACCTGCTCGAAAACCTCGTGCAGCGGGTCGAGGCGCTGGTCATCGGCGGGGGCATGGCCAACACCTTCCTGCACGCCATGGGTTTCGGCATCGGCAATTCGCTGTGCGAGAAAGACCTGGCGGAAACGGCCAATCGCATCATGCAGAAGGCCGTCGATACCCACTGCGCGATCATCCTGCCCATCGATGCCAGCGTTGCATGGCATTTCGAGGCCAACGCGCCGTTCCGCACCTACGGGATCGACGCGGTCGACCCCGACGGCATGATCCTCGACGTCGGGCCTCTTTCGGTGGACAGGATCAAGGCAGCGATCGACGAGGCGCGCACGCTTGTCTGGAACGGACCGCTTGGCGCCTTCGAGTTGACCCCGTTCGATACTGCCACCGTCGAGATCGCAAAATACGTGGCGGCCCGCACCAAGGCGGGCAAGCTGGTATCGGTCGCCGGTGGCGGCGACACGGTGGGCGCACTGGCCCGCGCCGGGGTGAAGGACAAGCTCACCTACGTGTCGACGGCGGGCGGCGCCTTCCTTGAATGGATGGAAGGCAAGGCCCTTCCCGGTGTTGAGGCCCTCAAGGGTTGAGCCATCCGGCTTGACGCCACGCGCAGGTCAAAGGCCTAATAGACCTTGGTCTAATCGACAGGCCGACGGCACGTCCATAGAAGCGGGCCGTCTTCATCCAGCGCGGGGTTTCTCTCATGTCGTCCGGCGAACTGTCGCTCAACGAAATCGCTCTCAAGATGGTTGCGCCGGGCAAGGGCATCCTTGCTGCCGACGAATCGTCGGGCACCATCAAGAAGCGCTTCGACACGATCAGTCTGGTTTCGACCGAACAGGCGCGGCGCGATTACCGCGAACTGCTCTTCCGCTCGACCGATGCGATGCAGAAATACATCTCCGGTGTCATTCTCTATGACGAGACGATCCGCCAGAACGCCGCCGACGGGACCCCGTTGACCGAGCTGATCAGGCAGGCAGGCGCGATCCCCGGCATCAAGGTCGACCAGGGCGCCAAGGCCCTGCCCTTTCTTGCGGACGAAACCATTACCGAAGGTCTGGACGGCCTGCGCGAGCGGCTGGCCGAGTACCACCGGCTTGGCGCCCGGTTCGCCAAGTGGCGCGGCGTGATTGCGATCACCGCCCATGCGCCGAGCCGCTATGCCATCCACGCCAATGCCAACGCGCTGGCGCGCTATGCTGCGCTGTGCCAGGAGGCGGGGATCGTCCCCATCGTGGAACCCGAAGTACTGGCCGATGGTGAGCCCGGCGACCATTCCATCGAGCGCTGCGCCGCCGTCACGGGTGATACCCTCGATGAGGTCTTCAACGCATTGCGCCTCGCAGGGGTTGCCCTTGACGGCATGATCCTCAAGCCGAACATGGTTCTGCCCGGCGTCCGGGCCGCGCGCCAGGCTTCGGTGACCGAAGTTGCGACGGCCACGATCGCCTGTCTGAGGGAAACGGTTCCCGCCGCCGTGCCGGGCATCGCCTTTCTTTCGGGCGGCCAGACCGACGAGCAGGCTACCGCGCACCTGTCCGCCATCAATTCCGCTGGGCCGCTGCCCTGGGGCGTCACCTTCTCCTATGGGCGCGCATTGCAGGCCGCCGCCATCAGGGCATGGGGTGGAAAGCCGGAAAACATCCCAGCCGCGCAGGCCGCATTCACCCATCGGGCAAGGATGAATTCCCTTGCCGCGCTGGGCAAGTGGACCCAGGAACAGGAGCGCGCCGCCTGACGGCCTCCGATCCAGCCGCGAAAATCTTGCAAGGGGCGCCCAAATGGCGTCCCTTTTTGCTGCATCCTGCACACGGATTCGCCGCAAAGAGCGGCTTTTCGCATCGCCGGCGGACACAGCCGAGGATGTCGCACTTGCGCATCGATGGCTTTTCGGGACATGAGTGCCGGCGGAACGGAGTTTGCAGATACGCATGGCCGCACAGATCTTTCTTGTTGCCCCCCGGAATGCCGAAGCATCGAGCTTTCCGGACCTGCTGGGCCGGGTACTGGCCGCAGCGCCGGTCGCCGCGCTGTTGCTGCCCAACGGCGCCACAAGCCCGCAGGCCTATGCCCGCCTGATCCGCAGCGTGGTGCCGGTGGCCCAGGCCAGCGACTGCGCGGTACTGATCGACGGGCTGCCCGACGATGTGAAGAAACTTGGGGCCGACGGCGTCCACATGCAGGGCGGTACGGATGCGATCCGCGATGCCGTGGAGCACCTGAGGCCCGAATGCATTGTTGGCGCCGGTGACGTTCATTCGCGGCACGACGCGATGGTCAGGGGCGAGGCGGAAGTCGACTACGTCTTTTTCGGGTCGGTCGATGGGTCCCCCGACCCGGAGGCACGTGAACTCGCCGAATGGTGGGCCGAGACTTTCGAAATTCCCGCCGTGCTCGCGCCGGGCGCGGCCGATATTCCCGACCTGGGCGAGACAAATATCGAGTTCATCGCCCTGGGCGACATTGTCTGGACGGCAAAGGATGGCCCGGACGTCGCCATTGCCGAAATAGCCCGACAACTCGGAGTGTCATGATGCGCCGGGCGGTCGCCATTCTGGTGCTGCTTGCGTTCTCCGCCGCGGGCGCGTTGGCGCAGGGCGCCGCAAGCGATGCAACGGGCAAGCCGAGTGCCGCCGATATCTCAAAGGAGGTCCTGGGTCCGCGTGCGCCGGTGGACGAGGCATACGGCGCCTATCAGCGCGGTTACTATCTCACAGCACTCGCGCTGGCCCTCCCCCGGGCGAAAGAGGACGACGCGACCGCGCAGACACTGATCGCCGAACTCTACGCAAATGGCCTTGGCGTCGCGCAGGACCTCAAGCGCGCCGCTTCATGGTACGCACTGGCCGACAAGAACGGGGACTACCACGCATCGTTCGCACTGGCCTTGCTCTACCAGCAGGGCAACGGCGTCGAAAAGAACTCCGCAAAGGCCGCAACGCTGTTCGAAAAGGCCGCCAATGCCGGATATCTTCCTGCCAAGTACAATCTCGCCCTGCTTTACGTTCAGGGCGTCGACGTCAAGCCCGACGCCATTCGCGCCGCCCAATTGATGAAGGAAGCCGCAGACGGCGGGCTCGCCGAAGCGCAATACGATTACGGCACGATGCTCATCGAGGGCGCCGGCGTTGCCCCCAATCCGGAACTCGGGGCACACGAGACCGGGCTTGCTGCGGCGCAGGGGCTGATTGCCGCCCAGGTGGACTACGCCACAATGCTCTATCTGGGTCAGGGGGTGACCAGGGACCTGCACGCGGCGGCGCGCTGGTATGCCAGGGCGGCCGAGGCCGGCAACCCCGTAGCCCAGAACCGCTATGCCAAGATGCTCGCCGTCGGCGAAGGGGTCGATCTCGACCTGCAGAGTGCCGCGATGTGGCGCGCGCTTGCCCGGCGCCAGGGCCTGAACGATCCGTCCCTCGACAAGCTCCTTGTGTCGATATCGCCCGACGACCTGGCGAAGGCCGAGCAGCGCGCCAGATATTGGCCCGGCAAGGCGCCTGATTCGGCACCCGATCCGGCCACGGCTTCGAAGTCCCCTTGAACCGCGGGGCCGATTAGGGCAAAAGCCACTCGCGTAACGCTTCTTGCGGGAGCGCCCCGCGCGCCCTCACCTCCAGTCGTTCGCTCCCACTGCACCAGGAACACCCGATGGCCCGCACTGCCCTTCTCAACATCATGGTCCAGGCCGCCCTCAAGGCAGGCCGTTCCCTGATCCGCGATTTCGGCGAGGTGGAAAACCTGCAGGTCAGCCGCAAGGGGCCGGCCGACTTCGTCTCCAATGCGGACCGGCGGGCCGAAAAGATCGTGTTCGACGAACTCATGAAGGCCCGGCCCACCTATTCCTTTCTCATGGAGGAAGGAGGCAGCGTCGCGGGAACCGACGGGCAGCACCGCTGGATTGTCGATCCACTGGATGGCACCACCAATTTCCTGCATGGCATTCCCTATTTCGCCGTCTCGATCGGGCTTGAGCGCAATGGCGAAATCGTCGCCGGCGTCATCTACAATCCGGCGACTGATGAGCTGTTCACCGCCGAGCGCGGTGGCGGCGCATACGTGAACGACCGCCGCTTGCGGGTCGGCGGACGCAGGCACCTGGCCGATTGCGTGGTGGTAACGGGCATCCAGTCCGCAGGTCGCCCGGAAGACGCGCTCGCCTTGCGCCGCGCCGCCCATATCATTCCGGCCATTTCCGGGCTGCGCCGGTTTGGCGCTGCCTCGGTGGATCTGGCCTGGGTCGCGGCGGGCCGGTTCGATGCGATGTTCGAGAATGCCCTGCACCCCTGGGACATGGCGGCCGGCATCCTGATGATCCGCGAGGCGGGCGGTTTCGTCACCGATTTTTCCGGCGGCAACGGCATGTTCGCCAATGGCGGAATCGTTGCGGGCAACGAGATCGTGCACCGCGATCTGCTCAAGGCCCTTGCAGAAATCCGCTGAACGCGCGGCCAGTTCCGTCCAAGACCATTGTCACTTCACGTGGGGCTGACTAGTCTGGCCCCAAATCAGTGCGGGAGTCTTCGCGAAGAGCCATGACAGAGCGATACGATCCCTACAGGCTTGCCAGTCCGACGGTCTATCTCATCAAGATCGTCATCTTTCTTGTTCTCGTGGCGCTGGTCGCGGTCATCCTCACGCCGTTTCTGGTGACCGCCTTCTGGTCCAACCCATTCATCAACAGCCTGATCCTGGCGGTGCTGTTCATCGGCATCGTTCTCAGCTTCCTGCAGGTGTTGCGCCTCATTCCCGAAGTGCGCTGGGTCAATTCCCTGCAGGAAGGCCGTCTCGCCGAAAATGGACGCCCGCCGGTCTTGCTCTCCCAGGTCGCGGCAATCCTGCGCGACCGGCTGGGCGAGGCGATCATCACCCCGGCATCCATGCGCTCGATCCTGGATTCGGTGGGTAATCGGCTGGACGAGGCCAAGGATACGTCGCGCTACCTCACCGGCCTGCTGGTGTTCCTGGGCCTGCTGGGCACCTTCTATGGCCTGTTGCAGACCGTTTCCTCGGTTTCCAGCGTCATCCAGAGCCTCGATGTGACCAATGGCAACACGGCCGATCTGTTTGCCAATCTCAAGGACGGCCTGCGCGCGCCGCTTTCGGGCATGGGCACCGCCTTCTCGTCCTCGCTGTTCGGTCTCGCCGGCTCGCTGGTCCTGGGCTTTCTCGACCTGCAGACCGGCCAGGCACAGAATGCGTTCTATACCGACCTGGAGGACTGGATGTCCTCGATGACCGAGCTCGACCACCCCATGACCATGCTGCAGGCCTCGGGGTTCGGCGCATCGGGCACCGAAATCCAGTCGATGATCGAGACGCTCGGCGCCACGATGCAGAGTTCGAATTCGTCGCAGAACGCGATCAGGGCGATGGCGGAACTGGCCAAGGGCATCGACGGACTGGTCAAGCATATCAGGGCCGAACAGGACGATTTGCGCACCCACATCGTCGAGCAGGGCGAAACGAACCGCAAGCTGCGCGAACTCATCGAGGCGATGATGGAGGAAGGCGAGCTCGACAATGCGCGCGACCAGGACCACACGAACTAGGGGTCGGCGCCATGGAACAGCGGCTCTCCCTTGTCACGCTCGGAGTTGCGGACCTTGAGGCGGCGAAGGCCTTCTATGAGAGGTTGGGCTGGCACGCATCCGCCAGGTTCACCGAAGGTGTCGCGTTTTTCCAGTGCGGCGGAATGATCGTGAGCCTCTACCCCTTTGCCGCGCTCGCCAAAGACGCCGATGCCGACGTCGAGAAGAGCGGCAACGCGGCTGTGACGCTGGCCTACAATGCGCGGAGCCGGCAGGACGTCGACCGCATACTGGCGGAAGCAGAGGCCGCAGGGGCCAGGATCGCCAAACCTGCCGAAGAGGCGTTCTGGGGCGGCTATTCGGGATATTTCAGGGATCCCGACGGCCACTATTGGGAAGTGGCGCACAATCCCGGCTTCACGATCGACGACACCGGCGCCATCCACCTGCCGGCATGAGCGGGACAACGAGGGACTGAGGACAGGCAATTGGCACGAGCGCGCAGACAGGAACGGGCGAACTACTGGCCGGGCTTCGTTGACGCCCTGTCCAGCCTGCTGCTTGTCATCATGTTCCTGCTCTCCATTTTCGTTCTCGCCCAGTTCATGCTCGGCCAGGAAATCCTGGGCAAGGACACCGCCCTTTCGCGGCTCAATGCGCAGATCGCCGAACTCACCGACATGCTCCAGCTCGAGCGCGCCAAGTCCTCCGACCTGCAGGATACCGTCGCCACCCTCACCGCCACCCTCAGTTCCACCAAGGCTGAAAACGCCAGCCTCTCCAACCAGTTGGCAGGCCTGGGAGCCGGCACGGGCGACAAGGACGCAAAGATTGCGGCCTTGAGTTCCGATCTCGACGCACAAAAGGAGCTCTCGCGCGAAGCCAATGCCCAGGTGGTCCTGCTCAACCAGCAACTGGCGGCCCTGCGGGCCCAGATTGCCGCATTGTCCCAAGCCCTGGATGCGTCCGAGGCACGCGACACCGAGAGCCGCACCAAGATTGCCGATCTCGGTCGACGATTGAACCTTGCGCTCGCCCAGCGTGTTCAGGATCTGGCGCAATATCGCTCGGACTTCTTCGGCCGCCTGCGCAAGATCCTCGCCGACCGCCCCGACATCGAGATCGTCGGGGATCGTTTCGTGTTCCAGTCCGAAGTGCTGTTCCCCGCCGGACAGGCAACGATTTCAGACACCGGACAACTCGAACTTGCCAAGATCGCCGACGCCATCGTGCAACTGGCCGCCGAAATCCCGGGCGATATTCCCTGGGTGCTTGAAGTGGACGGCTTCACCGACAAACGGCCGATCAATACTCCGCAATTCCCATCCAACTGGGAGCTTTCCGCCGCGCGCGCCGTTTCGGTCGCAAAATACCTGATCAGCCAAGGCGTTCCACCCGACCGGCTGGTTGCCGCCGGCTTTGGCGAATACCACCCCATCGATCCCGCGGACACTCCGGAAGCCTACGCCAAGAACCGCCGCATCGAATTCAAGCTGACTTCGGCGGATTCCTCGACCACGAACGCAACGAACTGAGTGCGTGAGGAAACGGCAGGGCCGGCTCAGACCGTGTCACGTTTTGATGGAATCAAAACGCATGGTTCAGGTCATTGAATAGTCGCATGTTCGAAACGGAAAACCGGTACCCACTTTTCCTGAACATGCTTCAGCCAGCCAGTGCCTCGGCGGGCGTGTCGAGACGGAACTGCAATTTCGCCAGCTCTGCATAGCGGCCGTCCTTGGCCACCAGCTCGTCATGGGTGCCCTGGTCGATCACCCGGCCTTCGTCGAACACCAGAATGCGGTCCGCATCGCGGATGGTCGCCAGCCGGTGGGCGATCACCAGCGTCGTCCGCCCCGCCATGAGGCGTTCGAGCGCCACCTGTACCAGGTGTTCGCTCTGCGCATCGAGGGCGGATGTCGCCTCGTCGAGCAGGAGGATCGGCGCGTCCTTGAGCAGCGCGCGTGCAATGGCGACACGCTGTTTTTGCCCCCCGGACAGCATCACGCCCCGCTCGCCCACGATGGAATCGTAGCCATGATCGAGATTGATCACGAAATCGTGCACCAGGGCCGCCCGCGCTGCCGCCTCGACTTCCTCATCAGTGGCCTCGGGCTTGCCGAAGCGGATGTTCTCGGCAACCGTGCCGGCAAACATCACCGATTCCTGTTCGACATAGGCGAACCGCTTCCTGAGAACCGCCGTGTCGACATCGCGCACGTCGAGCCCGTCGACCAGCACTGCCCCCGACTTAACGTCGTAGAAGCGCTGCAGAAGCGCGAACACAGTCGACTTTCCCGCCCCTGAAGGCCCCACCAACGCCACCGTCTCGCCGGGATCAACCGAGAAGGATACGTCCCGCAGTACGGTCTCGTTGTCGCGCGTGAGATAGGCGAAGTCGACATTGCGGAATTCGACCCGACCATGTGGCGGCACCGGCATGGCCTTCGGATTTGCGGGAAGCGGCAGAAGAGTCTCGGTGTCAAGGATCTCGGTGAGCCGTTCGGTGGCGCCTGCCACCTGCTGGAAGGTGCCGAACAGTTCCGACATGCCGGTCAGCGAACCCGATGCCATGATGGCGTAGACAACGAACTGACTGAGTTCCCCTACGGTCACCGATCCGTCGAAGACCGAACGCGCGCCGAACCAAACCAGCCCCACCAGCGCCGCCGTGGTCAGGAAGGTGACCATGATGATCAGCGCCGCGCGGGCCAGCAACCGCTTGGATTCAGCCTGAAAACTGGCCTCCGCCTTCACCGAATAAGCCTCGGACTGTGCCTTTTCCTGCACGAAGGCCTTGACCGTCTTGGTGGAACTCAGCGCTTCAGTAGCCATGGCCGACAGGTCCGCCAGCCTGTCCTGCGTCTTGCGCGACATCTTGCGCAGCCGCCGGCCGAAAACGAGAATCGGGATGATGATAATCGGCCCGACGACCACCACGGCGAGCGCAAGGCGCGGACTGGTCAGGAACATCATCACCACGGCCCCGATGACCGTGACCAGCGACCGAAGCGCCAGCGACGCCGTAGACCCCACGGCGGCGCGCACCGTCGCCACGTCGCCGTTGAGCCGCGACGTCAGTTCACCCACCCTGTGGGTGTCGAAAAAGGTCGCGTCGAGCGTCAGGAGATGGTCGAAAACCGCGCGCCTTAGATCGGTGAGCACCCGCTCGCCAATCACCGATATGAAATAGAAGCGCCCCCCGGCGGCGAGCGCCATTACCAGGGCGATAAGAACGATGAGGCCACCATATTCGGAGACCTTGTCGAGGTTCTTGGTCACGAAGCCGACGTCGATCAACCGCCCTGCCGTCGCGGGGATCGACAGCTGCGCCACGGCCGCGACGATGAGAAAGAACAGGGTCAACCCAAGCCGAACCGGATAATGCAGCACGAACGGCAACAGGCGCCGCAGTGGTCGCAACTTGCGGACCCGCTCGATGGTCCTCGGGGTTCCGGCTTCGCCGGCATCTGGTTTTTCCGAGCGTGCGGCGCTGTCCCGCTCGGCTGTAGTATCCGTCATCGCATAACCTTTTTGGCAATCGTGAGCCAACTGCGCGGCCGGCTGCCCCTACATAGGCAGGTGCGCGGTGACCCGCAACACCCTTGCGCCCGTCCTGCGCCTCCACTTGCTCTTGCTCTTGGCAGTCTTTTTGGCTAAAAGGCCGCCAGCAATCGGCAGCAATTTCCCGGGCGCCCGCGGCGCCCGTTTGATTTCAAGGGCGATGACCATGAAGAAGGACATCCATCCGGACTACCACACCATCACCGTGGTGATGACGGACGGGACAGAATACAAGACGCGTTCGACCTATGGGTCTGAAGGGGACACCCTGCGCCTCGACATCGACTGCAACACGCACCCGGCATGGACCGGCGGCACGGGACAGCTCATGGATCGCGGCGGCCGCGTCTCGCGCTTCAAGGAAAAGTTCAAGGGCATTCTGGGCTCGTAAGCCCCGCCTTTCGATCGCGTTCGACAAACCCGGCTCGCAAGGCCGGGTTTTTTGTCACGCATGAGACGTCAGGCCATGCTTCACCGCGTAATCTTGGCAGGTCCGAATGCGGCGGAGAGGCGTGCCATCTGGTCCGCAATCCCGTTGGTTTTCGAATTGGGCTGCTGGGGGAGGTTGCCCCGCTCGAGCCTGTCGAACTGCATGACGCGCTCGAACAGCCTGTCGCCCTTGAGAATGAAATCGCGCAGGCGTGCGGGCAAATCGTCCCAGCCCGGCCCGCCGCGCTCGGAGGGTGTCGCGGAGAACCGGACCTTTTCCTTTTCCGACCTGGCGCTGTCGGCGGAAATCTCGCCTTCGTTGACCGCCTTCTGCAGCAAGAGCCACGATGCGAGCTGCATCAGTCGCGTGGTCAGGCGCATCGATTCGGTCGCATAGACGAATGAAGCATCCCGGCCCAGGTCGCGGCTTTCGCTGCGCCCCGGTCCGTCGAGATAGGCGGCAACATCCTCGATCAGGCGCATGCCTTCGGAATAGAGCGCCTCGAAGCCTGCCGAGGCCATCAGTCGCGGACCGATTGAAACCGCCGACGCTTTTTCCTGGCCGTCTTCCAATTCCGGAACTTTCGCAAATTCTAATGGATCGAGCATACGGGCATTCCCGCGCGTCGTCACCATTAGGCCCCGCAGAGCCTCAAGATAGGCTTAATCACAGCCAACGGACGCCCGAAAAAAGAAAAGAGCCGTCGAAACGGCTCTCGAAAGTTAACAGGGAGGCGTCAAACAGAGGGAGAAACCGCTCTGCAAATCCAGGAGAAACTGGATAACGAGAAGTTAGCCGGTAACCGTTAATTGAAGGTTAACGAGAGTCATTTTCTTAACCGTGTTGCCTCGGCCCCGCCCGCGTCAGGTCTTGAAGAACCCTTCGGCGGCCGAACGTGTCGCGGACTTGTGCCCGATCGCGGCGCGCAGCCGGCCGATCTCGGCCTCCAGCGCGGCGATACGCTCTTCAAGCTCGTCTATGGACAGGGCGTCGAGGGTTTCACCCAACACGTGTGTCGCCTTTGGCCGAACCCGACCATCGTCTTCGTCCATTTCACTCTCCTTGCCCATCCGTCTTGCGCTGCCGGCAAGTCTAGCCGCGCCGCCCCGGATCGCAAGCCGCTGGTGGCTTTGGCGACAATCCGGAACAAACCCGTTGCAGCAAGACCGGCCGATCCCTATACTTTGCGCAATTCCCCTTCAACCAAAGCACTGAAGGTGGGCGACCCGGATGCCTCCGGTCCGCACCGCAAGGAGACTATTGCATGGCCACACAACTCTTGATGCCCAAGGCAACCGCCGTCTGGCTGGTCGAGAACACCACGCTCACGTTCGATCAGATTGCCGCGTTCTGCACGTTGCACCCGCTCGAAGTCCAGGGAATCGCTGACGGGGACGTTGCGGCGGGGATCATGGGCGCCAACCCCATCCAGAACGGCCAGCTCACCCGCGAAGAGATCACCAGGGCCGAGGCCAACCCCGCCTACCGCATGAAGATGGCGGACCCCAAGGTCGTGGTCGCGGCAAGCAAGCGGCGCGGTCCGCGCTACACGCCGATTTCGCGGCGCAACGAGCGCCCCAATGCCATCAAGTGGCTGGTGCGCAACCATCCCGAACTCAAGGACGCGCAGATCATGCGTCTGGTGGGCACCACCAAGACCACCATCGAGGCTGTCCGCGAGGGAACGCACTGGAACACGGCGAACCTGGCTGCGGTCGACCCGGTTACGCTCGGACTTTGCTCCCAGATCGACCTGGACATGGAAGTCAAGCGCGCCTCAAAGGGCGGCGAGCCGGTCGCGGAAGCCAGCGAGGGCACCCGGCTGCTCACCGCCGAGGAAGCCCTGGCGTCCGCGGAACGGCGCGCCGAGGCCCTGGAAATTCTCAACGAGGAAGCCGGCGATACCCGGCCGCCGGCGAGCAACGAACACTTCGATGCCGACGCCGTGTTCGCCAAGCTCAAGGGCCTGCACAAGGACATCGAAGAGGAATAGGTCCGGGGTCGGGCTAGCCCGGCCCAATCATCGCCGCTTTGGTCCGGGGTGATCGCCACACGCAGCAACTGGTAGGCAAATGCCCGCATCCGTCCTGTTCGTATTGGCACACCCCGACCTCACGATTTCCCGTGCCAACCGGGCAATCGCCGCGACAGCACGCGGAATCGAGGGCATAGACGTTCTCGACCTCTACGACGAATACCCCGACCTGTTTGTCGATGGCGGCGCCGAACGTCGCAGGATCGAGGCAGTCTCGGCGATCGTCTTCCAGATGCCGTTCTTCTGGTATTCGGGCCCGAGCCTGCTCAAGGAATGGATGGACCGCACCTTTACCTCGCGCTGGGCGTATGGGCAGGGCGGCCACAGGGCGCAGGGCAAGTCCCTCACCGTCTCGATCACGACCGGTTCGGATAGCGGCGCCTGGGCCCCCACCGGCATCCACGGCGCGCCGGCCGAGGACTATCTCAAACCCTATCATCAATTCGCCCGCTTCTGCGGCATGCATTGGCACGATCCGTTCGTGCTGCATGCTTCGCGAACGGTCAGCGACGAGTCCCTCGCCCACCACATCGGCCGGCTTCGGGAGCATCTTGAGGCCCTCGCGGCCAAGGCGGAGTGATGGATACCAGCCTGCTCTTCGCGATCTTCGTCCTGCTGGCGGCAATCGTCGCGCTGGTTCCGTTGTCGCGGTTTTTCGGCCTCTCGACGATCCTCGGCTATCTGGCCGCCGGCATTCTCGTGGGTCCGTACGGGCTGCGCCTGATCTCGGACACGGACACGATCCGGCACGTCTCGGAATTCGGCGTGGTCATGATGCTGTTCCTGGTGGGCCTCGAACTGCAGCCCGCAGAGATCTGGCGCATGCGAAACAAGGTCATGGGCCTTGGCCTCAGCCAGTTCGTGCTGACGGCGCTGATCGTGGCCGCACTCGCCCACCAGCTCGGCGTTTCCTGGCAGGTCGCCACCATAGTCGGCTTGACCCTGTCAATGTCGTCCACGGCCATCGCACTGCAGACGATCGCGCAACGCTCGATCATGCAGACCGATGCAGGCCGCGGGGGTCTCGCCATCCTTCTCGTGCAGGATATCGCGGTCATCCCCGTGCTCGCCGCCATCCCGCTCCTGTCGTTTTCAGGGGGCACCCCCGAAGTCCCAACCAACATCTGGGACCCCGCGCAATGGCGTGTGGCGGCCGAAATTGTCGGCGTATTCGTTCTCACCATCCTCGCCGGGCGCTACCTGGTGCGCCCCGTTCTGCGCTTCGTTGCGGAGACCGGCGTGCGCGAGGGGTTCACCGCGCTCGCCCTGGCCCTGGTCGTGGGAGCCAGCGTGTTGATGATGCAGATCGGATTGTCGCCGGCGCTTGGCGCCTTCATGGGCGGCGTCCTTCTGGCCGATAGCGAATACAGGCACGAACTCGAAGGCACGCTGGAACCGTTCAAGGGCCTCCTGCTGGGGCTGTTCTTCATCTCGGTGGGCATGTCCATCGCCTTCTCGGTCCTTTATGCGCAGCCACTCGAGATCATCGGCGTCGTCCTGGGTCTGATGGCGGTCAAGGGCCTGGTGCTGTTCGCGCTCGCAACCCTTTTCCGCATGCACCTTGCCGACCGGATCCTTATGGCGATCCTGCTGTGCCAGGGGGGCGAATTCGCCTTTCTTGTGCTGCAGTTCGCCCGCGACCAGGGAAGCCTTGCGCAATCGGGCTATGAATTCCTGATCGTCGCCGTCGCCCTGTCGATGCTCCTGACACCGCTCCTGATCTTCGCGTTCGACAAGCTGGTCGCCCCACGTATCGGCACCCGCTCCGCCACGCGCGCGCCCGACACGATCGACACCCGCCAGAAGGTGATTGTCCTGGGATATGGGCGCTTCGGGCAAATCGTGACCCGCATGTTACGCGCCCAAGGCTACGAGATGACCCTGATCGACGACGATCCGGCACAGATCGAACTGGTCAAGCGATTCGGGGTGAAGGTATTCTATGGCGATGGCGGACGGCTCGACCTGCTCGATGCAGCCGGCGCGGCCGATGCCCAACTGATCGTGATCGCCGTCGGCGAGCGCGAACGCATCACCGCCATCGCGCAGATGGTCCGGCGACATTTTCCCAAGGTCAAGGTTGCCGCCCGCGCCGTCGACCGCAGTCACGCCCACGACCTGATGGACGCCGGCGTCGACATCGCCGAGCGCGAGACCTTCCACTCCGCGGTCAGTCTGGGTACCCGCGCGCTGGTGGCCCTGGGATACCTTCCCCACAAGGCGAATCGTCTGGCCCATGCCTTTGTGCGACATGACTACCGCATCCTGAACGAATCTCGTGACCTCAGGCACGACGAAACCGCCTATGTGGGCTATATGCGGTCCTCGATCGAAATGCTGAACGAAGTCATGCGCGCCGATCGGTCCGAACACGGTGAAAACGCGGCGGGCGACTGGATGGACGACTTCACCGACATTGACAACGGGCGCCAGGACCGTACGGAATAGCCGCCTGCCCTCTTCCCGGATAATTCTCCATGATCGAGACCTATTTCTGGCCGGTGGCCATCCTGGCCGTGTTCATTGTCGCGCTCGCCAAGTCCGGTCTTCTGGGCAGCATCGGGGTCGTCGGCGTTCCCCTGCTCACCCTCGTGATGCCCGCGCGCGAGGCCGCCGGCATGATGCTGCCGGTCCTGCTGGTGATGGACGCAATCGGACTGGTCGCCTACCGGCGCGAGATCGACCGGCGCAATCTCCTCATACTCCTGCCCGGCGCGATGGTGGGTATCGGTGTGGGGTGGCTCTTTTTTTCCATGGTGACCGAGCAGATGGTGCTGCTTGGTGTGGGGATTATCACCCTGCTGTTCATCCTGGATGCGGTTTTCCCCATCCGCAGCAAGATCAGCGGAATCAAGCCTTCCCGCCCCTGGGGGGTGTTCTGGGGAGGCATCGCCGGCTTTACCAGCTTCGTCAGCCATACCGGCGGACCTCCCTACCAGGTCTATGTGCTGCCCCAACGCCTGACCCCAAGCGTCTATGCGGGCACCACGGCCTGGTTCTTCGCCATCGTCAACACCACCAAGCTGGTTCCGTACTACTTCCTAGGCCAGCTCTCGGTGGCCAATCTCGAACGCGCCCTTCTGCTCGCGCCAGTGGCGGTTGCCGGCATGGCGCTCGGCATATACCTGGTTCGTCGAATCTCGATCCAGCTGTTCTATCGCCTCGCCTATGGACTGGTGTTCCTGCTCGCCCTCAAGCTCATCTATGACGGCGTCACGGGCATCTTCCTCGCCTGACCAAGAGATATGAAAAAGGCCACGGCAAAAGCCGTGGCCCTGAAGCATTCAGCACAAATACCGTGGCGCCTCAGTGCGCCCTCGTTTCAAGCTTGGCCAGTTCGTCCTTGACCTCAAGCTTCTTGCGCTTGAGCGCGGCGACATACAGATCGTCATGACTTGGGTGCAGCAGTTCCTGTTCGATCTGTTCGTCGAGTTCGCGGTGCCGCCTCTCCAGCGCTTCGATGTGGCCTTCGGTATTCATGGCTACTCCTTTTCATGCTGCAGGACGTGATCATCGTCACAAAAAATGCATGTCTTGTCGATTGCCAAGTTGGGTTGAGGAAAACACCGTGCAAATCGACACTGCATAAGATATCCAATGGGGATGGCGAGGCGCCATTTCAACCCCTGAACCCCGACGCGCGATGTTACCTCTGACCAAGGAACAGGAAGCAAGACTCGGACTTGAACTGGCCGCGAAGCGCCAGGAACACGCCGATCTTGATGCGGCCATTCACGCGCTGATCGCCTCCAAGACGGCCGATGCGCTGATGCTGCAACGCCTCAAGAAACGCAAGCTGGCGCTCAAGGACCGCATAGTAGAGCTCGAGCATCTGCTGCTGCCCGACATCATCGCCTGAAAGGTCTGGCCGGGTCGCCTTGAACCGCGATGCGGATTGGGCTAAATGGCCCGTTTGATGGGCATACGGGGGGACCACGCCGTGCTCGATTCGCCACCGGTCGCAATAGTCATGGGCAGCCAGTCCGACTGGTCAACCATGCGCCACGCCGCCGAGACGCTCGACCTTCTCAAGATCGACTATGAAGCCCGCATCGTATCCGCGCACCGCACGCCGGAACGGCTCTACGAATTCGCCACCAATGCACGTAGCGACGGCTTCAAGGTCGTGATCGCCGGTGCCGGCGGCGCCGCGCACCTGCCGGGCATGGTCGCCTCGATGACTACGTTGCCCGTATTCGGCGTACCGGTACGGTCGCGCACCCTGAATGGCGAGGACAGTCTCCTGTCGATCGTCCAGATGCCCGGCGGCATCCCGGTTGGCACGCTTGCCATCGGAGAGGCCGGCGCCATCAACGCCGCGCTGCTGGCCGCCGCCGTTCTCAGCCTCGGCGACCCGGATGTCGAGGAACGGCTCAGCGCCTTCCGTCGCCAGCAGACCGACGCGGTGCCCGAGTTTCCCATCGACCAGGAGTAGGCCCAGACCATGGCGCGAACCGCAGATGCCGGGCACCCGATGCCGCCCGGCACGATGATCGGCATTCTCGGGGGCGGGCAATTGGGGCGCATGCTGGCCACTGCCGCTGCCGAGATCGGCATGCGCACCCATGTGTTCTGCCCCGACCCGCAAAGCCCCGCATTCGAGGTCACTCCCCATAGGACCGTTGCTGCCTATGAAGACCGCGAGGCCCTTGCCCGTTTTGCCGAAGACGTGGATATCGTCACCTACGAATTCGAAAACGTGCCGGTGGATACCGCCGAGTTCCTCGCCGACCTGAAGCCGCTCGCCCCGGGCGCCGTCGCGCTTCGGGTGGCGCAGGATCGGCTTGAGGAAAAAGCATTCCTGACCGCCGCCGGCATCGAGGTCGCCCCCTTCGCCGCGGTCGCCGACCGCGACCAGCTAGGCGCGGCGCTCGACCGCATTGGCGCACCCGCCGTGCTCAAGACGACACGGCTCGGTTATGACGGCAAGGGGCAGCGGACCATCCGTTCCGCCGCTGATGCGGACGCGGCGTTCCAGGCCATTGGCGGCCCGCAATTGGTGCTCGAGGCGTTCATTCCCTTCGAGCATGAAATCTCGGTCATTGTCGCGCGCAGCGCGACAGGCGAAATCGCTGCCTACGACCCGGCCGAAAACGTGCATCGCGACCATATCCTGAAGACCAGCACAGTGCCGGCCGACATCGACGCGGCCACGGCGGCGCTGGCAACGGGCATGGCCGGCCGGATTGTGGAGGCACTCGAATATGTGGGGGTGCTCGGCGTGGAATTTTTCGTGCTGCCCGGCGGAAAACTCCTGGTCAACGAGATCGCGCCGCGTGTGCACAATTCGGGTCACTGGACCCAGGCGGGCTGCGTGACCAGCCAGTTCGAACAGCATATCCGCGCCATTCTCGGCTGGCCGCTCGGCGATGTCATGCGCCTTGCCGATGTGGTCATGGAAAACCTGATCGGAGACGAGATAGAATCGGTTCCCCAGCACATGGGCCCGCGTTCCCAGCCTCACGTCTATGGCAAGACCGAAGCGCGCCCGGGGCGCAAGATGGGCCATATCAATCGCATTATTCGCACTTTCGGCGCCAAATAGCGCCTCGGCACCTGCGCCCCCCTGTGGACAATGACCAGGTGTTCTGTTATCAACCGCCACCACGAAGACTGGTAGGCCGGTCGGCGCGCATGGTTGCATTTCCCTCCTTGCGCGATTTCATCTGAATACTGGAACCTTGGAAGGCGGTAGGACGCGTGCAGGTAGTCGTTCGCGATAACAACGTTGATCAGGCGCTCAGGGCGCTGAAGAAGAAGCTGCAGCGCGAAGGTGTGTTTCGCGAGATGAAGCTTCGCAACTATTACGAGAAGCCCTCGGAAAAGAAGGCACGCCAGAAGGCTGAGGCCGTGCGCCGCGCCCGCAAGCTGGCGCGCAAGCGTGCCCAGCGCGAAGGCCTGGTGGCTAGCGGCCGCTGATCGCCGCCACCTCGTAGTGCTTTTTGAACGCCGCCGTTCCGGCGGCGTTCTGCGTTTGCGCGACACGCCAGACGGCATGACGTGCGCAATGCGATTTCCGCGATCATTGACCGCCCTTTGCCGTGGCTTCCTCATCCCGCGCGGCGTCGGGCCGAATTCGCCCGGTCCAAGTCTTCGAATAGTCGCATGTTCGAACCGAAAACCGGTACCAGCTTCTCCTGAACACGCTCCAGACGGGGATCTGCGCCCCAGAGGACCCCGCGCCACCCTCAAAGGCGATGACCGGCATCGAAGCCGATTTTGCCGCTTGTCAACGCGGCCAGCTTTCGAAACACTCCGCGCTGTCGCTCAACGACGGATGTGGAGAAATGACATGCGAGCAGTAGCAGCCGCAACCCTTGCCCTCGCCCTGGCCGCCGCGCCGGCAATGGCCGAGGATCAGATCCAGGTTGGCCGCCTGTCCTGCGAAGTGGCTGGTGGCGTGGGGCTGATCATCGGTTCGATCAAGGACATCAAGTGCGGCTTCCACCGCGACGGCCACAAGACCGAATACTATTCCGGCCAGGTCAACAAGTTCGGCCTGGACATCGGCTTCACCAAGAAGACCTATATCGAATGGCTGGTATTGGCCGCCGCCTCGACGAAATACCAGAGCCGCGCCCTGGCAGGAACCTATGTCGGCGCCAGCGGCGAAGCCTCGGTGGGGGTCGGGGTCGGTGCGAACGCACTGATCGGCGGCTCGAACAAGGGCTTCATTCTGCAGCCTGTCAGCGTTCAGGCCCAGCAGGGCGTCAATCTCGCCCTCACGCTGACCGGATTGACCTTGCGGTAATCTGGAGCGCTTTCAGGAAAAGCGGGAACGGTTTTCGGTCCGAAAGCGCGACTGATCAACGGCTCTGATCAGGACGGCGGGGCGCTGCCAGCTCGCCCTGCCGTCTGTCGTTCAACCGGCTGCGTTTTCGGCATCTGGAGACAGCGCCACGGCGAAAGCCCTGTCGAAAATCTCTTGCGGCTGGCAGCCCGACAGCCCAAACCGGCCGTCGAATATGAAGAACGGAACCCCGGTAATACCCTGCCGGGCGGCCCAAATCGCCTCGCGTCCGGTCACTTCCACTTCATCGGGGTTGCCGATCAGGTCCAGCACGTGGTCACGCGAGAAGCCAAAGGGCGCCGCCAGCTCTGCCAGCACTTCGGGGTCGGAGATGTTGCGGGCATCCAGAAAATAGGCCTCGGCCATGGCATTGGCCAGTTCATGCTGCCGGCCCCCGTCACGCGCGTGACGGATGATCGTGTGTGCGGCCGCGGTCGGATAGGAGCGTTCCTGCTTGCGCGGGTCGAGGTCGATACCCGAGGCCCGCGCCTGCTCCACCAGCCTCTCCCACATCGCCTCGGGCGGGCGACCATATTTGCGTTTGAGCTTTTCTGCGATGATCTCGCCTTCCGGCGGGGTTTCCGGATCGAGAAAGAACGGATGGTTCTCCACCATCACCGTAATGTCCGTGGGCAATCGTGCGATAGCGGCATCCAGCCGCGCCGCGCCTACCAGGCACCAGGGGCAAACGATATCGGAAAACAGGTCGACCTTGATCGTGCGGGACATTCGGGCGCGCTCCATCGGCTTTTGTGCCAGTTTCGACCCGGCCGTCCCTGGACACAAGGGCGTAGCGTTGAACCCACCCTTCGCCGGGAATGAACGAAGCGCCGGCCAGGAACCCTGGCGCCGCGCCGCTCAGAGGGCAGTCGCGGCCAGGAATGCCTTGGCGTGCGTCCACAGGCCCCTTTGCCAGAGATCGTCGTGCCCGGCTCCCTCTGCAATCCACTTGAGGCGAGGATTGGGCGCCAGGGCGTATAGCTCCTCGCCCTGGCTTTCCGGTATCGCGGCATCCTGCGCACCGTGGGCAAGAAAGAGCGGCTCGCTCGCCTGACCGATCCAGTCGGAGGTGGGGAACTTGTCCTTGAGCAGAACCGACACGGGCAAGATCGGGAACCGTTGCTGCAGCAGCTGGACCGCCGAGGCCAACGGCGATTCCAGGATGAGCGCACCCGCGTCGCGGTGTGCCGCGACCCAGGTCGCCGGTGCGGCCCCAAGGCCGCGCCCCCAGATGACCACGGGCCGGCCCCTGGAGGCTGCGTAATCGTAGGCGGCAAGAGCATCGTCGTTCATGTTGGCCTGGCTGATCTGGCCAGGCGAGAACGGGAACCCCCTGTAGTCGACGGCCAGCAGGCCGTAGCCGTCGGCGGCCATGTCGGCGAACCGTCCGTGCTCGGCGGTCACGCTGCCCGAAGCATCCTTGAGATAGAGGATGACTGGAAAGCCGTCCTTGGGCGCGACGTACCAGCCCTGGACGCTCAGACCGCCGCCCACAGGCACGGAGACGACCTCCGAGCGCTCCAGTGCCACTTCGGCAAGCGGCACGACCCGCCCGTCGGGATCGAAAAGCATGGATCCCTGATACTCATAGACATAAACCGCCGCCCAGAACCAGGCGAGCGCTGCGAGCCCGAAAGCCCACAGCACCACCTTCAGCCAGAGCGGCAACCGCCTCTTGCCGGCCATTCCGCAGCGATCAGGCCAGCGCCTTGACGATGTTCTCGGTCATCTTCTTGGCGTCGCCGAACAGCATCATGGTGTTGTCGCGAAAGAACAACTCGTTCTGCACGCCGGCATAGCCCGCCGCCATCGAACGCTTCACGAACAGCACCGTACCCGCGTCCTCGACATTGAGCACCGGCATGCCGTAGATCGGCGAGGACTTGTCGGTCTTGGCCGCCGGGTTGGTCACGTCGTTGGCGCCGATGACATAGGCGACATCAGCCTCGCGGAACTCGGAATTGATGTCCTCGAGTTCGAACACCTCGTCATAGGGCACCTGCGCTTCGGCAAGAAGCACGTTCATGTGCCCCGGCATGCGGCCCGCCACGGGATGGATCGCATACTTCACCTCGACGCCGGCCGCCTTGAGCGCGTCCGCCATTTCACGCACCGCGTGCTGCGCCTGCGCCACCGCCATGCCATAGCCGGGAACGATGATGACCTTGGAGGCATTCTTCATCATGAACGCGGCGTCGTCGGCCGAGCCCTGCTTGACCGGCCGGGTCTCTTCTTCCGCGGCGCCCGCCGCCGAGGAATCGGCGCCGAATCCGCCCAGAATGACCGAGATGAAGGAGCGGTTCATCGCCCGGCACATGATGTAGCTCAGGATCGCACCCGAAGACCCCACCAGCGCGCCGGTGATGATGAGCGCGGTATTGCCCAGCGTGAAACCGATACCTGCGGCAGCCCAGCCCGAATACGAGTTGAGCATCGAGATGACCACCGGCATGTCCGCGCCGCCAATGGGGATGATCATGAGCACACCGAGCACGAACGCCACGATGGTGATCAGCCAGAAGAGCCAGGGATTGGCGGTGCCGAAGAACTGCCAGATCAGGAAGACCAGCGCCAGCCCGAGCACGATGTGGATCGCGTGGCGCATCGGCAGGATGATCGGCCGGCCGGACATGCGTCCGTCGAGCTTGAGAAAGGCGATCACCGAGCCGGTAAAGGTGAAGGCGCCGATCGCGACGCCAAGGCTCATCTCGATCAGGCTCTGGGCGTGGATATGCCCGGTCGCCGCATCGAGGATACCGAAGGCGCCCGGATGGTAGAGCGCGGCAGCCGCGACGAACACCGCCGCCATGCCCACCAGCGAGTGGAAGGCCGCAACCAGTTGCGGCATCGCGGTCATCGGCACGCGGCGCGCGATCACAGCACCGATGCTGCCGCCAATGGCAATGCCCAGAACGATCAGGACCCAGGAAAGGACATCGGTCACCCCGGCCACGGCGAGCGTGGTGAGCACGGCGATGAGCATGCCCACCATGCCATAAAGATTGCCCTGGCGCGCGGAACTTGGACTGGAAAGCCCGCGCAGCGCGAGGATGAACAGAACGCCGGAGACGAGATAAAGCAGCGCGGCGAAGCTGGCGTCGATCATCGTCTCAACCCTTCTTCTTGTACATTGAGAGCATGCGCTGGGTGACCAGGAACGCTCCGAAAATATTCACGCTCGCAAGGATGAGAGCGAAGAACCCGAAGATCTTCGATGCCCAGCTCGACGCGTCGCCGACCAGCGGCACGCCTACCGCGAGCAGGGCGCCAACCACGATCACCGAGGAAATCGCGTTGGTCACGCTCATCAGCGGGGTATGCAATGCCGGGGTCACGCTCCACACCACGTAGTAACCCACGAAGATCGCCAGAACGAAGATCGACAGCCGGAAGACGAACGGGTCGATTGCGCCGCCCGAAGCAGCATGCATGGCGGCGCCGGCGGCATCGGCCACCTGTTGTGCGGTCTGTTCCATTACTTCTCTCCGCTCGTATTGCTGGAGGGCTCACCCTTTGCAGGCGACTTGCGCGTCGCGGGCTTTTTGGCTGCCGGCTTCTTCGCCGCAGTCTTGGCGCCCGCGGCGGCCTTTGCCGAAGCCGGCGGCTTGGCCTTGGCCGCGGACTCCTTGGCGGCAGCAGGTTTGGCTGCCGGGGCCTTGGCCGATGCGGCGGGCTTTTTCGCGGCCGCGGGCTTGGGGGCGGACTGATCCACCTTGATATTGGGGTGAACCACGGCGCCATCCCTGGTCAGCACGGTTGCCTTGACCAGTTCGTCATCCCAATTCACGGCAAGCGCCTTGGCCTGCTTGTCGACCAGGGTCTCCAGGAAGGCAAAAAGGTTCTTGGCATAAAGCTGTGACGCGGTCGCCGGGATACGGCCCGGAACATTGGTATGACCGACGATGGTCACCCCATTGTCGGTCTCGTAGACCTCGCCGGGGCGGGTCAGCTCGCAATTGCCCCCGCGTTCCGCAGCAAGATCGACGATCACCGAACCCGACGCCATCGATTCAACCATTGCCCTGGAGACAAGCTTGGGGGCCGGCCGGCCCGGGATCAGCGCCGTTGTGACCACGATGTCCTGCTTGGCGATGTGCGAGGCCACCAGCTCGGCCTGCTTGGCCTGGTATTCCTTGCTCATCTCCTTGGCGTAGCCGCCAGCGGTCTCGGCCTGCCTGAACTCGTCGTCCTCCACGGCAACGAATTTCGCGCCCAGCGATTCCACCTGCTCCTTGGCGGCGGGGCGGACATCGGTCGCGGTAACCGCCGCGCCGAGGCGGCGCGCGGTGGCAATTGCCTGCAGCCCCGCGACACCCGCGCCCATGACGAATGTCTTTGCCGGGCGCACGGTGCCGGCCGCCGTCATCATCATGGGCATGGCCCGGTCGAACAGTTCCGCCGCGTCGATCACGCCCTGGTATCCGGCGAGATTGGCCTGGCTGGACAGCACGTCCATCACCTGCGCGCGCGTGATGCGCGGCATGAATTCCATCGCGACCGCAGTGACGCCGGCGCCGGCGAGCGCCACGATCTCCTGCTCGTGCCCATAGGGATCCATGATCCCGATCACCAGCGCGCCCTTGGCCACGCCGCTCAACGCCTTGGCATCCGGACGCCGCACCGCGAGAACGACATCGGCCCCCTTGAGCGCGGCGGAGGCCGTCGCCTCGATCACTGCGCCAGCTTCGGCAAAAGTGGCGTCGGGTATGCGCGAAGCGGTCCCTGCATCCTTCTCGACGCTGACCTTCGCCCCAAGCCCGACGAGCTTGGCGACTGTTTCAGGCGTCGCAGCAACGCGGGTCTCGCCTTCGGCGCGCTCCCGCACGATCGCGATCTTCATGCTTCAGGTTCCTCATGTCCGAGATACGAGGCTTCCGGGCAAGCCGGAAACCGTCCGGATCGGGGCGAAACGCCCGATTAGCTGCTGTAGCTGGTCACCAGGCGGACAACCGCCACGACCGGCACCGCCAGGAGCAGCACAACGCCGAGGAAAGGCTGCCCTGCGATCACGAAACAATAAAGCGCGACCACGACCATGACAGCAGCAAATATGCCCCATTTGGTCAAACGCATGAACGTGTCGTAGGTCTTGACGTGTTCCTGCAAATCGGCGGTCTGCTGGTTCTGTGCCATTTTTCCCCCTGCGGACTAGGCAAAATGCGAATAGGCCGGCCTAACTGGACGGCGACGGTGCTTGGCTGGCTTCAAGTTCATCGATCAGCCCCCCGATCATGGAAAGGCCAAGCGACCAGAAGCCCGGGTCGCGCGCGTCCAGACCAAACGGTGCGAGAAGCTCCGAATGATGCTTGGAACCACCCGCTTTTAGCAGATCGAAATACCGGTCGGCGAACCCCGCGCTCGCCTTCTCATACTGTGCGTACAAGGAGTTCACAAGGCAATCCCCGAAGGCATAGGCGTATACATAAAAAGGCGAGTGGATGAAATGCGGGATATATGACCAAAAAGTCTCATATCCTTCGTTCAGCCGGATCGCCGGCCCAAGGCTCTCCTCCGAGACTTCCATCCACATTTGGTCGATCTGGTCGGCCAGCAATTCCCCGTCCCGGCGCGCCAGGTGCACCTTGCGCTCGAAGCTGTAGAACGAGATCTGCCGCACAACGGTGTTGAGCATGTCCTCGACCTTGGACGACAACAGCGCAAAACGTTGGCGCGGGTCCTCGGTCGCCGCCAGCAAGGAGCGGAAGGTCAGCATCTCGCCGAATACGCTCGCCGTTTCCGCCAGCGTCAGCGGCGTCGATGCCATCAGCGCACCCTGCGGGGCAGCAAGACGCTGGTGCACGCCATGCCCGAGTTCGTGGGCGAGCGTCATCACGTCGCGTGCCTTGCCCATGTAGTTGAGCATCAAATAGGGATGGGCGCTGGGTACGGTGGGGTGGGCAAAGGCGCCCGGCTGCTTGCCATCGCGCACCGGGGCGTCGATCCAGCCGTGCTCGAAGAACGGCGCGGCCACTTCCACCAGTTTGGGCGAAAACCGTCCATAGGCCTCGAGCACCGTGGACTTCGCGGTATCCCAGTCGAAGATCCTGTCGTCGCTTGTCGGCAGCGGCGCGTTGCGATCCCATGCATCGAGCCTGTCCTTGCCGAACCATTTCGCCTTCATCGCATAATAGCGGTGCGAAAGCTTCGGATAGGCCTGCCGCACCGCGGCCTCGAGCGCATCGACCACCTCGCGTTCGACCGAATTGGCCAGGTGCCGGCTGTCGGCGACGTCCTTGAACCCACGCCAGCGATCGGAGATTTCCTTGTCCTTGGCCAGGACATTCGTGATGTGGGTGAACAGGCGACGGTTCGACTTCAGCGTGGAGGCCAGGGCGCTGAAGGCGGCGGCGCGCTTGGACTCGTCCCGATCCGTTAACTGCGTCAGCGTGGGTTCAAGACCCATGATTTCGCCGTTCACATCGAATTTGAGGCTGGCCATGGTCTCGTCGAACAGCCGGTTCCAGGCCGAATGACCGGTCGTCTGCTTGTCGTGGAACAATTCCTCGACACGGTCCTCGAGTTGATAGGGCCGTGCCTTGCGCAATTCATCGAACCAGGGCTTGTAGTGCTTCAATCCGGCATCGGCTTGAAACGCCCCTTCAAGAAGGGCGTCGTCGATCCGGTTCAGTTCCAGTTCGAAGAAGATCAGCCGCGCCGACAGGTCGGTGAGCGCCTGCTGCGTGTCGCCGAGGAACTTCGCCCGGTCGGGGTCCGAGGTATTCTGCGCGTAATGCAGGAATGCGAACGACCCGATACGTCCGGTCAGGTCCCCGAGCGCCTCGTAGTCACGCACGGCATCGACCAGCCCCCCTGTGCGGGCCATCTCGTCGAGCTCGCCCTTGTAGCGCTTCTCGAAGGCCTCGGCATCAGACCTCGCCTTTTCCAGCCCGTGCCTGAACTCGGTGGACTGCGGCCCGGGATAGAGATCGCTGAGATCCCACTCGGGCAATTCACCGAAACGATTGTGGCTCGGTTGCGCGGCAGGATTTGGCGAATGCGGCAGGTCGGGCATCGGATGGGGGCTCTCCGGAAGGCAAACAGAAGCGGCAGGAACGGGACCATAGCCATGTGTTCCACTCCTGCCAAGCGGGTGACGGCGAAGTCGGGCGCGATTAATGCGGAGTTAAGACCTCATGCATAGCCTGCCTCAATTCGGGACAGATTCGGCGCCGGGCCCATCAGGAGATGCTTGCCAGACAATGACCAGACTGCTTGTCGTAGACGACGATCCGCACAGGCGCCATGAACTGCTGGACGCCGCCCGCAAGGCGTCGTTCGAAGCGTTTGCCGCCAGCAGTGGCGCCGAGGCGCTCGAAGTGCTCGCCGGCACGCCGGATATCGCGGCGATCCTGCTCGACCTGGTTATGCCCGAACTCGACGGCATGGCGGTCCTCGAACGGCTTGCGCGGCTGGACGCCCGGGTGCCCGTGATCGTTGTTTCACCAGACGAGGAGCCCGCCCGCATCGCATCGGCCATGCACGCCGGCGCGGCCGATTTCTGCGTGGCCCCGGTCAGTGCCGCGCGCCTGGGTGTAACCGTCGCCAATGCGATCAGGCTCGCCGACACTCACCGCGCGCTTGGCAGGGCCGGCTCGGATCCGGTCACGCTTCAGGACTATGTTTCATCGAACCCCGCAATGCTCCGTGCGATCGACCAGGCGCGCAAGGCTGCAAGGAGCCCCCTGCCCGTGCTCATCGAAGGCGAAGCGGGCACGGGCAAGCTGGACCTGGCCCGCGCGATCCATCTGGGATCGGAACGCGCCGGAAAACCGTTCGTCGCGCTCGATTGCGGCGCGACATCGCCTGCCGAGACCGAGGCGCGCCTGTTCGGCGGCAACGATGGCGATCAGGGCGCTGTGGTATCGGCCAGGGGCGGAACGCTCTTTCTGTCCGATGTCGGCGCGCTTTCCGCTGGCAGCCAGGCCCGGTTGAATCTGCTTCTTGCCGAGGGCAAATGGCAGCCTGCCGGTTCGAAGCGAACGGTGCCCGCCAATCTGCGCGTGATTGCCTCGACCCGCCAGCGCCTGCTCAATCTGGCCAGCGCCGGCGTGGTCCGCCAGGATCTCTTCTATCGGCTCAACGTGATGCCGGTCTACCTGCCCCCGCTCCGTGACAGGCGGGAAGACCTGGAACGCATTGCAGCGGCCATGCTCAGCGCAATCGCGGTCGCGTCCGGACGGTACATTCCCGCTCTTTCCGAGGCGGCGCTCGCAACCCTGTGCCGCCACGACTGGCCGGGCAATCTGCGCGAACTGCGCGCGACACTGGCGCAAGCGATCGCCATCTCCCGTTCCGATTCTCTGGGGCCCGAGGACTTTCCGGCCCTTCTGGTGCGCGCCGAGGGGATCGAGAGCGCCCGGAACCGTTTCGTGTCGACCCGTTCATGCGCGACGCCCGTGCATATCGACACGCTGTCGCCTGCAGGCGCGCGCTCCCATCCCGAGGCGGCGCGAGACCGTTTTCTCGACGACAACGGCGACCTGCGAAGCCTTGCCGAGGTCGAGCGCGACCTGATCGCCTTTGCGCTCGACCGCTGCAAGGGCCGCATGGCGCGCGTCGCGCGGCTGCTGGGCATTGGCCGCTCGACCCTTTATCGCAAGCTCAAGGACCACGGGATTGCGCAAAATGCGCAAAGCCGCGCCGCATGAGTTGCCGGCGGGCAACACTGGGCGGTCACAAAGCCGAGATACGATTGTCTACCCAAGTATGCTTGGGGTAAATGAAACGCTGGCCACACAGCGTAACCGTGTTGAGTTTGCTGATTCGCGGGATCGTTCCCGCGAAACCTGAGGAATCCGTTCGGAGCGAGAATGAACAAGCTGATCGCCTGTGCTTTCGCCGGCATTGCCGCATGCGCTGCACCGTCGTCTACCCTGGCCCAGGAGACCGTCAATATCGACGGCGTCGAGGCGACACGGGTCGTCATCGCTCCCCCGCTCAATCCGCTCGACACGAGCATTCGCGATTCCCTCGCCGCCACCTATTACGGCGCGACCCGGGACACCCGGGCCTATCTCGATGCCCAGAAGCTCTACTATTTTTACGGCGCGCGGCACTTCGAACCCCTCTGGCTCAATGAAACCGCAGACGGTTCGCTTGCCTATTCGCCCGCGGCGGAAAAGATCATCGGCGTTTTCAAGAACGCCTATCTCGAAGGCCTGCGGCCCGCTGACTACCTCACCGACAGCATTTCGCTGTCCCGGGCATCCATCGACAAGGCGGCAAGCCTTGAGACAGCCTTCACCGCGGCGGTTCTGCGCTATGCGCAGGATGCCTATGGCGGCCGCATAAATCCAAAGGACGTCTCATCTTCGATCGATGAGCGGCCTCCGCAGATAAACGGTCCCGACCTGTTGGTGAAGCTGGCGAATTCGGATGCGCCCGACAGGATCCTCGACAGCCTCGACCCGACCAATCGCGAGTTCGTCGCCCTCAAGGCAGAACTTGCGAAATTCTACGATGGGACCGCTGAGAAGGCGGTTGTGATCCCCGACGGGCCGCTGCTCAAGCTCGGCGTCGAGGACAACCGCGTTTCGCTGTTGCGTGAGCGCCTCGACCTGCCCACGCCCGATACGGCTGCAGATGTCTATGACGAAGGCGTGGTGGCGGCCGTCACCGAATTCCAGACCCGGTTGGGGCTGAATGCGGACGGCATCGTGGGCCCCGCGACCATCGCCGCGCTCAACGGCAGCGGCGGCGTCGACAAGATGGACGTGATCGCCAACATGGAACGCTGGCGCTGGATGCCGCGCGACCTTGGCAAGTTCCACGTGCTCGTCAACATTCCCGAATTCCGGCTGGCGATCGTCTCGGATGGCAAGCCCACCTATTCGACCCGCGTGGTGGTGGGCAAGCCGACCAACCAGACCCCGATCTTTTCCGACCAGATCGAGTTCGTCGTCGTCAATCCCTATTGGAATGTTCCGGCGTCGATCGCGACCAACGAGATCGTGCCGCACATCCTGGCCAATCCGGGCTACCTCGCTTCGCAGAACATGGAAGCCCTGTCCGGCGGCAAGGTGATCAATGCATCTGCCGTGGACTGGTCCCAGGTCGATCCGTCCAACCTTTCCAGCCTGCGTTTCCGCCAGCGGCCCGGCGTCGGCAACGCGCTTGGAAACATCAAGTTCCTGTTCCCCAACAACAACGACGTCTACCTGCACGATACGCCGTCAAAGTATCTGTTCGCCAAGTCGTACCGCGCGTTCAGCCACGGTTGCGTGCGCGTACAGAACCCGATGGACTTCGCCGACGCGTTGCTGGTGGCCGAAAAGAACCTCAATGCGACCACGCTGGAGGCCATGTTCGGGGATTCCGAGCGTTGGGTCCGCCTGCAGCACCACATCCCCATCCATCTCGCCTACTTCACGCTGCGCGTCGGCCAGGACGGCAATATCCGCTCGTTTGGCGATGTCTACGGTCAGAACAAGCGCCTCATCCAGCTGCTTGAGCAGTAAGTACCTGCGACATATAGCCAAGTTTAACACCCGCTTAACGATTTCGCCCTTGTTAAGCCGTCTTTGCCTACTATCTAATCTTGTGGGCAAAAGGGGAAACGCCGGTATCACCGGTTGCTAACGTTAATAAAGTCTCATTGACTTGGACGTTAGACTCCCGCCGATCGAACGTTTAGCAATCGGGCGTGACCGGATTGGCTTCAAGGGTGAACATAGCGCTGGAGAGAATTGCGCGCAGGGCCGCCGCGGCCATTCTTGCGCTCGTTACCCTTGTCCCTGCAAGCGCCGTACCCACCAGCGCCGGCACCCAGGATAGAACGCTCGAACTCTATTTCGGCCATACCGGCGAGCGCCTGACTGTCACATACAAGCATAACGGGCAGTTCGTGCCCGAAGCGCTGGCCAAGCTCAATCACTTCCTGCGCGACTGGCGGGCCGACAAGCAGACCCGCATGGACCCCCACCTGTTCGACCTGGTTTGGGAAGTCTACCAGGAGACGCACGCGACCGGGCCCATCTACGTGGTGTCGGCCTATCGCTCGCCGCAGAGCAACGAGTATCTGCGCTCGCGGTCCGCCAATACCGGGGTCGCCAAGAACTCCAACCATATGCGCGGCCTCGCGATGGATTTCTACATCCCCGGGGTCCCCCTTGCGACGCTGCGGGCCGCTGCAATGAAACTCCAGGTGGGTGGCGTCGGCTACTATCCCACCTCCGGCAGCCCGTTCGTCCATCTCGACACGGGCACCGTGCGGGCCTGGCCGCGCATGACAACGGCGCAGCTCAAGAAGCTCTTCCCCGACGGAAAGACGCTGCACCTGCCCACAAACGGTGTGCCGCTGTCCGCCTCGGGGCGCAAATACGCCATGGCCCAATGGCAGCAGTGCCATCAGGTCCCGTGCAATGGCGCCCGCCCCAGCGTCGTGCCGGACGTCATGGTCGCCTCCAATTCGCCAAGCGAACGGGTCGTCACCAGTGTCGCGGTCGAACCGCCCGTCCCGTTCGAGCGGCCCGCGATCGAGGACCAGCCCACCACGGTTCTCGCGTCCCTGGAGACGGCACCAACGCCCGCCCAGAGGCCGCAGGCGCTGGCTCTGGCGAATGTCCCGTTGCCCGAACCCGCCCCCTCCTCGCCAGGCGAAATGGCGTTGGCTGCGCTTGACGCGGCCGTCCCGGCGACGCGCCCGGTTAACGCCGGTCTGCCCGCCAATTCCATACTGGTGGCGGGCTATGCCCCTGAAATCAAGCCGGATCCGGGTGCGCAGCGCGCCCTGCAGATCCTGCTCGAACGCCAGACCACCGGCGGCACCTCGCCGCTCAACACCGCGTCTTCGGTCGAGGGCACGCCCCCCGAAGCCCGCCCGGTCGAAGTGCGTACCGCATCCCTGTCCCCGGGCGGCTTCAGCCTCGCCAACCTCTCCGACATGGTGAACCGCACGCTGTCCGGTTTCGTGGGCACCGACCGCTCGCCGCTGGCCAGCCTGGAGACGCGCCCGGGCGAACTGGTGGCGCCCGATATCGACCACGTCCAGGATCTTTTCGTGGAACCGGTCCGGCTGACCACCGCCGATTATGACGCGCTGTTCGAACCCGACACCGCCGATCTCGATCCGGCGACAGAACTGGGACCCTATGGCAATCTGATCGTCTTCGAGCATGGGGCGACGGTGGGTCTGGCCAGTGCGCATTTCGTTGTCGCGGCCCCGATCACGATTGCGTCGCGCTGATCGCGGCCATACGACCCGTTACAAAACCGCATTCGTTTGTTAAAGCAGTTGGACGACGTCTCTTCGACCGGGATTTCTTTCTTGAGCGACAAACCGCAAACGCCCCTGCTTGATACTGTCGACGTGCCGGCAGACATCAGGGGTTTCACTCGCGATCAACTGCAGCAATTGGCCAGCGAACTGCGGGCCGAGGTGATCGATGCGGTTTCGGTGACCGGGGGACACCTTGGCGCCGGGCTCGGCGTCGTCGAACTCACCGTCGCCCTGCACCATGTGTTCAACACCCCCGACGACCGGCTGATCTGGGACGTCGGTCACCAGGCATACCCGCACAAGGTACTGACCGGGCGGCGCGGCCGCATGCGAACGATCCGCCAGAAGGATGGGCTTTCAGGGTTCACCCGGCGCGCCGAGAGCATCTACGATCCGTTTGGCGCGGGACATTCCTCCACCTCGATCTCCGCGGGCCTGGGCATGGCCGTGGGATCGGAGCTCACAGGCCATCGGCGCAACGTGATCGCGGTGATTGGCGACGGCGCGATGTCCGCCGGCATGGCCTTCGAGGCCATGAACAACGCCGGCGCCATGGATGCGCGGCTGGTGGTCATCCTGAACGATAACGACATGTCCATCGCCCCGCCCACGGGCGCGATGAGCGCCTATCTGGCGCGGCTCGTATCCGGCAAGGCCTATCGCAGCCTGCGCGACACCGCCAAGGAGATCACCCGGCACCTGCCGCGCTTCATTCACGACAAGGCGCGCAAGACCGAGGAATTCGCCCGCGGCTTCTGGACGGGCGGCACGCTATTCGAAGAACTGGGCTTCTATTATGTTGGCCCCATCGACGGCCATAATCTCGATCACCTTCTGCCCGTGCTGCGCAATGTGCGCGACATGCAGGACGGCCCGGTGCTGATCCATGTCGTCACCCAGAAGGGCAAGGGCTATGCGCCCGCCGAAAGCGCCTCCGACAAATATCACGGCGTCTCCAGGTTCAACGTCATCACCGGCGCGCAGGCCAAGGCGCCATCCAACGCCCCGTCCTACACAAGGGTATTTGCCGAATCCCTGATTGCCGAGGCACAGGACGACGAACGCGTCGTCGCCATTACGGCGGCAATGCCCTCCGGCACCGGTCTCGACAAGTTCGCCGAACTGTTCCCTAACAGGGTTTTCGACGTCGGCATCGCCGAACAGCACGCCGTCACCTTTGCCGCCGGCATGGCCGCTGAAGGCTTGAAGCCGTTCTGCGCGATCTATTCCACGTTTTTGCAGCGCGCCTTTGACCAGGTGGTGCACGACGTCGCCATACAGGGCCTGCCGGTGCGCTTCCCCATCGATCGCGCCGGATTCGTCGGAGCGGATGGCCCGACCCATGCGGGCGCCTACGATATCGCCTATCTGGCCCCCTTGCCGGGCATGGTGCTGATGGCGGCCGCCGACGAGGCCGAACTGCGGCACATGGTGGCGACCGCCGTTGCCCATGACGAGGGCCCGATCGCCTTCCGCTACCCGCGCGGGGACGGCGTGGGCGTGGACATGCCCGCGCGCGGGGTTCCGCTGGAAATCGGCAAGGGCCGTGTGCTGCGCGAAGGCACGGCCATTGCGATCCTGTCCTATGGCACAAGGCTCGCGGAGGCACTGGCGGCGGCCGAAACCCTGACCTCGTTCGGCCTGTCTTCAACCGTGGCGGATGCCCGCTTCGCAAAGCCGCTCGACACCGACCTTGTGACGCGCCTGGCGCGCGATCACGAGGTTCTGATCACCGTGGAGGAAGGGGCCGCCGGCGGATTCGCAGCGCAGGTCGCCATGTTCCTCGCCGGCAATGGCCTGCTGGATGGAAAGCTCAAGTTCCGGCCGCTGTACATGCCCGACCGCTTCGTCGAACAGGCCGGCCAGGGCGACATGTATGCCCAGGCCGGACTTGATGCGCCGGCCATCGTCGCCACTGCCCTTGCGGCTCTGGGCAATCCCGAAGGTGCCCTTGGCGCTGCGAGGGCGAATTTCGAGAAGAAGCGCTAAAGCATTTCCGCCAAGAAGCCCGACAGGCTGCCGCTCAGGCTTCTGGCAGCATCCCAAGCGCGCTCATGTAGAGATCGAGAATGGCTTCCTGCTCGATGCGCTCGTTGCGATCCTGCTTGCGGATCCGCACGACCTGTCGCAATACCTTGGTATCGAAACCATTGCCCTTGGCCTCGGCATAGACCTCGCGGATGTCGTCGGCGATCGCCTTCTTTTCTTCCTCGAGACGCTCGATCCGCTCCACGAAGGCCCGCAACTGATCCTGCGCCACGCCATGGTCTGCCATTCGACAACTCCTGCTACATTCGAACCTTGGGAGACTGTTCAAGCGCGGCAGGGGCTCGGGATCAAGCGCTTTCATCGTCATTCCAACACCCTATTTTCCGCCTCGGGGTGCGCTTGGCAATTGACACCGCTCCCCCCCGTTGCCAGAACAGGGCCTCTTTTCAAATGCGCGATCCAGCCGAGTGTTGACCCGACTCCGCTTCAGCCCCGTACTCGTCGGCATGGCCATGTTCATGGCCGCCCTTTTCCTGCCCGCCGTCGCGCGCGCCGATCTGCGCGTGTGCAACAAGACTGCCAATCCTGTTTCTGTGGCGCTCGGATACAAGTCCGAGCGTGGCTGGCAGTCCGAAGGATGGTGGATTGCTGACGCTGGCGGGTGCGCAACCGTCTATCAGGGTGAGCTGTCTTCGCGCTTCTATTACATCTTTGCGGCGGACGACGTGGGCGGTGGTGCGTGGGATGGCCCCGTGTTCATGTGCACGCGCGACGAGAGCTTCACCATTTTCGGAGTGGAAGATTGTCTCGCGCGCGGGTATGAACGCACGGGCTTCTTCGAAGTGGATACCCAGAACAAGTCGGACTGGACATTGGAACTGACCGACCCGAAAACCGATACGCCCGACGAGAACGGCACCGATGCGCCGCCGGATGTCGGCTCCGATCCTTCCCCAGACACGAACAACCCGGAAACCCAATGAAACGCTTCAGACGCGTCAAGATCGTCGCGACCCTTGGCCCGGCCTCCCTTGACGAGGCCACGATCACCGAACTGGCCCGTGCTGGCGCGGACGTCTTCCGCATCAACATGAGCCACACCAGCCACGAACTTCTGGCCGAACTCGTTGCCCGCGTCCGCAAGGTAGAGCGCGAAGTCGCCCATCCCCTGGGCATTCTTGCCGACCTTCAGGGCCCCAAGTTGCGGGTCGGCAAGTTCGAAAGCGGTTCGGTGATGCTGGCGACCGGCGACACGATCACGCTGGACAAGGACACTGCGCCTGGGAACAAGACCCGTGTCAACCTGCCCCATCCAGAGATCATCGAGGCAATCGGGGTTGGTGACCGGCTGCTGCTCGACGACGGCAAGATCGAGCTGCGCGCGGTCAGAACCAGTTCCGAGCACGTGGAATGCGTCGTTGTCCATGGCGGCAAGCTCTCCGACCGCAAGGGCGTCAGCCTGCCCGACACCCTCCTTGCTGTCGGCGCACTGACCGAAAAGGATCGCGCTGATCTCGCCAAGGCCCTTGAAGCCGATGTCGACTGGATCGCACTGAGCTTCGTGCAGCGCCCCGAAGACATCGTCGAAGTGCGCAAGATCGTGCAGGGTCGCGCCGGCGTGATGGCCAAGATCGAAAAGCCCCAGGCCGTCGAGCGGCTCGAGGAAATCATCAAGCTGTGCGACGCGTTCATGATCGCCCGTGGCGACCTCGGGGTGGAGATGCCGCTGGAGACCGTCCCCGGCCTTCAGAAGCGCATGATCCGCATTGCCAGGCGGTTCGGCAAGCCCGTGGTCGTAGCCACCCAGATGCTTGAGAGCATGATCAATTCGCCCGTACCGACGCGCGCCGAGGTCTCCGATGTGTCCATCGCCGTGTTCGAGGGTGCCGACGCGGTCATGCTGTCCGCGGAAAGCGCGTCGGGGCAATACCCCGTCCAGGCGGTCGCCACCATGAACAAGGTGGCGGTCGCGGTTGAAAACGACATCAATTATTCCTCGATCATACGCGCCCAGTCGCCGCAGCCCGAGGCAACCGCCGCGGATGCCATTTCCGCCGCCACCCGCCAGGTGACCGATACGCTCGATCTGGCAGCGATCGTTTGCTACACCTCGTCGGGCTCAACCGGAATCCGTGCCGCCCGCGAGCGCCCCTCCAAGCCGATCGTTGCTCTGTCGCCCAAGGCCTCGACCTCTCGGCGCCTATCGATCGTTTGGGGCCTGCACTGCGTGGTGACCGAGGACGCGGTCGATCTCGAAGACATGGTGGACCGCGCCTGCTCCATCGCCTTCCGCGAGGGGTTCGCCCGGCCTGGTGACCGGATCGCGATCACCGCCGGCGTGCCGCTGGGAACGCCCGGCGCCACCAACATGCTGCGGATCGCCTTCGTCGGCCAGGACGGTTCGGGAGCCTCGTGATGGCCGACGCCGCAACGCGCATTGATGCGGTGCTCGCACAGGTCGATGCACAGATCGACGCCAGCCTGTCGCGGCTGGCGGAACTGGTCGCCATTCCCTCGATCTCCACGGATCCCGCCTACAAGGATGAGTGCCGGAGGGCCGCCGACTGGCTGGTTGCCGATCTGCAGGCGCTCGGCTTCGAAGTGTCCGCCCGACCCACTCCGGGCCACCCCGTGGTGGTGGGCCACCAGAAAGGCTCGGGCAAGCCGCGCGTGCTCTTTTACGGGCACTACGACGTGCAGCCGGTCGATCCGCTCGAACTCTGGCACTCCGATCCCTTTGAGATGACGACCCGGGTGGTCGACGGCCGCACCAGGCTTTTCGGCCGCGGCACGTCCGACGACAAGGGCCAGGTCATGACCTTCATCGAGGCCTGCCGAGCCTACAAGGCGGCAACTGGCAGCCTGCCGGTCGATGTCTGCGTGCTGATCGAGGGGGAAGAGGAATCCGGCGGCAAGAACCTGCCGGGCTTCATCGAATCGGCCGCCGACGAGTTGAAGGCCGATATCGCGCTCGTGTGCGACACCGACATGTGGGATGCCGAGACGCCCTCCATCACCACCATGCTGCGTGGCCTGGTGGGTGAGGAAATCGAAATCACCTGCGCCAGCAAGGACCTGCATTCGGGCATGTATGGCAATGCTGCCCGCAATCCGATCCAGGTTCTTGCCGAGATCGTGGCCAGTCTGCGTCGCCCGGATGGTGGCGTGGCCTTGCCCGGCTTCTACGATGGCGTGCCCGAACTGCCCGCCGAAGTCGCCCGGGACTGGGACTCGCTTGGCTTCGATACCGCGCAGTTTCTCGGCGAGATTGGCCTGCGCTTCCCAGCCGGAGAACAGGGCCGTTCCGCCCTCGAGCAGATCTGGGCGCGCCCCACCTGCGAGATAAACGGAATTTCCGGTGGCTATGAGGGAGACGGCTTCAAGACCGTCATTCCCGCAAGGGCCAGCGCCAAGATTTCGTTCAGGCTTGTTGGCAATCAGGATCCGCACAAGATCAGGGAGGCTTTCCGGGCCCACGTCCGGGCCATGTTGCCCCCCGATTGCTCGGTGACCTTCAAGGATCACGGAGCAGGTCCGGCGATCTCGGTTCCTGCGGATGGCCATCACGTCCAGGCGGCCCTGGATGCGCTGAGCGCTGAGTGGGGCAAGAAGGCTGTGATTACAGGGTCCGGCGGGTCGATCCCGGTTGTGGGCGAGATCAAGCGCCTGCTCGGCATGAACACGCTGCTGATCGGCTTTGCCCAGCTCGATGACGCCATCCACAGCCCCAACGAGAAATACGACCTGGAGAGCTTCCACAAGGGCATCCGGTCCTGGGTGCGCGTTCTCGCCGCTCTGTCCGAATAGCCCGCCAGACCCGGACGCAGAAAAGCAAAAGGCCCGCCGTGAGGCGGGCCTTCTTCATTCAGTCGACAGCGCTGGCCGTTCAGCCCTGGCGGGCCTTGAAGCGCTTGTTGGTCTTGTTGATGATGTAGATGCGGCCCTTGCGGCGTACCATCTTGTTATCGCGGTGCCGACCCATCAGGGCCTTGAGCGAGTTGCGGATCTTCATGTTGATTACCTCGGTGACAAGCGGATCGGCGCCGGCCCCCCGCGTGAATTCGGCCGGAACATATGAGGATTGCCCGCCCGTGTCAACGCACGCGGATCGCCTCTCGGCGGCAAGTCGCGCAAATCCGAACAACAAATAAAACCTCCGAGGTTAACTGATGAATGACTCTTGTCGGTCTATCATGATTACCCAACAACGATGGTGTTCAAGAAACCGCTATGATCAAGATAGAACTTGACAGAATCCGGGTTCTGGTCGCCGATCCGAGCCCGCACATGGTATCGATCATTCGGGCGATGTTGCGTGGCTTCGGGATCACCGATGTCCGTGAAGCCAACGACAGCAAGGTCGCGCTTGCCGCTCTGATGTCACGGCAGGTTGACGCCATGATCGTCGAAGATCGTCTGTCGCCCCATGATGGGACCGCGCTGACGCGCCAGCTGCGCGCCTGTGCGGAGTGCCCGAACCGCGACATACCCGTCATCATGATGTCCGGGCAGGCCGAAATGTCGCGGATCATTCACGCGCGAGACGCGGGGGTGACCGAGTTCCTCAAGAAACCGCTTTCCGCCGCGGTCCTGCGCGACAGGCTGCTGGCCGCCTTCGCCCAGCCGCGCACGTTCGTCGACGGCCCGGCCTATGCCGGCCCCGATCGCCGCCGCCGCACTCTGCAGATCGAGGGAGACGAGCGGCGTGGCTCGGCGAATGCCGCCACCAGGCGCTCCGGCACGGACTGAATGGAAGAAGGAAGTGGGCGGCCCGCAAGGCGGCCCGCCCACTCATGCCTTCAGGCAAACGGTGTCGCCTGGTTAACTGTCCTGCAATTCCTGCCAGCGATGGCAAGCCACCCTGCGCCCGTCATCTAGCGTTTCGAGCGGCGGCCGTTCCTTGGCGCATTTCTCAATGGCGAAGCGACAACGCGTACGGAAAGTGCATCCGGAAGGCTGGTTGATCGGCGAGGGTATCTCCCCCTGTAGCGCGTCGATATTGCGTTCCCGCGCCTTCTTGGGATCCGGAATGGGCACCGCCGTCAGCAGCGCCCTCGTATAGGGATGCAACGGCTTGTCATAGAGGTTGTTGACCGGCGCGAGTTCCACCATACGCCCCAGATAGAGCACCAGCACGCGGTTCGACACGTGCCGAACCACCGACAGGTCGTGGCTGATGAAAACCAGCGTGAGGCCGAATTCATCCTTGAGTGCGGCGAGCAGATTGAGGATCTGCGCCTGGATCGACACGTCGAGGGCCGAGACCGGTTCGTCGCAGACGATCAGCTTTGGTTCGGTGATCAGCGCCCGGGCAATACCGATGCGCTGAGCCTGTCCACCGGAGAACTCGTGCGGATAGCGGTTGATCATCTCGGGCAAGAGGCCCACCGCCTCCATCATCCGCACAACCCGCTCACGCCGCTCCTTGGCGTTGAGTTCGGGCATCAGCGCCCGAAGCGGATCGGCGATGATTTCCTCCACGGTCATGCGCGGATTGAGCGAGGCAAGCGGATCCTGGAAGATGATCTGCAGTTCCTTGCGCCGCTGGCGCATGCCCTCGTTGTTCAGTTCGGTCAGGTCCTGACCGAGCCACAACACGCGCCCCTCCTCCGGACTCAGAAGCCTCAGGATACAGCGTCCCAGAGTGGACTTTCCGCAACCCGATTCCCCGACGATTCCCAGCGTTTCGCCCTGCTTCACGCTGAACGAGACATCCTGCAACGCCGTCAGGACATGCGGCGGGCTGAACAGCCCACCCCCGATATGAAAGATCTTCTTGAGCCCCTCGACCTCGAGCAGGGCGACTTCGGTGTCCGCGCTCATGCGCTCACCTCCTCATAGGCCATGCGGCCTTCGTAGAAACAGGCCTTCGAACGCCCACCCCGCTGGCCGACCAGAGCCGGCCGTTCCTCAAGACAGCGCTCCGTCCGGAATGCGCAACGCGGATTGAAGGCGCACCCCTTGGGCAGGTGCTCGAGACTGGGCGGCAAGCCCTCGATCGGCTGCAGGCGCTGGTGCTGCTGTTCCACATGGGGCGTGGAATGCAACAGGCCGAAAGTATAGGGATGCCGGGGGTCGTAGAAGAGATCGTCCACCGGGCCCTTTTCCACCGCCCGCCCCGCATACATCACCATCATGCGGTCCGCGAGCCCGGCCACCACGCCAAGGTCGTGGGTAATCATGACCAGCGCGGTGCCGAAATCGGTGGTCAGGCTCTTGAAAAGATCGAGCATCTGCGCCTGAACGGTCACGTCGAGCGCCGTCGTCGGCTCGTCCGCGATCAGGATCTTGGGCCGGCACAGCAGTGCCATGGCGATCATGACGCGCTGGCGCATTCCGCCCGAAAGCTCGTGCGGATAGGCCGACGCGCGCTTGGCCGGCTCGGGTATTCCGACCCGTTCAAGCATCTCGATGGCTTCCTTGACCGCCCGGTCCTGCATGTATCCCTGGTGCTTGACCAGCACCTCGGCCAGTTGGGTCTTCACCCTGAGGCTGGGATTGAGCGAGGTCATGGGATCCTGGAAGATCATGGCAATGTCCCGGCCGCGATAGCGGTCGAGCTTGTCCTTGCGCATGCCCACCAGGTTGAGATCACCCATCATCGCGCGGCCGTCCGCACGGCCGTTCTTGGCCAGAAGGCCCATGATGGAAAGAAAAGCCTGGCTCTTGCCCGAGCCGGACTCGCCGACCACGGCAAGCGTCTCCCCCTCCCGAAGCGTGAAGCTGAGATCCGCGACCGCGGTCACCTGGCCGTCGGGCAGGTCGAAAATGACGCTGAGGTCATCGACAACAAGTACGTCTGACATGTCTAGCGGTCCTTCGGATCGAGCGCGTCGCGCAGGCCGTCGCCCAGATAGCTCAGGCACAGCAGCATCGTGACGAGTATCGCCGCGGGCGCGACCAGCAGCCAGGGCAGCACTTCGGCCACCGGTGCACCGTTCGAAATGAGTGTGCCCAGCGACGTCATCGGTTCCTGCACGCCTAGTCCGAGATAACTCAGGAAACTTTCGGTGATGATGATTTCGGGCACGGTGAGCGTGGCATAGATCACCACTGGCCCGGTCAGGTTTGGCACGATGTGCCTGAGGATGATCGTCCAGGGCTTGGCGCCGCCCGCCCTCGCTGCCTCGATGAACTCGCGTTCCTTCAGGCTCAGGGTCTGCCCGCGCACGATTCGCGCCATGGTCAGCCACTCGATGGCACCGATGCCCACGAACAGCAGCACGAAATTGCGCCCGAACATCACCATCAGGATGATGACGAACAGGATATAGGGCAGCGCGTACATCACATCGACGGTACGCATCATCAGGGCATCGATCCGGCCGCCGAAATAGCCCGACACCGCTCCATAGACGACGCCGATGATGACCGAGACACTCGTGGCGACCAGGGCAACCAGCAGCGAGACCTGTGTCCCCTGCAGGGTGCGCGCCAGCAGATCCCGACCGTTCTGGTCGGTCCCGAGGAAATGTCCCTTGGCGAAGTCCGGCGGCTTGCGGATCGAACTCCAGTCCACCTGGTCGAACGTGTAGGGCAGGAAGTGCGGCCCAACCAGCGCCACGACGACAATCGCCAGCAACACGAAGATCGACGCCAGCGCGGCGCGGTTGGCGATCAGGCGGCGGATAGCCTCCTGGGTGAGCGAACGGCCCTTTGGCGCGTCCGACATGGCGAGCTTTTCGGCATAGGCCGTCAGCGTCGCGTCCTTTCGGGTAATCCCGGCCATCAGCGGTACCTCACCTTCGGGTCGAGCCACGCATAAAGCAGGTCCACGACCAGATTGAGCGCGATGATGATGAACATGTAGACGATGGTCGTTCCCAGAACGAGGCCATAGTCACGGTTGAGGGCGGCGGTGATGAAGTACTTGCCGATTCCCGGAAGACCGAAGATCTGCTCGACCACCAGCGAGCCCGTAAGAAGATAGGAGAGCCCCGGCCCCAGGTAGGACACCACCGGGATCAGCGCCGGCTTGATTGCGTGGCGCGACAGCACAAGGCGTGCCCCCAGCCCCTTGGACCTTGCCGTGCGCACATAATTGGTGCCCAGCACTTCGATCATCGATCCGCGCATCAGCCGCGAAATGCGCGCCGCGTGCGGCCAGGCGAGGATTATGACGGGCATCACGATATGCGGTATCGAGCCGTTCACCCACCCTCCGGCCGGTAGCCATTTGAGATAGACGCCGAACACCAGCTGGAACAGCGCGCCCATCAGGAAGTTGGGAACGACCACTCCCAGCATCACCACAAGCACCAGGGCATAGTCCGGCCACTTGTTCTGGTTCACCGCCGCGATGATGCCGGCAACCAGCCCGATGGCGGTTGCGAACACGAATGCCGTGAAGCCCAGCGTGAGCGTGAAGGGCAGCCCTATGGCGAGCAGCTGGCTGACCCTGAAATCGTAGAAGGCCATGGACGGCCCCAGATCCCCATGCACCAGCCCCTGCAGATAGAGCAGGTATTGCACGATGATGGGCTTGTCGAGATTGTAGTAGGCCTTGATGTTGGCCAGCACTTGCGGGGGAAGCGCGCGGTCGCCGTCGAACGGGCCGCCTGGCGCAAGCCGCAATATGAAGAACGAGATCGTGACCGCGATCAACGCGATCGGCAGCGCGGATATTACGCGCCGCAAGGTATATCTGAGCATGTCACCTGACCTGTTGCCTCGCCCGATTCCGCTTCCGTCGGAGCCTCGGGTCTTGTTGTGGTCGGGCCGCGAATCCTGTCGGATTCGCGGCCCTGAAACGCAACCGGACTATTCGTCCTTGGTCAGCCACCGGGTGCGGTGGATGTCCTTGGCATTGTCCTCGAAGCCATGGATCTTGGGCGAAACCACGTTCTTGGACACATAGTAGTAGATCGGGATGACGGCGAAGTCGTCCATCGCGATCTTCTCGGCCTGGTGCATCAGGCCTGCACGCTTGGTCAGGTCGAGCGTGACATCCGATTCAGCCATCAGCTTGTCGTATTCCGGATTGGAATAGCGGCCATAGTTGTTGCCGTTGCCCGTCTCCAGAAGCTGCAGCATGTTCTGCGGATCGTTGTAGTCCATCAGCCAGCCGGCGCGGCCGATCTGGAAGTCGCCCTGCTCAAGAGCATCGTAGTGCACGCGCACTTCCGAATTGAACAGCTCGACATCGACGCCGATCGGCTTCCACATTGCCGAAATCGCCACCGCGATACGCTGGTGATTGTCGTTGGTGTTGTACTTGAGCTGCAGCTTGAGCGGATGGTCGGTGGTGTAACCGGCCTCCGACATCAGCTTCTTGGCCATGGCCACGCGGTCTTCGTAGCTCATCTTGGCCCAGTCGGGCATGTACTGGTCGCCCTCGTAGTTGGCGGTGCCCGGCGGGACCCAGCCATAGGCCGGCAGTTCGCCAGTGCCCAGGACGTCCGGTCCGATCACGTCACGATTGATCGAGATCGACAGGGCCTCGCGAACCCGCTTGTCCTGCAGTTCCGGCCGCGTCTGGTTCATCACGTAGTAGTAAACGCCCAGGAACGGCTTCACATGCGCCTGGCCGGGCATGTTCTGCTCCATCCACTGGTACTGGTCGGCCGGGAAGTCGGTCAGGATGTCGAACTCGCCGGCGCGATAGCGGTTCAGCGCCGCGACCTGGTCCTCGAGGACGTAGTAGTAGACGTCATCGATCTTGACGTTGGCCGCATCGTAGTAGAGCGGGTTCTTCACCGAATGGATATACGAGCCCGGCACCCACTCCGTGGGCTTGTACGGACCGTTGGCGACGATGTTTTCGAGCTTGACCCAGTCATTGCCGACCTTGTCGATCACGTGCTTGGGCACGGGATAGGCGGTGTAGTGGGTCAACGCCTGCAGGAAGTAGGGGGTCGCGTTCTCGAGGGTGAACTGGAGCGTCTTTTCGTCCAGCGCCTTCACGCCGACATCGGCGAAATCGGCCACCTTGCCCGCGTTATAGGCTTCCGCGTTCTTGATGGTGAACTGCAGATAGGCATAGGAATTGCCCGCCTTGGGGTCCAGCAGGCGCTGGAAGCCGAGCACGAAGTCGTCGGCCGTGACCGGCACGCCATCGCTCCACTTCGCATCGTCGCGCAGCGTGAACGTGTAGGTCTTTCCGTCGTCCGAGACCTTGTAGGAAGCGGCCTGGCCGAGAATGGCGTTGGCCTGCTGGTCTTCGGTCATCAGACCTTCGATGTAATCGCCGACGACGCGGTTTTCCCAGTCGCCGTCGACCTTGGAGGGATCGAGCGAGCCGACCTCGCCTCCGTTGTGCATATGCAGCGTGACCGCCTGCGCGGCGCCGCCAAGCGACAGCGCAAACGCGGCAGCGACTGCTGCCTTCATGATTCCGTTGATTTTCATTATGGCCCTCTTCCTTCTAATGAGGTTCCCTAAGCCCTTGATTCCGGCAATGATGTTTTCCACGCCGGGTTGTTTTGACAGAAAGTTTTACCTCCCGGTCGCTGATCGAAACCTATCCATGCCTGCGACGTTTTTGCAAGTCTCTTGACGCTTACGTCCGTTCAACAAGTGCCGCGACCCCCATTCCGCCCGCCGTACATACGGAAATCAGCGCCCGCGACCGGTTCTCGCTGTTGAGAAGTTTCGCTGTCAGACCAAGAATCCGCGCCCCGGTTGCGGCGAACGGGTGCCCATAGGCAAGGCTGGAGCCCTTGAGATTGATCCTTGCCGGATCGATCTTGCCCAGCACCTTGTCCCGCCCCAATACGGAGCGGCAATACTTGCGGTCCCAGAACGCCCGCAAGGTACAAAGGACCTGTGCGGCGAACGCCTCGTGAAACTCGAACAGGTCAATATCCTCGAAACCGATTCCGGCACGCTCCAGAAGGCGCGAAACCGCGATGGTCGGCGCCATCAGCAAGCCATCGCCCGCAGCGAAATCGTTGGCCGCAACCTGCCCCATTCTCAGCGTCGCCAGGACGGGAAGGCCCCGCGCCCGCGCCCAGTCCTCGCTGGCCAGCAGCACCGCGGCCGCACCATCCGTCAACGGGGTCGAATTGCCTGCCGTCAGGGTGCCTTGCCCCGACCTGCGGTCGAAGGCGGGCTTGAGGCCCTGCAGCGCCTCGATGCTCGTGTCACCCCGGACATTGTTGTCCTTGTAGATGCCGGCACAGGGCACGATCAGGTCGTCGTGAAATCCGTTCGCTATGGACGCCGCCGCGTTGAGGTGGCTCTTGAGCGCGAATTCATCCTGCTCGTCGCGCGCAATGCCCCACTCACGCGCCATCAGTTCGCAATGCTCGCCCATCGACAGCCCGGTTCGCGGCTCCTGCGTGGAGGGCGCCACAGGCTTGAGCTCGCCGAAACTGAACCCCTTGAATGCCGCCAGTCGCTTTCCCGCCGTCCGGGCCCGACCCATTGCGATCAGGCGATGCGCGAACCGGTCGCCGAACACCACGGGTGAATCCGAGATCGAATCCGCGCCCGCCGCAATCCCGCTGTCGATCTCGCCCGAAGCGATCTTGCTCCCCAGCGTCAGGGCCGCCTGCAGGGACGTCCCGCAGGCAATCTGGATGGTGGTGCCCGGGGTGGAGGGCGAAAGCCCTGCATCGAGCAGCGCTTCACGGGCGAGGTTGAAATCGCGCGAATGGTTCATCACCGCGCCGGCCATGACCTCATCCACCCGATCCCCCACGAGCCCGTAGCGCTCGGCGAGCCCGGCAAGCGCCGTGGCCAGCATCGAGCGGTTCGACTCCCGCGAATAGCCTGTATAGGCACGGCAGAACGGTATGCGGGCGCTGCCCACGATCGCCACCTTGCGCAGTTCGCCCATATTGCCGGTTCTCCTACGCCCTGCCATCGTGCCGCGCCTTGAGTGGTCCACCAAGGAACGGCGCGAAGCCGGTGCCAAGGATCACCCCGATATCGGCAAGATCCGCGTTCGCCACCACGCCCTCGGCGACACAGGTCTCGCACATGTCCACCAGCGGCCTCACCAGTTCGGCCCCCAGTCCGGCAAGATCGGAATGTTCGGGCACCCTGCCCTTTCGCGGCTTGCCCTTGCGCCAGCGATAGAACCCCTCGCCGGTCTTGCGACCGAGCTTGCCAGCCGCCAGCAATCGGGCGAACTGCGAGTCGTCCTCCACATCATGCCCGAGTTCCCTGGCAACGCTGTGCCCCACGTCCAGCCCCACCGTATCCATCAGCTCGATCGGTCCCATCGGCATGCCGAAGGCGACGGCGGCGGCATCGATCAATTCCTTTGCTTCCCCGCGTTCAACCCGCTCCACGGCGCCGAGCATGTAGGGCATCAACACCCGGTTGACGAGGAAGCCCGGCGCGCTCCTGACCACGACCGGGCTCTTGCCGATGGCCAGCGCGAACGAGGCCCCGCGCGCAATCGCGCTGTCGTCATTGCTCGCGGAGCGGATGACCTCGACCAGCGGCAATTGCGCCACCGGGTTGAAGAAATGCAGTCCGATCAGGCGTTCCGGCCTTTTCAGCGCCTCGGCGATCTTCTCGATCTCGATGGACGATGTATTGCTTGAAAGGATCGCCTCCGGCTTCGCACGCGCCTCGAGCCCGCGAAAGATCTTGCGCTTGATGTCGAGGTTTTCCACCACCGCCTCGATGATCACGTCGGCCCGCGCCACACCGCGCCCCTCGACGTCCGCCTCGAGCCGCGCCTGTGCCGCCCTGACCTCGCCCGGTGACTTGAGCCGCCTCTCGAACAGCTTTTGCGCCCGCGACAACGCCGGCGCGATCCGTTCCATGTCGAGGTCCTGCAGCGTCACGGCCAGGCCGCGCAAGGCGCACCACGCGGCAATGTCGCCCCCCATCACGCCCGCGCCGATCACGTGCACTCGGTCGAACCGGGGCTTGTCGGGACCGGAGATCCCCTGCTTTTTGAGACTCTCGGAAAGAAAGAAGACGCGGCGCAGGTTGGCCGCGGTGCCCGACGCCATAAGCGGCACGAAGGCTTCCGCCTCCCCTCGGCACATTTCGCGCCAATTGTCTCCGTGCCGCTCGTACAGGTCGATCAGCGCGAATGGCGCGGGGTAGTGTTGGGGGCGCACTCTGGCTGCAGTCTGCTTGCGCATGCGCGACGCGATGATACCGCGCACGGGAGAAAACGACGCGATCCGCCCGGTCCACCCGGCAGGGCGCGATGTCCGCCTCTGCATCACGGCGCGGCGCGCTTCCCAGCGCAGCTGATCGCGATGCCGGACCAGCTTGTCGACCAGCCCCGCCTTTCGCGCCGCGGCGGCCCGCAGCAGCCTGCCACTGAGCATCAACTGCATGGCGGAAATCCCGCCCGCCTGGCGGATCGAGCGCCCGGTGCCGCCAAAGCCGGGAAAGATCCCCAGCCTGACTTCAGGAAATCCCAGGCGGGTTTTTGTATCGTCGACCGCGATCCGGTAGCGACAGCAAAGCGCCAGTTCAAGCCCGCCCCCGAGGCAAAACCCGTCGATTGCAGCTACCATCGGCGCCTTGAGCGCCTCGATGCGGTCGAACAGGGCATGGGTGCGCTCAAGCGCCTCAGGCAGGACCGTGAAATCGGACAGCGCGTCGAACTCGGAAATGTCGGCTCCGGCAATGAAGCCGCCCCGCTTGCCGGACATGAGCACGATGCCTGCCAGTTCCCCGGCGGCCACGAGATCCTCGAACCGGGCAACCAGGTTCTCCAGCTCTGTCAGCGCCTCGCGGCTCAACAGGTTCACCGAATTGCCCGGCGTATCGATGACAAGCCAGCCGATCTTCTCGAAATCGACAGTGAACCGCCAGTTTCGCGCTTTTGGCAGCGTCGGTTGCGGCGTCTCGGGCTTCACCAATTCATTCGGCTCCGTCTTGCGGGAAAGGTTGGTCGAGCACTTCGGTCATTGTGCTGCGGCATCGAAGCGATCTGAGTCGCGCCGTGCCCGATGCGACAGGGCATCGGCCGCAAAGTCGTCGACCGCGATGGCGCGATCCGTCGCCTCGTCCGCCGCGCGCAAGAGGTCGGCTTCCTCGGCGCTCAGGACGTTTGCGGCAACGGCGTCGGCGATCGCGTCGCGGTCCAGCCGGCGCTCGATCATGTCCTTTCGGACCGCCTTGAGGAACTTGGTCTCGGCCTCCGCGGCCTTCTCGACCTTGATGAGCGCATCTTCCATCCTGCCAGTGACGTCGTCGGGATCGAACGAGACGAAGGTGCCCCGTGTCAGCCGGTCGCGCAAGTCCGATTGCCCCAGCACCGCGCGCGCCAGGCGGTAGTTGTCGCGGTCGCCCGATCCGCGGGCCCTGCGCCCATAGGGCAGGACCAGCGCGCGCATCGCCCCGGCAAGCCAGCGATTGGGGAAATTGTCGAAAAGCTCGCTGAACCTGGTCTCGATCGCGCGCACATGGTCCTGCGCCAGCGCATCGACGATCGGCGCGTCCTCCGCGATGCGCCCATCGTCCTCGAAACGCTTCAGGGCGGCGGACAGCAGGTAAAGTTCGGAGAGAATGTCGGCCATGCGGCCCGACAGGAGCTGCTTGCGCTTCAATTGCCCGCCGAGCGAAATCACAACCCAGTCGCCGACAAGCGCGAACGCCTGCGCATACCGGTGCAACTGGCGATACCAGCGCGCCATCTCATGGTCGACCGGGCTTGAAGCGAAGCGCCCCGCGGTCAACCCGTGCCAGAGATTGCTCACCACGTTCGACAGCATGAAGCCCGCATGACCGGTAAATGCCTTGTCGAACGCCTTGAGGCCCTTGCGCCTGTCGGTGTCCTGCGCCGCCTTGACTTCGGCATAGAGATGCGGATGCGCGCGCAGTGCCCCCTGGGCGAAAGTGATCAGGGAGCGCGTCAGGATGTTGGCACCTTCGACGGTGATCGCGACCGGCGTCGTCTGGTAACCGGAGAACAGATAGTTGGTCGGCCCATCCTGCACGGCCCGGCCACCATGGATATCGAGGGCGTCGTTCAGGCTTGTCCGCATGGCCTCGGTGGACCGGTATTTCAAAAGCGCCGAAATCACCGTGGGTTTCTGGCCCTCGTCGACCATGGCCGCCGTCAACGCCCGCGCGGCCTCGAAGCCATAGGCCGCCTTGACCATGCGGGCCATGGGTTCGGCCACCCCCTCCATCATGCCGATGGGGATATTGAACTGACGCCGTATGCGCGCATAGGCGCTGGTCAGCCTCAGGGCCTGCTTGATCGATACCGTACCGATAGCCGGCAACGAGATCGCGCGGCCCGTCGACAGGCATTCCATGAGCATCCGCCAGCCCTGGCCGGCACGGTCCGCCCCGCCAATCAGGTAGTCGAGCGGAATGAACACGTCCCGCCCCCGCACCGGTCCGTTCATGAATGCGGCTCGCGCCGGGAAATGCCTGCGCCCGATCTCGATGCCCGGATGATCGGCTGGAATCAGCCCCAGGGTGATGCCTATATTCTCGCCCTTGCCCAGCAGGTTTTCCGGATCGTGCAGATGGAAGGCGAGCCCTACCAGCGTCGCCACCGGCGCAAGGGTGATGTAGCGCTTGTCGAAGCTGAGCCGGACCCCCACCACTTCCTCGCCTTCGAACATGCCACGGCAGACCACGCCCACGTCACGCATTCCGGCCGCATCCGAGCCGGCATGCGGGCCGGTCAGCGCAAAGCATGGCATCTCCCTGCCTTCGGCCAGACGGCGCAGATATTTCTCCTGCTGTTCGGGTGTGCCGTATTTCTCCAGCAGTTCGCCGGGGCCGAGCGAATTGGGCACCATGACGGTGATCCCTGCTGCAACCGAACGGCTCGCGATCTTGGACACGATCTGCGATTGGGCCTGCGCCGAGAAGCCAAGGCCGCCATGCGCCTTGCCGATCAACATGCCGAAAAAACCGTTGTCCTTGAGGAACTGCCAGACTTCTGGCGACAGGTCGTTGCGATTGTGGCGCACGTCCCAGTCGTCGATCATCGTGCACAATTCTTCGCAAGGTCCGTCGAAGAACGCCTGCTCCTCGTCGCTGAGCACGGGCTTGCGGATCGCCAGAAGCCGATCCCAGCGCGGGTTGCCGGAGAACAGTTCCGCGTCCCAGCCAACCGTTCCCGCGTCGAGCGCTTCCTGTTCGGTCCTTGAGACCCTGGGCAATATGGATCGCACCATGCCGTAGGCGGGTCCGGCGACCGCCAGCCTGCGCAGCGGCGCCACATTGAGCAGCACCATGATGGCGCCCGGCAAAAGGGCGAGCGTCCAGTTCAGGGCATTGGTCGAAATACCGGGCGGCAGCAGGCTGACCTGGGTCAGCGCGCCGAGCGCGAGCGTACCCAGCGTCCATTGCCACAGCGAAAGCCGGTAAAGCGCCGCCAGGATGAACGCCAAGAGCATGACAACGACGAGAAACACGGTCATGGAGCCTCCTCCGCCCCGGCCGCCTTGCCGCCCATCTGCCGGACGGCTTCCGCGACCGATCCGCCAAACATAGGCATGGTGGACGTTAACGTCAATTATTTGCCGTTGGTGTCATTTCTGCTGGCCTACGTCGAGAGTATCGAGTATCTCGTCCTCCTGATACCTGTCGGTTCAAAGGTAATCAATTTGACGCAAACGTAACCGCATGAAACAATAATATCGAGGAGTGCCGCAACCTGGGGAGGAGCGGGCATGACGGCCACACTGGACCACAAGAACGCAACGCGACCGTGGATCGAGCACTACCCCGAGGGGATCGAATGGGATGTGTCCATCGACACCACGCCGGTCCACGAGCAATTGCTGGCTGCGTGCAGGAAGGCGGGCAATGCCAATGCCCTCGATTTCCTCGGCGGCAAGACGAGTTTCGCGACGCTTGCCAATGAGGTCAGGGCGCTGGCCGGTGCGCTGCAGAAACAGCTCGGCGTGGTCAAGGGTACACGCGTGGCGCTCATGCTGCCCAATACCCCTTTCTACCCAATCGCCTATTACGCCGTGCTTCTGGCCGGCGGCACGGTGGTGAACTGCAATCCCCTCTATACGACTGCCGAACTCAGTCACATCACCGAGAACGCGGGCGCCCAGATCATGATCACGATCGACCTGGCGCAGATTTTCGACAAGGCCGCGGCCCTTTGCGAGGCCGGTCACGTCGAGACGCTGGTCGTGTGCCACTTTCCCGAAGCGCTGCCGGCCGCCAAGCGCGTCCTTTTCCGCCTGTTCAAAGCGTCAGAGCTTTCCGATCCGGCAAAATCGGCTGTCGCGGGCAGGATCGTCGGGTTCCGCCAGCTGGTCCGCCGCCGTCTCGTACCCGAGCCGGTCCGGATCGACCCGGCAACCGACGTGGCCGTGCAGCAATATACCGGCGGCACCACCGGCCTGCCCAAGGGCGCCATGCTCACACATGCCAATATCGCCGCAAACATGAGCCAGATCGACGCCTGGGGTTGCGGCCTGTTCTATCCGCCCTCAAAGGTCGTCGCCGTTCTGCCGTTTTTCCACATCTTCGCCATGACGGTGTGCCTGAACGTGCCGCTGTGCAACGGCACCGAAGTCGTCATGCTGCCCCGTTTCGGCCTGAAGGAAATGCTCGATCTGATCGCCCGCACCAGGGCCAACGTGCTGCCCGCCGTGCCCACCCTGCTCAACGCGCTCGCTTCGGCGCCGGTGGAAAGGGCGCGCCAGGCCTTCGCTTCGCTGGAAGTTGCGATTTCGGGTGGCGCGCCAATGCCCAACGAGGTTCGCGCCAAGTTCGCCCGGGTTTCCGATGCCTTGCTCGCCGAGGGGTACGGGCTTACCGAAGCCTCGCCGGTGGTCTGCTGCTCCGCCCTTCGGGTGCCCGGCAAGCCCATGTCGATCGGCCAGCCCCTGCCGGCGACCGACATCCGGTTCATCGACATCGAGGACCACAGGACAATCGTCGCTCCGGGCGAACGGGGCGAACTGGTCGTGAAGGGACCCCAGGTCATGCTTGGGTACTTCCAGTCCGCCAAGGCCACCGAGGAGGCGTTCATCGATGGCTACCTGCGCACCGGCGATGTCGGCTACATGGATGAACAGGGCTATGTCTTCCTTGTCGACCGGATCAAGGATCTCATCATCTCCTCGGGGTTCAACGTCTATCCGCGCAACATCGAGGAAGCCCTGCACGCGCACCCCGCGGTCGATGAGTGCAACGTGATCGGTGTCCGCGACGACTATCGCGGCGAGGCACCGGTGGCCTTCGTCAAGCTCCGGCCGGGCGCATCCGCGACCGCCTCCGATCTCAAGGCTTTTCTCGCCGAGCGCGTCGCCAAGATGGAATTGCCGCGGGAAATCATCTTCAAGGACGAATTGCCCAAGACGCTGGTGGGCAAGTTGTCGAAAAAGGAACTGCGCGAGGAATACGAGACCTTGCATGCCAGAAGGAAGGCCGAGACCAGTGACCAAGAGTGACAACGAGAAGCGCGACCTGTTCGCTATCGCCGACCTGTCCCGGGAGTTCGGCATCTCCACCCGCGCCATTCGTTTCTATGAATCCAAGGGCCTGCTCAACCCTGAACGTGTCGGCGCAACCCGGGTCTATCGCCGACGCGACAGGGCGCGCCTGATCCTGATCCTGCGCGGCAAGCGCCTCGGATTCAGTCTGAAGGACATCGCGGAATACCTCTCGCTCTACGATTCCGACCGCACCCAGACCGCACAGGTGGAAAAGCTGGTCGAGCTTGTGGACAAGCGCCTCAGCCTCCTGCGCCAACAGCTCGCCGACCTGAACACCACTGTCGACGAGCTCACCGACATCCGGGAAATGGCACAGCAGCGCCTCTCGGGCGAACGGGCCGAGGCGGTCTGACACCCCCACGACCTGCAGGACCGGCCATACGTCCGGCGCCGGTCCTGGGTGTCCTGCCCATTTCCGGATCGGCAGATTTCTCTCTTGACCTTCCAGTTGCTGGAACCTTTAGGGTGCCCTATATCGACGCAATCCAGCCAGCGAGGCCAACCCGTGCAACACACACACGATCACCACGCCCACACCCATGACTCGGGCGATCACGGCCATGTCGTCCGCGATCCCGTATGCGGGATGACGGTCGATCCGGCGGCGGGCAAGCCCAGTTTCGAGTTCGAAGGGCGCACCTTCCATTTTTGCTGCAACGGATGCCGGACCAAGTTCGAGGCCGACCCCCAGGCCTACCTGACGGCGAAGGATCCGGTGTGTGGCATGGATGTGGACCGCGCCTCGGCCCGTCATTTCCACAAGCACGATGGACAGAAATTCTATTTCTGCTCGGCAGGCTGCAAGACGAAGTTCGAGGCCAATCCCGAGACCTACCTCAGTGGCATTCCTGCCCCGGCGCCCATGCCAAAAGGGACGAAATATACCTGTCCCATGCATCCCGAGATCGTCAACGACGGCCCCGGCGACTGCCCGATCTGCGGCATGGCGCTCGAGCCGATGGGCGTGCCTTCTGCAGATGAAGGGCCCAATCCCGAACTGGTCGACTTCACGCGCCGGTTCTGGATATCGGTTGCCTGCGCCGCTCCGCTGCTGCTGCTGACCATGGGTTCGATGATCGGATTGCCGTTCCGCGAATGGCTGGGTGAGCGGCTTTCGGTGTGGATCGAGCTTGTTCTTGCGACCCCTGTCGTCGTCTGGGCCGCGATTCCCTTCTTCCGGCGCGGCTGGCAATCCGTGCTCAACCGCAGTCCGAACATGTGGACGCTGATCTCGCTCGGCGTCGGCGCGGCCTTCGGATTCAGCGTCGTGGCGACGCTCGTACCCTTCGCGTTTCCACCCGCATTCCGCAACGCGTCCGGCGTGGTGCCCGTCTATTTCGAAGCCGCCGCGGTGATCGTTGCGCTGGTCTTTCTGGGCCAGGTCCTCGAACTCAAGGCCCGCGAGCGCACCGGATCGGCGATACGCGCCCTGCTCGATCTCGCCCCGCGCACCGCCCGCCGCCTTGGCCCAGATGGCAGCGAGACCGATATTCCCCTCGACCAGGTGAAGACCGGAGACCGGCTGCGCATCCGGCCCGGCGAGAGCGTGCCCGTGGACGGCGAAGTGGTCGAGGGCCGCTCCTCGGTCGATGAATCGATGCTCACCGGCGAATCCATGCCCATTGAAAAATCGGTTGGCGACCAGATCACCGGCGGCACGCTCAACGCCAGGGGCACCCTGGTCATGCGCGCCGAAAGGGTGGGCGCCGAAACCATGCTCTCCCAGATCGTGGAAATGGTCGCCAAGGCACAGCGCTCCCGCGCACCCATCCAGGCGCTGGCCGATCGCGTGTCGGCCTGGTTCGTGCCCACCGTCGTTGCTGTTGCCGTGCTGGCATTCGTGGTCTGGGCGCTGATCGGGCCCCAGCCCAGCATGGTCTATGCGACCATCGCCGCAGTCTCGGTGCTCATCATCGCCTGCCCCTGTGCGCTCGGCCTTGCCACCCCCATGTCGATCATGACGGCGACGGGACGCGGCGCCCAGGCGGGGGTGCTGATCAAGGACGCCAAGGCTCTCGAGCGCTTTGCCAGTGTCGACACCCTGATCGTGGACAAGACGGGTACCCTCACCCTTGGCAAGCCGGAATTGACCGATATCGAGGCGCAGGCCGGGCTTGACGACGACCAGATCCTGGGACTGGCCGCCGGGCTGGAACGCGCCTCCGAACATCCGCTGGCCGAAGCGATCGTTTCGGCCGCCAGGTCGCGGGGGCTTGAACTCCCCGAGGTCACCGATTTCCAGGCCGAAACGGGCAAGGGGGTCAGCGGACGCGCTGGGGCAAGATCACTGGTGCTCGGCAATGCAGCCATGCTCCGCGCAGCCGGAATCGACCCAGCGCCCCTGATGTCCAAGGTCGATGCGCTCGCAGCCGAGGGGAAGACGGTTATGTTCCTCGCCATCGACGGCCAGCCTGCCGGCCTCGTCGCGGTCGCCGATCCGGTCAAGCCCAACGCGGCCGAGGCCATCAAGGCGCTGCACGCGGAGGGTTTGCGCATCATCATGGCAACCGGCGACACCGAGCGCACCGCCCGCGCCGTGGCGGGCCGGCTTGGCATTGACGAGATCCGTGCCGGGATACTGCCTGAAGACAAGCAGAAGCTGGTCGACGAGCTGCATGAGCGCGGCGCCATCGTCGCCATGGCGGGAGACGGGGTGAACGACGCCCCGGCCCTCGCGGCGGCAGACGTCGGGATCGCCATGGGAACCGGTGCCGATGTCGCCATGCAGAGCGCTGGCATCACCCTTCTGCGCGGCGACCTCAGCGGCATCGTCAGGGCACGCAAGCTGGCGCGGGCCACGATTGCCAATATCCGGCAGAACCTGTTCTTTGCCTTTGCCTACAACACGATCGGCGTTCCGGTCGCAGCGGGCATCCTTTACCCCTTCTTTGGCGCGCTCCTGTCTCCGATGATCGCGGCCGCGGCGATGAGCCTGTCCTCTGTTTCGGTGATTTCCAATGCGCTGCGCCTGAGGGGTCTCAAGCTCTAGGGCATGCTCGGGAACAATGGGTACCGGCCTTCCGGTCCGAACATGTGGCAATTCAATGACCAGGATCATGCAATGAACATCGGCACCGCTTCACGCCACACGGGGCTGCCCGCCAAGACGATCAGGTATTACGAGGACATCGGGCTGATCGCGCCGGATCGGGCGGACAACGGCTATCGCGACTATTCCGACAACCACGTGCATACCTTGCGGTTCCTGCACCGGGCGCGCAGCCTGGGCTTCTCGGTGGAGGAGTGCCGGCAATTGCTCGGGCTTTACCAGGACAGGAACCGCGCCAGCGCCGACGTCAAGCGCATGGCGGAGGCGCGGCTGATCGAAATCGACCGCAAGCTGGTCGAACTCACCGCATTGCGGCGAACGCTGCAACACCTGGTTCACAACTGCCACGGCGATGACCGGCCGGACTGCCCCATCCTCGAGGAAATCTCCGGCAACGAGCCGGCGCGGCCGCCCCATTGAACCAACCAGGACCGGCCGGCGCGCGCCGTTGCCGTCCGATCGCGGTCAGTCGTTGCCGCCCAGTTCCTCCGGGGTGTGCAACTCGGCGACGAATTCATAGGCGTCCCCGCGATAGGTCGAACGGGTTTGCTCCACAACCGTGCCGTCAGCCAGATAGCTTCGGCGCTCCAGGAGCAGCACAGGCGTTCCCTCCTTCAACCCCAGGAGACTGGCATCCACCGAATTGACCGCTCCCGCGCGCATCCGCTGAATGGCACGAACCGGCGCGAAGCCCCGCCGTCGCAGGGTCTCGTAGAGGGAATTGCCGATATTGTCGGGGTTACCGATGAACCGCAGGTCCATGACCACCCGCTCCACCGCCATGGGCACGCCATCAGCATTGCGGATACGGTCGAAACGCAGGACCCGTGTACCCAGGGATATGTTGAGGGCGAGAATTTCCTCAGGCGTCGCATGGGCGACGACCTTGGCCACGACCTCCGACGATGGCGCAAGCCCGCGCGAAAGCATCTCCTGGGAGAAGCTGCGAAGGCTGCGCAGGTTCGTCTCCAGACGCTGCTTGACGTAGGTACCCGATCCGTGCCGCTGTTCGAGGAACCCTTCCTCGGCCAGCACCGCCAGCGCCTTGCGAACGGTGGTGCGCGACACATCGAACGCGACCGACAGGTCCCGCTCCGATGGCAGCGGACTGCCCGCCTTGAGTTCACCCGCGGCAATTGCGCTACGGACGCGTTCGCATAACTGCAAATAGAACGGCCCCCGGCTCTCCATTGCCGCAGTCATCCAGGATTGTGCCGACATCTGTTGGCTCACCTTTTGTCCTCGCCGTCCAGCGCCGCCCGCCAAAACGGCTGGCCATCCATCTCGCGATGGCGCGGATTCGCTCCCACCTGGTTTTCAGCCATGGTCTTGGGTTCCCTGCGGCGCGGCCGGAACCAGCCCATTTCTCGCGGCCTGGCGGGCCGCCTCCAGCGCCAGGTCGATGCTGGGATAATCGATATCGACCCCCGGCATCTCATCGCCAATGCGCATCGCGATGATCGGTGAGATGGCCGGAACCCTTCCGACTATGGCAACGGGCGCAGGCCCGCAGCGCGCAATCAGGGCCCTGGCCAGCCGGGCCAGTTCCGCGCCTGCCTGGCCGAGAAGGCCCATGGCTTGCGGGCATCCGGCCTCTGCCGCTTCGCCAACCGCCTGGGCAAGCTCTCCGATACGCCCGCGTTCGCTGCCATAGACAAAGGCGCGAACGCCGTCCCATGTCTCAGATCCGATGGCCTTGAACAGATGGCGGCCGAGAATGGCGCTCTCCTCAGGACGGCCGTAGAGGTCGATCTCGCGAAAAACCATGTCGATGGCCCGCAGCGCAATCCACACGCCCGAACCGGCATCGTCGATCAACATGCCACGCCCACCGACACGCACGACATCGCCATTGCGATCCACATGCACCCCGATCGAGCCGCTGCCCGCCGCAATCAGATGCCCGCCGCCCGCGGGAAATATCAGCCGATGGGCTTCCTCGATATCGTCGCGGATGCAGATACGGGTTGCATCGGCCCGCGTTGCGCCGGCGATGATCCTGACCGCAAGTATCGCACTTTCGCGGCCGATACCGGTCACGCCGGCCTCGACCCCTGCAACAGTGTAACCGGAAACCGCGGCACCAATTTCGGAAACCGCGCTTTCGAATTGCCGGCGAGACGCCTCGGCAAACAGGTGCCCGTTGGCGCCTCGTGCATGGCCGCGCGCCAACTCGGCCCCGCTCGCATCGACCAGCGCCCAGCGCGTCGTGGTGCCGCCCATGTCGATACCGAGGTAGCCGGTCATGACTGGTCCGCCACAGCCCGCGCGAACGATCTGGTGATTTCACGCGGATTGGTGATCATCGTGCCAACGACCACCGCGTGAGCGCCCGCCTCAAGCGCCTGTCTTGCCAGGTCGGGCGTGTTGTAGCGCCCCTCGGCCACGACGGGAACGCTGCATGCCCCCGAAAGCAGTGCGACCAGATCTAGATCGGGTCCGGTGGGCACCGGCCCGCCCGTGTAGCCCGAAAGCGTGGTGCCGACATAGCTGGCGCCAGCCTGCTCGGCGGCGCGAGCTTCGTCATAGGTCGAGATATCGGCAAAGACCGGCAGGCCCAGATCCTCGACAATGCGCCTGACGATGTCTGCCCAGTTCTCGCCGCGCCGGGGCCGTGCCGTGCAATCGAGCGCGATGATGTCCGCACCCGCGGAGGCGACAGCCTCCGCCGCTGCAAAGGATGGCGTGATATAGACGGGGTCGTCCGAAAAGACCTTGTTGATCCCGATAACCGGCAGGCCGGCCTGTTTGACGGCCCGGATATCATCCGGCCCGTTGGCCCGGATCGCCCCGGCCCCGCCCTGCGCCGCAGCGCGGGCCATTGCCCCCATGAACAAGGGTCCATGCAGTGGATTGTCGGCGCGGGCCTGGCACGACACCACCAGCGAGCCATGGGGAATGGCACCGCTCATTTGACTGCCCCGGACGTCATGCCATTGATGAACTGACGCGACAGGGCAATGTAGACCAGCGTGATGGGCGCCGCCGCGAGCGTGAGCCCGGCGAACAGCACGCCCCAATTGGTGGTGAACTCGCCCATGAACGAGGTGAGGCCCTGCGGCAGGGTCTTGAGATGATCGGTCTGGATGAAGACCAGGGGAAAGAAGAAGTCGTTCCAGATCGGCACCAGGTTCTGGATGCCGGCGATGACCATGGCCGGACGCGCCAGCGGCAGCATCACCGACCACATGATCCGCGCCTCGCTGGCTCCGTCCATGCGCGCCGCATCCTCGAGATCGCGCGGCAGGGTACGAATGAACCCCGTCATGATGAACACGGTCGAGGGCAGGCCCATCGCCGTGTAGGTGCAGATCAGCGCGAGCTGATTGTCCAGCAGATGCAGGTCGCGCATCAGAAGGAACAGCGGAATGATCGCCAGCTTGAGCGGTATGGTCAGCCCGGAAATGAAGAACAGCAGGATGATCGCGGAGCCGCGGAACCGGTAACGCGCGATCGCATAGGCCGCCATGGTCCCGAACACCAGGATCAGCAGGATCGAACTGCCGGTCACGATGAAGGAATTCAGCATGTAGCGCGGAAAGCCGGTGGTCGTGGCAATCGTCGCGTAATTGCCGATCTGGGTGAAATCGGGAATCCCGAAGGGTTCCTTGAAAATCTGCTGGGTCGACTTGAAGCCGTTGAAGATCATGATCACGATCGGGAACAGCATGATGAAGCTGTTGCCGATCAGGACGATCTGCAGCAAGGCGTCCTGGGTCAGGGTGCCCCAGCTCCATTCGCGCTCGCGACGGGCCGGGCCGGCGGTGACCGTGCTCATATCTCGATCTCCCGCCGTCTGAGCCGTATGGTCCAGAAGGTTGCGACCACGGCGATGAACAGGAAGGTCAGCACCGCCAGCGCGCTGCCGTGCCCGAAATCGGTGGTGCCCGCGCTCTGGTTGCCGAAGGCCATGCGATAGAAATAAAGGCCCAGGACGTCGGTATTGCCGAAGGGCGATCCGTCGATGCCGGCCATGATGTAGGGCAGCTCGAACCAGTTGAACGAGCCGATGAAGGTCAGGATGAACACGATCGTCGCGCTTGGCGCTATCAGCGGCCAGACGATGCGCGTGATGATCGACCATTCATTGTCGCGATCCATGCGCGCGGCATCCATGATCTCGCCGGGAATGCGCTGCATTCCGGCAAGAAAGATCAGGGTCGGGAAACCGATCCAGTGCCACGCATTGGTGACGATGAGCGCGCCCAGCGCAGTCTTGCTGTCACCCAGCCATGGCATGGCCAGCATGCCAAGGCCCACGGCTCTCAGGGTCTGGTTCACGAGGCCGAAGAGGGGATGCATGAACAGCTTCCACAGGAAGCCCACGATGATGGTGGACAGCACCACCGGCAGGAAGACGGCGATCCGATGGAAACGCGCGCCCGGCAGGTTGCGCCAGAGCGCATAGGCAAGAAGGAAGCCCAGGCCGTTCTGGATGACCATCAGCGAGACGAACACGATCACGTTGTGCGTGAAGGCCTGTCGCGTCCAGGTGGCGAACGGCTCCTTGAACAGGATGTCGCGGAAATTGTCGAGAAAGACGAAGTCACCGCGAACCGTGCTCTGCCAGTCAAAGAACGCATAGGCCAGCGCATTGACCAGCGGGTAGACCACGAAGGTGAGCAATATGAGGAAGGCGGGCGCGACCAGGAAGGCGATCCAGAGAGCCCGCTTGTCGATCCATCCGGTCATCCTGCACTCCGTCCGGCAAAAAGGTCGAAGGCAGGCAGCCGAAGCCGCCTGCCTCCTTCGCGCCTATTTCTGGAAGGGCTTGTAATAGGTTGCGATGCCCTTGGTGATTTCGGCCGCGGCCTCCTCAGGCGTCGTCTCGCCCGCCATCATCTTTTGCACCTGCTGCTGCAAGAGGACCGAGCCGCTCGGCTCCTGATAGCGGAAATAGACCAGCATCATGTAGGGGATCGACTGCTGGTTGAGCGATGCAACCTCGCCAAGAAGCGGCGACTTGAACTCGACGCCCGGCACGACCGAGACATTGCCCAGATCGTTGGCGAATTCCTGGCCGAACTCCTTGCTGGCAACCCAGTTCAGGAACTTCACCGCCGCCGCGGAGTGCTCGGTCTTGGCATTGGCCGCGAAGCCTCCGTCATAGAACACCGAAACCAGCGCCGGATCGCCTGCCGCCTTGGCCGGCGCGGCGAACACGCCGATATGCATGTCCGGCGCGGCCTTCTGGAAGCCGGCGATCTCGAAGGATCCGCCCACGAACATGCCCGCCATGCCCGAGGTGAACAATTGCTGGGATGACGGGTAGTCGAGGCCGGTGAAGCCGTCAGGCAGATAGTCCTTCACCTCGGTCAGGCTCTTGAGGGCTTCCACGAAGCGCGGATCCTCGAAGGTCGCCTTGCCGGCCATGAAGTCGTCATAGAAACCCTTGCCCATGATCGATGAGCCAAGGCCGAAGGTCAGCGTCTCGTTCTGCCATGCCGTGGCCGTACCATTGGCGAACGGGATGATGCCGTTGTCCTTGAGGGTCTTGGCATCGGCCAGCAACTCATCCCACGTCTTGGGCTCGCTCAGTCCGAACTTGTCGAACACGTCCTTGTTGTACATCACGAAGATGGTCTGGGACGCATAGGGCACCGCGTAGACCTTGCCATCCGAGCGCAGGGTCTCCGCCGCAACCGCGGTCTTGGGGAAGTTCTCCAGCGCCGGCACCTTGCCGGTCAGGTCCATCAGATAGCCCGGGGCGGCCATGGCCTCGAACGCGCCATAGGCACGAACCATCATCAGGTCCGGGCCCTGCCCGCCAGACAGCGCCGTCGACAGGACGGTGGCATAGCTGGATGGCTCGTAGCCCTGGAACTTGATGTTGATATCCGGGTTCTGTGCATGGAAGTCGGCGAAGAACTTCTGGTAGGCGGCGGTATCCTCGGGCCGCCAGTTCCAGAAAGTGAGGTCCTCGGCGAGGGCCGGAAGGGCAATCGACGCCCCCAGCAGGCCAAAGACCATGGCTCGAATAAGTTTGGACATGATACCTCCGTTTGTTTGCGGACGGGCGCGACCGTGACCGTCCTAGAGTCGTTGACCTGTTGCCCGGTCGAAGAAGTGGATATGCCCCTGGCGGGGTTTCAATCCGATCCGCCCTTCTTCCAGGCTGAGTTCGCGGCCGGGATCGCTGCGTACCGCGATAAGTGTGCCGTCGCCGAGCCGGGCATAGGTGAACACGTCCGTTCCAAGGTATTCGGAATAGACGAATTCGGCTGACCAGCCTTGGGCAACCGGAACCAGATCGAAAGCATCCGGCCGGACGCCGAGAATGACGCTCGGCCCGGTCTCCGGCGCCCCCGAAATACCGACCGCGCCGCTGCCGGCGATCGCGAAAAGGTCGCCCGAGCGGTCCGCGGTGACCAGCGTCATCCGCGGCGAACCGATGAAGGTGGCGACGAAAGTGTTTTGCGGTGTCTCGAACAACTCGCGCGGCGAGCCCACCTGCTCCACCAGCCCGTTGTTCATCACCACGATACGGTCGGCCAGCGTCATGGCCTCGATCTGGTCATGGGTCACATAGATCATGTTGCCACCCAGTTCCTTGTGCAGGCTGGCGATCTGCAACCGCACCTCGGACCGAAGCGCCGCATCGAGATTGGAAAGCGGTTCGTCGAGCAGGAAGACCTCGGGCTGGCGGGTAATGGCCCGGCCGATCGCCACACGCTGGCGCTGCCCACCGGACAATTCGCGCGGCTTGCGCTTGAGCAGCGGCTCGAGCTGCAGCATCTTCGCCGCCTTTTGCACGCGGTCGTCGATTTCCTGCTTGCTCAGCCCCATGATGCGGATGCCGAACGCCATGTTCTCATAGACGTCCATATGCGGATAGAGCGCGTAGGACTGGAACACCATGGCAATGCCGCGTCGCGCCGGGGGCACTTTGCTGATCTCGCGGCCATTCAGGTAGAATTCGCCATCGGTGATCGGCTCAAGTCCCGCGATAAGCCGCAGAAGCGTGGACTTGCCGCAGCCCGAAGGGCCCACGAAGACAATCAGTTCCTTGTCGGCGATCTCGAGATCGATGCCGCGCAGCACGTCGACCGAACCGAAACGCTTGGTGATCCCACGCAGACTGAGCGTTGCCAAGCTTCCCTCCCCTGGGCATCCACAATAGGCATTGCGCCTACAATGGGTAGCAGAGCCGGCAAGAGGTTGTAAATTGGTTTTGTTTAAAAACCCACTTTAGTACCACTTTACAGGTTGAAACCTGCCCGGGCTGCAGTGGAAAAGGCGACCGGGATCGAACCGATGGCCGTTCGCGGCGATGCTCGGCTTGGGCAAGTGAACAGAGGTCTTCGCGCCCCGCAATCCTGGGCACGGCCGCAAAAGCCCGAATGGCCGTCCAGGACTGGACATTGCCCATCCGCCGTTGATCTCACTCGCCGTTCCGCAACAGCACCCGGGCCAGCGCGGCGAACGCCACAAGCCATGCCGCCATTGCGATCAGTGCGAAGGCGGTCGACAGGGGGTCGAGAAAATCGAAATGAAGCGCCTGCGCCATCTGGTGCGTCGCCACCGCATACATGCCCAGGGGGAACACGGCGCCCCAGTAAAGCGGGTCGTAGGCCAGCGGAAAGCGCTTGTAGATGTGCCGCCAGATACCAAGGATGACCAGCATCGGGATCCACCAGGTTCCGGTCGCCCAGTAGAAGATGGTGAAACCCTTGATGAACGGCGAGATCGACTGCAGGAACCACGCATCGGGCGCATTGGCGATCAGTTGCGACCCTGCCAGCGTCGAAATGGCCATGGCGCCCATGTTGATCCAGTAGGGGGGTGAAAGGTCGCCGGGCGCAAACGGAAAGAACGTGTAGCGATAAAAGATCAGCGACATCATCCAGATGTAGAGCATGCCGCCCCAGAGCCACATCGACAGCGCAATGAAATTGAGATCGAGGCGCTGGGGTTGCGGGATATGCGCGGCCAGAAGGGTCGCAAGAACGGCAATCGACTGTGTTGCAACGACCGCCAGAAGCCACGCGCCGCTGATGCCGCGATCAAGGGTCGGCTTTTCCTGCTTGACCGTGAAGGCGGTGAAGATCGTGTAGGTCAGCACCACCCACAGGAACAACGCGACAAACCACAGCCCGAAGCCAGGCATGATCCTTTTTTCCAGGATCACGAATCCGCTGCCCAGCACGCCCGTCGCGGCGACCATGGTGAAAAAGCCCGGGCCGCGCAAATGGTCGATCAGGTCGAGAAACATACGGCGTGGATGAAACCGGAGCCGAAGGAGCGAGAGCCACCAAAGGATCGCATAGGCCGCAACCGCGATGCCGAGCAGGCCCCTCGCCACCAGTCCAAGGCCGATCTGGCTGGCCGCGAGCGCCACGATGCCCGTTGCCATCACCATGCCGAAATAGGCAGGCGACAACATTTCTACGTCAGGATGACGGATCCTGTCGAAAAGCGACGCCCGCGATCCTGGCCCTCCAGATCCCGCCATCCCGATCACCCTCCCCAGGCCGCGGCCACCGGGGGCCCAAGCCGCAATAGATCGACCGAACGGGCCGCGATCTGTTCCACCGCATCCGCGAGCGATCGAGGGTGCAGGTAAAAGGCGGGAACCGGGGGCTGGATGATGCCGCCCATTTCGGTCACCGAAGTCATGTTGCGCAGGTGCGCCAGCGTCAGGGGCGCCTCGCGGGCAAGCAGGACAAGGGGACGCCGCTCCTTGAGCTGTACCCCGGCGGCGCGGATCAGGAGGTTGTCGTCAAGTCCATGGGCGATGGCCGCGAGACTGCGCATGGAACATGGCGCAACGATCATCCCGGCAACGGGGTAGGATCCCGAGGCGATTTTCGCACCCATGTTGCGCAGGTCGTGACGAATGCATCCGAACGACGCGAACCGCGCGATCACGTCCGCTCCGCACTCCTCGTGCAAGGTACGCTCGCCCGCCGTGCTGATCACCAGGTCGATGCCGGCGCCCAGCGCGGCAAGGTGACCGGCCACCGCCAGCGAAAGCGCCGCACCCGATCCGCCCGAAACGCCCAGCACAACTCTCATGCGCCACTCCCGATCCTTGCCAGAAGATCCTCGGCGAAGCTTTCGGCCTCAGGCGACATGACCATCGTCCGCCCCCATTCTCGCCCGGTCTCCGAACCGACCTTGGTGGTCGCGTCGATCCCCAGCTTGCCCGCAAGCCCTTCGGCCGGCGAGGCGAAATCCAGATAGTCCATGGGCGTGCGCTCGAGCAGCATCGTGTCGCGGCCCGGGTCCATCCGCGTTGCCAGCGCCCAGGCGACGTCGTCCCAGTTCCTGGGGTCGATATCCCCATCCACCACGATCACCAGCTTGGTGTAGCTGAACTGCGGCAGCATCCCCCAAAGCGCCATCATCACCCGGCGGGCCTGGCCCGGATAGCGCTTGTCTATCGCCACCACGGCGATGCGATAGGAGCAGGCGGCGGGGGGCAGCCACACATCACGCACCTCCGGGATCTGCTGCCGGATCACCGGCAGGGCGAGGTCGTTGAACACCTCCCCGATCACCGACGGCTCGTCGGGCGGCCGCCCCGTCGATGTCGACAGGTAGAGCGGATCGCGCCGATGAGTGATGGCCGTGACCTGCATCACCGGGAAAGGCTCGACCGCGTTGTAATACCCCGTGTGGTCGCCGAACGGGCCTTCCGGCGCCGTCTCGGTTGGCGATACCCACCCCTCCACGACCATCTCGGCATGAGCGGGCACGAGCAATGGCACGCTGAGCGCGGGAACCAGCTCGGTTCGCGTGCCGCGCAACACGCCGGAAAAAGCCAGCTCCGAGATCGATTCGGGCAGCGGCAGGGCCGCGGAAAGCAGCATCGCGGGATCGGCGCCCAGCACCACGGCCACCGGCATCGGCTCCCTGTTCCGCGCCCAGCCGCGGTGGTGCGCGGCCCCGCCCCGATGCGCCAGCCAGCGCAGGATCAAACGGTCGCGCCCCAGAACCTGCGCCCGATAGACACCGGCATTGTAGCGGGCCACGTCGCTGGAAGCGGACCCGTATGGCCGCGTCAGGATCACCGGCCAGGTCATCAACGGACCTGCATCGCCCGGCCAGCAGGTCTGCACCGGCAGGGCCTCGAGATTGGGCGCTTCACTGACCACTCCGTGCACCGGGGCCTTGCGCAAGACCCTGGCGCGTGTGCTGAGCGCGGCCTTGAGCATTGGCCAGCGCGACAGCGCGTCGCGCATTCCCTCGACAGGAGCTGGACTGCGCAATCCGGCAAGGAACTCTCCCAATTCCGGGATCTGTTCGGAGGTCAATCCAAGCCCTGCCGCGACCCGCGCCCTTGTGCCGAAGAGATTCGTCACCACCGGTACGGGCGACCGGGTGCCATCGTTGAGCAGGGGCGCATCGAATCGCAGCACAGGGCCCCCGGCGCGCAGGACGCGCATCTGCACCGCGGTGATCTGGTGGCGGGCCGCAACCGGTTCCGAAACGCGCAGAAGTTCGCCCTGCCCGTCGCACCAGGACAGGAAGGCCCGCAGATCGGCAAATGGTGGCAGGGAACGGATGGCGCTCACCCGGATGCATGGACGCAAGTGGCGGAACGCTAGCAGGCCACGGCCATCACCCACTTGATATATATCAAGTAGGTTTGAGGTATAAATTGCTAGGAATGCGACGACCCGCTCGATCGGGCCTCCACTCAATCCGGTCGCAATGCCTGACGCCTTCGCAACAATTCCAACCGCGCCGTTCCCCATGCGCCTGGGTCTGCGCTTCGCTCCGCTACCTCCAATGGCGCTGGCCCTGTCGGCCCTGATGCGGCGGTTGATCGCCAACCACCCGGGCATGAAGGATCGGCTGGGCGAATATGCCGACCGGCGCTTCGCAATCGATCCTACCGACTTGCCGATTTGCCTTCTGATCCGGCCCGATGCACCGCGCGGGGGCGTGAGCGTCCACCGCCAGGTGCCACCCGCCGATGCCCGCATTGCAGGACCGCTGGCTGCGCTTCTGGGGCTGGTGCACGGCACATGGGACGGCGATGCGCTGTTTTTCTCGCGCCAGCTGGTGATCGAGGGCGACACGTCGGCAGCGGTCGCGCTGCGCAATGCGATCGACGACGCCGAACTCGATCTTGGTACCGAGATTTCGGCTTTGGCCGGCCCCTTCGCGCCCATGCTCGGCCCGCTTATCGCCTTCGCCCAGGACCGGACCGGAGTGCCGCTGAGGCGCAAGGAGGACACACGATGATGGAACTGGTCTGCCCCGCCGGCACGCCCGCGGCCCTGCATGCCGCGGTCGAGGCAGGCGCACATGCCGTCTATTGCGGCTTCGCCGACGAGACCAATGCCCGCAATTTTCCCGGCCTGAACTTCAGCCGCGAGGAATTGGCGAAAAGCGTCGCCTTCGCCCATGCAAAGGGCGTCAGGGTTCTGGTGGCGATCAACACCTTCCCGCGCGCGGGTGCCGAAGCGATCTGGCACCGGGCCGTCGCGGACGCCGAAGCCGCGGAGGCCGACGCCGTCATCCTGGCCGACCTGGGGCTTCTTGCCCACGCCGCAGAGCGCCATCCAAACCTGCGGCGGCACCTCTCGGTGCAGGCCGCCGCCGCCAATCCGGACATGATCAACTTCTATGCCCGCACGTTCGGGGTCCGCCGCGTTGTTCTGCCCCGGGTGCTGACCGTGGCCGAGATCACCGCGATCAATCGAGAGATCGACATCGAGACCGAAGTGTTCGTATTCGGTGGCCTTTGCGTGATGGCCGAGGGGCGATGTTCGCTATCGTCCTATGTTACGGGCAAGTCGCCAAACATGAATGGCGTGTGCTCACCCCCCTCCCATGTTGCCTATGCCGAGGAGGGCGGCGAACTGGCCGCAAGGCTTGGCGGCTTCACCATTCATCGCAACGCCAAGGACGCCCCTGCCCCCTACCCCACGCTGTGCAAGGGCTGCTTCACCAGCGGCGACACGACCGGCTACATCTTCGAAGACCCGGCCAGTCTGGACGCCACCGACCTGATCCCGGCGCTGGCCGGCGCCGGCGTGAAGGCGCTCAAGATCGAAGGCCGGCAGCGCTCCCGGTCCTATGTCGCGCAGGTGGTGCGCAGCTTTCGTGAGGCCGTCGAAGCGGTCGAGGCGGGACGGCCCGTGCCTGCGGGAGCGCTGGCCCGCCTGACCGAAGGTCAGTCCGCCACCACCGGCGCGTACCGAAAGACCTGGAGGTAGGATCATGCAACTCACGGTTGGTCCGAACCAGTTCTTCTGGGACATCGAAACCTGGCGCGATTTCTATGCCCGGATCGCTGACGAGGCCCCGGTGGACAGGGTCGTGCTGGGTGAACTGGTCTGTTCCAAGCGCCTGCCCTTCTATCAGACCGCCATCCCCGAAGCGGTGGAGCGTCTTGTCGGCGCCGGCAAGACAGTGGCCATGACCACGCTGGCGCTGGTTACCCTGAAACGCGAGCGCAATCTGACCGCCGAACTGGTCGAAATGGGCCTCGAAGTCGAGATCAATGATCTCTCGGCTCTGGCGCACTTGCCGCAGGGGGCGCCTTTTTCCATCGGCCCGCTGGTCAACGTCTATAACGAGGGGACACTGAACTGGCTGGCAAGGCGGGGTGCCATCCGCTTCTGTTTGCCTCCGGAATTACCCCTTTCGTCGGTCAACGCGCTGGTCGCCTCGACCAATGTACCGGTTGAGACCTGGGCCTGGGGCCGCCTGCCGCTTGCGATCTCCGGGCGCTGCTACCACGCGCGCCTCGCCGGTCGCGCCAAGGACAATTGCCAGTTCGTTTGCGCCGACGATCCCGACGGTCGCGCGGTCGAAACCCTCGACGGGCAGGAGTTCCTGGCGGTGAACGGGGTCCAGACTCTTTCGGGCAGTTGCGCCAACCTCGCACGCCAGCTTCCCGCCATGCGCCAGGCAGGAGTAGCCGGCCTTCGCCTGTCGCCCCAATCGCAGGGTTTCGTTGAGGTGTGCGGGCTTTTCCGCGACCTGGTCGAAGGCCGCATATCGGCCGACGAGCTCTCGGCGGCGGCACGGGACAATGCCCCGGGCGGCAGCTATTCCGATGGGTTCATCGCCGGGTCGGCGGGCGTTGCGTGGTCGGGCCAAATCTGACCGGGCGCCGCGTTGCGTGGCATTCCAAATACAGGTCGGGTCGCGTAGGATTTGCCCATGACATCCACCGACCTCTCACGATCGCTGAAGACGCATCGCCAGCGCAAGGAACTCACGCTCGACCAGTTGGCGCGCCTGTCGGGCGTCAGCCGGGCGATGATCTCGCGGATCGAGCGAGGCGAGGCGACCCCCACGACCTCGGTGCTGGGCAAGCTCGCCAGCGCGCTGGATCTCAGCATTTCACAGGTCGTCGGTGGCGAAACGCGCACCGGCCCGATCATGGTGCCCGCCGATCGCCAGCCCTCGTTCCATGAACCCGGAACCGGCTTCGAGCGCCGTTCCCTGTCGCCCCTCTATCGCGGCCGCGGGGTCGATCTGGCGCTCAACATCCTGCCCGCAGGGTCCAGGACCGGCCCGTTCCCCTCGCACCGGCCCGGCGTCGAAGAACACCTCTACGTGCAAAGCGGCACAGTCCGGATCCACGCCGGCAACGACACCTGGGATCTGCGCGCCGGCGACTACCTTTTCTATCCTGCTGATTGCGATCATGTTTTCGAGAACACGGGCGATACCGAGGCGGTCTTCCTGGTTGTGATCGACAGCACGCAGATCCGCTAGACCCCCGGCGATTGCTCAACAAGTTAATATCTCTTATAGTGGAATAATTCCATTATGAGGGACTGATTCATTGCCAATCTTCACCGCTGGATCGAAGGATCCGGAAAAACACCAGGGCGCCGGGCTCACCGGACTTCTCATCGGACAAGCTGGCACTGGCACATCGAAGCGCCTTGAAAGGCCCCGCGCTTGGGTCGGGGAGCTTGCGTCATGAGTCGCATGACTGCTGGCCTGGTCTGGGGATTTGTCGGCGTCGTGGCATTTTCCCTCACACTGCCGATGACACGCATAGCGCTGCGGTCGCTCGATCCGTTCCAGATCGCGATCTGGCGGGCAGCGCTTGCGGCATGCGTCGCGAGTGCCATCGTGATTGTCACGCGAACGCGACGGCCGCGCGGCGCAGAGTTCGGCTATCTCGTGCTTTGTGCCGCGGGCACGGTTTTCGGATTTCCCGTTTTTGCCAATCTCGCCATGACCACCGGTTCTGCCGCCCATGGCGCCGTGGTGGTCGGGCTTTTGCCCCTGGCGACCGCCGCGGTCGCGGTCGCGGTCAATCGCGAACGTCCCGGTGCGATCTTCTGGCTGTCGAGCCTGCTCGGCACAGCCATCACGATTGCCTATGTCCTGCTGCAGTCAGGCGGCAATTTCGTCTTGAGCGATCTCTATCTTCTGGCGGCGGTCGTCTCGGCTGCCGTCGGCTATGCCTTCGGCGGCAAGGCCGCGCAGACGATGGGTGGCTGGCAGGTGTCGTGCTGGGCACTGATTGTGGCGTTGCCGGTCATCCTGCCACTCGGCTTGACTGTGGAACCGGTGCCGCTCGATGCGCCCGGCGATGTCCTTCTCGCCTTCGCCTACCTGGGCCTGGTCTCGCAATTGAGCGCGTTCTTCGCGTGGTATCGCGGCCTCGCCATGGGCGGCATCGCGCGTGTATCGCAACTTCAGCTTCTCCAGCTCTTCCTCACGATCTTCGCGGCCCGCATCCTGCTTGGCGAGCAGATCGGCTGGGCGACTTTTGTTTTCGGCGCGCTCGTGGCGGTGTCGGTGTGGATCGGCACGCGAGCCAAGTCCGCATCGCTCCCGGCGCGCCGGTGGCAACCCGGCGCTGCAGGGAATACGTGAATCCACAGGTGTGGCCCAGCGGTTCAAATGAACCGGGGAGCCCTGCCATGTCTCGTGCTAACCCTTTGAAAAGAATGGTGGGTGTGACAGGGATTGAACCTGTGACCCCTGCCGTGTGAAGGCAGTGCTCTCCCGCTGAGCTACACACCCGCCTTTCGGCGTATCGCCCCTCTTGGCCTTGGCCGGGGCTGCCGGGATAGTGCGAAGATGGTGGGCGTGACTGGGATTGAACCAGTGACCCCTACGATGTCAACGTAGTGCTCTCCCGCTGAGCTACACGCCCATCTTTCGCCGCCGCGGACCCTTCGGCCCGCGCCGTGACGTGGCGATAGACCACAAAACGCGTGCGCCGGTCAAGACCCTGCGCGCGCCCTCGCGATCAGGCCGCCAGAAGCCGTTCCACCTCGTTCACCAGGTCCTTCAGATGGAAGGGTTTGGAAAGCACCGCGGCGTCCTTGGGCGCCTCGCTGTCCGGGTTCAGCGCGACCGCCGCAAAGCCTGTGATGAACATGACCTTGAGATCCGGATCGAGTTCGGTCGCCCGGCGCGCAAGCTCTATCCCATCCATCTCCGGCATGACGATATCGGAAAGCAGCAGGGCAAACGGTTCTTCGCGCAAGCGCTCATAGGCCGACTTGCCGTTGTCGAAGGACACCACGTCGTATCCCGCGTTCTTGAGCGCGCGCGTCAGGAACTGGCGCATGTCCGCGTCGTCTTCGGCAAGCAATATGCGTTTCATCGGCACCTCTTTGGGCTTGCGGGCCGGTCCGGCACCACTCCCGCGCCCCGTCCGCCATTCGCCACACAGACAATTTGCAGCGATGTTTAATCGCATTTCGCCGCGACGCAACACTCCACCACCGCTTCGCACCCGATTTCATCGGGGTGTGGACATTCTCTCGGGCGGCGGGCAGATTATTGAAATCTGCTTCGTTTTTTGCTGAATCGGGGGGACGGGCGCGCGGTGCAATCGGATTTCTCGGACAGGCCGGCCTTTGAAACCATCCGCCCGCGACGGCAGCTGGCGCCGATCGTGTTCAATTCCTCCCATTCCGGCCGCGACTATCCCGAGCGTTTCCTGGGCATGACGCGACTGGATCACCTCTCCATCCGCCAGTCCGAGGATGCCCACATCGACGACCTGTTCGGCCGTGCGCCCCATATGGGAGCCCCCATGCTGAGGGCGCATTTCCCCCGCGCCTACCTCGACGTCAATCGCGAGCCCTACGAACTCGACCCGCAGATGTTCTGCGAACCCCTGATCGAGGGCTGCAATGTCAACTCCCCCCGCGTCGCCGCCGGGCTCGGAACGCTCGCCCGCATCGTGGCGGAAAACAAGCCGATCTACCGCGAGCGCCTCACCCTGGCGGATGCGCGCATGCGGATCGAGGGCATCTACCGCCCCTATCATGCAACCCTGCAGAAATTGCTCACCGAAACGCTCAACCAGTTCGGTGTCGCCTTGCTCATCGACTGCCACTCCATGCCGCGCCTGACGCGATCCGGCGACCGGCCCCCGCCCGACATCGTTCTTGGCGACCGTTATGGGGCCACGTGCGCGCCGGCGATAATGGAACTGGTGGAAACCGTCTTCACCGCAGCGGGACTGAAGGTGGCCCGCAACCGCCCTTATGCCGGCGGTTATGTCGTGCGCAGCTACGGGCGCCCAACCTATGGCGTGCACGCCCTGCAGATCGAAATCAGCCGGCATCTCTACATGAACGAGACCACGCTGGCCCGCCACGACGGCTACGAACCGGTCAGGCAGATCATTGGACGCCTGATCTCAACCCTTATATCGCTCGACGTGACCGCCCTTGCCCGAAGCCGCGCCGCGGCGGAATGAACGCCCGCTCGAGGGCTACGGCCTGGCAGCAAGCGCGACCAGATCCTTGAAATGGCAAAGAACGGGCCGCCGAAGCGGCCCGAGGTCAAGGGAGGAAACGTTGGCACCCTGCACCGAGAGCCTGGAACCGGCTGCCAACCCATCATGCATCTTCCGGAGTGAACTGATTTGCGTTGATCCGCAATGGCTGTCGTAATCATCAACAATCGTTGATAGACAATTGTTGCAAAAATGACTCACGGCATTCCGCGGAGCTATTGGCTCTTTTGGGGCAAGATTTCACCGACTACTTCCATAAACGGCTGTATCAACTGATGAATAGAGATTCTCGACTTGACCTCCTCATGGGCGGCCTTCCGAGGGAAACGGTGCGCGAAACCTTGCTGGAAGCGGCGCGGATCGCCGCACGGGAGACGTTGCCCGTGTTTCGCACCGCCATGGCGGTGGATAACAAGGATGCCGGCGGATTCGATCCGGTCACCGAGGCGGACCGTCGTACCGAACAGGCGATCCGCCAATTCATAGCCGGCCGCTTCCCCGACCACGCCATTGCCGGCGAGGAATGGGACGACAAGGAAACCGGCAGCCCCTATCGCTGGGTCATCGATCCGATCGACGGGACCCGCTCCTTCATTTGCGGCATCCCGCTGTGGGGAACCCTGATCGGCCTGCTCTTCGAGGACCGGGCGGTTGCCGGATTGCTGAGCCAGCCCTTCATCGGCGAAACCTTCGTCGGCCTGCCCGGAGAGGCCACCTATTCGCGCGGCGGGCAGCAAACCACGCTCAGGGTCAGCGAAGTCACCGAACTCGACGCCGCGCGCATGATGACCACCACCCCCGAACTCTTTCGGCGCCGCCCCGCTATCCTCAAGGCCTTTCGCAACCTGGAAGCGCGCGTCCAGCTCAGCCGCTACGGTGCCGACTGCTACGCCTATGGGCTTCTTGCGGCGGGACGGATCGACCTTGTCGTCGAACCGGACCTCAAGGCGGTCGATATCGCGCCGCTCCTCTCCATTATCCGCGAGGCCGGCGGCATCGTCAGCACTTTCGATGGCGGACCGGCGGAGGCGGGTGGCGACGTTATCGCGGCGGCAACCCCGCAGCTTCATGCCGCGGCACGCGCGCTCCTCAATGCCGGTTGAGGGCTTGCGGCTTTATCGGCCTGACTGGCCCGACTGCTCGGTAATGAATGCGTCGAACGCGGCGAAAACCTGCCCACGTATGTCGTCGTTTTCCATGAAAAGTTCGTGCCGCGCCGCGCCGACCACCGCGTGTCGGCCGGTGCGCATCCGCAATCCGAAATGTTCGATGGCCGCGGTCGAAACCACCGTGTCGCGCGCCGCCGCAAGCATCAGCACCGGGGCGCGGATACGGCCGGGAAAGTCCTCGGTATTGGCGCGCGCCATGGCGCGAAACGACGCCGCCAGCCACTTTATGGTCGGCGAACCGATCTCAAGCTCGGGCATCGCATCAAGCGCAGATACCATGCGCATGTAGCGCTGATAGTCCGAGGTCAGGGCATTTCCGGGAAAGGTCTCCGCGCTGGGCGAACGGTCGGCCTTGCGCCTCAACGGCACGCGTCCGAGGCCCGCAAGACTTGCCACTTCCATCAGGGTGGCCATGGCGGGCATGTTGAGCGGCAACCCGTCGAGCGAGATCATCGGCGCCGAAAGAAACACCCGGTCGAACATCAACCGGTCGCGCATGACCGCAAGCAGCGAGGCGAGCCCGCCCATGGAATGCCCGACCAGGTAATAGGGTGGCGGGCAGTCCGGCAACAGAATGTCGGTGTGGAACGACTTGAGATCGGTCCAGTAGTCGTCGAACCGGTCGACATGGCCAAGCCGGGGGTTGGAAATCATCCGGTCCGAGCCGCCCTGCCCCCGCCAGTCGAATGTGGCGACCGAAAAGCCGCGGCTCTGAAAATCGCTGATGGTCTCGAAATATTTCTCGATGAATTCAGAGCGCCCATGCACAAGGCAGATCGTACCCTTGGGCGCTCCTTGCGCCTTGGGCCAGATGCCATAGCGAAGCCGCACGCTGTCCGAGGTACGGAAATAGGCGACCCGCGCGCCGTCCGGGACCGGGTTGGACGGGATATCGCACAGTCTGGGTCCGTCCGGATCGACAACGGCATTCATTTTCGGGATTTCACTCCTCAAACCGCGCCGCCCGGACGCCTCGATGCGCTATTTCTTTTCAAGTCGCGCGATCAGGCTCGACGTATCCCAGCGATTGCCGCCCATCGCCTGCACGTCGGCGTAGAACTGGTCGACCAGCGCCGTGACCGGCAGTTGCGCGCCATTGCGCCGGGCCTCGTCCAGGCAGATCGCCAGATCCTTGCGCATCCAGTCCACGGCGAACCCGAAATCGAATTTCCCCGCGTTCATGGTCTTGTAGCGGTTCTCCATCTGCCATGACTGGGCAGCGCCTTTCGAGATCACCTCGATGACGGCCTCGATGTCCATGCCCGCCTGCTTGCCGAAATGGATCGCCTCGGCCAGACCCTCGACCAGCCCCGCGATGCAGATCTGGTTCATCATCTTGGCCAGTTGGCCGGCCCCGGAGGGTCCAAGCAACCTGCAGGCCCGCGCATAGGCGCCAATCACCGGCTCTACCCTGGCAAAATGGCCGGCATCCCCGCCGCACATCACGGTGAGTACGCCGTTTTCCGCCCCGGCCTGCCCCCCAGAGACCGGTGCGTCCACGAAACCGATGCCGCGTGCACTCGCGCCGCCGGCCAGTTCGCGGGCCACGGCGGCGGACGCGGTGGTGTGGTCCACGAACACGCTGCCCGCTTCCATTGCATCTAGCGCCGCCGTCGCCACTTCCCTTATGTCATTGTCATTGCCCACGCATGCAAAGACCATCTCGCAGCCAGCCGCGGCCGCCGCGGGCGTTTCGGCAGCCTTTCCGCCATGCTCGGCCTCCCAGGCCCGGGCCTTCTCGATCGTCCGGTTATAGACGGTGACATCGTGACCCTTGGCCGCAAGGTGCCCTGCCATCGGATACCCCATAACCCCAAGCCCGAGGAACGCTACCTTCGCCATGCTGGCCCCCTGATCCTGTCTCAACACTGCAGTTGCGCGCAGACCCTAATGCGCCCGGCGCGAAATGTTGAGGGGGATGAGAGATTTTTGCCGGCACAAACCAACACAGAAACGCCAGCCGGCCTTGCGGACGACTGGCGCTTCCTTGGCCGAGGCACCATGCGGGGGGCGGGTGACGGTGCCTCAGGGTTCGTGTGCATCGCAGATCGCGATCAGACGCTGCGCTTGGCTGCACGGTCGCAACGATAGGACGGCGCACCTGAACTCAGTCCGATTCCGGCGTTCATCTGCGGTTCATCCGTACCCCTCGGCAACCCGTCCAGAGGCTCTTGAACGCCCGGTTCGGCGCTCCCATATCTGCGTTGCCCGCCGGAATGACCCGGGGGCCGCGGCCCGTATCCGCTCGCCACTGACCGGGAGCACGAAGGACCGCGTGAAGGCATGTTGCTCAAGGAGAATATGCAAATGCAGACCTACGATTTTTCCCCCTTCTATCGTTCCACCGTCGGCTTCGACCGGCTGTTCTCTCGCCTCGACAACCTGGTGAGCCAGGAGGCGAAGTCCTACCCGCCCTACAATATCGAGCGCGTTGGCGAGGACGCCTATCGCATCTCGGTGGCCGTCGCCGGTTTCTCCAGCGATGACATCGTGATCGAGAGCAAGGAAAACAGCCTCACCATCAAGGGCGCCAAGTCCGTCGAGGAGAACGACAAGACCCGCGAATTCCTGCATCGCGGCATTGCCGAGCGCGCTTTCGAGCTGCGCTTCCAGCTTGCCGAATATGTGGAAGTGAGCGGCGCCAGCATCGAGAACGGCCTGCTCCATATCGAGTTGCGCCGCGAGCTTCCCGAAAGCAAGAAGCCGCGCCAGATCGCCATCAACGGCGGATCGGCAAAGGCCATCGAAGGCGCCGCCAAGACCAACTGACCGGACGCCTTCCGCAATCGGCGGAACATGTCGAGGGGCACGGCCTTTGCAGTCCGTGCCCTTTTTGTTGCGCCCGCCAGATTTCCGCACCCCGATGCTTGCCCCCTGCGTGAAAATCTGGCAATGTCCCGACAAATAGGACAGCAATATTGTCCATTACGCGGCGCATCCGTCTCCCGGGTCGCGCCGCATCGTCGCGCCGAGTCCCGGCAGACCGGGCACAAGCGGCGAGGCGGGGTCCCCGGACCCGATTGAGCGGCCATTTGGATGCAGAGCCGCTCTCAAGCGAATTGGATTGCGTCGAGCGATTCGAGCCGTACACTGTACGACCCGACAGCGCGACATGCCGGTCCGGGCGCGATTTTTCCGGCGACCCGGCGAAAAGAGCGAGGAAACTGCTATGGCCGAACTGCGCATTGGTCTGGACGAAAACCTGGTCGAAACGGGCGCCGCGGGCACCGTGAAAACCGGTCGTCCCCAGGCACAGGGCCTCTACGCGCCGACCAACGAGCACGACGCGTGCGGCATCGGCATGATCGCCAACATCAAGAATCGCCCCAGCCATGAAGTGGTGGAAAAGGGCCTCGAGATCCTGGAGAACCTCGAGCATCGCGGCGCGGTCGGTGCCGATCCGCTCATGGGCGACGGCGCGGGCATCCTGGTGCAGATACCGCATGAATTCCTTGCCCGTCAGGTGGATTTCACCCTGCCCGAGAAGCACCAGTACGCCGTTGCGATGGTCTTTTATCCAAACGACAGGAGCCTGCGCGACCGTTGCGCGGCGCTGGTCGGGGAGTGCCTTGCCGGCGAAGGGCTTGAGGTCATCGGCGAACGTGTGGTGCCCACCGACAACACCTCCCTGTCCGAGGGCGTGATCGCCACCCAGCCGATCATCGAACAGATCTTTCTGGCACGCCCCGAGGGCCTGTCCCTCGACGATTTCGAGCGCAAGCTCCTGATCGCGCGCAAGGTGATCTCGAACACCGTCTATCGCCAGATCCCGGAATCGGATTCGGACAACGGCTTCTACGTCGTGTCGATGTCGGCGCGCACCATCGTCTACAAGGGCATGTTCCTCGCCTACCAGCTCGGCGCGTTCTACCCCGATCTGAGCGCCGAGGACTTCACCTCCGCACTCGCCCTTGTCCACCAGCGGTTTTCCACCAACACCTTCCCGTCCTGGAAGCTGGCGCACCCCTATCGGATGACCATTCACAACGGCGAGATCAACACGATCCGCGGCAACGTGAACTGGATGGCGGCGCGCCAGGCCTCGGTATCCTCGAGGCATTTCGGCGACGACATCACCAAGATCTGGCCGATCTCCTACGAGGGCCAGTCCGATACCGCCTGCTTCGACAACGCGCTCGAATTCCTGGTGCGCGGCGGCTATTCCCTGCCCCACGCCGCCATGATGCTGGTGCCCGAGGCCTGGGCCGGCAACACCCTGATGGATGACACGCGCCGCGCCTTCTACGAGTATCATGCCGCTCTGATGGAACCTTGGGACGGTCCGGCCGCGATGGCGCTTTCAGATGGCCGCTATGTCGTGGCCACCCTGGACCGCAACGGGTTGCGCCCGGCGCGCTACCTCGTCACCCGCGAGGGTCACGTCGTGCTCGCCTCCGAATCCGGCGTGCTCGACATTCCGCAGGAGGATATCCTCGAAAAGTGGCGCCTGCAGCCGGGCCGCATGCTTCTGCTCGACCTGGAGGAAGGCCGCATCGTCTCCGATGACGAGGTGAAGGCCAGCCTTGCCCAGAAGCATCCCTATGCACAATGGCTGCAGCGCACCCAGATCGTGCTCGAGGATCTTCCCAAGACCCACCGGCAGGCGCCAAAGACCTCCGAGAGTCTTCTCGACCGCCAGCAGGCCTTCGGCTACACCCAGGAAGACATCAAGCTCATCATGATGCCCATGGCCACCACAGGCCAGGAGGCCGTGGGTTCGATGGGCACGGACACCCCGATAGCGGCGCTTTCGGACAAGCCCAAGCTGCTCTACACCTATTTCAAGCAGAACTTCGCGCAGGTCACCAACCCCCCGATCGACCCGATCCGGGAAGAATCGGTGATGAGCCTTGTGTCCTTCATCGGACCGCGGCCGAACCTTTTCGACCTGGAGGGGCTGTCCAGCGTCAAGCGGCTCGAGGTGCGCCAGCCGATCCTCACCAATGAGGACCTGGAAAAGATCCGCGCCATCGGCGACATGCCGGACAACCAGTTCCGCACCCGTACCCTCGATATCACCTATCCCGGCGAAAACGGCGCCGACGGCATGGAACCCGCGATCGACGCGCTTTGCGCCGCCGCCGAACAGGCCGTGCATGACGGGTTCAACATCATCGTCCTGTCCGACCGTGAAGTGGGCGCGGACCGCATCGCCATCCCGGCGCTCCTCGCCACGGCAGCCGTGCACCATCACCTGATCCGCAAGGGGCTGCGCACCTCATCCGGCCTGGTTGTCGAGACGGGCGAAGCCCACGAGATCCACCATTTCGCGGTTCTTGCCGGCTATGGTGCCGAGGCGATCAATCCCTACCTCGCCTTCGAGACGCTGATCGCGCTGCATGCCGAGGGCGAATTCCCGCCCGAAGTGGACCAGAACGAGGTGATCCACCGCTTCATCAAGTCCGTGGGCAAGGGCCTTCTGAAGGTGATGTCCAAGATGGGCATTTCCACCTACCAGTCCTATTGCGGCGCGCAGATTTTCGACGCGGTTGGCCTGTCATCGGACTTGGTCAAGCGCTTCTTCTTCGGAACCGCAACCAGCATCGAAGGCGCCGGACTGGCCGAGATCGCCGAGGAAACCGTGCGCCGGCACCAGGCCGCGTTCGGTGACGACGCGGTTCTGCGCCGCATGCTGGACGTCGGCGGTGAATATGGACTGCGCATGCGCGGCGAGGCCCATGTGCTCACCCCCGAGGTCATT
>DATCMU010000034.1:0-93453 GCA_036563245.1 Devosiaceae bacterium | reverse complement strand
AGACTTTTGCCGAGGCCGACAAGCTTTTTTGCGCCGTCGCGACCGATTTGTTCGACGCACGCGAAATCTGGCTGCGCGAGGGCGACCTGGTCAGGGCGATCCGGGCATCCATTGCCATTCCGGGTGTCTTTTCCCCGGTCTTTCTCGACAATCGCTGGCTTATGGACGGGGGCATGACCAATCCCGTACCGGTTTCCGCCTGTCGGGCGCTCGATGCCGACTTGGTGATCGCCGTGAATCCCGATCGCCAGCTTCACGCCAGTCGCCGGCGCCGGCCGGGGCCGCGCCAGGCAGACCTGCAGGGCAGGATTGCGGCGCTGGTCGAGGCCGCGCCCTCCGGCATGCGCGGCTACCTTCAGTCGGTCTTGAGCCCGAAGAAGAGCAATATGCCGCGCAGCCCGGACTATTTCACGGTCATAACGGCGGCCATCGACGCCATGACCGACCAGATCCGGCGCAGCCGCATGGCCGGCGAACCGCCGCACGTTCTGGTCGAGACCGACCTGCACCAGCACACCATCCTCGACTTCCATTGCGCCGACGAAGCCATCGCGGCCGGGCGAAAGGCTATGGAGGGCGCCCTGCCGCGCGTTGCGGAGTTCCTCGACCCCGAACCGGGGGGCTGAGCGCTTCAGAGGGGTGACCAGAGCCGTTTCGCTTTTCCCCGCATCGCTCAACGGCTCCAAGTCATTGATTGGTCGCGCTTTCGAACCGGAAAACCGTTTCGACATTTCCTGAAAGCGCTCTATTTCTTGGGGCGCACGCGCAGGTGTCCGCCGGCGGTCTTGCCGACTTCCAGCCGCTTGATGGCGCGCAGCAGGTCGGAGAGCTTCTTGAGGCCGAAAGTCCGCGGATCGAAATCCGGCGCAATATTTGCCAATTGCTGACCGAGCTGGCCCAGGTTCACCCAGCCATCCTCCGCGTCGATCTCCTCGATCACCTTCCTGATCAGCTTTTCAGCATGGTCAAGCGATTGAAGCGGCTTTTCGGGCGCCTTGTGCTGCCCGTTTTCGTGCTGGGGGTTGAGGTTCTCGGTATAGATGAAGCGGCGGCAGGCCTTTCGGAAACTTTCCGGGGTCTTGCTCTCGCCGAACCCGTATACGTCGATCCCCTGCTCTCTTATGCGCGCGGCAAGCCGGGTGAAATCGCTATCGGAGGACACCAGGCAGAAGCCATCGAACCTGCCGGAATACAACAGGTCCATCGCATCGATCACCAGCGTGATGTCTGAGGCGTTCTTGCCGGTGACATAGGCAAATTGCTGCTGGGGGATGATGGCGTGCCGGGACAGCACTTCGGCCCATGCCTTCAGTTTCGTCCCGGAAAAGTCGCCGTAGATCCTGCGCACGCTGGCCTCGCCTATGCGGGCGATTTCCTCGAACAGCCCGTCGGCAATCCTGGCCGAGGCATTGTCGGCGTCGATCAGGACCGCAAGTTTGGGCGAACGCGAATTGGCGGTCATGAATATCTCCAAATCAAAGGAGACGAGTCAGGTTGAACCCTGCCCTTGGCGCAAATGATAGTTGCGCCAAGGGTTAAGCAGTCGTGACGTCCGCCCCAATCCCTAGGCACTGCTCCGAATGCCGGGGGCGGCGGGAATCCCCTAAGCCATAAGGCGACTCGGACGCATGGGGGTTTTCAATGTCCAGATATGCCTGTTTCGTTTCGGTTGCCGCCGTGCTCGCGGCAGGGCCGGCCTTTGCCCAACAAGCCACCGACTGGAGCGGCTTTTATGCCGGCCTGACCGCTGGCGTTGTCAACTCCACATCCAGCGTGGACAACCCGGACTGGAATTTCTTCGGGCAGATCGGCCCGGATCAGTACGAGGGCCCGATCGACCTGTCCGGCGCCAGTGCGGCCGGCGGGGCCGAAGCCGGCTTCAATTTCCAGTTCAACAACGTGGTCTTGGGCATCGAAGGCGACTTCAATGCACTGAACGCGAAGTCGGACTATTACTATTTCGATCCCAGCTACGAGTGCGACTATGCATGCGGATCGTCCATCGGGATCACCACCGAACTGAGCAACCTTGAAACCTTGCGCGGACGCGTGGGGATCACTGCGGGAAATGCGCTGGTCTACGGCACGGCGGGCCTTGCGGTGGGCAAGGTGACGACAACCATAGAGGAATATAACGCTTCGGAGGACTGGTGGGCGGGCGGCTCGGCAACATCGACGGCATGGGGCTGGACGGCAGGCGCGGGCGTCGAATACGCGCTCGACTCGCATTGGTCCGCCAAGGCCGAGGCGCTCTACTATGACCTCAAGCCGCAATCGATCGCCGAGAACGTGGCCGACGAATATGCCGACTACAAGAACCATGTCACCGGCTCGGTGCTCAAACTGGGCCTGAACTACAAGTTCTGACGGCCGGCCGGGTCGGGGCGCCCGTCGTCCCGGCCCTTGCACCAGGTGAGATCGAGACCATGCGACACACACTGGCCCTGGTAAGGGCGCGCGCGCTGGTCAGGCCCGATGATATCGCGCTGATGATGCCTGACCGGGCCGTCACCTATGCGATGCTGGCTTCGGGCATCGCCAGCGTGGCCTCATGGTGCCATGCCAATCTCGATCCTTCCTTTCCCCTTGTTGCGGTCAGCTCTGGCTCACCCATCCGCGCGACCATCCTGTCGCTTGGCCTTTTCGAGGCCGGATTTACCAGCCTTGCCGCAGCCCCAAGGCTTCTGGAGAAGGCTGCGGCGCTGGGCGCGCATGCCCTTTTTTGCGATACAGGCGCACACCCGCCTGACGGCATGCGCGGCATTGTTGCCGACGAGCGGATATTTTCCTTTGCGCCGGGCACGACGGCTCCCGCCGAATGGCACGCGCGGCGGGTGGCGCGCGTGGAGTTCACCTCTGGTTCGACAGGTGAAAAGAAGGCCATCGGACTCACCGCCGATGCCATCGATTGCCAGACACGGAACCGCGTTACCGCCTATGGACTTGGCGAGCCGCGGGCCCTGTGCCTATTTCCCGTCTCTGCAAATGTGGGCTTCGGCTTTGTGCTTGCCATGCTGGCACTGGGCCGGACCACCGCTTTCGGGGCCTCGAACGACGAATTCGTTCACCTGTTGCGCCAGTTCTCCATCACCGCCATGCTCGGTTCGCCCGCCCAGGTCGCAACGCTGATCCGCCGCCACGAGGAACTGCAGATTGCCCCGTCCACCCTCCGGCAGGTCATATTGGCAGGCAGCATGGTGTCGCGCGGCTTTCTGGCCGACGTTCGCCAGGCGTTCGGCGCGGAAACGGTCATCGACTACGGCTCGACCGAGACCGGCCCGGTTGCGCTGGCCAGCGACAGGCTTGTGCATGACGACGACTATCGCGTGGTGCCGCACCAGGAGATGAAGGTCGAGGCGCCAGAAGGCGCGCCAGGGCCGCTCCGCGTCCGCTCGAGCGGCATGGGCTTGCCGTTTGCGGGGAACCTTGTTCAGGATGCCGCGGACACGGCCGAGTATTGGTTCCGGCCCGGCGATGTGGGCGTTGCCAATGAAGATGGCAGCGTGAGCGTGCTCGGACGCGAGGATTTCCTGATCAATATCGGGGGAACCAAGATTGCCCCCGAACGCATTGAGGCCCGGCTTGCCAGAACATTCGGCCTCGACCGGGTCTGCGCGGTCGCCCTGCCGGGAAGCGCGGACCTGCAGATCCTCCACGACGGGCAGATCGACATCGCGGCGGACCGGATTTCGCAGGGCTTGAGCGACCTTCTTCCGTCGATGGCGCGGGTACGCTGCGTGCGCGTCGCGTCGTTCCCGATGACTGTGACGGGAAAGATCGACCGACAGGCGCTCGTCTCCCTGGTCCGCAGCTGAACCCAGCGCACCTTGTGGACGAATAATCGATTCAATCGATTGATTAATCCATAATAATGAATTGGATTGATTGTTCGGGGATGCCCATATTCGCCTGCGAAGGAGACTCTCATGAGCGCCAGCGCAGATCGAACCGCTATCGGCAACGCCGCCGGCCCGACCCTAGCCGGAAAGTTCGTCGGCATCCTGCCCGGCCTTGGACTGACGGCGGGAATCGCTGCTGCGTCCTTCGCGCTCAGGGCCATTCCTGGCGTATCGACGTTGAGCCCGATGATCCTTGCCATCCTCATCGGCATCGGGCTGCACAACATGTTCGGCACACCTGCGATCGCCATCCCGGGGGTCAAGTTCTCCCTCAGGCGCGTCCTGCGGTTTGCCATCATCCTGCTGGGACTGCAGCTGACGGCGATGCAGGTTGTCGAAGTGGGACCCGTGGGCGTCGGCATCATCGTCGTCGCCCTGGTATCCACGTTCGTGTTCACCAAGTGGTTCGGCCGCGTGCTCGGGGTGGAGCGCAAGCTGGCCGAACTGATCGCGGCGGGCACCTCGATCTGTGGCGCTTCGGCGGTGATCGCCACCAATACTGTCACCGACGCCCCTGACGAGGACGTGGCCTACGCAGTCGCCTGCGTCACCGTTTTCGGTTCCATCGCCATGTTCTCCTATCCCGTGCTGGGCGTGGCTTTTGGCCTCGCCCCGCACGCTTTCGGCCTATGGGCGGGCTCCTCGATCCACGAGATCGCGCAGGTTGTCGCCGCCGCCTACCAGGGTGGGCAGCAGGCAGGCGATTTCGGCACCATCGCCAAGCTCTCGCGCGTCATGCTTCTGGCGCCGCTCGTGCTTTCGCTTGGCTTCATCGCGCAGCGCGGCGCCGGCGGCGCGGAAGGCACCGGGAGCGCCAAGGTTCCACTGCCGTGGTTCGTGCTCGGCTTCATCGCCCTGGTTGCGTTCAACAGCGTCGTGGCCATTCCCACCGAGGTGAAGGCGCCGGTGGCGACAGCCACCACCTTCATGCTGTCCATGGCGCTCGCCGCAATGGGGCTGGAGACCAGTATAGCCAAGGTCTACGCCAAGGGCCTGCGCCCGATGCTTCTGGGGCTGGCTGCCTTTGTATTCATCTCCGGTTTCAGTCTAATACTGATCAGGACCTTCACCTGACCGGATCGCGATGACGCTCGAACAGCTTCGCATCTTCGTGGCGGTTGCGGAGCGCGAGCACATCACCCAGGCGGCGCGCGCCCTCAACCTCACGCAATCGGCAACCAGCGCGGCCATCGCCGCGCTCGAGGCGCGTCATGCAACACAGTTGTTCAACCGTGTCGGGCGGCGCATCGAACTGACCGAGGCCGGCCGGCTATTCCTTGCGGAGGCGCGGGCGGTGCTGGCGCGGGCCGCCGCCGCCGAGAACGTACTGGCCGATCTTGCCGAATTGCGCCGGGGTTCGCTCAGGCTGGCCGCCAGCCAGACGGTCGCCAATTACTGGCTGCCGCCCCTCATGCACCGCTATCGCCGGGCCTATCCGGGGATCGAGCTGAAACTCTCCATCGGCAATACCGAGACGGTGCAAATGCAGGTGCACCAGGGCGACGCGGACCTGGGCTTCGTGGAGGGCGATATCGCGGACGAGAACCTGGACGCCATGCCGGTCGCCAACGACGAGTTGCTGCTGGTGGGCAAGCCGGGACTGGCCCCGAAGGGGCGCAAGCTCACCGCGGCCGACCTGGTGGCCCTGCCCTGGGTGGTGCGCGAACCCGGGTCGGGCACGCGCGCCATGTCGGAGGCGACGCTCGCCGCGCTGGGGGTCGATCCGGAACAGCGAAACGTGGTGCTGCAATTGCCCTCGAACGAGGCCGTTCGTTCGGCAGCCCTGTCGGGCGCGGGGGTCGCCGTGCTCTCCCGGATCGTTGTCGAGGCCGCCCTGTTGGCGGGGACCCTTGAGACGCTGAACATGAGACTGCCTCCGCGGCGGTTCTATGTCCTACGGGAGAAGCACCGCTACGCGACGCGGGCCGAAAAGGCTTTCATCACCATGCTCGAGCGGGACTGAGCAGCCCGCGGGACCGGTCAGCCAGCCGCCTCGCGCTCGGTCAGCACGAACTCCGCGGTTGAACCTTTGCGGATCACCTCGAGCCCGTTGGGCAGATCGTTGCCCTCGACCCTTCGTTCGATCTCGGCCTCGGACAGGCCATGATGACGCCAGCGCGCGGTGAGCCGCCGGCGCCGTTCGTCTTCGGTGACATCGACAAACACGGTGGTATCGAACAGGGCGCGCAGGTCGCGCCAGCCGGGTACATCGAGCAGCAGATAGTTGCCCTCCACCAGCACATGCCTTGCGGCCCTGGGGATGATGCGTGCGCCGGCCCTGGCGATCTCGAGGTCGCGGTCGAAAACCGGCGTGGCGATTTCGTCTTCGGTGTTGTCGCGCAGCCTGAGCAGTGTGGCGCGAAATCCACCCAGATCGAAAGTGTAGGGGGCGCCCTTGCGCTCGCGCCAGCCGCGCGCCTCAAGCACCCTGTCGTCGAAATGAAAGCCATCCATGGGCAGGATTGCGGCGCTTTGCGGATCCAGCTCATTCAGGCGATTCGCCAGTTTCCCGGCCAGAGTGGACTTGCCCGAACCCGGCGCCCCGGCGATCGCCGTGATCGAACGGCCCGCGGCACCCCTTTGGGCAATGACTTGCACGAGTTGGTCCACGTTCATCCTGCTTGCCGCCCAGCTGCCAGAACACAGAACCTCAATAAGCGATCGCGGCGAAAGCCGACAGACCCCGCGAGACTTGATCGCGCGCAAGGCACAGCCGGGCGGCAGATAGTACTATCGATGTGGCAAACGACGGGAGGACAAGAGATGAGCGAGAAATACGTCGCGGTTCTCGACAAGGGCGTACAGGACGCCCACGCCTGGATCAACGAAATCGACAAGGGCATGTTGTGGGACAACCCGCAGCGCAGCTACCGGCTGCTGCGGGCGGTGCTGCATGCCTTGAGGGACTGGCTGAACGCGGACGAGGCCGCGCAGCTTTCGGCGCAATTGCCGCTGGTGATCCGCGGCATCTATTTCGAAGGATGGAACCCTTCGGCAACCCCGGCGCATCCGCGCACCAAGGAGGATTTCGTGGCGCGGGTCCAACTCGATTTCAGGACCGACCCCATTGCGGAGCCGGACTGGGCCATCTCGACCGTGTTCATGGTGCTCGCCCGCCACGTCTCGGCTGGGGAGATCGACGAGGTGCGCGGCGACCTGAGAAAGGCGCTCAGGGATCTCTGGCCCGAATAGGAGTGTGACAAAGATCGCGGCGGCTGGCGCCAGAGGCGCACCAGCCGCCGCAAGGGGGCCCTGTCCGGCGTGTTCGGTTTATTCTGCGGCGTCGGTCTTGAGCACGCCGCGCCGGATCTGATCCTCCTCGATGGATTCGAACAGGGCCCGGAAGTTGCCCTCGCCGAAACCCTCGTCACCCTTGCGCTGGATAAACTCGAAGAAGATCGGGCCAATGACGGTCTTTGAGAAGATCTGGAGCAGGATGCGGGTCATGCCGCCGTTCACGACCCCCTCGCCATCGATCAGGATTCCGTGGCGGGCCATGCGGTCCAAAGGCTCGTCGTGGCCCTTCACCCGCTCCCGGCTCATTTCGTAGTAGGTCGCTGGCGGGCCGGGCATGAATTTCAGGCCCGCTTCGGCAAGCGCGTCGGTGCCCGCATAGATATCGTCGGTGCCCACAGCGATGTGCTGGATGCCCTCGCCCTTGTATTTCCTCAAATATTCGACAATCTGGCTCGTCTCGTCCTTGGACTCGTTGAGCGGAATGCGGATCTTGCCGCAGGGCGAAGTGATCGCGCGGCTGACCAGCCCGGTGATCCGCCCGTCGATGTCGAAATAGTGGATCTGGGAGAACCCGAACAGGTCGCGATAGAAGTCCCACCACTTGTCCATGTTGCCGCGATGCACGTTGTGGGTGAGGTGATCGAGATAGTAGAAGCCGACCCCCTGCGGGCGTGGGTCCGGCTCGCCAAGCCACTCGAATTCAGCCTCATAGGCCGATCCGTTCTTTGCATAGCGATCGACGAAATAGATCAGCGAACCGCCGATGCCGACGATGGCAGGCACATCAAGCGTCTTGTCGTCGCCTTCGTACGGGGTGGCGCCGCGGGACACCGCGTGGCGCAACGCATGTTGGGCATCGACGACGCGCCAGGCCATGGATGGCGCCGAGGGTCCGTGATCGGCAACGAAGCGCGCAGCGTGGGATCCGGGCTCCGCATTGAGAATGTAGTTGATGTCGCCCTGACGCCACACCGTGATCGCCCGAAAGCGGTGACGGGCGACCGGTACATAACCCATGCGGATGAACAGCTCCTCGAGCTTTTCAGGCTCGGGGTGGGCGAACTCGACGAATTCGAACCCGTCCGTACCGGCCGGGTTCCGTGCATCGATCCTTGCCGGGGGTGCGTCGTGCGGGAACGGTCCCATCAATTCCTCCAAGCGGCCCGGCCCGGCAAGACTGCCAGGACCAGCCCTCCAATCACTGTGCGATCATCGCGCACTTGACATGCGTCTGGCTTGCATATTGCGCAGAATGATCGCTAATATCCGCGCACTTCCGTCAAAACTGACCAAGGATATGCCGATAACATGCAACCTGATGGTTATGACCGCCGCCTCCTCGCAGCGCTGCAGGACGATGCGCGCCTGACCAGCCAGGAGTTGTCGGAGCGGGTTCACCTGTCCGCATCGCAATGCGCGCGGCGGCGGCAAAGGCTGGAAGAGGAGGGGTATATCCGCGACTATCGGGCCACCCTGGACCGCGACAAGATGGGCTTTCCCTTCGTGAACGTGGTGTTCGTTACCCTGTCCACGCACAATCGAGACAATGCCCGACGGTTCGCCGAACTGGTCTCGCGGCGGCCCGAAGTCCTTGAAGCGCACGCCCTGACCGGGGAAATGGACTATTTCATCAAGGTGGTGACGTCCGACCTCAAGGGCCTGTCGGCCTTCGTCAACGACGTGCTCCTGCCCCATGAATCGGTGAGCCACGTCAAGACGGCGATCGTGCTGGAGACGCTGAAGGAAACCACTGCATTGCCGATCGGGCCGATCGGCGGATAAAGCTGGGCCCTCAGAACGGCGCGGGCGAGGCGAACACCATCTCACGCCCGTCGGCGGGATGGGCGAAGCCAAGTTCCTCGGCATGCAGCTGCAGCCGGTCGGCCGCTTCGAACGCCGGGTCGTGGGCGTAAAGGCTGTCGCCTAGAATGGGGTGCCCGAGCGAGAGCATGTGCACCCGCAACTGGTGGGAGCGCCCGGTCAGGGGAAACAGGCGCACGCGCGTGATGCCGCCGTTACGGGCCTCAACCCGCCAGTCGGTCACCGCACTGCGACCGCGCTCGTGATCGACCATCTGCCGGGGGCGGTTCGGCCAATCGACGATCATGGGCAGATCGACCCTGCCCTCGTCCTGATCCATTTCGCCCCAAATGCGCGCCACATAGGACTTGCGCGTCTTGCGGTGCTCAAACTGTAGCCCCAGGTTGGCGTGGGCCTCGCGCGTTCGGGCCAGAACGATCACGCCCGACGTATCGCGGTCGAGCCGGTGCACCATGGAGACGCGACCGAACCGCTGGCCAGCCCGGGCCTCCAGGCAGTCGGCATGCTCGGCGGGCTTGCCTGCAACGCTGAGCAGGCCAGCTGGCTTGTCGAGCACCAGGATATGCTCGTCTTCGTGCAGCACGCTGAGCCAGGGCTCCAGCGGCGGATCGTAGACGAAGGGGCGGTTCGGGATATCATTCATTTGCCGGGGGCATAGCAGATGCCGCGTTCGGTTGCGATGGCAATCTCGACGCCGCTGCACGGGTTTGCACGCACGCCGCGCAACACCCATCGTTAACCTGATGCCGCGACCATGATGCGGCCACCGCCCCCGCTTACCATTTCGCAACGTCTTTGCCCGTTGAATGTCCCGCAAAAGAGGGAGGAGCCACGGGAGATGAAACTGCCGGGCCGAATAACGGGGATGTTTCGTATCCGGACGGATCAGCCCGAAGTGATCCGGGCGCAGCTTCGCGCCCTGTCAAAGCAGATACCGCTGGTCTATTTCCTGCTGTCGACCAATGTGCTGGCGCTCAGCGCGACCCATTTCGGCGTGGCGCCCGCCTGGCTTACCGTGGTCACGCCGCTGGTGGTCCTTTTGGCCAGCATCGCGCGAAGCCTCGACTGGATCCGGTTTTCCAGGCGCCCGTTCGACCTCGCGGAGGGCATCAGACGACTGCGCAACCTGAGAACCCTGGCGACGGCACTGGCCATCCTGATGCCGGCATGGGCCATCGCGCTTTACCAGTATGGCGACATCTACCAGCACACCCATGTCGCCTTTTTCATGTCGGTCACCGTTGTGGGCGTGGCCATCTGCCTGATCCACTTTCCGCCCGCCGCGTTGTCGGTGATGCTGGTCGTTGCCGCAGCCTTCGCGGTGCAGTTCGGGCTTGAAGGCAACAGGATCTACCTCGCGCTTGCCATCAACATGGTACTGATCGCCTTCATCGTGGTGCACACCATCGGCACCTATTCAAAGGCGTTCAACGGCGCGGTTATGACGCGGATCGCCCTCAAGCGCCAGAACGCGCGGACCCGCCGGCTTGCCGACGGCAATGCCAGGCTTGCACTGCACGATCATCTCACCGGGCTGGCCAACCGGCGCGGCTTCTTCCGGATCCTGGAGAACGCCATTGCCGGGGCGGCCAAGGCTCCGCGTTTTGCGGTGGGGTTGATCGACCTGGACGGGTTCAAGCAGGCCAACGACATCTACGGCCACGCCGCCGGCGACCAGGTGCTTGTGGAGACCGGGCGCCGCCTGCGCGAGATGGTGGGCAAACAAGGCGCAGTCGCCCGGCTAGGCGGCGACGAATTCGGCATTCTCCTTCCGCTCGACGAAGGCTGCGATGACCTCAGGACGCAGGGGCAAAAGATCTGCGCCGCGCTGGCCCAACCCTTCGCGCTGGCCAATGGCGCGGCCCGTCTTTCCGGCTCGCTTGGGCTCTCGACCTATCCGGCAAGCGGGCTCGACGCCGAGATGCTGTTCGATCGCGCCGACTACGCTCTCTACTTCGCCAAGTCGCACCGCACCGGCACCGCCGTGGTATTTTCCAGCGAGCACGAGGCGCTGATACATCGCAATGCCGAGATTGAGCAGGCGCTACGTACCGCCGATTTCGAGACGGAACTGAGCCTTGAGTTCCAGCCCATCGTGCGCGCCGGCGACGGCAGGGTGAACCATTTCGAGGCGTTGGCCCGCTGGGACCATCCGCAATTGGGGCGGATTGCGCCCGACCGGTTCTTCCCGCTGGCCGAGAAGGCCGGACTAGTCAGCGAACTCACGGTCAACCTGTTCGGCAAGGCCCTTCAGGCCGCACGCCTGTGGCCGGCCGAGATCGGGCTGTCGTTCAACCTTTCGGCGCGCGATCTCGTGACCCCGGAAGTGGGGCTGATGCTGGTCGCCGCGATCAATCGCAGCGGCATCACGCCAAGCCGTATCGCCTTCGAGATCACCGAGACGGCGTTGCTGCGCGACATCGAGGAAGCCTCGCGCATGATCGCGCACCTGCACGCGCTCGGCGTGAAGGTGGCGCTGGACGATTTCGGAACCGGCTACTCCTCGCTGTCCTATGTGCATGAACTCGAATTCGACTGGGTCAAGGTCGATCGCCGGTTCATCGAGCACATCACCGCCAACGAACGCAGCCAGAAGGTGGTCAAGACCATCGTGGACATGTGCGAGAATCTCGGGATCGAGAGCATCGCCGAAGGCGTTGAAAACCGGCAACAGGCCGAAATGCTGGGCGAACTGGGCTGTCGGTATCTGCAGGGTTTCCATTTCGCGCAGCCCATGACCGCGCAAGGCGTCGCAAGCTATCTCGCCCGCGTAAGGGGCGGGTCGAAGAGGAACGGTCAGGCCGTCGCCTGAACCCGGATCGCCCGAGGAACCGCGGTCCCGCGCCCTGCCGCCGCAGCGTCGAGGGCATCCCTTCCCGACTGGTTCAGGTTCGCCGCAGCGCTACCTGCTCGATGGCGTGATCGCCGCCCTTGGTGAGGATCAGGTCGGCCCGTCCGCGGGTGGGCAGGATGTTCTCGATCAGGTTGGGCAGGTTTATCGCCGCCCAGATTTCCTCGGCCAGCGCCACCGCCTCTTCCTCGTTGAGCTTGGAGAACTTGTGAAAGAACGACTGCGGATCGCGGAATGCGGTATCCCTGAGCCGCAGGAACCGGTCCACGTACCAGCGCCTGAGATGGGGCTCGGTCGCGTCGATGAAGACGGTGAAATCGAGAAAATCCGAGGCGAACACCACAGGCCGGCCCGAACGCGGCCACTCCCCCGGCTGCAGGATATTCAGGCCCTCGACGATCAGGATGTCGGGCCGGTCTATGACCACATGCTCGCCAGGCACAAGGTCGTAGACCAGATGCGAATAGGTGGGCGCCACCACCCCCGGCTTGCCCGCCTTTATGTCGGAGAGAAAGCGCAGGAACTTCGCCCGGTCATAGCTTTCGGGGAAACCCTTGCGCTCCATGAGCCCGCGCGCTTCGAGCGCCGCGTTGGAATAAAGGAACCCGTCCGTTGTCACCAGGTCCACCTTGGGCGAGGAAGGCCAGCGTTGCAGAAGCGCGCGCAGGACGCGCGCCGTGGTCGACTTGCCCACCGCCACGGATCCGGCGACACCGATCAGGAATGGCACCTTCTCGCCATTGGTGCCCAGGAAGCGCGTGGTCGCCTTGTGCACCCCCTGCACCGCCTCGACATAGAACGACAGCAGGCGCGTGATCGGCAGATAGACTTCCTCGGCCTCGCGGATCGAGATCGGGTCGTTCAGCGAGCGCAGCCGATCAAGGTCCGCCCGGTCCAGCGTCATCGGCTCGTCGGCGCGCAGGCGGGCCCATTCGTCCTTCGAAAAATGGTGATAGGGGGAGGGGTCCTCGGCAAAGCCTGGCATGTCAGTTGCCCCTGGCCGGATGACGCGACGCCTTTTCCTGAAGGCCGGTCTGCCCGGTACGCGATTCGAGTTCGGCCATCACCTCGTCGAGCCCCACGCCCGCCGCCATCAGAACCACCAGCAGGTGATAGAGCACATCCGCCGCCTCGCCCTTGAGCTCCTCGCGATTTGCGGTCACCGCGGCGATGGCGGCCTCCACCGCCTCCTCGCCCAGCTTCTGGGCACACTTGTTCACGCCGCGCGCGAGGAGCTGGGCGGTATAGCTCATTTCGGGCGACGCCTTTGCGCGCTCGGCAAGCCGCTCGTTCAGCTGTTCAAGCGTGAAACCCATCTGCTCGTCCTTCCTGTGTCGCCGGGCGTGCTGGCGATGGTCATTGCGCTCAAAGCGGTAAACCCTGCGCCTGCCTTCCGGCAAGTCAGACCTTGGGCGATATCGCGGCGTCGGGCATGGAGATATCGGTGGGGTCCATGCGCATCGGGATACCGCGTTCGGCCATGTAGCGCTTGGCCTCGCCGATGGTGAACGTGCCGAAGTGGAAGATCGACGCGGCCAGTACCGCGCTCGCGTGCCCCTGTCTCACCCCCTCGACCAGATGCTCGAGCGTCCCGACGCCGCCTGACGCGATTACCGGCACATGCACCGCATCGGCAATGGTGCGGGTCAGTTCGAGATCGAAGCCGGATTTGGTGCCATCCCGGTCCATCGAGGTGACGAGCAGTTCGCCGGCGCCGCGTTCCACGGCCCGAAGCGCGAAGTCCAGCGCATCGATACCGGTCGGCGTCCGCCCGCCATGGGTATGGATTTCCCACTCCGAGCGATTGTCTCCGCCCGGTGCTTGGGTCGCGCGGCGCTTGGCGTCGACCGAGACCACGATACACTGATCACCGAACTTGTCGGCCGCCCGGGCCACGAAATCGAGATCCTTCACCGCCGCGGTGTTGATCGACACCTTGTCGGCACCGGACAGCAACAGCTTGCGAATATCCTCAAGCGTGCGCACGCCTCCGCCGACCGTCACCGGCATGAAGCAATGCTCGGCGGTGCGCGCCACCACGTCGAAAATGGTGTCGCGGTTTTCGTGGCTCGCGGTGATGTCGAGGAAGGTCAACTCGTCCGCCCCGGCCGCGTCATAGGCCATGGCGGCTTCCACCGGATCCCCTGCGTCAATCAGATCTACGAACTGCACGCCCTTGACGACGCGGCCGTCCTTGACGTCGAGGCAGGGTATGATGCGCGTCTTGAGGGTCACCGGACGGCCGCCTTTCCTTTGCGAATGCCCGTCCTCGCGGCTTCACCGCTGCGGGCGGCGCCCGCGTCCCTGACGTCGAGGCAGGGCATGATGCGCGTCTTGAGGGTCACCGGACGGCCGCCTTTCCTTTGCGATTGCCCGTCCTCGCGGCTTCACCGCTGCGGGCGGCGCCTGCGTCCCTGACGTCGAGGCAGGACATGATGCGCGACTTGGGGGTCATGCACGCACCCCCTTGAGCATGGCGAGCGCCGCTTGCGGATCGATCCGCCCGTCATAGAGCGCGCGGCCGGAAATGGCGCCTTCGAGGAGTTGCATTTCCGGCTTGGTCATCATCTCGATATCCGCCATCGAGGCCAGCCCGCCCGAGGCGATCACTGGAATTGCGACCGATTTGGCAAGCTCCAGGGTCGATGGCCAGTTGATTCCGGCCAGAACCCCGTCGCGGTCGATATCGGTGTAGATGATCGCGGCGACGCCCGCGCCCTCGAAACGCTGCGCCAGTTCGATGGCCGTGAGTTCGGAGGTTTCGGCCCAGCCCTCGACCGCGACCTTGCCGCCGCGCGCGTCGATCCCGACAGCGACCTGTCCGGGAAACGCCTTGCAGGCGGCCTTGACCAGGTCGGGATCGCGCACTGCGACCGTGCCCAGGATCACCCGGGCTAGGCCCTTGTCCAGCCAGGTCTCGATATGGGCGAGCGTACGGATTCCACCGCCGAGCTGTACCGGGAACTTCACCGCCGAAAGGATCGCTTCGACCGCCGCGCCATTGACGCTCTGACCCTCGAAGGCACCGTTGAGGTCGACCACGTGGAGGTATTCAAAGCCCTGTTTTTCGAACTGGCGTGCCTGCGCCGCCGGATCATTGCTGAAAACGGTGGCCTGGCCCATGTCGCCGAGCCTGAGACGAACGCAATTGCCGTCCTTGAGATCGATAGCGGGGAAAAGGATCATGGCCGCCACCTCAGGAAGTTGCCGATCAGCGCAAGGCCAAGTTGCTGGCTCTTTTCAGGGTGGAACTGGGTGCCCACCATGTTGTCCCGGGCGACCGCGGCGGTAATCTCGCCGCCATAGTCGGCGCTCGCCAGAAGCTGCGCGCGATCGTTCATCGCCATGTGGTAGGAGTGCACGAAATAGGCATGCCAGCCCTCGCGGCCGTCAGGGATCCCCTCGAAAACAGGGTGGTCGCCGAGAACCGAGATGGTGTTCCACCCCATGTGCGGCACCTTCATTTCCGGATCGGAGGGCGTGATGCGCACCACGTCGCCGGCGATCCAGCCCAGCCCGTCGTGCTCGCCCTTTTCGAGCCCGCGCTCGGCCATCAGCTGCATGCCCACGCAGATACCGAGGAACGGTACGCCAGCGCCGATCACGCGTTCCTCCAGCGCCTCCCTCATGCCCTGCACGGCCAATAGACCCGCACGGCAGTCGGCGAAGGCGCCGACGCCGGGCAGGACGATGCGGGTGGCGCGCGCAACCACGTCGGGGTCCGCGGTCACGGTCACCCCAGTTCCAGCGCCCTGCTCGCGCGCCGCCCTCTGAAAGGCCTTCTCCGCCGATTTCAGGTTGCCCGACCCATAGTCGACAATGGCGACAAGATCGCTCATTCGGCCTTCGTCTCCGCCTGGCGCCGGGCCCATTCCAGTTCGGCAAGATCGGGGCCAGAGGCCACCGCATCGCCCGCGCTGGTCCAGCCGCCGCGCCTGAGCGCGGCGCCACGCAACGCCGACGCCTCAAACCCAGTCCACAGCGCTCCCAGGACGTAAAGCGCAAAAGGCGTGTCGGATCCGATCCGTTCGGCCAGCGCGTTCAGCCCGACGAGGAAGATCACCCAGCCTGCAAGGGCGAGCCACAAACCATGCACCAGCGCCCAGACCGGCGGGAGAAGGAAGGCAAACCACGAAAAGCGCTCGGGCAGCGCCCGCGCTTCAGGCCCGTTCTTGTCGTGCGCACGCGAATAGACGGCGAATACGGTCATTTCTCAGGGCTCCATGAATACGAGCCGCAAGGGGGGCTAGAGCGTCCCCTTGGTCGAAGGAATAAGGTTTGCGGCACGCGGGTCGATCTCGACCGCCCCACGCAACGCCCGGGCGGATGCCTTGAACAGGCTCTCGGCGATGTGGTGGTCGTTGTCGCCATAGAAGCACTCGAGGTGCAGCGTCACCCCGGCATTGATCGCGAAGGCCTGGAAGAACTCCCGGAACAGCTCGGTATCCATGGTGCCCACCTTGTCGCGCGCGAACGCCACCCGCCACACCAGATAGGGCCGTCCCGACACGTCGATCGCCGCGCGGCTCAGCGTTCCGTCCATCGGCAGGTCCGCCGAGGCGTAGCGCACGATGCCGCGCTTGTCCCCAAGCGCCTGGCGAATGGCCTGGCCGAGCGCGATCCCCACGTCTTCGGTGGTGTGGTGATCGTCGATATGCAGGTCGCCCCTGGCCTTGATCGTCATGTCGATCAGCGAGTGGCGGGACAGCTGATCGAGCATATGGTCGAGAAAACCGATGCCGGTTGCGATCTCGCGCTTGCCCGTGCCATCGAGATCGACGGCGACGGAGATTTCGGTTTCTGCGGTCTTGCGGGCGATTTCAGCCTTGCGCATTCTTGGGGCCCCGGAACAGGTCAGCCATGACAGGGGCGTTGTCTAGCAGCTTGCGCGCCCCGCGCAAAGCATTCTGGCGCGCTGGCCTTAACCTTGTCTTGGCGCCGGCTCCGGTTTCACATTCGCGTGCGCGATTTGCAATCGTTGGACGAGAGCCTAAATAGGACGCCCGGGGCGCTGGCCTGAACGTCAGGCATGGCCCCGCATGACGCGCCCAAAAACGGAGGCCGATCGTCGGCTCCCACAAGGCGCGGTCCTGGAGTTGAGTATGACAGAACACGAGAATTCCCGCTTTCCCGACTGGCATGGCACCACGATCATCACGGTGAGAAAAGGCGGCAAGGTCGTCGTTGCCGGTGACGGACAGGTCTCGGTTGGCCAGACCGTGATGAAGCACAACGCGCGCAAGGTGCGGCCCCTGGCCGGGGGCAAGGTCATCGGCGGGTTCGCCGGGGCGACCGCTGACGCCTTCACGCTGTTCGAACGCCTTGAAGCCAAGCTCGAGCAATATCCCGAACAGCTGATGCGCGCCGCGGTGGAGCTGGCCAAGGACTGGCGCACCGACCGCTATCTGAGGCGGCTCGAGGCCATGATGATCGTGGCGGACAAGCGCGACTCGCTCGTCTTGACCGGCACCGGCGACGTGCTGCAGCCCGACCACGGCGCGGTCGGCATCGGTTCGGGTGGCAACTATGCCTATTCCGCCGCCCTGGCGCTGATGGAAACCGACATGGACGCCGAGGCGATCGCGCGCAGGGCGATGGCCATTGCCGCCGAGGTCTGCGTCTACACCAATGACCGCGTGACGGTCGAAACCCTCGACAGCGAGGTCTGAACCCCGATGAGCGAAACCAATTTCTCCCCCCGCGAGATCGTCTCCGTGCTCGACCGTTTCATCGTCGGCCAGCACGACGCCAAGCGCGCCGTGGCGATTGCCCTGCGCAATCGCTGGCGCCGCCAGCAGCTGGGCGAGGACATGCGCCGCGAGGTTACCCCCAAGAACATCCTGATGATCGGGCCGACCGGCGTGGGCAAGACCGAGATTTCGCGCCGCCTGGCGCGGCTCGCCAACGCGCCGTTCATCAAGGTGGAGGCGACCAAGTTCACCGAGGTCGGCTATGTGGGCCGCGACGTCGAACAGATCGTGCGCGACCTGGTCGAGGCCGGTCTTGGCCTGTTGCGCGACAAGCGCCGCGCCGAGGTCGAGGCCAAGGCGCATGTGAACGCCGAGGAACGCGTGCTCGACGCGCTGGTGGGGCAGTCCGCCTCGCCCGCGACCCGCGACAGCTTCCGCAGGAAGCTGCGCAACAACGAACTCGACGACAAGGACATCGAACTGGAGGTTTCCGCCCAGCAGGGCGGCGCCATGTTCGAGATCCCCGGCATGCCCGGCGCCAATGTCGGCATGATCAATATCGGCGACATGCTGGGCAAGGCGTTCGGCGGCCAGACCGTAAAGAAGCAGATGAAGGTGAAGGACAGCTACGCGCTGCTGATCACCGAGGAAGCGGACAAGCTGCTCGACCAGGAACAGCTCAAGGCCGACGCGGTCGACCTGGTGGAAAACAACGGCATCGTCTTCATCGACGAGATCGACAAGATCACCGTGCGCGAAGGCCGTGGCGGGGCCGACGTGAGCCGCGAGGGCGTGCAGCGCGACCTGCTGCCGCTGATCGAGGGCACCACGGTTTCCACCAAGTACGGGCCGGTCAAGACCGACCATATCCTGTTCATCGCCTCGGGGGCGTTCCACATCGCCAAGCCCTCGGACCTGTTGCCCGAGTTCCAGGGCCGGTTGCCGATCCGGGTGGAACTCAAGGCGCTGACGCGCGAGGACTTCATCCGCATCCTGTCCGATACCGATGCCTCGCTGATCAAGCAGTATGTGGCGCTGATGCAGACCGAGGGCGTGAACCTCGATTTCGCCCCCGACGCCATCGAGGCCATTGCCGACGCGGCGGTCGCGGTCAACGACTCGGTCGAGAATATCGGCGCGCGCCGCCTCTCCACGGTGATGGAGAAGCTGCTCGAGGACATCTCGTTCGAGGCTCCCGACAAGTCCGGCGAAACCCTTCGCATCGACGCCGCCTATGTGGCGGACAAGGTGGGGCGACTTGCCGGCAATGCGGACCTGTCGCGGTTCGTTCTCTGACCGGGTGCGGCCTGGCGCCGTGAGTGCGGATGCCACCCTCACGTGAGGCCAAGCTCCGCATCGGTGGCCGCGGTGTTGTACTTGTCGCGCGGCGGCCACGGACGATCCCTCCAGTGTGGCGAAAAGGCAAAGCTCGACCGGGCGCGGCCGGGCACCAAGGCGCCGTTGCCGGCTCCCATTGCATAGTCGTAGTAGAGCTTGACGATCTCTTCGCGCGTCACCTGTCCGGCCGCCGGGTGCGCCAGACAGGCCGACCGCCAGGCGCGAACGCGGTCAAAAGCCTGGTTCGGCGGCAGGTCAAAATCCTCGTAGTAGTCGAGGAACCAGAACCGCATGAACAGGGGCGTAAACACCGTTTCAGCCAGTCCGAAACTGTTGAACAGGTAATCCTGCGCGCCGCTATGGTCGCAAAGGAAGTGGTCAAGCGCGCTGAATTCGGCCAGCATGGCGGCATGCAGGGCCTCTCGCGCCGACCTGTCGCGGTTCATGATCAGCCGGTAGCCGGCGGCGGCGAAACCTGCCTCGCGCAGGATCAGCATGTTCTCGACTGCGTGTTCTGCCGGATCGGCCCGGCGCACCGGGCGGGGTCCGACGGTTTCGTCGAGATAGCGAAGGATAACAAGGCTCTCCTTGATCACTTGCCCGCCCGGCGTTTCCAGCACCGGCAGGGCGGTGGTGCCCCGGGTCTTGTGCAGGAGTTCCGGATCGCGCGGACGCGTGATGTCGACGACGTGGAACGTGACGGCGCCCTGCCGGCCCTTGAGGGCCAGCAGGATTTCGAGCCGTTGCGAGAACGGGCAGGCCGGTATGTGATGAATGACCGGCCGCTCCATCACTTGACGACCGAGAGCGGCGAGCCGGTGAAGGTGAGATGGAAGCGCGCGGCCACCTCGTTGATCTCGGGCATGTCGGCGGGAATGGCGTACCGGTTGGCCGCCATGGCCGCGAAGAACCCCTCGAAGCCGCCGGGAGTGAGGATCACCAGGTGCCGGCACGGTTCGTCCCCGACCACCATGAAGGTGTGCTCGGTGCCCCGCGATACGAAGGCGGTTTCCCCCACCCCGCGCTCGAAAGTCTCGCCGCCGACCCAGAAGCGGCAGCGGCCGGTGAGAATGACGAAGGTTTCGTCTTCCGCCTGATGGACGTGGCGCGGCGGACCCTCGCCAGGCGGCACGGTGCTGTCCACGATGGACATGGCGCCGCCGGTGGCTTCGGTCTTCAGGATCGTCTGGTAGGTGAACCCCATCCAGTCGAGGATTTCGCGTTCGTCCGCGTGGGCGGAGACTGTCATGGTCATCTCAGGACTTCCCTTGAAATTTGGTGTGTGCACAAAGGCCTTCGTTGACAGTCAAGGTAGATCGTACGCATGGTATCGTTCAAACCGTTTTCCTAAATAGAAGATATCGACGAAATGAATTTCGCGATCTTCGACCTCAACCTCCTTCGCGTGCTCGACGCGCTGTTGCGCGAGGGCAGCACCGTCAAGGCCGGCGAGCGCCTGGCGCTGTCGCAGTCGGCGGTGTCCGGGGCGCTTTCCCGCCTGCGCCACGCCACCGGCGACGATCTTTTCGTGCGCCACGGCAACCGGCTCGTGCCCACCGACTACGCGCGCGCGCTGGAACTCCCGGTCCGCGAGCACCTCGACGAACTCGCCGAACTGCTGGCCGCGCCGGAGGATTTCGACCCAGCCACCGCCACCGGGACCTTCCGCATCACGGCCAGCGATTTCTTCGCCGAGATGCTCATGCCCGCGCTCGCCCATTTCCTTGCCGCGACTGCCCCCGGCGTGCGAGCGCAACTGGTCGACCTCGTGCCCTACGACTATATCGAGAGCCTCGAACGCTACCGGGCCGACCTCGCGATCATCCCCGATACCGACCTGCCGCGCTGGGTGGGGCGCGAGCCCCTATTTCGCTCCTCCTTCGTTGTCGTCGCCCGCAAGGGCCATCCGCTGGTGCAGTCGGCGGGGATCGCTCCGGGGGGCGTCCTGCCGCTCGATCTGTTCTGCGGCCTCGGGCACGTGCTGTTTTCCCCCGAAGGCACCTTCCGGGCCATGGGGGACGCAGCGCTCGAACGCATCGGCCGCCGCCGCCGGGTGGTGATGACCCTGCCGGTCTTCTCCGGCGTCTGCCGCGCAGTGGGTGCCAGCGACCACGTCGCCCTCGTCCCGCGCCAGCTGGCCGAACGGGTCCGCGCCCAACTCGGGCTCGAGATCTACCGACCACCCGTGCCCATCGACGTGCCGCTGATCGTGGGCGCCTGGCACCGCCGGGCGACGCGCAATCCGTTTCAGGCGTGGATGCGTCAGCGCGTCTTCGACCTCTTGAGGCCTCTCAACGCCGGCGAAACGCCCCTGCGGTGACCTGATCCCTTCCCGCGGCGCCGTCCATTGGGCGACGCGCGGAATCGTCCCCCGGCCTTTTGGGCCGTTGGCTGGAGAGCGGACGTGGGGCGGCAAGGGCCTCGTCTGTTTTTGTAGTCTGGGAGGCTCATGCCGCCCCACGTTGCCGGGATTTTCGGCTGGGCGACGTAGAGGCTTTCGCCCGTAGGCCGCACGCAACCCGAAACGAGGCGACCCCCGATCCGCCCCCGGCGCCTGCCCGCTCATGCTCGTGTGCACGATCCGCTCAAGTGCGGGAAAGCGGGGCCATCATGCTCGCGTTAGGCACAGCGGGGATAGATTTTCAGGGCGAGGGCTGGTCGAAGCGATAATTGATGCCGATCAGCACCTTGTGCACGTCCTGCGCGGAATCGACGCCCAGTTGCACACCAGTGTTGTAACCCTCGCCGTTGAAGGCGACGTTGCCGGTGCCGAAATTCATGTAGTCGTACTCGCCCCAGAGCTCCCAGTTGGGCGCGACCATGACCGAAAGGCCCGCGCCCACGTCGTAGCCGAGCCGGTTCTGGTGTCCCGAGAACACGCGCTGATCGACGGGCACCGTGCCGTAATAATCCACATCCGCCCAGGCAAGGCCCCCAATCGCATAGGCCTGCACCGTGGGCGCAACGAGCACGCCGAGCTTGCCCACCAGCGTGGCGAAGGAATTGATCCGCGTGTGATCGGTGCTTTCGACATAGTCGCCGGGGCCGACCAGCACGCTGCCGGAGAGATCGGACTTGTCCCAAAGGCCGCGGAAGCCGACCAGCCAGTCCTGGTTGAAAAGGGTGTCGCAGCCCGCCTGCGCGCCGAAGGCCCAGCCCCTGTCGACCTGCGAGCCCCGGTCGAAGTCGATGGGATTGTTGTTGACGCTGGTTTCCCGAAGGTGGGTATTGGCGCTGGCATAGCCGCCGTTGACGCCGGCATAGCAGCCGGACCAGTCCGCCGCGTGGACGGCTGGGGCCATCACCAGGCCGGCGAGGCCCGCAATCGCCAAAGTCGTGAATCGAAACATGCCTGCCCCCGGAGCGCCGCGTTAACGCAACATTAACGGCGCGGGCGCGACTTGTCAGCGCAGAAATGCGCGGCTTCGCGGCACATTGGAGTGGCAGGACCGGATTGGCAGCGATGGGGAGTTGTCTGGCATGGCGGCTCGCCCGGAGACGGTTTCAATCTGTGTGCGGCCCGTCTCAATCGGCGCTCTCGTCCCCGGCCTTCAAAGCCCGCCCCAATCTCGGGCGTCATCCCGGGACTTGATCTCAGATCCACTCGCCTTCGTAACGCGGGAGGCGCTTCGCTGCGGCGCGGCGCTGGCGGGATTGGATTCCCGATTTGGCGGGAATGACGGAGTGGGTGTGGCGCCGCCTTGCCCCATCCCTTTCGTCAACCTCGGGCTTGACCCGAGGGTCCATGCAGCATTGCCACAAGCCCAGCAGTCGGTGGTCTATCCAACGAACATCGCCCGCGTAACGGCTTCATCATGGATGCTCGGGTCAAGCCCGAGCATGACGCCGAGAGTGTTGGGACGGGAGACGCCAATGCAAAGGGTGCCGTGCGTGCGGCTGGCGGGGATATGGACGAACGCGCGCATTGCCGGGCTGAACGGCGAGTGGGTCCCGGGATCAAGTCCCGGGACGACGCCGAGGCGGCGGAAAGCCTGGCGGCCAATCCGGCCTACTGGTTCCGGATGCGGCTATCCGCCACCAAGGGTGCCGCCGACATCGACAGCCAATTCCGGGCCGACGTCGAACATGTCGAGTGGTCCGGTGGAGATTGTCCCCTCAGGTTCAGGGAGACGCGGAGCGTTCCCGGACCGGTGGCGCCGATTGTTTCGCTGCGCCCTCAGCGCCGGCAGTCCGACGCCTCCTCGTTTCCCCCAAAGCCCGCGCCAAAAACTCTTGCGTCATCCCGGGACTTGATCCCGGGATCCACTCACTTTCGCAACGCGGGAAGCGTGACGGTTCGAAGCGAAGCTGGCGGGATTGGATTCCCGCTTTGGCGGGAATGACGGAGTGGGTGTAGCTGGCGGGACGATGGACGAGATCTCCCCCCTCAATGCGCCTCGTCCCAGTTGTGGGCGGCGTGGGCGTCCACCTGCAGCGGCACGGTGAGCCGCACCGCCGGTTCGGCGGCCGAGACCATGACGTCGACAATGGCCGGGATGGCCTTGTCCACCCCCTCGTCGGGCACCTCGAAGATCAGTTCGTCGTGCACCTGCAAGAGCATGTCGGCCTTCACCCGCTTTTTCGCAAGCGCCGGTTCCATGTGGATCATCGCCCGGCGGATGATGTCGGCGGCCGAGCCCTGGATCGGCGCGTTGATCGAGGCGCGCTCGACGAATGAACGTTCCGAGGGGTTTTTCGAATTGGCGTTGGGGAACTGGATCTTGCGCCCGAAGATCGTCTCGACGAAGCCTTGCGCCTTCACCGTGCGCTTCTGCTCTTCCATATAGTCCCTGATGCCGGGGAAGCGCTTGAAATAGGCCTCGATATAGTCGCCCGCCTCGGTGCGCGAAATGCCAAGCTGGTTGGCCAGCCCGAAGGCGGAAATCCCATAGATGATGCCGAAGTTGATCGCCTTGGCGCGCCGGCGCACCATGGGGTCCATGCCCTCGATGGGCGTGTTGAACATTTCCGAGGCCGTCATGGCGTGAATGTCCAGCCCCTCCTCGAAGGCGTCCTTGAGCGCCTCGATGTCGGCGATATGGGCCAGGATGCGCAATTCGATCTGCGAATAGTCGGCCGAGATCAGCTTGTGCCCCTCGATGGCGACGAAGGCGGTGCGGATCTTGCGCCCGTCCTCGGTGCGCACCGGAATGTTCTGCAGGTTCGGCTCGCTGGAGGAGAGCCGCCCGGTCAGCACGGCAGCCTGGTGGTAGGAGGTGTGCACCCGCTTCGTGCGCGGATTGATATAATTGGGCAGCGCGTCCGAATAGGTCGACTTGAGCTTGGTCACCCCGCGCCAGTCGAGGATCACCTGCGCCAGCGGCACTTCCCTTGCGGCAAGATCGTCGAGCACGTTGGCCCCGGTCGCCCAGGCGCCGGTCTTGGTTTTCGTGCCGCCCTCGAGCCCCATCTTGCCGAACAGGATATCGCCCAGTTGCTTGGGCGAACCGAGGTTGAAGGTCTCGCCGGCCATCTCGTGCGCTTCGGCCTCGAGCGCCGCCGCGCGCTGGGCGAAATCGCCCGACAGGCGGGCAAGGATCTGCCGGTCCACCGAGATGCCGCGCGCCTCCATGCGGGCCAGCACGGGGGCGAGCGGGCGCTCCAGCGTCTCGTAGAGCGTGGTCGCGCTCTCCGCCACCAGGCGCGGCTTGAGCACGTGCCAGAGGCGCAGGGTGATGTCGGCGTCCTCGGCGGCGTATTTGGTTGCCTCGGCAATGTCGATCTCGGCGAAGGTCTTCTGGTTGCGGCCGGTGCCGGCAAGGTCCTTGAACGCAATCGGGGTATGCCCGAGCCAGGCCTCGGACAGGGCATCCATGCCGTTGTTGCGCGCGCCGTCAAGCGCGTAGGAAATCAGCATGGTGTCGTCGATGGGCGAAAGCTCGATGCCGTAGCGCGAAAAGATGCCCATGTCGTATTTGAGGTTCTGCCCGATCTTCAGGATCGAGGGGCTTTCGAGCACCGGCTTGAGCAGCCTGATCGCCTCGGCGGTCTCCATCTGCCCCTCGGCCTTGCCGCCACCCAGAAGATCATCCTGGCCCTGCGTGTGCCCGAGCGGAATGTAGCAGCCGTTCCCCGGTTCGGTTGAAAGGGAAATGCCCACCAGGTCGGCCTGCTGGTTGTCGAGCCCGGTCGTTTCGGTGTCGACCGAGACATATCCCCTGTCCGTGATGGCGGCGATCCAGCGTTCGAGCGCGGCCCTGTCGCGAATCGTCTCGTAGGCCGCGTGATCGACCGGGATGGCCTTGATGCGCTGCAACTCGGCCTCGGCGAAGGCGGCGGGCGCGTCGTCGCGTGCGCCGGCGACGCCGTGGTCGGCCACCGGCTCGGCATTGTCGGCGCCGCCGCCGGCGGCGGCGAGGTCAGGGTCGGCCTCGAAAGCGTTCGGATCGGCCTCGAGGCCCGCCGCCACCCGGCGCAGGAAGGAGTTGAACTCCATCGCCTTGAGGAAGGGAATGACGGTTCCCGCCTCGATGGGCTGTTTGGCGAGGTCCTCGATGTCGTGTTCGACCGGCACGTCGCGCTTGAGGGTAACCAGACGGTGCGAGATGCGGGCCTGCTCGGCAAAGGCGATCAGGTTCTCGCGCCGCTTGGGCTGCCTGATCTCGCCGGCATGGGCGAGCAGGTTTTCCAGGTCGCCATATTCGTTGATCAGTTCGGCGGCGGTCTTGATGCCGATGCCGGGCACGCCGGGCACGTTGTCGACCGAATCCCCGGCGAGCGACTGCACCTCGACCACCTTTTCCGGTCCCACCCCGAATTTTTCGCGCACCTCGTCCGGGCCGATCCAGCGGTTCTTCAGCGTGTCGAGCATGCGGATCGTCTCGCCATCGACAAGCTGCATCAGGTCCTTGTCCGAGGAGACGATGGTGACCTTGCCGCCCGCCTTCGCCGTCTCGGTGGCATAGGTGGCGATGATGTCGTCGGCCTCGAAGCCTTCCTGCTCGATGGCGGCTACCGAGAAGGCGCGTGTCGCGGCGCGGGTCAGGGCGAACTGAGGCACCAGGTCCTCGGGCGCGGGGGGCCGCTGCGCCTTGTATTCGGGATAGAATTCATTGCGGAAGCTCTTGCCCGAATAGTCGAAGATCACCGCGATATGGGTGGGCGGCTCGCCATTGTCGAAATCCGCCATCAGCTTGAACAGCATGTTGCAAAAGCCCGCAACCGCGCCCACAGGCAGGCCGTCCGACTTGCGGGTCAGCGGCGGCAGCGCGTGATAGGCGCGGAAGATGTAGGTCGATCCGTCGACGAGCAGGAGGTGCATGGGCTGATCCGGGTCCGGGTTCTCGGGCTTTGCGACATACGACGACTGAATGCGCCACATGTCCAGACCCGGTTGGATACAACACTACCGGCGCGATTGAGGCGATCGTAACGATTTTTCCCCATGATCGGGCAGACGGCCCGCATCGGGGCCCGCGATATCGCCTTGGAGTGTTCAAAGATGCTCGCCCAGACCAGCGCCTATATACTTGGGGCCGACAATGCCGCGGTCATGCGGCTCGACGGGCTGGTGCGTTCGGCGGGCTTTGCGCAGACAAGGCGATTCGTCTCGGCCAGCGATGTCGTGCAGCGCCGTCATGCCCATATCGCCTTCATCTTTCTCGACGAGGCGCTCGATCCTGCAACCCTTGCCGCCGTGCGGGCCGACATTCGCGGCTGCGCGGACGCCGGCCTGCGTTTCATGCCGATCATCCAGTTTTCCCGCGATGTCAGCGCAAAGGCGCGCCGCGCCAAGGCCGCGCTGGGTTTCGACGACGTCATCGATCCCGAGGGCACTGGCGAGGAAATCGCCCGCCGCCTGGAAATGCAGCTGGACCGCAACCGCGACTATTTCGAGACCGCGACCTATTTCGGTCCCGACAGGCGACTTGGCCGCGCCGCGGATGCCGGTCCGGGGCTGGTCGTGCATCCGTGCCGGCACTATGTGATCCGGCGCATTCCCGCCTCCGGAATCAAGGTGGTGCGGCAAGAAGAAATGGGCAGCGCCAGGGCCTCGGCCTGATCCACCTTCACCATGCGCCGGCGTGCCCGCCTTCGGGCCGGCGGAATTTCGGCAACGGCCATTGTACGATTGCTGACAATCATTCATACTATTGTCGATTTGGGCAAGCACCTGTTGCGCCTGGCGTGGCCGGGAGCGGCCGCGCGGCCCGGGAACAGGTTCGATGAAGGCCCGCGCGCGGGCCGGAGGTTGCATTGCCCAGGCTCCTGCACATGCACGCGGACGACCAGGTGGCCATCGCCGTGGACGCGATCGAGGCCGGAACCACGCTTGAGGGATTCGAGGCCGCGGCGCGCGAACGGATCCCGGCCGGACACAAGGTCGCGGTCAAACCGGTTGCGAGGGGCAACGAGGTTCGCCGCATGGACCTGGTCATCGGGCGGGCGCTGGCCGATATCGGTCCCGGCGCGTGGGTCCACGAGCACAATCTGGGGTATGAGCCGTCGCAGGCCACGCGCGAGATCGGCGCGCGCCTGCGCAATACGCGATATCTGGACGCGCGGGACGTGCCCCTTTTCGAGGGATATCGCCGACCGGATGGCAAGGTGGGAACCCGCAATTTCATCGGCGTCATCGCCTCGGTGAATTGCTCGAGCCTGGTTTCAAGAAAGATCGCCGATCATTTCTCCGTGCCGGGCAATCTGGACGCATATCCCGGCGTCGATGGCGTCGTTGCCCTGACCCACAAGTCCGGCTGCAGCGTCTCGGACGGATCGACCAGCATGGACATGCTGCGCCGCACCCTTGGCGGATACGTGCGTCACCCCAATTTCGCGGGCGTGCTGATCGTGGGGCTCGGGTGCGAGGACAATCAGATCGGCGCCCTTCTCGACGACCAGGGTCTTGCGCCGGGGCCCATGCTGCGCACCCTCACGATCCAGGAGATCGGGGGCACGCGGGCCGCCATTGCCGCCGGCATCGCCGAAATCGAAAAGATGCTGGAGATTGCGGCCCTGGCGCGGCGCAGCCCGGTGCCCGCATCGGAACTGGTGGTGGGGCTGCAATGCGGGGGATCGGATGGCCTTTCCGGGCTTACGGCCAACCCCGCCCTCGGGGCCGCCGTCGATCGTCTGGTTGCGTGCGGGGGAACCGCCATCCTTGCCGAGACGCCCGAAATCCACGGCGCCGAGAACCTGCTGCTCGAACGCGCGGTCACCCGTGAGGTGGGCGAACGGCTCATCGCGCTGCTCGACTGGTGGCAGGACTATACCAGACGCGAGCCGCACGGGTTCGACGGCAATGCCTCGCCCGGCAATCGGGAGGGCGGATTGACGACCATTCTGGAGAAGTCGCTCGGCGCCGTCGCCAAGGGCGGCAATACCAATCTGGTGGACGTGATCGCCTATGCCGGGGCGGTGAACCGGAAAGGGCTGATCTTCATGGATTCGCCGGGCTTCGACCCCGTGTCCGCCACGGGGCAGGTGGCCTCGGGCGCCAACCTGATCGCCTTCACCACCGGGCGGGGTTCGTGTTTCGGATGCCGTCCCAGCCCCTCGATCAAGCTGGCCTCGAATACCCCGATCTTCGAGCGCATGGGCGACGACATGGACTTCAATTGCGGCACGCTGCTCGACGGCGACGAGACCCTCGAGCAGATGGGTGAACGCATCTTCAGGCTCATGCTCGAAACCGCCTCGGGAAAACCCACCAGAAGCGAACTGCTCGGCTATGGCGAGGACGAGTTCGCGCCCTGGCACATCAACGCCTGGCTCTGAGCGCGCGGCAACGACCTTGCGTCAGGCGGAACCTTGCCAAACCAGGAACGGGAGACCTTGGACATGCCCATCATTCGCGTCGAACTGCTGGCCGGCCGTTCGCAGGAGCAGAAACGCGCCTTCGCGAAGGCCGTGACGGAACTGGCGTCGCAGACGCTGGGCTGCCGCGCGGAGGCGGTGGCGGTGGTGTTCACCGATGTGGCGCCGCATGACTGGGCCAATGGCGGCCGTCTGGAATCCGACAAGACCGTGGCAAAGACCTGAGGCACGGGTCCGCAGGCCGGCATGGTGGCGGGGCCGGCGCTTGTGCTCACAGGACCGGGCCGTCAGTCCCTGTAGTCGGGCGCGTCGCGATCGAGCTGGCGCTGGATGCTGGCCAGATGCAGTCTGGCGCCGTCCACCGCCTCACTCATTATCTGCGCGCCGGTCTTTCGCGCCAGCTCGCGGTCGATGGGCAACAAGGGCCTGCCTGTCGACATGGCCAGGACCTGCACCTCGCAGGCGCGCTCAAGGTAATAGAGATCGTCCCAGGCCTCGGCGATGGACTTCGCCAGCACCATTACCCCGTGATGGCGCATGAACACGATATCCGCTTTGCCGATAGCGCCGGCGATCCGCGCGCCCTCACCCGCGTCGAGCGCCAGCCCGTTGTAAGCGGTGTCGACCGCCACACGGCCATGGAAGCGCGCCGCGGTTTGTCCGGCATAGCAGAGCGGCTCGGCGTCAATCATCGCCAGCGCGGTAGCATAGGGCATATGCGTGTGGAACGCGACGCGCGCCTGGGGCTTGAGCCTGTGCAACTGGGCGTGGATATTGAAGGCCGTGGGCTCGGGCACACCCTCGCCCGACACCACATTGCCCTCGAAATCGCACACAAGCAGCTTCGAGGCCGTGATCTCGGCAAAGGCATAGCCATAGGGGTTGACCAGGAACAGTTCGCTTGAGCCGGGCACGAGCGCCGAGAAATGGTTGCAGATGCCCTCGTGCATTCCAAGGCGGGCGGCCATGCGGAAACAGGCGGCCAGTTCCCGCCGCGCGTCGCGGATTTCCGGCGTGTCGAGGTCGGGCGCGTTATGCGGGAGTGTCAATTCATCGTCTCCGAACCGATTTGCGACGCGGCCCGTCAGGCGATCCTGATCGGGGTGACATTGCTGTCCGAAGCAGGCGCTCGCGGGGTCCGGACTAGCCCGGAAACGGAGCTTTCCCACTGCCGATAAGCGCTGACGATCTGGTTGCGCTGCACCGTGGGCGGCAGGGTCATCGGCGGCATTACCCGCAGCCAGGAATCATCCGACATCGTATCGGCAATGATCGACTTGGCCGAGGGAATGAACGCATAACGCGACAGGATCGCATCGGCGCGGCGCAGCGCCTCGACCAGCGGGCGGCCCTCGTAGCCGTTGCGCACATCGACCAGGGTGCGCATGAAGCCGGGCATGATATTGGCGAGACCGCACACGGTGCCCGCCAGCCCCAGCGGGTTGAGTTCGGGAATGTCGATCTCGTTGCCGGTGAAGATCGACAGGCCGGCAAAGGACAGGATGTATTGCTTCGTCAGCCCGGGGTCACCGCCGCTGTCCTTGAGGCCGGCGATGACGCCGGGAAATTTCTCGGTCAGCCGGCGCAGGACCGGAAGCGAAATGGTGACGCCTGAAATATCGGGGAAGTTATAGACGAACAGGCGCAGGTCGGCCCGGCTGGTCCGCTCGATAACCTGGCGATAGAATTCGAAAACGCCGTGATCGGTGATGCCGCCGCGATACATGCACGGCGTCATCAGAAGGCAACCCGCCACCCCATGACCCGAAGCGTGGCGCGACAGCGTTACGGAATCCTCGAAGGCGAGCGCCCCTGTCGAAACGATGATGCGCCGGGGCTCTATTCCGGCGGCGACCAGGGCGTCGAGCGTCGCCATCCGGTCGCGGACGGAAAATTCCGGCCCTTCCCCGGTGGTGCCGAAAATCGTGATCCCGTCCACCCCTTCGCCGAGCAGGTGCCGGGCGAACCGCACCAGGCGCTCGGCATCCGGACGCAGGCCCGACGTGATCGGCGTTGCGATCGCCGTCGACAGATACCGGGAATAGGGCGGGACTGGCATCGCGTGGCGTAAGTTCCTGGGGCGGATCCGATGGTCGGCAGGTGACAGGATTAATCGCTAATTGTCAACATTCTTCTTGACGAAGGCAGGCCGGCGGGCAATTGTCCTTGTGCACAAGGCTCGATGCGTGTCGGCCGATTGCCGCAACGTCGCCGGCCGTGTCCGATGCCGGACTTGCCCGCCTTCCCATATCGCCCGGATACAGGAGTTTTCGCTTTGCAGGCAATGAAGGAACTGGTCAAGGGCACCGACCGCTATCGTCACTTCATCGATGGCGAGTGGGTCGATTCCACGGTCAAGGAATGGATCGAGGTCGAGAACCCGGCGACCGAGGAGATCATTGCCTCCGTGCCGCGCGGCAGCGAGGCGGATGCGGATCGGGCGCTGTCGGCCGCATGGCGGGCCCAGCCCGAATGGGAGGCCCTGCCCCCAATCGAGCGAGCCGAATTGCTGAAGCGCCTGGCCCGGCTGATCCTGCAGAACCGCGAACGGCTGGCGCAGGTCGTCATCGCGGAACAGGGCAAGCCGCTCGCAGAGGCACGCGGCGAGATCGAGGGCGCCGCGCTCTATCTCACCTATGCCGCCGAGGAAGCGCGGCGCGTGACCGGAGACATCATTCCCTCCGACAATCCCAACGAGCAGATCTGGATCCAGAAGGTTGCCCACGGCGTGGTCGTGGCGCTGACCGCGTGGAACTATCCCGCGGGTCTTGTGTGCCGCAAGATCGGGCCGGCGCTGCTGGCCGGAAATACCGTCGTGGTCAAGGCGCACGAAGGCACACCGCTTTCCGCCTTCGAGATCGCGCAACTGGCCGTGGAGGCCGGGTTTCCCGCAGGGGTGATCAATGTTGTGTCGGGCACCGGCGAGGTGCTGGGCAATGCGCTCGTCACCCATCCCTATACGCGCCTGGTCACCCTGACCGGGAGCGTGCGGGCCGGCAAGTCGATCTTTCGCGCCGCTGCCGACGATCTCAAGATTCTGCGGCTCGAACTGGGTGGCAAGGCACCCTTCGTGGTCGCCGAGGACGCCGACATTGCCGCCGCCGTCAACGCGGCGGTGCAGTCTCGCTTCGAGAATTGCGGGCAGATCTGCATCTGCAACGAGCGCATGTATGTGCACGAGAAGATCGCCGATGAGTTCACCGAGCGGTTCATCAGGGCGGTCGAGGCCCTCAAGGTTGGCGATCCGCGCCAGCTTGTCGATGTCGGGCCGAAATTCAGCCGCCCGGAGCTGGAAAAGGTGGAGGCCATGGTCGGGGCCGCGGTCGAGGCGGGCGCCGAAGTGCTGACCGGCGGCAGGCGGATGAGCGGCGAAGGCTTTGGCAGGGGGCACTGGTACCAGCCAACCGTGATGAGCGTGAACGACAACGCCCTAAAGATCATGCAGGATGAGGTCTTTGGCCCGGTCGTGCCGATCATGCGCGTTGGCGACTTCGACGAGGCCATGCGGCTGGCGAACGAGAGCCGCTACGGCCTGTCGGCCTATGTCTTCACCCGGGACATGCGCCGTATCATGCGCCTGACCCGCGAGCTGAAATTCGGCGAGATCTACGTCAACAAGCCGGGCGGCGACGTGGTGCAGGCGCACCACGCCGGAATGCGCGACAGCGGCATTGGCGGCGAGGACGGCAAGTACGGGCTGGAAGGCTATTTCCAGAAAAAGACGATGTATCTCAACTTCAACTAGGCCGGGCGAGGAGCCGGCCGGCTTTTCTTCGGGCCAGACAGAAAGCCGGCCGGATACGATCCGGCTGGCGCCTGGAGGGCGGAAGGTGTGGCGCCTCAGTCTGGCTGCGAGGCGTAGGACGCGTAGGCGGAATAGGCGAGCCAGCCGCAATCCACCGGCAGCACGACCCCGGTGATCGCCGATGCCGCATCCGAGCAGAGAAAGAAGATCGCCTCCGCGACATCGGACGGCTGGACCAGCCGCTTGATCGCGGACTTGTCGAGAATGGCCTGCGGATTGCGCGCGCCGGAATCGATACGGGCCTGCATGGCCGGGGTGAGGGTATAGCCCGGTGCGACGGCATTGACCCGCACGCCCGAGGGGCCGAAATCGGCGGCCATGGTCTCCGTCATCGATTTCAGGGCCGCCTTGGCAGGGGCATAGGCGGGTTGCGGAGAGGCCCGATAGGTCGTCAGCGAGCACATGTTGACGATGCTGCCCGAGCCCGCTTTCGTCATCCGGCGGCCAAAAGCCTGGTTGATCAGCAGCGTGCCGCGGACATTCACCCTCCACACCGTGTCGAATTCGTCGACGGGCATGTCGTTGAAGCGGATGCCGTTTTGCAGGATGCCACCGGAATTGACCACCGCATCAACCGACGGGTGCATCCGGAAGGTCCGGTCGGCGAAGGCCGTCACGCTGGCCTCGTCGGCGAGATCGAGCGGCACAACGCCTGCCGATGCCGCGCCGGCAGCGCGCGCGACCTCCGCGACCGCCTCGGCGCGCTCGGCATTGATGTCGCCGATCACCACGTTCCAGCCCGCCGCGGCAAAGCGCATCACCGTGGCCTCCCCGATGCCGCTGGCGCCGCCTGTGACGACTGCCGTCCTGATCCCGCTCATTGGCCGGTCTCCCTGTGATCGTTTCGGGCAGCGCGCAGCCGCTCCCGGTTCAAATGCGTGGCCCTGGCGTCGATGGCCCCATCGCCCGCAAAACAGACGCCGTGGTAACGGGCGGCGTATTCGGGAGTGATCTTCTCCTCCCTGATATCGAAGGCGATGGCTTCGATAGTCCGCTCAAGCGGATCGCCATTGCCGCCCCCGCCGGCCTGCTCGTGCCGGATCACGGTATCCTTGCCGAGCCTGCGGGTGAACTTGCCGGGCAGGGGCGCGTTCTCGGCATCTGGGTTGAGCGTATTGCGCGACAGGCCGCCAGGCAGCCCGCCCGCGATGCCGTAGGGGGGCGTCATCGTGCGGTCGGCGCGCACCTGCACCATCGTGTCGTCGGCAAGGATCCGATAGGTCCGGATCAGGCCCAGGCCGCCCCTGTACCGGCCGGCGCCGCATGAATCCGGACGCAATGCATATTCCTCCATGCGCAGCGGATAGCGGCTTTCCAGCGTCTCGACCGGCAGGTTGGACATGTTCTGGGCCGGATTGGTGATGGCCTCGATCCCGTCCTTGTCGGCGCGTCCGCCCCAGGCGCCGTTGATCATGTCCACAAGGACGAAGGGTTCGCCGGTCTTCTTGTCGTAGCCGCCCATGGAGAGAACCGTATTGCCGCCCTCACCCGCCGCCATCAGCCGCGCCGGGGCGATCCTGGACAGGGCGCCGAGCATGGTATCCACCACCCGGTAGCCGGTGAGCGCGCGCGCCGCGACCGGTGCGGGCATGTCCGGCTTGAGGATGGAATGGTCGGGTGCCCTGACCGTAATCGCGCGATAGACGCCGGCATTGTTGGGCACATCGCGATCGAGCGCGCAGCGGACGGCGAGATAGGCCGCGGACTTGGTGAACGAGAAGGTGGCGTTTATCGCGCCACGGACCTGGGGCGACGACCCCGCGAAATCGATCTCGAGCGCATCGCCCTTCACAGTGATGGCGCAGCGGATCGGGATCGGGTCGGCGGAAAAGCCGTCCCCGTCGATCACATCCTCGAAGCTGAAGATGCCGTCTGGCCAGGACGCGATGGACTTGCGCGTCAGGATCTCGCCGTAATCGAGCAGCGCATCGAAATAGGCGCGAAGCCCGGTCTCGCCGTACCGCTCGATCAGCCGGATGAGCTCGCGCTCGCCGGTGCGGCATGTGGCGTATTGGGCATCGAGGTCACCCAGGACAAGATCGGGCAGGCGCACATTGGCGCGCAGCAGCGCCAGAAGCGTTTCGTTGGGCTGGCCGGCATCGAACAGGCGCATCGGGGGAATGCGCAGGCCTTCCTGGAAGATCTCGGTGGAATCGGCGGCATTCGAGCCCGGTACCCGCCCGCCGACATCGCAATGATGGGCAACCACCACCGCATATCCCTGCAGCCGCTTTTCGAAGAAGACCGGCTTGACCATGAATATGTCCGGCAGGTGCATGCCGCCCGCGTAAGGGTCGTTGAGCACGTAGACGTCGCCCTCGCGCGCGGTCGCGGCGAACCGCGCGACAATGACCTGCATGGCGTCCGGCACCGCGCCCAGATGCAGCGCCACGGTCTTGGCCTGGCTCAGGATCCGGCCCTCGCTGTCGCAAAGCGTGGCCGAATAGTCGAGCACGTCGCGCACGATCGGGGAGCGCGCGGTCCGCATCACCGTCGCCGCCATCTCGTCGACAATGGCATCGAGCGCCGACTTGATGACCGCGAAGGTCACCGGATCGGGGGTGAAGCCCGTCTCGGGGGATGTCTGGGAGAGATCAGTCACGAAAGGTCACCACGAGGTTGCCGTGCCGATCCGGTTCCGCCAGAGCGCCGGGGGGTATGGTGAACGTGGTATCGGCACTCTCGAAGATCGCGGGCCCCGCGACAGGGCCCGTGACAGCGTTCCGGTCATGCACGGGGGTGAGCACCGGACCGGCATCGGCCCGGAAATGCACCAGTCGATCCGCGAGCGGTCGCGCCGGCAGGCCGGAGGGCGCGCTCGGGGCGGGCATGGGGCGGGGCGCAGGCGGCCAATGCGCGCGCAGGCGCAGATTGACGGTCTCGATGCCGTCCGATGAGACATATCCGAACATGTCTTCATAGGCGGCGAGGAAACGGGTGTTCAGGTCGGGCGAAGACAATTCTTCCCCGAAAGGCTCTACCGCGATCTGGAGTTCGGAATCCTGGCCGCGGAACCGCATGTCGATCTCGAAGCCGAATTGCACGGCGGCGATGTCCAATCCCTCGGCCCGCAACTCCCGGCTGGCCTGTTCGCGCAGCGTCGACGCTTCGGCGCGCAGGTCGGCGGGATCAAGCCTGCCCGGCCCGCGGGCGAAAGGACGAATGAAGAAATATTCAACCGCCGCCTCGAGCATGCCCGAAGCGGTGAACACTCCGGGTCCCGGGGGCAGCACGATCCGGGTAATGCCGACGCTTCTGGCGAGATCGCAGGCATGGTTGGGCCCCGCGCCACCAAATGCGAACAGCACGAAATCACGCGGGTCCTGTCCGCGCTCCACCGTCACCGCGCGGATGGCGCGCGACATGTTGGAATTGGCAATGGCCCGCATTCCCAGCGCCGCCTCGACCAGTGACAGGCCGGCCGGCCTTGCCACATGTTCCTCGATGGCGGCGGCGGCGAGGTCGACAGATAGCGCCATGCTGCCACCGGCCAGCCGGTCGGGCAGGTAGCCCAGAACCAGGTTGGCGTCGGTCAGGGTCGGGCGATCGCCGCCCGCGCCATAACAGGCCGGCCCCGGGCTGGCGCCAGCGGAAACAGGCCCGACCGAGATCAGACCGCCATCGTCGACATGCGCGATTGAGCCGGCCCCGTTGCCGATTTCGGCCACATCGACCGTGGGCACCCGCATCAGGTATCCGCCCGCCTTGATGAAGCGGCTCGGCGTGGAAATGCCATCGCGGAACTCATATTCCGTGGTGCGGGTGAGTTCACCGCCCCTGATCAGCGAAGCCGACGCGGTGGTGCCGCCCATATCGAAGGCCACCAGGTTGGGAATGCCAGAGGTCCGGCCCGCATGCGCTGCGCCCGTCGCCCCCGCCGCGCGCCCGGAGGAGATGAACATGACCGGCTTTTGCTGCGCGACATGCACGGGCGCAAGTCCGCCATTTGAATTGCTGATGAACAGCGGCGCCCCGATGCCGGCCTTGCGCAGGCCCGCCTGCAGCGCGACCAGATAGTCGCGCATGACGGGAAGGACATAGGCGTTCACCACCGTGGTGGACGTGCGCTCGTATTCGCGCTGTTCGGGCAGGATCGCGACCGAAGCGGAGACCGGCAGTCGGGGCACGGCCGCGCGAACGATCTCGGCAGCGCGCAATTCGTGCGCGGGATTGCGGTAGGAATTGAGAAAGCACAGCGCCAGCGTGTCCAGTTCCGCCTCCAGGAAGCGCCGGCAGAGCGCGCCCAGTTCATCCTCGTCGAGGGCGGTGACGATGCTGCCATCCGCCGCAATCCTCTCGGTGACCTCGAAGCGCAGATGGCGCGGCACGAGTGGCGCCGGTTTGTCCCATGAAAGATCGAACATGCCCGGCGTGCGCAGGCGCCCGATCTCCAGCACGTCGCGGAAGCCCCTGGTGGTCAGAAGCCCGATATGCCCTCCGCGCTTTTGCAGGATGGCATTGGAGCCAACGGTCGTACCGTGCAGCACTGCGGTGATATCGCCGGCCCCAAGGGCGGCTTCCTCCAGAAGCGCGCGAATTCCGGCGAGAACCGCTTCTTCAGGTCGCGCGGGCGTCGATGAGACCTTGCTGGTGAAACGCCGACCGTCGCTGGCGGCCAGGACCAGGTCGGTGAACGTGCCGCCGATATCGACGCCTATGCGCGCGCTGATTGCCATGTCGCCCGTCAAAGTGATGCCATAATGGTTTATTGTCAGCAATCTTCCTTTGTGTCAATCGACACGCAGGCGTCGGCTCACTTACAGCGTCCTATAATCAATTGTTGACAATTGACCTATTCTGCATTCTCAATGATCCAACCGGGCCCTTGCTCTGGCACCGGGCAGAATTGAGGGGGGTGCATGGCTATCGACCTGAAGCACGACCGAAAAAGTCGAAGCGTCCGGTCGAGGGCCCATGCGGATTTCCGTCTCCAGAAGTGTCGGCTCTCTTTGGCATTGCCGGCAGGTGTCGTATGAACGGCGCGCTTGCCTGCAATCACCGATAGGAGAGGAACGAGAATGGTGGCTCTCGAAAGCCTGAAGACCCAGGACCGGCTGCTGGACCGTCAAGCGGCCAACAGCATAAGGCGACAGATCGTCAACGGGTCGATGCCGCCGGGGCACCGGCTGCTGGAGACCGAGCTTGCCCGTGACCTGGAAGTCAGCCGCGGCACCATCCGGTCCGCGCTGATGCAACTGACCTCCGAGGGACTGGTCTGCCAGGTCGCCTTCACCAAATGGGAGGTGGCGCCCGCCTCGGTGCACGAAGCCTGGGAACTCTATACCCTGCGCGGCGTGCTGGAGGGCCTTGGGGCCAGGTTGGCCGCCGAACGTGCCACGCCCGCGGACCGGACCCAGCTCGAGAAGGCCTTCGCCCAGCTCGAGAAGGCCGCCAATTCGGGAAATCGCGAAGCGATTGTCGACGCGGATTTCAACCTGCACCGGACGGTGGTCGGCATTTCGGGCCACAAGAGGTTGATCCAGCAGCATGAGAAGCTGATCCAGCAGGTCCGGTTCCAGATGATTCACATCGGCCTGACCACGCGCGACTACCACCATCTGATCGAAGACCACCGCGCCCTCAAGGACGCGGTCGTGAGCGGCAACGCCGCCAGGGCGGCGGAACTCGCCCAAACCCATAACAGCGCCGAAGTGGAGCGCCTCCTTGCCGAGTCGGAAAAGGAGAAATCCGCTGCGACGGGCCGGGATAGTCCGGACTAATCGAAAAAAGGGAGACGACGGTGAACAACAGCAAGCACGGCACAAGCAGGATTACACGCAGAACCCTACTGGCGGTATCGGGCGCCGCCCTCGCGGCGCCGGCCATCTTCACGAAGGGCGTCCTCGCCCAGGACAAGAAGGTGATCCGTATTTCCACGCCCAGCCCGGATGCGGAATGGCAGGCCAAGGGCCTGATGAAGTTCAAGGAAATGGTCGAGGCCAAGTCGCCCACCCTTGCAGTGGAAGTCTACCTCAACGCGACGCTGTTCGACCAGGGCACCGAGATCCCCGCAATGCAGCGCGGCAATCTCGAAGTGGGCATGATCTCGCCGCAGGACATTGCCAGCTATATCCCCGAATATTCCATCTACACTGCCGGGTATCTGCTGCGCGACGCGGCGCATTTGCACAAGGTATTCGACGACAGCGATGTGGCCACCGAGTATCGCAGCCGGGTTGCCAGCGAGATGGATGTCTCCATTCTGGGGTCCCAGTACCTGGGCACGCGCCATGTGATCCTGCGCAAGGCCAAGGACGTCCAGACGCCGGCGGATCTCGCCGGGCTCAAGCTGCGCGTTCCGGGTTCCGATACCTGGCAGTTTCTCGGCCGCGCGCTGGGCGCCAATCCCACGCCCGTGGCGTTCGACGAGGTGTACCTTGCGCTTTCGACCGGCACGGTCGACGGCCTCGAGAACCCGATCGCCGACATGATCGCCGCCAAGTTCTATGAAGTCAGCGAGCAACTTGTACTGACCGCGCACATGGTGGCGCCGTTGTTCTTTGCCATGTCCAACTCCTTCTGGAACGGTTTGAGCGACGACGAGAAGCAGGTGGTGAGCGACGCGGTGACCGCACAGGCCCAATTCGTCGACCAGGGCACGCTAGCGACGGAGGCCGAGGGTACGAGCCTGCTCGAATCCAAGGGGCTCAAGGTCACAACGCCGAACCTTGAGGCCTTCCGCAGCCACGTCCAGAGCGTCTATCTGGCCAGCGACTACGCCAAGGACTGGCCCGCGGGCCTGCTTGACCGGATCAACGCGCTCTAGGCGCCGGTCCAATCCAGGACTTCAACCTTCCAGGCCGCGGCCCATGGGCCGCGGCTGCCGTGATGGGGTGGTGACGGGTGATCAAGTCGTTCTGGGGGCTGGTATCCAAGGTGGCGGAGTGGTTCTGCGTGCTTGGCTTTGCCGCCCTTTTCATCATTTTCGTGCTGCAGGTCTTCTTCCGCTACGTGCTGGACAACCCGCTTTCGTGGACCCAGGAAGTCGCCGGCATCCTCTATGTATGGATCGTCTGCGTGGGGGCGGCGACGATCGTGAAGGAGCGCGAGCACGTGGCCTTCAACCTGATCTATGAATCCGTTTCGCCGAAGATGCGTCGCATTCTCGCCCTGGCGGGCACCGGTCTGATCCTGGTGGTGCTCGTCCTCACGCTCTACGGGAACTACGACTATATCGCCTTCACGGCGCGCCAGAAATCGCCCACCCTGCGGCTTCCGATGACCGTGGTGTTCGGCGCGTTCGGCGTCTTCCTCATATTGCTCATCGTCAATTCCGCAATTCGGATCGCGCGCCTGATGCGTGGCGACTGGGACAGGGAGCTCTAGCATGAGCCTTGCTGCCGCATTCATGCTGGTGCTGTTTCTGGCGGCCGGCGCCATCGGCGTACCGATCGGGTTTGCCATGATCGTCAGCGGCTTCGCCTATCTGCTTGTCACCGGCAGGGATATCGGGCTTGTCGCCGCGCAAGGCATCAACGGGCTGTTCTCGTCCTTCATCCTGCTTGCCGTGCCGCTGTTCATCTTCGCGGCCGAAGTGATGACGGCATCGAGCATTTCGACCCGATTGCTGAGATTCGTCGCGCTGATCGTCGGCCGGGTGCGCGGTGGCCTGGCCTATGTGAACATCATCGTCAGCATCATATTCGCCGGAATGAGCGGCAGCGCGCTGGCCGACGCCGCCGGCCCCGGCAAGCTGATGATCGACATGATGACCCGCGAGAACCGCTATCCGCGCGCATTCGCCGGGGCACTGACCGCGGCGTCGGCGACCATCGGGCCGATCATCCCGCCCTCGATTCCCATGGTGATCTACGGCGCGATCTCGGGGACATCGATCGGCGCGCTCTTTCTGGCCGGCATCGTGCCCGGACTGCTGATGGGGCTTGTGCTTTCCATCCAGACCTTCATCGTGGCGCGCCGGCAGGACTTCCCGGTCGAGGAGACCTTCACGCTGCCCGAGGCCCGCGTGACTTCGATCCGGGCCTTTCCCCCGCTGCTGCTGCCCGCGATCCTTCTGGGCGGGATATATTCTGGCGCGGTCACGCCCACAGAGGCGGCCGCCGTGGCCGCGCTCTATGCCATCATCCTGGCCGTGATGTACCGCGACATGACCTGGCGCACGATGTGGCAGACCCTGCTCGCCTCGGCGCGCGGCACCGCGATCGTCGCGATCACCGTGGTCGGCGCACTGTTCTTCAACTACGTGGTCGCCGGCGAGCAGATCCCCAACATGGTGGCCAACTGGATCGCCTCGATGTCGCTGTCGCCCCTGGCGTTCCTCCTGGTCACGGCGGCCCTGTTCCTGGTGCTCGGCGCCATATTCGACACGCTTCTGATGCTTTTGGTGATGGTGCCGATCCTGCTGCCGTCGGTGCACGCGCTTGGCATCGATCCGGTGCATTTCGGCGTTGTCATCATCGTCAACATGATGATCGGGCTGATCACCCCGCCCTATGGCGAACTGCTGTTCCTGATCAGCGGCATATCGAGGATCCCGCTTGGGGAGATGATCCGGGAAATCTGGAGCTTCATCTTCACGCTGGTGATCGCGCTACTGCTGATCATCCTCTTTCCCCAACTGGTGCTGTTCATCCCGCAGGCCGCGGGCTACTGAAGCATTTCCGGGTCGAGTTGGTACCGGTTGACCGCCCGGCCCGGACCGTCTTTCAAACCGCGAGGCCGTGTCCGTCGGCCAGTTCACGCAGGTTGACGAGTGGCCTGGCGCCGATATGGGTGATGACCTCGGAGGCCGCCAGGCAACCCGCGCGCAAGGCCTCCCCGAGGTCCTGGCCGCGCGACATGCCGAGCAGGAACCCGGCGGCAAACTGGTCACCGGCCCCGGTCACGTCCTCGACGGTGTCGACATGGAAAGCCGGGACCGTGACGATTTCGCCATTCGCGATGACCATCGCCCCCTCGGCGCCAAGGGTGACCGCCGCGATCTCGGCATCCTCGGCCACCTGGTGCACCGCATTGTGGATATTGTCGGTCTCGTAGAGCGCCTTGAGCTCTTCGAGATTGGCGAACACATAATCCACGGTGCGGGAGCGGATCAGGTCGAGGAACTCATCGCGATAGCGATTGACGCAGAACGGGTCGGACAGGGTTATCGCCGTCGCCCGCTCCTGCTTGTGGGCATAGTGGGCGGCCAGCACGAACGCCTTCTTGGCTTCGGGCGGATCCCATAGATACCCTTCCATATAGGTGATGGTCGCGGCGCCGATCACGGCCTCGTCGATATCGGCCCTGGTGAGTTGCTGGCACGCGCCCAGATAGGTGTTCATGGTCCGCTCGCCATCGGCGGTGACCATGATCATGGAGCGCGCGGTCGCCGCGCCGCCGGAGAGCCGCGATGTCTCATAGGTGACGCCGCCGAGCCGAAGGTCGTTCTCGAAGAAATCGCCAAGCGGGTCCGCGGCCACCTTGCCCACGAACGCGGCGCGACCGCCCAGCGAAGCCACGCCCGCTGCCGTGTTGGCCGAAGAGCCGCCGGAAATCTGGCGCTTGTGGTCGGGCAGCATGTCGTAGAGATATTCGGCGCGCGGCTCGTCGATCAGGTGCATGATGGACTTGTTGAGCCCCTCGCGCTCGAGGAACTCGTCATCGACCCTTGCGATCACATCGACAATGGCGTTGCCGATCGTAAGGACATCGTGCCGGGCGGAGCTCATGGGCAGGTTCTCGGGACCGATCCTGGAATGGGCGGGCCGCCGGTTTCGCGTGCAACGGGTCCGGCGTCAGGCCGTCTTGTCCCCGAAAAGGCACCATTTTGCAACAATGCAGTGCGCACAATCGGGCTTGCGGGCCTTGCACACATAGCGCCCGTGCAGGATCAGCCAGTGGTGGGCGTGCAGGAGGTATTTGGGCGGGATCACCGAAAGGAGCCCCTTCTCGACCTCGAGGGGCGTCTTTCCCGGCGCAAGGCCGGTCCGGTTGGCGACGCGGAAAAGGTGCGTGTCCACCGCAATCGTGGGCTGCCCGAAGGCGATGTTGAGCACGACATTGGCGGTCTTGCGTCCGACGCCGGGCAGGCTCTCGAGCGCCTCGCGGCTTTGCGGCACCCTTGAACCGTGGCTGGCGATCAGCGCCCTGGACAGGGCGAATACGTGCCTGGCCTTGTTGCGGTAGAGCCCGATGGTCTTGATATGCTCGCGGATGCCCTCCTCGCCGAGCGCCGCCATCTTTTCGGGCGTATCGGCCACCGCGAAAAGGGCGCGCGTCGCCTTGTTGACGCCGGCATCGGTGGCCTGGGCGCTCAGCACGACCGCAACAAGCAGGGTGAAGGGATTGACGTATTCGAGCTCGCCCACGGGTTCGGGATTGGCGGCGGCAAATGTTGCGAACATCGCCTCGACAGCATCGGGCGCCATGCGCCTTAATGTCGCTTTTCTTGCCATATGCAATTCCCTATCTGGAAGGCTTGGGAGAAAGCGGGATCGCGGTGTCTCCCGGGTGGACGAATCCCGCTGACGCTTCGACCCTGAACTGCTCTATAATTGGCTTGCCATGGCAACTCAAATGCAAAGCCCGCCGCTTTTCTCCGCGTTGCTGACGCCGCATCGGGCGTTGTCCCTGCGCGGCATCCACCTGGTGGTTGCGCTGGCCGCGATACTTGTGAGCATTCCGGGCCTGTTCTTCGTTTCCATCGGCGCATGGCCGATCGTGGGGCTGATGCTGGTCGATGTCGCCGCGCTCTACTGGGCCATGCGCCATTCGCTGCGCGACGGGGATCGCTACGAAGAGGTGACGCTGTTCTCCGATGCGCTGCGGGTGCGGCACGTCACGCCCAGGGGCCGGGAGCGGACCTATGAATTCAACCCGTTCTGGGTGCGGCTCGAGGTGGATCGAGACTATTTCGACCGGGTGGTGCGGATCGCCTTGCGCAACCGGGCCGAAGTGCTCGAGATCGGCGCCTTCCTCAATCCGGACGACAAGGCCAGTTTTGCCCAGGTCTTCGGCCAGGCCCTGAACCGCGCCCGCGGGTAACCCCTGGCAGGCAGAAGGGCCGCCGGCGAACCAGCGACCCCTCGCCTGGGAGACCAATAAAAGCGACTGCCCTACTCCGCGGCGACCGGCAGGTGCGGCCCTGCGTCGGCCACCTCGGTATCGGCTGCCGCGAACTTCTCGAAATTGGCTTCGAAAAGCCCCACCAGCTTGGCGGCCTGCGCGTCGTATGCGACCGGATCGGACCAGTTCGAGCGTGGATCGAGCAATGCGGGGTCGATACCCTCGACCGCTCGCGGCACCGCAAAGCCGAAGATCGGATCGATGCGCATTTCGACATGCGCCAGGTCCCCCGAGAGCGCCTCGCGCAACAGGCGGCGCGTGGCCGCAATCGAGATACGCTCGCCGACCCCGTATGGCCCGCCGGTCCAGCCGGTATTGATCAGCCAGCATTCCGCCAGGCTTTCGCGCAACCGCTTCTTGAGCATCTTGCCGTAGACGGTGGGATGCAGCGACATGAAAGGCGCCCCGAAACAGGCCGAGAAGGTGGCCTGCGGCTCGGTGACACCGCGCTCGGTGCCCGCAACCTTGGCGGTGTAGCCGGACAGGAAATGATAGATGGCCTGGTCCGGTGTCAGCCGGGCTATGGGGGGCAGGACCCCAAAGGCATCGGCGGTGAGCAGGATGACGTTGCGCGGGGTCGGTCCGATGCCCGAACGGCTGGCGTTTTCCAGCGCCAGCAAGGGATAGGCGGCGCGGGTGTTCTCGGTGAGCGAGAGGTTCTCGAAATCGGGCGTCCGGGTGCGCGGGTCCAGCACAACGTTCTCGAGCACGGTGGCGAAACGCTCGGTCGCGGCAAAGATTTCGGGCTCGGCGCGGCGGCTCAGGTTCGCGGTCTTGGCATAGCAGCCGCCCTCGAGATTGAAGATGCCGGTATCGGTCCAGCCGTGCTCGTCGTCGCCGATCAACACGCGTTCCGGATCGGTCGACAGGGTGGTCTTGCCGGTCCCCGAGAGGCCGAAGAACAGGGTCGTTTCGCCTTCCTTGCCGATATTGGCCGAGCAGTGCATGGGCAGCACCCCATTGGCCGGCGCGTGGAAATTGAACAGGGAGAACACGCTCTTCTTGACTTCTCCGGCATAGGCGGAGCCGCCGATGAGCACGATATTGCGGGTGAAATCGAGCGCAATCACCGTCTCGGAGCGCGTGCCGTGCCGGGCCGGATCGGCCTTGAAGCTGGGCAATTGCAGGATCGTCACGCCGGGCGTGAAGTTCTCCAGCCCGTTATGCGAGGGACGAATGAGCAGGTTGCGAATGAACAGGGCGTGCCAGGCCTTTTCCGTGTAGACCTCGACGTCCATCTGGTGGGCGACATCGGCGCCGGCGAACAATTGCTGGGCAAAGAGCTCCTTGCCGCGTGCCGCTTCGACAAAATCGGCGAGCAGGAGTTCGAATTGCTGCGGGCTCATCGCCTTGGCATTGTCCCACCACACGAGATTGCGCGTGAGATCGTCCTCCACGATGAACTTGTCCCTGGGCGAACGGCCGGTATGCTCACCGGTGACGGCAGTGAACGCACCATCGGCGGTCAGCGTGCCTTCGTGCCGCAGAACCGCCTCGGTGACGAGGGTAGCGGGAACATCGTTGAGCGAGACGCTGGCCGCCACGGAACGTATGGTCTCACCGAGCAGTCGATTGTTCATCTGGCCCATGGTCGCAATCCTGAAACTGGTCTGAAACTCTGCGCCGGACCCCCCGGCGACTGGGCGCAAACATAGGGTTGGCATCGACGATCAACCATCTGGCAATCGGTCTTAAGACCTAAGTCTGATCCTTGTATTCGCGCCCTCGCATCCCCACCATTACTGGACACGTCATAATTTGCGCGCAATTGTGATAGCCAAACCGCGCCAGACGGGCAGTCGCAAAACCTTATTGATTTCGCACAACGAGAGACATGCCGATGGCCAAGATCGCCCTGGTGGATGACGACCGCAACATCCTGACTTCGGTGTCCATGACGCTGGAAGCGGAGGGCTATACGGTATCGACCTATACCGATGGCGCCTCGGGCCTCGAGGGCCTGACGACCGACCGGCCCGACCTTGCCATACTCGACATCAAGATGCCGCGCATGGACGGGATGGAACTGTTGCGGCGCCTGCGGCAGAAATCGGATGTGCCGGTGATCTTCCTCACCTCCAAGGACGAGGAGATCGACGAGCTGTTCGGCCTGAAGATGGGCGCGGACGACTTCATCACCAAGCCGTTCTCCCAGCGCCTGCTGGTGGAGCGGGTCAAGGCCATACTCAGGCGCGCCCAGCCGCGCGACGCGACGGTCAGCGGCGGCGTCGAGGCCGATCCGAGCAAGGCGGTAATCGAGCGCGGCGCGCTGGTGCTGGACGAGGAGCGCCACACCTGCACATGGAAGGGTCAAAAGGTCACCTTGACTGTGACCGAGTTCCTGATACTGCAGGCGCTTGCATTGCGGCCGGGCGTGGTCAAGAGCCGCAATGCGCTGATGGACGCGGCCTATGACGATCAGGTCTATGTCGATGATCGCACCATCGACAGCCACATCAAGCGGCTGCGCAAGAAGTTCAAGGCCGTGGACGACGATTTCGAGATGATCGAGACGCTCTACGGCGTGGGGTACCGCTTCAAGGAGCAATAAGGCGATTTGGCGCTGACCGGGCAAGACCTCGATAGCCCTGCCACAGCGACCGGCGACGACGAAAAGGCAGCCGGACGGGCGGCGAAGCCGCGCCCTGGCCTGCAGCAGCGGGTCAACGCCCCGCTGGCTGCCGTGCGGCGGTTCCTAGACATTACCGTGTTCTCGAGCCTGACGCGCCGCATCGTGGTGCTCAACCTCGCCGCGCTCACCGTGCTGGTCGTGGGCATTCTCTACCTCAACCAGTGGCGGGCCGGGCTGATCGACGCGCGGGTACAAAGCCTGCGCGTGCAGGGCGAAATCATCGCGGCGGCGGTGGCGGCCTCGGCAACGGTGAGCAGCGACCAGATCACGGTCAATCCCGATCGGTTGCTCAACTTCCAGAGCGGCGACAATGCGTCCTCCCTGAGCTTCTTCGATCCGGCGCTGGAATTCCCGATCAATCCCGAGCAGGTGGCCCCCCTGCTGCGTAACCTTGTGACCCCGACCGGAACGCGCGCCCGGATCTACGACAAGGATGGGCTGCTGATCCTGGACAGCCGCAATATCTATGCGCGCGGCGAGGTGTTGCAGCAGGTGACGCGCAGCGAGGATACCGGCACCGGCTTTTTCCTGATGGACTGGTGGAACGCGGTGACGCGCTGGTTCAGGGCCGGCGAGTTTCCACTCTATCAGGAATACGGCGCCGACGAGGGCAAGAAATATCCCGAAGTGGCCACCGCCCTGACCGGCCAGGTTTCCGACATCGTGCGGGTGGACCAGAAGGGACAGCTCGTGGTCTCGGTCGCCGTCCCGGTGCAGCGGGTCAAGGCTGTGGTTGGCGTGCTCCTCCTGTCCACCCAGTCGGGCGAGATCGACAAGATCGTCACGACCGAACAGCTGTCGATCCTGCGCATCGCACTGGTCGCCGCCGTGGTCACTACCGTTCTGTCGCTATTGCTGGCCGGCACGATCGCGGGGCCGATGCGCCGGCTTTCGGCCGCCGCCGAAAAGGCCGAGACGGCGATGAACGCGCGCGCCGAAATCCCGGACCTCACCGACCGGGCCGACGAGATCGGGCATCTTTCCGGCGCGCTGCGCTCGATGACCAATGCGCTTTATGACCGCATCGAGGCCATCGAGCGGTTTGCCGCCGACGTTGCCCACGAACTCAAGAACCCCCTGACCTCGCTCCGAAGCGCCGTCGAGACGCTGCCCCGGGCGAAAAAGGCGGAAGACCGGGACCGGCTGACCGCCATCATCCAGCATGACGTGCGGCGACTCGACCGGCTGATTTCCGACATCTCGAACGCGTCCCGCCTCGATGCGGAACTGGCAAGGGAATCCACCGAGATCGTCGATCTCGAGAAACTGGCCGATGCCATGGTTTCCATCCAGCGCGACGTCGCCGCGGCCCGCCAGGTGGGCATCGTGATCCGCAAGCATCAGGGCCGTCATGCCGCCAAGGTCCATGGCCATGACAGCCGGCTGGCCCAGGTTTTCAACAACCTTGTGGACAACGCGGTTTCCTTCTCGCCCGAAGGCGGCACCGTGGAAGTGGCGATCGTTACCAGCGCCGATTCCGTGACGCTGACCGTTGCCGATGAAGGGCCGGGTATCCGGGGCGATATCGGCAGGATATTCACACGTTTCTATACGGACCGGCCGGACAGCGAGAGTTTCGGCAACCATTCCGGGCTCGGCCTTTCGATCTGCCGCCAGATCGTGGATGCCCACAAGGGCTCGATCAGCGCGGCCAACCGCACAGACCGCTCGGGGGCCGTGTTCACGGTGACCCTGCCGCGCGCGAAGCGCTAGGCGCGCCATGGCCGAAGCGATCAACACCCACGGAACCGGACTTCTGATCGACGACACGGGGCTGCTGCTGCGCGGCCCTTCGGGCGCGGGAAAGTCCCTGCTTGCCCTCGAACTGATGGACTGGGCCGAAATCCATGGCCGCAAGGCCCTGCTGGTTTCCGACGACCGGGTCGATCTGCGCGACACGGCGCAAGGGCTGCGCATGGCGGCGCCGGACGCCATTGCCGGCCTGATCGAACTGCGTGGCCGCGGAATCGTGCGGCGGCCATTTGTGCGCGAATGCGGGCTCGACCTCGTGATCGACCTGGTTGACGCGCTCGAGCGCATGCCCGAAGAAGACGCCCTTGAAATCGAGATCTGCGGCTGGCGCGTCGCCCGCTGCCCGGTTCCACGGCGGGGCATCGTGGATGCGGGGCACCAGCGCCTGCTGGTCGCCGAAGCGATTGCCGCGGTGTCGGACAATGACCGGACAACGCGGCAAGAAAGAACTTGAATCCGCCCGGGCGGCGGACAAAACTCCGACCCTTGCCCTGACGGGCCGGTCGGCTGTGGAGTGAACTGATGATTGGCATGGTTCTGGTGACGCATGGCGCGCTCGCCCAGGAATTCCGGTCCGCGCTCGAGCATGTCGTGGGGCCGCAGGAGCAGTGCGAGACGATCGCCATCGGGCCTGACGACGACATGGAAGAGCGCCGCAGCGATATCCTGAAGGCGGTGGAGGCCGCAGACAGCGGCAGCGGCGTGGTCATTCTCACCGACATGTTCGGCGGCACGCCCTCCAACCTCGCCATTTCGGTGATGCAGAACCGCAATATCGAGGTCATCGCCGGGGTCAACCTGCCCATGCTGGTCAAGCTGGCCAGGGTGCGCACCGAGACCGGAATGCGCGAAGCCGTGCGCGAAGCGCAGGATGCGGGGCGCAAGTATATCAACGTCGCTAATGACGTGCTGGGTGCGAGCTAGGGACGCAAGCACCTCATGAACGAGACCGACTTCAATACCGGGCGCGCGGTTGCCCAGCGCCTGACCATCTGCAACCAGCGCGGCCTGCATGCGCGGGCCTCGGCGCGTTTCGTGCGGACCGCCGAGCATTTCGACGCCGAAGTCACCGTCACCCGCGACGGGACCACCGTAGGCGGCACCTCGATCATGGGCCTGATGATGCTGGCGGCGGGGCCGGGTTCCACCATCCTTGTCAAGGCGACCGGCCGGCAGGCGCGCGAAGCGCTGGAAGCGATCGCCAATCTGGTCAATTCAGGCTTTGACGAGGACAATGACGGCATGGCCGACTGAGCGGTTGCCCGACTGGCCCCGGCCCGGCGCGCGGGGCCCGCGGAAGTGATATAAACCTTTCTTTATATCCCGGTTGAATGCATGGGACGGGCGGCGTATAACCCGCCCTTCGAGTCTGCAATTCCCGCCGCAAGGAGCACCCCGCATGTCGACCGAGAATACCGATTACCTGGTCAAGGACATCGCCCTGGCCGACTACGGCCGCAAGGAAATCGAGATGGCCGAGATCGAGATGCCGGGCCTGATGGCGATCCGCCGCGAGTTCGCCGCCAGCCAGCCGCTCAAGGGTGCCCGCATCGCGGGGTCCCTGCACATGACGATCCAGACCGCGGTGCTGATCGAGACGCTTGTGGCGCTTGGCGCCGAGGTGCGCTGGGCCTCGTGCAACATCTTTTCCACCCAGGATCACGCCGCCGCCGCCATTGCCGCCGCGGGCATCCCGGTTTTCGCCTTCAAGGGGGAAAGCCTTGGCGAATACTGGCAGTTCACCGACCGGATCCTGGACTGGGGCAATGGCGAAACCGCCAACCTGATCCTCGATGACGGGGGCGACGCCACCATGCTGGTGCTGACTGGCGCGCGCGCGGAGACGGACCCCTCCGCAATCGCCTATCCCAAGTCGGAGGAAGAGGAGTTCTTTGCCGCGCAGGTCAAGAAACGGCTCGCCGCCGACCCCGGCTTCTATTCGCGGGTGAAGGCGAATATCCGCGGCGTTTCCGAGGAAACCACAACCGGCGTGCACCGGCTCTACCAATTGGCCGAAAGGGGCGAACTGCCCTTCCCCGCGATCAACGTGAATGACAGCGTCACCAAGTCGAAATTCGACAACAAGTACGGGTGCCGGGAATCGCTGGTCGATGCGATCCGGCGCGGGACCGACGTGATGATGGCGGGCAAGGTGGCGATCGTTTGCGGCTATGGCGACGTGGGCAAGGGATCGGCCCAGTCGCTGCGCGGCGCCGGCGCCAGGGTGCTGGTCACCGAGGTCGATCCGATCTGCGCGCTGCAGGCGGCCATGGACGGCTTCGAGGTGGTGACGCTGGATGATGACGCGCACCGCGCCGACATCGTGGTCACGGCCACCGGCAACAAGGACATCCTGACCGTCGATCACATGCGCCGGCTCAAGGACATGGCGATCGTGTGCAATATCGGGCACTTCGACAACGAGATCCAGGTGTCCGAATTGCGCAACTTCAAGTGGACCAACGTCAAGCCGCAGGTGGATATCGTGGAATTCACCGAGGGCAATCGCATCGTGCTGCTGTCGCAGGGTCGGCTGGTGAACCTGGGCAACGCCACCGGACACCCCAGCTTCGTGATGAGCGCGTCGTTTTCGAACCAGACGCTGGCGCAGATCGAGTTGTGGACACGCGGCGACCAGTATTCCAACCAGGTCCACGTGCTGCCCAAGCACCTGGACGAAAAGGTTGCGGCGCTGCACCTCGAAAAGCTCGGCGCCAAGCTCACCAAGCTGAGCAAGATGCAGGCCGACTATATCGGCGTGCCCGAGCACGGACCGTTCAAGCCGGACCACTACCGCTACTGACGAGAACCGCGCGGGCGCCACTTGACCGGGGTGGCGCCCGGCCATTTATCCCCTGATGGGCGACTTAACCGTTTTTGCCCCTTCAACCGGATTCCACAGCCCGGTATGTTGGGGTGATTCGGGTCGCGCGGGGGTTCGCGCGCCGAAGCGGCGGGTCAGACCAAATGGGCAAAGGCATCCAACCGGTTAGTTACCGGATCGAAAAGGGACTCCACGCCCTTCTTGCCGCGCCTGCCGTCCTCGGCCTGCCTTCCTCCGCTCAGGCTGCATCCTTCCAGTCCGCCCAACTGGCCGGCACCGCGCCCACCGCCATCGCGCTGGGGGCTGTGGCCTTCGGCGTGGCGGCGACCTTCCTTGCCATTCGCTACCGCCGGCAGACCGAGGAGATCCGCAAGACCGCGGACAGCTCGATCCTTGAATTGCGCGCGGCGCTCGACGAATTCGAGACCGTGCTCGCGGGCATGCCGGAAGTCACCGTCATCTGGCACGAGCCGGGGGGAGAGCCGCGCGTATTCGGGCGTATCGCCGAGGTGCTGCCCCTGGCGAAGCAGGCGCGCAGCGTGCTCGATCTCGCCAGCTGGCTCGACGATGCCGATGCCAATGCGCTTGCCCGCCGGCTCGCCGAGCTGCGCGTCGAGGGCAAGGGGTTCGATCTTACCGTGACCAGCCGGGACGGTCGTTCCGTGCGTGCGGCGGGGCGGGTGCTGGGCGCCGCGGCCGTTCTTCGGCTGCGCATGGCCAAGGCGGGCCTGGCGGGGTCCGGGGACAACCTCAAGCCCGAGGACATGGCCGATATCGGCAGCGCCAAGGCGATCTTCGGACTACTGAGCAAGCCCGCCTGGATTCGCGACGCCAATGGAAGACTGGTCTACGGGAACCCCGCCTACCTTCACCTGGCCAGGACGCTGGGAAAATGGGAGCCGGGCGGCGAGCTGTGCGAGATCTTCGATGCGCCGGCGAGGGCCCGGCACATGGCCGCGCTGGAAAAGGCCGGCGGCACGGTGGTAATCGGCGGGATCAAGCTTCCCGAAAGCGGGCTGTCCGACATCGTCATGTTCACGGTCGACGGCGGCACCGCGGGCTACCTGCGGACACAGGGCACCACCGCTTCGGGGGACAGCGCGAACCTGGGGCATCTCGCCGGCATCATCGACGCCCTGGCGACCCCGGTGGCCGTGTTCGACGCGCGCCGCCAACTCATCCACTTCAATCGCGCCTACGCGAAATTGTGGGATCTCGACCCGGAATGGCTGAGATCGGGACCGGACGAGCGCGCCGTACTCGACCGCCTGCGCACCCAGGACCAGTTGCCCAACGAGGCCGACTACCGCGCCTGGCGCTCGGCGCATCTTTCCGCCTATTCGCTGTCGGCGCCGCGCGAGGAATCCTGGTACCTGCCCGACGGACGAACCCTCAATGTCATCGCGGCCCCCGCCTCCGCCAATGGCGGGGTGATCTACCTGTTCGAGGACATCACCGAGCGCCTGGCGCTCGAGACCCGCTACAATGCCCTGATCCAGGTGCAGCGCGAGACCATCAACGCGCTGAGCGAAGGGGTGGCGGTGTTCGGCACCAACGGGCGGCTTCGGCTGTCCAACACGCAGTTGTCCGCGCTGTGGAAGTTGCCGATCAACGAACTGGGCCGCAACCCGCATATCGACCAGATCGCCGAGGCATGCGCCTCGTCCCTGCCCGAGGACGGCGCCAGGATCTGGCGCGACCTCAAGCGCTCCATCGTCGATCTCGACCCCAGCCGCCCGGACAGTTCGGGACGGCTGGAACGCTCAGACGGGCGCCTTGTCGACTACGCCATCGTACGCCTGCCGGACGGCCAGACCATGGCCACGTTCGTGGACGTGACCGAACTGGCCAACTACCAGCGCATCCTCAAGGAGCGCAACGATGCGCTGATTACCGCTGACCGGCTCAAGGACGCGTTCGTGCAGAACGTGAGCTACGAGTTCCGCTCGCCGCTGACCAACATCATCGGCTTTGCCGATCTTCTGGCTTCGGGCGAAGCGGGGCCGCTGACCGAGCGGCAGCGGGCCTATACCGACTATATCCGGTCGTCATCGACCGCCCTGGGTGTGCTGATCGACAACATCCTCGACCTGGCCACCGTCGATGCAGGGGTTGCCGAACTCGATATCGGCGAACACGATATCGGCGACCTGGTGGAGAAGGCCCGCGCCGGGGTGGCTGGCGCCTTTGCCGCAACCGATGGAGGCAAGCCGCTCAACCTTGCGATCGACCTCGCGCCCGACCTGCCAAGGCTTCAGGCCGACGGGACAAGGGTGGTGCAGATCCTTTACAACCTCTTGTCGAACGCGGCGCGCTTCTCGGAGCCGGGCGCCGAGGTGCGGCTGAGCGTGAAGGCGCGTGGCGGCCATGTGCTCTTTGTGGTCGAGGACGAAGGCGCCGGGATATCGGAAGACATGAAAGCGGCCATCTTCCAGCGTTTCGAGGGCCAGGCGGTGGAGGGCCGGCAGCGCGGGGCGGGCCTTGGCCTTGCCATCGTCAAGACCTTCGTCAACCTGCATGGCGGCACCGTACGGATGGAGGCACGCGAACCGCATGGCACCCGCGTGACCGTCAGCCTGCCGGCTGCGCACTCCGCCGAAATTGCCGGCGTCGCGGAATAGATCGTGTCCGGCTTTGCGCTCGAGCTTCTGGCGCGCGACGAGGCCGATACCAGGCGCATCGGGGAACGGCTCGCCGCATCGCTCCAACCGGGGGACATCCTGCTGCTGAGCGGTCCGTTGGGCGCCGGCAAGACCGCTCTCGCCCGCGCCGTGGTGCGTGCCCTGAGCGGCGATGACGCGCTCGAGGTACCCTCCCCCAGTTTCTCGCTGGTGCAACCCTACGAGACGCCCATGGGCGCGGTCCTGCACGCCGATCTCTATCGGCTGGCTTTAGAGGACGAGATCGAGGAACTGGGGTTGTTCGACGACCCGTCGGCCATCGTCATGGTGGAATGGCCGGAGCGGGCGCCCATGCTGGGTGAACTGGCAAGCCTTGGCGTCGACATCGCGCTGCCGCCCGGTGGCGGCCGCATCGTCCGGATCGCCTGCCTCGGTAGCCGCGCCGAACCCAAGGGCCTGCGCAGCGCATTGGCCGACCTTGCCGCCCCGTCCCGCTGAAGGTGCTTTACAGGCCATGCCGCCAGGGCTCTGATGATCCGCATGTCCGAAACCCGATTCCCCGCCGATGCCGTCATACTGGCCGCCGGCCTTGGCACGAGATTGCGCCCGCTGACCCAGACGGTGGCCAAGCCGCTGGTCAAGGTGGGCGGCGTACCCCTTGTCGAACGGGCCGTCAGGGCCGGCATGGCCGAAGGGGTCGGTCGCTTCGTGGTCAACGCCCATTACCTGGCCGATCAGGTTGCCGACGAAGTCAGCAGACTTGCCCGGGATCTGCCCGACGCCAGTTTTGCGCTCTCGCTGGAAAAGGACCTCTTGCTGGGTACGGGCGGCGGCGTGGCGCGGGCGCTGCGCCAGACACGGGGCGACAGCGTTCTGGTGCTGAATGCGGACAGCTTCTGGCTGCCGCAATCGGACAGGCCTCTGGCGCGCCTGCTGAATGCCTTTGTTGAAAGTGACGCGCTGGCGGCATTGCTCTGTGTCGATCCTTCCCGGTCCTCCGGGTTGAAACGCAGCCACGACTTCTGTCTCGATCCGCGCAGGCGCCTGACAGCCGACCGCGGCGCGCCGGTGCTGTTTGCCGGGGCGGCGCTTTATGCCCGCGCCCTGTTCGCGGATGCCCCTGAAGGGGCGTTCGCCATCCAGGAGCTATGGGCGCAGGCCGAACAGCAGGGCCGGATGATCGGGGCGCGGCTCGATGCCGACTGGTTCCACGTCGGTGACCTTGAGGGACTTCGGGCCGCCGAAGCCCGCCTGGGGGCCGCAGAATGATCCGCGACCGCGTCTTCACGATCGCCCCGCACGCCCCGTTTCTCGAAACGCTGGCCGACCGGCTGTTCGATGGCACCTTGCTGCCGGACTGGCCGCGCACCGGCCCGTTCTGGCTGTCCGACATCACGGTGATCCTGCCCACCGCCCGTGCCCGGCGGGCCTTTGCCGAGGTGGTTGCACGACGCTCGGGGACGCTCCTGCTGCCGGACCTGCGGGTGTTCGGCGGCGAGGCCGAAGACGAGGAGCCGTTCCTGCCCCCTTATGACCGGACGCCCCTGCCGCCAGCCGTGGGCGCGATTACCCGCCGCCTCGTCCTGGGCGAACTGATCGCGGCATGGGTCGGCAAACGCGAGCAGATGCCGTTCGCCAGACCGGGCTCGGTCGAACCGCCCGGCGCCTCCGAAATCCTGGCGCTTGCGGATTCGCTTGGGCACCTGATCGACGATCTGCATGTGGAGGGCGTGCCGGCAGCCAACATTGCCGGCGTCGCGCGCGAGGAACTGGCGGAAAAGTGGCAGCAAACCCTCGACTTTCTCGATATCGCCCTGAAAGCCTGGCCTGAGACTCTGGGGGAAGCGGGGCTGGCCGACGCCGCGTGGTTGCGCAACGAACGGCTGCGCCAACAGGCCGAAGCCGCCGGCGCCGTCTATGGCGAACGGCCAGTGATCGCCGCGGGATCGACCGGTTCGATCCCGGCAACCGCGGCGCTTCTGATGGCCATTTCGCGCCTGCCGCGGGGCGCGGTGGTGCTGCCGGGCCTCGACACCACCTTGAGCGCCAGCAGTTTCAAGGCATTGCTCGATCCGGCGAAGGCGCCGCACGGGCATCCGCAATATGGCATGGCGCGGCTTCTGGAGCAGTTTTCGGCCGAACCGTCCATGGTGGACGAACTGGCTTCGCCCGCTGAACACAAGCGCACCATCGTGGTGCGCCACGCCCTTGCCCTTGCCGATGAGACCGCCGACTGGTCGGAGGCACGCGGGGCGCTGGGCGATGGATTTCTCGACGAGGCGGCGGCAGGCGTTCACATTCTTTGCGCACGCAGCGAGGACGAACAGGCCAGGGCGATCGCAATTGCCGGGGTCGAGGCGCTCGCCGCGGGGCGCAGCGTCGGCATCGTGGTCCAGGATCGCAATCTGGCGCGCCGGATCGCGGCGGAATTGCAAAGGTTCGATGTCGAGGTCGACGACAGCGCGGGCACGCCCTTGTTCCAGTCACGGATCGGAAGGCTGGCCCGCACGGCGCTGGCGGTGGCTTCAAGCGGGTTTTCCGCGGTTGAACTGATGGGGCTCTTGCGCAACGCCAATGTCTCGCTCGGGCTGGAGAGGGGTGAACTGACCCGGCGGGCCGACCTGATCGAGTTCGGATTGCTGAGGGGCCAGCGCCCGCTGGCCGGCGTCGAGGGATTGCGCGCGTCCCTCGCGGCAAACCTTGGCGGAGAGGGCCGCCCCGCGCGACGCTTGCAACGAGCCGAGGCGGACGCGGTATCCGACCTGCTCGCCCGGCTGGAAGATGCGCTGGGCGGGCTTGAGCGGCTGATTGCCGGGCCACCCTGCCGCGCCGCCGCGCTGGCACGGGAACTGGAAACCGCGGTGGCGCGGCTGAGGGCCGTCCCAGAGGGCGCAGCCACCATGGCCATGACGGGAGATGAGGCCTTTGCGCAATGGGTGAGCGATATTACCGCCGAAGACGGTCGCGGGCCGAGGATTTCGCGCAACGGCCTCGATGGCGCATTGGCCGGTTTGATGGCCGGGATTTCCGTTCGTGCGCAACGCCCGGCACGCGAGGACATCGCGATCTGGGGGCGCATTGAGGCGCGCCTGCAAAACCGGGACCTGCTCATTCTTGCCGGATTGAACGAGGGCATCTGGCCCGAGGTCGCCGATCCCGGAGCATGGATGAGCCGCTCGATGCGCATGGCGGCGGGGCTCGAGCCCCCCGAACGCGACCAGGGACGCGCCGCGCACGATTTCGAACTGGGCATGGGTAACCCCCAGGTCGTCCTGGCCTTTTCCGAACGGGTCGGTTCGAGCCCGACCAGTCCCTCGCGGCTGCTGCAGCGCCTCGAAGCCTTCTTGGGCGAGAGCCGCGCCCAACAGATGCGGCAGCGATCGGCCCGCTGGATCGAGACGGCGCGCGCTCTGGACGACGCGGGCGCCCCCCCGGCGCCGGCCAGCCGGCCCGAGCCACGTCCGCCGGCCGCGATCCGTCCGCGACGGATCTCGGTGACCGAAATCGAGAAACTCATCCGCTCGCCCTACGATCTTTATGCCCGGCATGTGCTTGGACTGAGGAAACTGGACCCGCTGGGCGAAGACCCCACCGCCCGCGAGCGCGGAACCCTCATTCACGACGTACTGGGCACGTTCGTGGAGGATGGGCACGACCCGCTCGCCCCCGATGCGCTCGATGCGCTTCTCGGTCTCGCCGATGTCGCATTCGCCGGACTCGATGCCATCGCCGATCGGCGGGAGATCTGGCTGCATCGGTTTCGCCGGACCGCCGAACTGTTCCTCGAATTCGAGCGGCAACGCGCAGGCCGGGTGGCGAGGCGGTGGGCCGAAATCCGGGGGCGATGGACATTCGAGCTTTCCGGGCAGCCCTTCGTCCTGCATGGACGGGCAGACCGGATCGACCTGATGACCGACGGGCGCCTCGAAATCATCGATTTCAAGACCGGTGGCCTGCCCGCTCCCGTGGAAATGAAGGCCTATCTGGCGCCGCAATTGCTGGCGGAGGCCTTGTTGGCCCGACAGGGCGCCTTCGAGGGGATCGCCGCCGCGGACACGGGGGCGCTCACCTACATCAAGATCGGACTTGGGCCCGAGGCCTTCGACGAAAAGCCGTTCGCCTGTCCGGACGATACCGATATCGCGACGGCGGCCGACGAGATGTTCCGCCGCCTCCAGCGGCACATATCCGCCTTCCTGCTCAGCGATTCCCAGCCGATGCTGCCGCGCCTGTTTCCCTCTGTGGGCCAACGGTTCGCGGGCGACTACGACCACCTGTCGCGCGTTGCGGAATGGAGCCTTGGCGAGGAGGACGAGAATTGACCAGCGAGCGCCCGGCGGTCCCATCCCCCAGTACCATTGCCGAACAGGCAAAGGCATCCAGCCCGGTGTCTTCGGCCTGGGTGGACGCCAATGCGGGATCCGGCAAGACCCACGTCCTCACCCAAAGGGTTCTGCGCCTGCTGCTCGCCGGGGCAAGCCCGGAGAGCATTCTTTGCCTCACCTATACCAAGGCCGCCGCAACAGTGATGCGCAACCGGGTGGCGGATCGTTTGGGCAAGTGGGCGCTGATGGGGCGCGAACAGCTAGCTACGGAACTGACGATGCTCACCGGAGCGCCGCCGGATGCCGCTGCGCTGCGGCGCGCGCCGACCCTGTTCGCCCATGCGCTGGAAACCCCGGGCGGGCTGAAGATCAATACCATCCACGCCTTCTGCGAAAGCGTGCTGCACCGGTTTCCGCTCGAAGCGGGGGTGCCCTTCGATTTCCAGGTGATCGAGGAGGCCACGCAAAGGGAGATGATCGATGCGGCGCGCGAACGGGTTCTTGCCGAGGGCCTGGGCGGCAAGGGTGCGGCGGCGCGATCCGTGCTGGACCTGTTCGAGACGCTGACGGATTCCCAGATCGCGGACGGGATCGACACCGCGCTCGCCCAGGCGCGGCAATTGCGCAGCGTGCTTGCGGACCGGACCGCGGCAAAGACGCGGTTGCGCCGGTACGTGGGGATGGCCAGTTCCAAAACCCGCGCCAGTCTTCTGGATGAGGCGGTCGCACGAACCCTTTTCCCGCCGTCGCAATATGGGCGCGTCTTTGCGCTGACCCCGCCCAGGCCGGAGGGGAAGGGGTTCGAAGACAAGCTGGCGGGGATCGACCCCGCCGCCCCCACCGCAAGGGACCTGTTCGACGCGTTCCTGACCGGTTCGGGCACGGTGCCCAAGACCTTTCCCAAGAAGGCGATCAAGGACGCCGATGCGGGGCTTGCCGCCTTGCTCGCCGACGAGGCCGCGCGGCTGGAGGATGTCAGGCGCCGCCTGACGCGGGCGGAACTGGTGGAACGTTCCGAGGCGCTGATCGATATCGTGGGCGCGATAGCCGATGATTACGAGGGACAGAAGCGCGCGCGCGCGTTGCTCGATTTCGACGACCTGATCTCGCGGCTCCACACCCTTTTCACCCGCGGTGAGATGCGCGAATGGGTCCGCTACAAGCTCGATGCCGGCATTTCCCATGTGCTCGTCGACGAGGGGCAGGACACCAATCCCGAACAGTGGACCGTGGTGGAGGCGATTGCCGACGAGTTCTTTGCCGGCGACGGGGTGGCCCGCGCGCCGCGCACCCTTTTCGCCGTCGGGGATCCCAAGCAGTCGATCTATTCCTTCCAGGGCGCGGAGCCGGAAGCCTTCATCCTGGCCGGCGCGACCTACCGGCAAAGGGCGGGCCAGGCCGGGCAACCCTTCGAGAGGGTGCGCCTGACCGAGAGTTTCCGCACCCAGAAGGGCATTCTGGATGCGGTCGACCTGGTTTGCGCGCGCCCGGACATCCGGAGCGCCCTGCTCTCGGTCGACGAGGCCATACGGCACGGCACGGCACGCCAGACCGAGGGCGGCACGGTGACACTCTGGCCACCGCGGCGCGAGCCGGCCAATGAGCGGCCCGAGGACGATTGGCCCCTGGAAGCGGCGAATGGCGGCCGCGGCGCCGCGGCCGAGGTTGCATCGGCGATCGCGGCCGAAATCCGTGACTGGATCGACACGCGGCGGCAATTGGGCCGTCGCGGGCGCGCGGTGCGGGCCGACGACGTCCTCATTCTGGTCCAGGACCGCTCAAAGCTGTTCTACGAAATCATCCGCGCCCTCAAGAAGGAGCGGATCCCCACGCCCGGCGCCGACAAGCTGGCGGTGGCCAGTCATATCGCGGTGCTCGACCTTCTGGCGCTGGGCGACATATTGCTCAATCCCGCCGACGACCTGACGCTGGCGGCGGTATTGCGCTCGCCGCTGTTCGATATCGACGAGGATCAATTGCGCATCCTTTGTCACGAACGCGAGGGCACCGTTTGGGCTGCGCTGGCGCAGGCGGCGGGGCGGCACGATTGGGCGCGGGCGGCCCATGAGCGGCTTCGGTCGTGGCGGGCGCGGCTCGACCTCGACCGACCGTATGAATTGTTCGCGCGCATTCTTTACGCCGAGGGCGGGCTGAGGCTGTTTCACGCCCGGCTCGGGGCCGAGGTGGATGACGTGATGGCCGAATTCATCAGCCTGGCGCTGGCGCATGAGCGCGGACCGGACCCTTCGTTGCAGGCGTTCCTGGCGCAAACCCGGCACAGCGCGGTCGAGATCCGGCGCGAATTGCCGGACACGGGCAGCGGCGTGCGCGTGATGACAGTCCACGGCGCCAAGGGGCTGGAAGCGCCCATCGTCATCCTCGCCGACGCGGCGAGCATACCGGACGCCCGCAAGCTCGCCCGCAGCGTCTACATCCCGGACCAGGCACCGGCGGGGCCCACCGTGATCTTCGCGCCCACCAAGAGCGATCACGTGCCGCAAACCATGGCGCTGCGCGAGGCAGGCCGGGAGCGCCAGATGGCGGAGTACTGGCGCAAGCTTTATGTGGGCATGACACGCGCCGAGGACGAACTCTATGTGACCGGGGTGCTGACCAGCAGAGCCAGGATCGAAGGCAGCTGGTACGACGCAATCCGCTCGGCTCTGGAGCAGGTCGGCCAGCCATGCCCATCGCCCATGGGCGAGCCCGGGCTTTGCTATCCCGGCCCGGCGGAGGCAAATCGGATAGCGGGCGGGGAGCAGCGGGCAGAAAAGGCCGCGCCCCCGGCCATCCCGGGAAAGGCGCCGAAATTCGAACGGCGGCAAAGCATCAACCCCTCGACCGCGCTTGTGGAAATGGACCCCGAGAGGCTGCTCGAAACCCGGGCCCGGACGAGCATCACTGGCAGAACGCAGGCACGGGACGAAGGCACCGCCCTTCATGCCTTGCTTCATCATCTTGCTGCCGTGCCGGAAGCCGGGCGCGAAGCGATCGCGATGCGCGCGCTCGAGGTGCTGTTGCCGGAGACGCCCCAGCGCCACGCGGCGCTTTCGGCCACGGCGCTGGCGATACTCGGGGACGAAAGCCTTGCCCATGTCTTCGGCCCGCAAAGCCGAGGCGAAGTGCCTTTTCTCGCTCTTGGGCAAAGGGACGGCGCGCCGATAACGCTTTCGGGCCGGATCGACCGGCTGGTGGTTGACGAAGGGCGCGTGCTGATCGTGGATTTCAAGTCCGACGCGGTGCCGCCGGGTTCGACCGACGAGGTTCCGCCGGGCTATGTGACGCAGATGGGCCTCTATTCGCGCCTCGCAGGGCGGCTTTTTCCGGGGCTGAAGGTGGAAGCGGCGCTGCTGTGGACGGCAACGCGCACCCTGATGACGCTGCCCGCCCGGCGCATGGCAGACATGACGGCGGGGTTCACGCTGGAGTGAGCATCTTGAACCGGGCGCCGACTCTGCCTAGCTATGTGACGAAATATTCGGGGCAAGGAAAGGTATTGCCATGACCAAGCAAGTCACCGATGCGGATTTCGGCCAGGAAGTGCTGAATTCCAAGGAGCCGGTGCTCGTCGATTTCTGGGCCGAGTGGTGCGGACCGTGCCGCGCGATCGCGCCCGTTCTTGAGGAACTCTCCTCCGAACTCGCCGGCAAGGTGAAGATCGTCAAGCTCAACGTGGACGAAAATCCCTCGACCACTGTGAAATACGGCGTGCGCTCCATCCCCACGATGATCCTGTTCAAGAACGGGGCCGCTGCCGACATGAAAATCGGCGCTGGCACCCCCAAGGCGGGCCTTCAGAAGTGGCTTGAGGGCCACGCGGCCTGACCAACCGGGCTTCCCGGCCAAAACCACCGCCAACGCCATCGGCCCCGTGCCGGTGGCGTTTTTTCATGCCCGCATTCCGCAGCGCAAAGCCCCTGCTTGGCCGGGGCCGGTGATTCGGCGTAGCGTCTGCACGGAGAGCAAAAAGGGGATTGCGATGCCGAAGATTGTTTCCGATGCCGATTTCGAAGGCGAGGTGCTGGCCGCCAGCGAGCCGGTGCTTGTCGATTTCTGGGCCGAGTGGTGCGGGCCCTGCAAGGCCATGGACCCCATTCTGGCCGAACTGGACGAAGAACTGCGCGGGCGCATCAAGATCGTCAAGCTCGACGTGGCCGACAATCCCCAGACCGTCGTGCGCTACAATGTGCGCAACATGCCCACGATGATCATCTTCAAGGATGGGCAGCCGGCCGATATCCGCGTTGGCGCCGCGCAATCGCGCGTGCAACTGGTCAAATGGCTGGAAAGCCACGCCGCCTAGCGCCTTTCGTGACCATGCCCTAGACGGGGGGCGTGCGGTTCTGTTGCAGGACGGCTCCGGCGAGGTGCAGGGAGCCACAGATCACGACCCGCGCGTTGTCGATTTCCGCCGCCTTTTTCAGCGCTGCGCGCACCGACCGTACCGGGCGCGCCGAAAGGCCCAGCGTGCGCGCAACTGCGGCCAGTTCGCGTGCCGGCCATGCGGCGCGCTCGCCGGGAATGGGGACCGTCAGCACGCATTCGGGCAGATCGCCGAAATGGGACAGGAACCCCCTGGCATCCTTGTTGGCGAAGGTGCCCATGACCAGCACCAGGGGCCTGGGGCGGGCCGCGTTCATGCGCTTTAGCGCCTCGGACAGAACCGCGCCGCCGGCGCTGTTGTGCCCGCCATCGAGCCAGAGTTCGTGGGTCTTGGGCAACAGTTCGTTGAGCGCGCCCCCGAGCGGCATGAGCCGGGCCGGCCAGACGACATCGCGCATGCCCCGGGCGATCGCCGCCTCGTCGACAGGCAGGCCGAAATGCCGCGCCGCGGCGATGGCAACCGCCGCGTTGTCGACCTGGAACGGCCCGGCAAGATGCGGCAGCGGCAGATCGAGCAGGCCCTGGTCGTCCTGGTAGACGAGGCGTCCGCCCTGCTGGTAACCATCGAACTGCTCGCCGGCGACAAACGGCACGATGCCCAGTTGCCCGGCGCGGTTGCGCAGCACCTCCATCGCCTCGTCGGACTGCCGGGCAAACACCGCCGGGACGCCGGCCTTGAGGATGCCCGCCTTCTCGGCGGCGATACCGGCAAGGCTGGGGCCGAGATACTCAACGTGATCGATGGAGACCGGCGTGACGATTGCGCCGAGGGGATTGTCTATCACATTGGTCGCGTCGAGCCGCCCGCCGAGCCCCACTTCGAGCAACAGGTAGTCGGCGGGTTCCTCGGCAAAGAGCTTGAAGGCCGCCGCCGTCGTGATCTCGAAAAATGTGATCGGCTGCCCCCGGTTCACCATCTCACACTGCTCTAGCGCGGCGTTGAGCCGGCGATTGGACACAAGGGTGCCCGATAGCCGGATACGCTCGCGGAAGGCGACAAGGTGTGGCGATGTATAGACGTGCACGCGCTGGCCGGAGGCCTCGAGCATGGCGCGCAGGAATGCGACCGTCGACCCCTTGCCATTGGTGCCCGCGACATGGATCACGGGGGGCAGGCGATCCTGCGGCCGGCCCATATCGTCGAGCAGGCGCTCGATGCGCCCCAGCGTCAGATCGATCACCCTGGGATGAAGCGTCAGCAGGCGCTTCAGTATCGCATCGGTGCGGGACAAGGCGGGAGCACCCTCGTATCAGGCCGGACAAGGCCCGGCAGTGCCCTTGGAACGTTTGGCGGGAAACCGCCGGAGCGTCGATTGCGCCGGCGATGGGGAAAGATCGGGCAGTCTATTCGGCGTGCGCACCCATCGGGGCGGTGACCAGATCGTCGTCGCCCTCTGCGGCCACCACCACATCGCTGATCGAACTCTGGGGCCTGGACACAGGGGTGAGCGCCTGTTCTGCGGGCGCGGGCTTGCCGGTGAACATGGCGATCAGCGACCCGATGGTGGGCCTGAGGTCATGCCTGTGAACGACCCTGTCGATCATGCCGTGCTCGAGCAGGTATTCGGAGCGCTGGAAGCCCTTGGGCAGTTTCTCGCGGATGGTCTGCTCGATGACCCGCGGACCGGCGAAACCGATCAGCGCGCCCGGCTCGGCCAGATGCACATCGCCCAGCATGGCATAGGAAGCGGTCACGCCGCCGGTGGTGGGGTTGGTGAAGACAACGATATAGGGCAGGCCCGCCTCCCTCAGCCGCGCGACGGCGACCGTGGTGCGCGGCATCTGCATGAGCGAGAGAATACCCTCCTGCATGCGCGCGCCGCCCGAAGCGGCGAACAGCACGAAGGGCAGTTTGCGCGCCTCGGCGGCCTCAAGGCCCGTGACGACCGCCGAACCGGCGGCCATGCCAAGCGATCCGCCCATGAACTCGAAATCCTGAACGGCGGCGACGATGTCGTTGCCCAGGAGCTTGCCGGCCGCGACCGCGACAGCGTCTTCCATGCCGGTCTTGTTGCGGTATTCGCGCAACCGGTCGACGTAACGCTTGGAATCGCGGAACTTGAGCGGGTCCTGGAACACGGCGGGAAGCGGCAATTGCTCGTAGGTGCCCCCGTCGAAGAAATGCGTCAGGCGGTCATGGGCCTTGATCTTCATGTGGTAGCCCGAATTGGGCACGACCCACTGATTGGCCTCGAGATCGCGATAGAAGACGATCTCGCCGGATTCGGGATCCTTGACCCAGAGGTTCTCCGGCGTCTCGCGCCTGTTGAGAAACGAGCGAATGCGAGGCCTGACGACGCTATTGATCCAGTTCATATCCCTTCGCCTTACCCATTGGGGCACGTTCAGAGGCCCGCGAACCGGCCCCTTCCGTGTCTTCTAGACCATCATTATGGCCGATTTTATCAGGTTCGCGCCAGCTTGGCACCCCGAGCGATTCTCCAGCATTCCCACCGCGAGCGCGACCGCCTGTGTTTCTTCAGCCGCGCGCCGCGCGACACCCCGCCGCCAGTTCACCAACCAGCGAGAGCACGGCGTTCACGGTCTCGCCGGTCGCCCGGCCTTCTACCAGCGTATCGGCAACGGCTCCGACCAGCGCCGAACCGACGACCACGCCATCGGCATCGCGACCGATCACGGCGGCGTCTTCGGCGCTCTTGATGCCAAAACCAACCGCGACCGGCAGGTCGGTGTGGGACTTGATGCGCCGGACCGCATCGCCAACCGCCGCGCGGTTCTTGATGGCGGCACCGGTGATGCCGGTCATCGACACGTAATAAACGAAGCCTGAAGTATTCTTCAGGACCGTCGGCAGCCGCTTGTCGTCGGTGGTGGGCGCGGTCAGGCGGATAAAGTTGATCCCTGCCGCCAGGGCGGGAATGCACAATTCATCGTCTTCTTCGGGCGGCAGGTCGACCACGATCAGCCCATCGACGCCCGCGGCGACAGCGTCCTTGAGGAACGCGGGTACGCCATAGCGATAGATGGGGTTGTAGTACCCCATCAACACGATGGGGGTTGCATCGTCCTGCTGACGGAAGCGCGCCACCATCTCCAGCGTGCGGTGCATGGTCTGCCCGCCCCTGAGCGCGCGCTGGCCGGCCATCTGGATGGCGGGGCCATCGGCCATGGGGTCGGAGAACGGCATGCCGAACTCGATCACGTCGGCACCAGCCGCCGGCAGGCCGCGAAGAATGGCAAGGGAGGTTTCGAAGTCCGGATCGCCCGCGGTGACGAACGTCACCAGTGCCGGGCGATTTTCCGCCTTCACCTTGGCGAAGCGGGCGTCGATTCGGGTGGGTTTCATGCCGGTCCTGTCAACTCGGGAGTCCGGCACGGATGTAGGGTGAGGCAGGCGCGAAAGTCAACAAACAGAGCCGCGAATCGTCACCGCGCGGCGGCAGAAACCACGCGACGGGCGCCGCGGCCGGCTTCGCCGAACCGCTCGTTGTCGGCAAAGGGCTCGCGGACGCGGCCATAATCGCCGAACATGATACCGACCGGGCCAAATACGCTGGTCTGGGTGCGGGGAGCGGTCATTTCACGAATTCCCTGGCGAACTATTCCTGCGCAAACCAATGCGCCGCGCCGTCGCCATGAGCAAGCCCCGGGCCTGCATGGTTCCCATGCGTTGGCGGAATGGCAGGTTAACGCCTGGTAAACGCAAAAGAACCGCGCCCGGTTCCGACGGAATTGCAGGTTTGGCCCAAAGCCCTTGTCTGGTCGCGTCTCCGAAACAGTGAACCGGCACCCATCCCCGGGTCGAGCCCGAGGACAAGCTTCACCTGGAAACGCTTGGTACTCCTGGTGGTCGCGTTTCCGGACGGTGAACCGGCGTCCACTTCACCTGGAAACGCTTTAGAGCCCCAGCCCCAGATACTTGCCCACCGATTCCACGTCCTTGTCGCCGCGCCCCGACAGGCACAGCACAATGGTCTCGTCCCGCCCCATGGTTGGCGCCAGCTTCATGACCTGGGCCAGCCCATGCGCGGATTCAAGGGCCGGGATGATACCTTCCATCCGCGTGAGCAACTGGAACGCCTCGATGGCTTCGGCGTCTGTGATCGGCACATAGGTCACCCGCCCGCTATCCTTGAGAAAGGCATGTTCGGGCCCGACGCCGGGATAGTCGAGCCCCGCCGAAATCGAATGGCCCTCAAGGATCTGGCCGTCGTCGTCCTGCAACAGATAGGTGCGGTTGCCGTGCAGGACCCCGGGCTGTCCGCCGGCCATGGACGCGGCATGCCCATTCTCCACGTCGAGGCCATGGCCGCCAGCCTCGGCGCCGTAGATCCTGACGTCCTTGTCGTCGAGGAAGGGATGGAACGTGCCGATCGCGTTCGAGCCGCCGCCGATACAGGCCACCAGCGCGTTGGGCAGGCGGCCTTCGGCCTCGATGATCTGCTCGCGGATTTCCTCGCCGATGACCGACTGGAAATCGCGCACCATTTCGGGATAGGGATGCGGCCCCGCGGCGGTGCCGATCAGGTAATAGGTGGTGTCCACGTTGGTGACCCAGTCGCGCAGGGCCTCGTTCATGGCGTCCTTGAGCGTGCCGGCACCGGCGGTGACGGGCCGGACCTCGGCGCCCAGCATCTTCATCCGCCACACATTGGGGCGCTGGCGCTCGACGTCCGTGGCGCCCATGAACACGGTGCAGGGCAGCCCGAAGCGCGCGCAAACGGTTGCCGTCGCAACCCCGTGCTGACCGGCCCCGGTCTCGGCGATGACGCGGGTCTTGCCCATGCGGCGCGCCAGAAGGATCTGCCCGAGGCAGTTGTTGATCTTGTGCGAACCGGTGTGATTGAGTTCTTCGCGCTTGAGATAGATCCTGGCGCCGCCCAGATGCTCGGTGAGGCGCTCGGCGAAATAGAGCGGAGACGGCCGGCCGGCATAAAAGGTCGACAGCGATTGCAACTCGGCGCCGAACTCGGGATCGTTTCTTGCGTCGCGATAGGCCTTTTCCAGGTCGAGGATCAGGGGCATCAGGGTTTCGGCGACGAAACGGCCACCATAGATTCCGAAACGACCATGTTCATCAGGCCCGGTACGCAGGCTGTTGGCGAGACTGTTCAACTGGACGACCCTTTCGCGCTCAGGCTGCCACCGCACCGCGCGCGGCGGCGACGAAAGCCGCAATCAATCCGGCATCCTTGATGCCGGGTGCCGATTCCACCCCCGATGATACGTCCAGCCCGAAGGGCCGGATCATGCGGACCGCTTCGGCGACGTTGTCCGGCGACAAGCCTCCGGAAAGCATGAACTCCATCTCCGGGTCAAGCGCCTTGAGCAGCGACCAGTCGAAGGCAAGGCCCAGCCCACCGGGCCGATCGGCGATTTTGGGCGGCTTGGCATCGACCAGAAGCCGGTCGGCAACCTCATCGAATTCGCCCATCACCGCCACGTCGGCGGCCGAACCGATCCCGATGGCCTTGAGCACGGGCACGCCACCCTCGGCGCGGATGGCGGCGACGCGTTGCGGGCTTTCCGAGCCATGCAATTGCAGCCAGTCGGGGTCGAGGGCGGCAATTTCGGCGATCAGGGAATTGTCCGGGTTCACGGCCAGCACGACCGCTTCCGCCCGGCCACGCGCCTGCGAGACCAGATCGCCGATCTCCTCGATGGAGAGATGGCGGGGGCTCTTGGGGAAATGCACGAAACCGACCATGTCGGCCCCCGCCGCGATGGCCGCTTCGAGGGTTTCCGGTGTCCTGATGCCACAGATCTTGATGAGCGGAGAATATGCCATGAGGAATGATGCTAGCCGATGTGCTCGGTCTCGATGAGATCTGCTTCTCCCGGCGGCGGGTTCTGCCGGCGCGAAGTTTCGAGTTCGCGCGTCAGGCGTTCTGCCTCGCGGCGGAAATGCCGCTTGTCGCGCCGGTTGGCCCCCTGGGTGAACCAGACAGCAAGACCGCCCAGGATGACGCCGACGATCAGCGAAAGATAGATCACCACGAAAAGCGGCACGCCGACGCCGGGCACCATGGGATTTGCGGGGCTGATCGGGTCGAAGCCGATCGTGACGCCCTGACGATTGGCGAGCGCGAATACGACAAGCAACAAGGCCAGCGGCAAGAGGACAAACCAGCCCACCACGCGCTTCATCATCACCAGATGTTCCTGCTTTCCCTATTGCTGCGGCGCCGCCGGGCGCGGATTCCCCGCGTCAGCGATTGAGGCGCTCGCGGATTTCCTTGCCGGCCTTGAACTGCGGCACATATTTCTCGCCCACGTCCACCTGTTCGCCGGTGCGCGGATTGCGCCCCACCCGAGCCGGACGGTTCTTCACCGAAAACGCGCCGAAACCGCGCAGTTCCACCCGATCTCCGCGCGCCATGGCATCGCCGATCTCGTCGAGAATGGCGTTGACGATATTCTCGATATCGCGCTGGAAAAGGTGCGGATTCTCTTCGGCCAGTTTCTGGATCAGCTCGGACTTGATCATCGCGTCGCCCTCCGGGCGGTGGTCTCCGGCCTTTGGACCGAAGTTTCAGGATGCCGGTTCAAACTGCCAAAGCGAGACAAGCCCGTCAAGCGCCATCGGGTCGCCAGCGCCCAGACCCAGAATGGCTTTCGCGCCGCTGCCCACCAAGCGCATCAGCCCGGTTAGTTCGTTCTGCGGCCTGGGGTAGACGGTGACGACCGGCAGGTCCGCCGCGACGCCCTTGGACGCCTCCAGCCAGGCCACGGCCTCGCGTTCGCCGCCATACTGGTCGATCAAACCCGCATCGAGGGCCTGCCGGCCGCTCAGAATGCGCCCGTCGGCAAGCGACAGGGTCTTTTCCCGGGTCAGGCCGCGCCGCTCGGACACCATGCCCACGAAGACGTCGTAGCTGTCCTTGATCAACGCCTCGAGGCTGGCGCGCACCTCGGGCTTGATCGGCCCGGTGATATCGGGTTCAGCCTTGAGCGGCCCGGAGGCGACCTTGTCGAGATTGACGCCGATGGTGTCGAGCAGCTTGCCGGCATTCATGTGCTGGATCAGCACGCCAATGGATCCGACCAGAGAGGTTTGCCGCGCCAGGATGCGATCGGCGGAGATGGCGGTCATGTATGCCGCCGAGGCGCCGAGTTCATTGATCACGGCGACCACGGGCTTCTTTTCGCGCAGGCGGGCGATGGCATCGTAGAGTTCCTCGCCGCCGGCGGTGGTACCGCCAGGCGAATTGATCGACAGGACAACCGCGGGCACCGTATCGTCGTCCTCGAGGTCGCGCAGGACCGCGAGGCGTGCCGCATCGTGCCCGATGGTGCCTTCCACCTGGATACGCGCGATGTGCTGGCCGCCATGGGCCTGGAACTGGGGCGCGGACCGCACGCCCACCGCGACAACCGCGATCGCGAGCGCCGCGAAGGTTGCCAGCCGCCAGCGGCGGCGGGACGCGCGCAGCCGGCCTGTCGCGGGAATGCGATGGACGGGATCGTCTTGCAAGGGGGTGGTCATCGTCGCGGCCCTGGCCCTGTTGATTGAGGACCGGTCAGGCGTAACGGCACCTCACCGAGATTGCAAGCCGCGCTTCAGGCACCCGGCGCGCGCAGATCGCGTTCCATGTAGACCGCCCCCGAACCGTAATGGCGAAGTTTCCCATGCAGTTCGGGCGCGTCGACGGCATGAAAGCCCTGACGTTCCCAGAAGGCGCGCGAATTGCCCACCGCGACCAGCGACATGGTGGCAAAGCCCATCGCTCCGGCATGCGTGGCAAGGGTGGAGACGATATCGCGCGCCGCGCCGACCCGGCGGGCGACGGGCAGCAGGGCGAGATCGTGGATATAGTAGGTATCCGGTTCGGCCGGGAGCGCGCCCAGCCTGCTATCGAGCGGGGGCGGATCGCGGCGGCGCCAGGGATGGCTGAGCACATAGCCCACCGTCCTCGTGCCGATTTCGAGCACATGGGCGCCGTTGCGGTAGAGCTGCTGTTTTTCGGCCAGAACCTCCGGGCTCTCGAAAAGCCCGGGATGGATCTCGGCGGCGATCGCGTTCACTGCGGAGAAGTCGAAGGCGGTCATCGCCCGCCAGCCGATTTCGGCATGTCTCATGGCCCGGCTCCACTTGCGGGATCCGCGCGGAACGAGGCGCCCGTCGCCGCCACGCCCCCTTGCGCGCGAAGGCAGACCCCTCCAGGCGGGGCGGTCCGCGCGACGCGATCGCGCCGCGCGGACCGTTCATTCAGAAGCGCACCCGGCGGACGAGGGACCTGCCCTCCCCCACCGGCGCGTGTGCAAACGATCAGTCCTTCTGGCCCTTGAGAGCCGCGCCCAGGATGTCGCCGAGCGAAGCCCCAGAATCCGAAGACCCGTACTGTGCCACGGCTTCCTTTTCCTCGGCGATTTCCAGCGCCTTGATCGACAGACCGATGCGATGGGTCTTGCGATCGAACTGGGTGACGCGCGCGTCCACCTTGTCGCCCACCGCAAACCGCTCGGGGCGCTGATCGGCCCGGTCGCGGCTGAGGTCGGCGCGGCGGATGAAGGCGGTCATGTCGCTGTCGGCAACCGTCACCTCGATGCCGCCATCGTTGACCGCGGTCACCGTGCAGGTCACCACGGCGCCCTTGCGGATGGCATCGCCGGCTTCGGCGAAGCTGTCGGTGGAGAGCTGCTTGATGCCGAGCGAAATGCGCTCCTTGTCCACGTCGACGTCAAGGACCTTGGCCTTGACCATGTCGCCGCGGTTGTATTCCTCAAGCGCTTCCTCGCCAGGCTTGGACCAGTCGAGATCGGAGAGGTGGACCATGCCGTCCACGTCGCCGTCCAGGCCGATGAACAGGCCGAACTCGGTCTTGTTCTTGACCTCGCCCTCGATGACCGCGCCAACAGGATACTTGTCGGCGAAGGTTTCCCAGGGATTGGCCAGGCACTGCTTGAGCCCGAGCGAGATGCGGCGCTTGTCCGGATCGACCTCGAGGATCATCACCTCGACTTCCTGCGAAGTCGAAACGATCTTGCCCGGATGCACGTTCTTCTTGGTCCAGCTCATCTCCGAGACGTGGATCAGGCCCTCGATCCCCGGCTCCAGCTCCACGAAGGCGCCGTAATCGGTGATGTTGGTGACGCGGCCGGTGAACCTGGCGCCCACCGGATACTTGGCCTCGATGCCTTCCCACGGATCGGCCAGAAGCTGCTTCATGCCCAGCGAGATGCGATGGCTCTCGTGGTTGATGCGGATGATCTGGACCTTGATGGTCTCGCCGATCGACAGAACCTCGGTGGGATGATTGACGCGCCGCCATGCGATGTCGGTGACGTGCAGCAGGCCGTCGATACCGCCCAGATCAACGAACGCGCCGTAATCGGTGATGTTCTTGACCACGCCTTCGACAACCTGGCCCTCTTCGAGCTGGTTGACGATCTCGGAACGCTGCTCGGCCCGGCTCTCTTCGAGAATGGCGCGACGCGACACCACGATATTGCCGCGGCGCTTGTCCATCTTGAGGATCTGGAAGGGCTGCGGAACATTCATCAGCGGCCCGATATCGCGGATCGGCCGGATATCGACCTGGCTGCGCGGCAGGAAGGCGATCGCACCGTCCAGATCGACGGTGAAGCCGCCCTTGACCTGGTTGAAGATGACGCCTTCGACCTTCTCGTTCTTCTCGTGCAGGGCCTCGAGGCGGACCCAGCTCTCCTCGCGGCGCGCCTTCTCGCGTGACAGCACGGCTTCGCCCATGGCGTTCTCGACCCGGTCGACATAAACCTCGACCTCGGAGCCCACTCCCAGGGTGCCGTCACGGCCGGCGGCGCCAAATTCCTTGAGCGGCACGCGGCCTTCGGTCTTCAGGCCGACGTCGATAATGGCGAGATCCTTTTCGATCGCCACGATCCTGCCTTTGACAACGGCGCCTTCCAGCGGCTCGTTGTCCACGAAGCTCTCCATCAGCAGGGCTTCGAAATCTTCATTCATCACAGTTTGCTGTGCCATCAAAACTCCATGTCGGATGCACCGGACGTGCTTTGGGTTGAAATGCGGATTTCGATCCGGGGCCGGTCTTCCCGCCAATCGTGCAATGGCGCGGAATCCGGTGCGAGACCGGTTCCCGGAATACGAATGTCCGTTGAGTCTGTCCGCCAGATGCCGCCCGGCAGCGCCCTGGTGGCGCCAGCGTTCTACCCCGGGAACGATTGCGCGAGGTGCCCAGGGCCGCAAGGTTGGATTTCGGACCAGTCCTGTGCGCGCACCCTTGCCCCGCGGGGCCGTTTCAGGATTGCGCCGGACGTCCGGCCTTGCGCGCCATGACACCGTCGACGATCGTGACGGCTGCGCGGAGTGCCGCTTCTATATCCAAATCGGTCGTATCGAGCAAGTGGGCGTCGCTGGCCGGGCGGAATCCGCCATGCGGGGCCGCGCTGTCGCGCGCATCGCGCTCGGCGATGTCACGGGCGAGGGCCGCACGGTCGACCGCAATGCCGCGCGCCTCGAACTGGCGCGCACGGCGTTCGACGCGGGCGGCGGAATCGGCGGACATGAACAGCTTGACGTCGGCCTCCGGACAAATGCGGGTGCCGATATCCCGGCCATCGAGCACCGCGCCGCCGGACTGAAGGGCAAAATCTCGCTGTGCGGCGAACAGGGCCGCGCGCACACCGTCGAACACGGCGACCTTCGACGCCAGAGAGGCGATTTCGGCGGTGCCGAGCGCCTGCGGATCGAGTCTCGCCGGATCGAGGGCACGCGCCGCCACGATGGCCAATTGCTCGAAGTTCCTGTCGTCCTCGTGGCCGGCGACCGCCTTGCCCACCGCGCGATAGAGCAGGCCGGTATCCAGATGCGGCAATCCATAGTGGGCGGCAAGGCCCGCAGCGATCGTACCCTTGCCAGACGCGGCGGGTCCGTCGACCGCGATGATCATGCCGCACGCCCCCCGTTCTCGAAGGTGGCGCCAAGCGCCGCGAAATCGCGTTCGAAACTGGGAAAGCTCGTGGCGATCATGGTGGCGTCGTCCACGGCGACCGCGCGATCCGCCGCCATGCCCATGACCAAAAAGCTCATGGCGATACGGTGATCGAGGTGGGTTTCGACCGTTCCCCCGCCGATATGCTTCGCCCCGCCGCGCACGATCAGGAAGTCGGCGCCTTCGGTGCAGGTGACCCCGTTTGCGGCAAGGCCGCGCGCCACCGCGGCAAGGCGATCGCTTTCCTTCACCCGCAATTCGGAAATGCCGCGCATGTGGGTTTCGCCTTCGGCGAAAGCGGCGGCAACGGCAAGCACAGGGTACTCGTCGATCATGGAGGGCGCCCGCTCCTCGGGGACCGAGATGCCCCTGAGCCGGGAATGACGGACATGCACATCCGCAATATCCTCGCCGCCGGACTGGCGGGGATTCTCGAGCGCGATGTCCGCGCCCATTTCGACCAGCGTGTCGATAAGGCCGGTGCGGGTGGGGTTCATGAGGACGTTCTCCACCACCAGGTCCGAACCCGGGACGATCAGGCCGGCCACGATGGGGAAGGCCGCCGAGCTGGGATCGCCAGGGACGACAACCTGCTGCCCCCTCAGATCGGGCAGGCCGGCAACCTCGATGCGACGGCCGCCGCCGGCCATCGTCTCGACATCGATCCGGGCGCCGAACCCTCTGAGCATCTTCTCGGTGTGGTCGCGGGTCATCACCGGCTCGATCACGGTCGTGGTGCCCGGAATCACCAGGCCGGCCAGCAGCACGCAGGACTTGACCTGGGCGGACGCCATGGGAACGGTGTAGGAGATCGGCACGGGCGTGCGCGGTCCGCGCAAGGCGATGGGCAGTCGGTTGTCATGATGCTCGACCACCTCCACACCAATGCTGCGCAATGGATCGAGCACCCGTCCCATCGGCCGCGCCGAAAGCGATGCGTCGCCCACGAACCGGGTGACGAAGCCGTATGTTCCCACCAGCCCCATGGCCAGGCGGACGCCCGTGCCGGCATTGCCGAAATCGAGCGCCTCGCGCGGTTCGAGGAAACCGCCGACCCCCAGGCCATCGACGTGCCATTTGCCGTCGCGCTTTTCGACCCTGGCGCCCAAAGCCTGCATGGCGCGGCCCGTCGCCAGCACGTCCTCGCCCTCGAGCAGGCCCTCGATGACGGTTTCTCCCAGCGACATGGCGCCGAACATGAGCGCGCGATGCGAGATCGACTTGTCGCCGGGCACCCGCAGGCGGCCAACGAGGGAGGGGGACCGCGAGGTCCGCATCGGACGGGGATTGAAAGGGGTGTGGGACATTCGCTACGCCGTGCCAGCAAAGGGAACAAAATCAAGCGAGGGTGCCCTTAGCACGAAGGCTTGAGCGGGGCCAGCACCCGCCCGGCACGCAGGTGCCGCGATCCGGGGCGGGACGGGCGAATTTTCGATTTGACAGGCCCGGTCTTTCTCCTTAACGGGGGGCGACGAAGCCGGACCCGCTGTCAGGGGGGTGTGGCGAGGCGCCCATTGCGCCGGCGCGGCCACCGCCCGGATCGGTGGCGGCGCGATCACCAACAGGCGGAACGCCGGGCCTGCCGCGCCTTGTCTTGAAGCGGCAACGGGCGCTCCGGATGAGCTTTGAAAGAGGACCGACCGTGGCCAGTTTCGACCGTGGTACCAAGCGTCAGTGCCTTTATTGCGGCACCAAGTTCTATGACCTCAATCGCGATCCGATCCTGTGCCCGCATTGCGGCAAGCCGTTCCAGGTGACGGCTGAGCGCGTTGCGCATCGCCACGAGGAAAAAGTGGCCGAGGTCGAGGAAGTCGAGGTCGAGGCCGCCGCCGATGAGGCAGGCGCCGAGATCGTGTCGCTCGAAGAGGCCGATGCCGAGGAAGCGGGCGGCGACGACGATATCCCGGAAGTGGACGATGTCGAGGAAGTCGAGGATATCGGCGACGACGACGACGTGTTCCTTGAAACCGACGAGGATGACGACGACATCGAATTCGATGTCGAGGAAGACGAAGACGACGTCTGATCGCGGAGCCGCCGCACTATCTTCGCGAGGGTCGAAATTGGCACTTGCGCGAAGCGGGCGGCTTGACTAGGTTGCACCGCCGTCCGGGGGGAGTGCCCGCCGGACAGCGACCAGGGTAAGGGGCCATAGCTCAGTTGGGAGAGCGCTTGAATGGCATTCAAGAGGTCGTCGGTTCGATTCCGATTGGCTCCACCACTTCCCTGGATTTGACGATAAGACGCATTGTTTCAACGAGTTGATGGATAGCGTCTTCTTTCTGGCTTGCGCCCGGATGCTTGTGCAATGCGCATCTCGGCGGCAGGTCCGCCTTGCCCCCGACAAACAACCTGTTTCGTCCTGATGCGGCGCCGAGAAGTGCAATTCAGGCCGGTGTCCGAATGAACTTCCGGCGACAGCTGGCCTGAAACGTCATCCCGGTGAACGAGGGATGCGGATCCCGGTCATCGTGGCGTTACGGGAAGACTCAGGTCGCCGGACCCGAAATCGCAGATGTCGGTCACCCAGAGCTTGGAAGCATGAATGCTTGCTTTCACACGCAAGGCGGACGTGACACAACCATGGCTTGCATTCTCAATCACGCCCCGATCGACAGTCGCGGATTGCACCACGCCCCGGGCAAATGCACCACCGGACATCAACCGGGGAACGCGGCGCAACCGCTGGAAATCGGCACAAGGACGAGCACGTCGAACGGTCCACCCGTTCAGGTGCGCGATCTCTCGAAGGCCGCCCACGCAATTTCAAAGCGGGCAAAGTCGAAACCGGGCGCCCGCGCGGCGTCAAGCACAATTGCTTCGCTTTCGTGCAGCCGCCCGATGGCATCGGCCAGCTCTGGGATCACGTCCGATGGCACGACGAGTGCGCCATGCCGGTCGGCATGTACGAGTTCGCCTGGCCGCATTTCGAGGCCGAAGACCTTGACGGGCACGTCGATGTCGCAGACGTGGACGAAGCCGTGACTGACGCCAATGTCCCCCGCGAAAATGGGGAAGTCGTCCGGCAAGTCGCCCAGGTCGCGCACAAGGCCATTGGTCAATACGCCCTTGATGCCGAACCCTTTGTGCACATTGGCATTTATTTCACCCCAATAGGCGCCGACGGGTTGCGGATCGATATCCTGGATGACGACCACTGCCGGCTGCGGCGCTTCGGCCACATAGCGGTAGTAGGCCATGCGCAGCGCACGCACCTGTTCGACCGGATCGGCGGCAGGGGCCGCCGCCGCAATTGTCGCCGTCCGCGCAAACCCGACCATGGCCCCGCCGGCGCTGTCGGTCGCCACGGGCACGACCCGGGTGAAGCGGTCGAAACCGCGACGGCCCTGGGCCACTTCGATCGCGTTGCACACGGTCGGCGTGTCGACCGATTTGAGAAGTTGCAGAAGCGCTTCGTCCATCATTGCTCCAGCCATGCGGCCAATTCGGCGGTTGTTGCGTGGGGTTGTTCAAGGGTTGGCAGATGCGCGGCATCTTCGACGATGGCAAGTCGAGACCCGGCGATCAGGCGATGCATGAGTTCGTGCCGCTCGAGGGGGCACAGTCTCTCATGCCGGCCGCACAGAACCAGCGCGGGAACGCTGATATCGCGCAGCACATCCTGATAGTCGGGGCGGTCGCGCAACGCGATCGACTGGCGCACGAACACATCGGGACCCAGGCCCAGGGCCATTTCAAGGCAAAGGTCCCGGATTTCGGCGGCATTCGGGCCTTCGACGAGGTACCTCGGGATATGCTGTTCCAGCATGACTTCAGCAAGCCCGCCGGCCATGACCTTTTCGATCTGCGGCCTGCGGCGCGCCCTGACTTCCGGCAGTTCCGCCATCGGATTGGTATCGAGCAGCGCGATCCGCTCGACGCGCCCGGGCGCCCGCCGGTAGACCTCCATCGCCACTATGCCACCCATCGACAGGCCGGCCAGTGCAAAGCGGGGTGGCGCATGTTCGAGCACCTGCGAAGCGATATCCGCCATCGTATCGCCGAACGCGACGGGAGCCAGATGGATCGGGTTATGCCGGCCCAGCGCAGCGACTTGCGGGGCAAAGAGCCTCGCGTCGCACATCATCCCGGGCAGAAGAACAAGCGGTGTCATCTCGAGCCTTTTTTCGCCGCCGTTCGCTGGATGAGGCGGCCAGAAGAACCGGCACGGGCCAGATCGGCCCGCACCGGCCGGGAGAAATCCTTCAGGACCGCCAGGTCGCGCCCGCCTTGTCGCCGGTTCCCACAACACGATAGAGGGCGCTTTCACCCGTCATCGCGGGAACGATCGTGTGGTCGAGCCCCTCCGGCACGCTCATCGTATCGCCGGGGGCAAGTGTCGCCGAACCCAGGTTCCACTGGACGCGCCAATGGCCCTTCACGGGCATGAGCACGCTGGGGCGTTCATGCCGCACGGCCTCGGTGATGGCGGACGAACGCGTGATGAAATCGACATCGAAGCCCGGACGATCCCGAAGCCAGGCATCCGCGCCGATCACCTTTGCGGGGCTCCGGTCGGCCATGGCCACCAGGTCCCAGTAGCGGGCCACATAGTCCGGTATGACATCGCTCGCCGCTGGCTCGGCAAACGCCTTGAGTTCCTCCTCGGTCAGAAGCGGCATCGGGGGAACGCCCTCGGGCAGCTTCTGGCCCTTCTTTGTGTCGTAGAGCTTGCCGTTCCTGCCCAGCACCAGCCCGTGTTCCCTGGCGTCCTCGATGACCTGCGGCGCCCAGATCACACCGCCCCCCGCGTCATCGCCGCCAAGAATGGCCATGATCATTCCGTAGTCGGTCCCGATGTTCTCGAAGCCGCGAAAGACGCCGGTCGGGATGTTGAAGATATCGCCCGGCTCGAGCACCACCTCGCCCGCATTGCCCCAACGGCCCCAGAAGAAGCGCCAGCGGCCCGAGAGGACGAAGAACACTTCAGCCGTACGATGCGAATGCAGCGAATTGCGGCATTTGGGCGGCTGCCCGGCCGCGCCGATGTTGAAGCCGTGCGGGATGGTGATGTGCACGTGCTGATCGCTGGCCTCGGAGACACCGCCACCGATGATCGTGAAGTTTTCCTTCTGGTTCGACCCCGGCGTGTGCGCGTCTATGAACGCGGTGCGGCAGGGCTGAAGATCGCCATAGCGCACGATGCGTTTTTCCATCTGGGCGGAATCGATCGCGGGACGCTCGAGCGTTTGCGTGGTCATTGCAGGTCTCCGGTATGCAGAAGAATTTGTTTCCAGATAGCGATTTCGTCATACAGGGCCCATTCGCGCCGCAGCCCCCATGGCCCGAACTCGGCGTGGCTGATGCCCATGACATGGACCGGGGCGCCCGTGGGGCGGCCGAAGGCGCCCCAGCCATCGTGCGTTCCGGAGAGCGACCAGCGGATCGCGGCGCGCGGCGACATCAGTCCCCCGTCCATGCCGATCTGGTGGTGAATGGTGAACGTCGCCGAGGGGAACGCCGAGCGCAGGCCCACCCAGAACTGGGCGACGGCGTCACGCCCGAGGAGGTCCAGGCTACCGGGATAGTATCCGGTCACCGCGCGGTCGTAGTCGGTCAGTATGTGGTTGATGTCGGCGGCCATGATCCGCCCCAGGCTGGCCGCGTACCGCGCGCCCCAGGCGTTTTCGTTTCCCTTGCCTTTGTACGGGCCGGGAAGATCGGCATCGGGCGCAAAGGGGCGCCCGGCACGATCCGGCCCGCCCTCGTCTGCAATCAGGCGGGCAGCGTAGGCGCGCGGTTCCATTCCAAGCTGCCTGACGATACCGCCGTAGTCGCGCACCAGCCATTCGTCGTCTATGACATTGTTGCGCGCGGCACAGTCGGCAATCACGTGGATACGGAAACGGCGCCCGGTGGCCGGACCGAACTGACCGTCGTGCAGGTGCGTACCGGTGCTCACGATACGATGAGAGGACAGGAAGCCCGCGTCCTCGTCACCCGACCAGATAACGTCGTCCGCAAGGAGCTGCCGATCGGGGAACTCGTTGCAGGTCGCCAGCGTCGAGGCGATGACCGCCTTGTTCCCGCGGCTGACGCCCATGGGCGAGCGCACGACGATCTCGGGGTCATAGTAGCGTTCGAGCGTGGAAATTCCGCGCTCCTCCCAGATTTCCCTGGTGATCTGGATGATGTAGTCGGGAAAATCCCGGAATTTGGGGTCGAAACCCTTCATTGCGCAAAACCTTTCGGGCGGCGGGCCGAGCCCCTTATCACCAGGGAGCCCGGAATTGCGATGTGGCGGGGTTCCTTGTCACCCCCGATCCGGCTCATCAGCGTGTCCACCGTCGCCGCGACCATCCGATTGACCGGCTGCCGGATCGTCGTGAGGTCGTAGGCCGGCCAGGCGGAGATCGGCACGTCGTCGTAGCCGACCACCGACACGTCATTGGGCACGGAGAGGCCAAGTTCGAAACGCAGGACATCCATGACCGCGAAGGCCATGTGATCGTTGCCGACGAACACGGCGTCGGGCCGCTCGGCGCCCGAAAAAAGTGTCCGGGCCTGTTCCGCGGCAATCTCGCGCTTGTACATGCCGTCCAGAACCGCGAATGGGACGAGGCCGTGCTGCGCCAGACCGTCGGAAAAGCCTTCAGCCCGGTCACGCCCGGTCGAAGCCCCCTGCCAGCCCGCGATATGCGCGATCCGGGTGTGTCCGCCGGCCACGAGGAAATTGGCGACGGTCCTGCCTCCGGCGACGTTGTCCGAGGTTACTTCGTTCAGGCGCAGGTCATTCTGGCCGCGATTGAACATGACGACGGGAATGCCGCTTGCATCGCACAGGTTCGTCAGTTCGTTGCTCATTGCCACCGACGCGGTGACGATGCCGTCGACCTTGTAGGAAACCAGTTCCTCCATGACCTGCGCGACGCCCTCGGTGGAATTCTCGGCCATGAAGACGAGAATATGGTAGCCGCGCTCCTGCAGCGAGCGGCTCAGCAATTCCAGGGCAACCGGGTAGAACTGGTTGTCGAGATAGGCCACCACCAGCCCGATGATCCTGCTCTTGCCCGTAATCATGGCCCGGGCGATGGGATTGGGGCGATAGCCGAGCTCCCGGGCGGCGCTGAGCACCTTTTCCCTGGTGCTGGTCGATACCGACGCGCCCGGAGTGAAGACCCGGCTCACCGCGGACTGGCTGACACCCGCACGGCGGGCAACGTCCGTCGATGTCACGTTCTCCTTGCTCATTCCGCCGTCCAGCCTCCATCAACCATCAACGCGGTGCCAGTCACCATCGCAGACGCGTCGGACGCCAGATAGACGATGGCACCCATGACGTCCTCAAGTTCGGCTATGCGCCCCATGGCAATCTTCTGCTGGACCCAGGCAAGCCGTTCGGGACGCGAAAAGGTCTGTTCGGCCAGCGGCGTGCGCACGAAGGTCGGACAAATCGTATTCACCCTTATGCCCAGCCCGCCCCATTCGATGGCCATGGCCTTGGTGAAGCCTTCGAGCGCATGCTTTGAGGCGCAATAGACGGCCCGATCCACGCCGCCGACATGCCCCATCTGGCTTGAAACATTGATCAGCGAGCCCGGCCTGCCCGCGTCGATCAGCCCCCTGGCAACGCCGCGGGTCAGGAAATAGGCGGCGCGCAGATTGATGCCCATGACGGCATCGAAATCTTCCACGGTCGTCTCCAGGGCCGGAGCATGGCGGGCGATGCCGGCGCTGTTGACGAGAATGTCGAACGGGCCGCGCCCGGCGACCATGCGTTCGGTTGCCGCGATGTCGGTAACGTCGAGCGCAACACCCTCAGCGCGCAGGCCCGCGCCGGTCATTTCTTCGACCACGGACCGAAGCCGTTCGGCGTCCCTTGCCGCAAGCACGACGTTCGCCCCGGCCTCGGCCAGCGCGACCGCACACCCAAGTCCGATGCCGGATGTTCCGCCCGCCACCAGGGCCGTACGGCCGTCGAGTCCGAAGGAAGGCGTGCGCGGCAGCGTCATCAGTTCATCCCGCTCGGTACATGGATCGGGGCGAGATTGCGCGCCTTGTTGAACTCCCGCAACCGGGCAAGAACATCGACACCGATCTGCGCATACATGTCGAGCAGGTCGACCAGCACCCAGTTCTCCCGGATCAACCCGTTTTCGAGCCGCCAGAAATCGAGGCTGCGCAGCGTGATTGGCTTGTCCAGCGGCGGGATGCCCAGCCATCCATCATTGGTGAGCGTGAGGCGCATGTTCGGCCAGCCGGTTTCGCTGGCGTAATTACCTTCACCGAGCCAGTGGCTGGCCAGCCCGCCGGATTCGTCGACCTTGCGGTCCGGCATTGCCCTGAGGAAGGGGATCTGGTGCCAGTTTCGAAACCCCGAAATGCCGCGGCAAATGCCGATCCCTGCTGGCCCGTACCAGTTGAACCGCGGATGCCAGTACGTGTCGAGATGCATCACCTCGGGGCCACCCTGCGCGGGATGCCGCACCATGTCCGCGAGCATTGCCAGCACATGCTCCATCGCCGCGGAACCATCGCCCTGCAGTGCCAGTCCATCCTGTGTCGCCGGTGCCGGCGTCATGGCGAATCCGCCCAGTTGCGGCGCCATCGGCCACGTGCCCGCCTGCATCATGAGTTCAGGCAAGTCCCAGATTGCCTGCATTTCGGCCACCTTGCCATTCTCGATCCGGAAGAACTCATGGTAGCGCATGTGGGCCAATTGGCCGGTCGGTGGAATATCGAGGAACGGGGCGACAAACGTGCCGAGATAATTGCCGCACGCGGCCACCCAATCGCTCCCCTCGGGCGTCGTTCCCGCCATCAGGATGATATCGCGGCGCTCCAGGTCCGGCATGGCTGCCAACAGGGGGCGATAGGCCGATTGATAAAAGTCCGACGGCCCTTGCAGGTCACCGAATGGATGGCAGAGGTGGATGGATGCGGATGGGCTGAAACAGCGATCCATCGCGTCCCTGACAGATGCTTCCTCGAATGTGTACGCCGCGATCCGGAACTCCGAGAGCACGCGCCTGAGGTCCTCCGGCATTGCCATTTACTGCATTACTCCGCGGCGGTTCCGTATGCGATGTTCCGGTGCCCGTAGCGGCGCACCCTGAGGTTGGCCTGTTCGGCATGGCCGACAAACCCCTCCAACAGGCACAGGCGCGAACAATAGGCACCGATTTCGGCTGCCGCCTCGTCCGTGGTGATCTTCTGGTAGGAATGGGTCTTGAGGAACTTGCCCACCCAAAGCCCGCCGGTATAGCGCCCCGCCTTTTTCGTGGGCAGGGTGTGGTTGGTGCCGATCACCTTGTCGCCATTGGCCACATTGGTGCGCGGCCCAAGGAACAAGGCGCCATAGCTCGTCATGTTCTCAAGGAACCAGTCGTCGCGATCTGTCATCACCTGCACGTGCTCGGAGGCGATGTCGTTGGCGACCTCGAGCATTTCCTCGTAGGTCGAACACACGATCACCTCGCCATAGTCGCGCCAGCTGGCGCCGGCGGTCTCGGCGGTGGGCAGGATCATCAGGATGCGCTCGATTTCGGAGAGGGTTTCTTTCGCCAGCCTGGCCGAATTGGTCAGCAGCACCGCCGGCGAATTGTAGCCATGCTCGGCCTGGCCCAGAAGGTCGGTGGCGCACATCTCGGCATCCACCGTCTCGTCGGCGATCACCATGGTCTCGGTGGGGCCGGCGAACAGGTCGATCCCCACCCGCCCGAACAGCTGCCGCTTGGCTTCGGCCACGAAGGCATTGCCCGGCCCTACCAGCATGTGCACCGGCTCGATGCTCTCAGTCCCCAGCGCCATGGCGCCGATCGCCTGGATGCCGCCAAGGACGTAGATCTCGTGCGCGCCGCCGAAATGCATGGCCGCAATCACCGCCGGATTGGGCTCGCCCCTGAACGGGGGCGTCGCCGCGATGATGCGCGGCACCCCGGCCACCGAAGCGGTGGCCACCGACATGTGGGCCGAGGCCACCATGGGGAACTTGCCCCCCGGCACATAGCAGCCCACCGACTGCACCGGAATATTGCGATGCCCCAGGATCACCCCGGGCAGCGTCTCCACCTCGATATCCTTCATGGAATTCCGCTGCGCCTGGGCAAAATTGCGCACCTGCTGCTGGGCGAAACGGATATCGGCCAGGTCGCGGGCCGGGACTTTGGACACCAGAAGCTCGATTTCGCTCTCCGACAGGCGGAACGAGGCCGGCGCGTATTTGTCGAACTTCTCGCTCAACTCGCGCACCGCCGCGTCACCGCGCGTCTCGATGTCCTTGAGCGTCGCCTCGACCAGCGCGCGCACCTTGGCGTCGTCGGCGCTGCGCTCGGCCTCGGGCTTGCCCCGCTTGAGATATCGAATGGTCATTGCGTCCTCGCGATCGGATAGTTTGATGTCAGCCTGCCGCCATGCGGCGACCCGTCTCGGCGTCGAACAGGTGGCACACGGAAACAGGTACGGCGGCGGCCACCGGGTCGCCGATCTCCGCGCGGAAGTCCTTTGGCGCACGGATGGCAACGAGGCCATTGCCCGCCTTCATCGTGACCATCGTCGCGTCCCCAAGAAGCTCGAGCGAATAGATCGGAGCGGAAATCTGCCCTTCGTCAGCCAGACTTGCATCTTCCGCCCGGAAGCCGAGCACCACTTTGCCGTCGGGACCGGCGAGACCGGCGATGGTCACATTCGTACCCGTGAACGTTCCGCCCCGAAGCTCGCCTTCGAGCAGGTTCATCGCCGGCGAACCGATGAAGGAGGCGACGAAAGTATTCGCCGGGCGATCGTAGATCTCGGTCGGCGTTCCGACCTGCTGCACCTCACCCTTGTTCATCACGACGACGCGATCGGCCAGCGTCATCGCCTCGATCTGGTCATGGGTGACGTAGACGGTCGTTACCTTGAGTTCGTGGCTGAGATTCTTGATCTGCGCCCTGGTGGAAACCCGCAGCTTGGCATCCAGGTTGGACAGCGGCTCGTCCATCAGGAACACGTTGGGCTGGCGCACGATGGCGCGCGCCAATGCCACCCGCTGGCGCTGGCCGCCAGAAAGCTCGGCAGGCCGGCGGTGCAGAAAGTCGGTCAATTCGACCATTTCGGCCGCCCGAAGCACCTTTTGCTCATGTTCGGCGGGATTGGTGCGACGCACCTTCAAAGGGAACCTGATGTTCTCGTAGACGTTCATGTTCGGGTAGAGCGCATAGCTCTGGAACACCATGGCGACATCGCGGTCCTTGGGGTCGAGATCATTGACCCGCCTGCCACCGATCAGGATATCGCCCTCCGTCGCCGCCTCGAGGCCGGCGATCATGCGCATGGTGGTGGTCTTGCCGCAGCCCGAGGGTCCCAGCAGGACAAGGAACTCGTGGTCGGCGACCTCGAGATCCAGGTTCTTGACGCCGACGAACGTCCCCCAACGCTTGCTGATGCCACGCAACTGGATGTCCGCCATGCCAGCACTCCATTTTGCATTCGAATGCAAAAACTATAGATGAGAAATACGCCTAAACACAAGCCTAATCTTTGGACGAGTCGCTTTTCTGAAATATTCTTGCATTCGTATGCGTTGCAGGGTATGCGTTGACGTGGCGTTACTCGCGAGAGCGGGAAGATCATGGGTAGCGCAGGCGAAAGGGATCGGCTGTGCCGAGAGGAACTGCAAGGAGGTTTAGCAAATGTCAGTATTAAGGAAAGCGCTCATGGGCGCCGCGTTCGTCGCGCTGAGCGGATCTGCCGCCATGGCAGGCTGCGGCGTGACAGCGGGCAACGTGAAGTTGCTCGGGAACGACTTTGCCGCGATCCACGACGTGGCGGACGCGGCGGCGACCTGCGCCGGCGACGGCGTCACGTTCTCGAGCAATCTCACCAGCGAACACGACAAGCTTGGCGTACCCGCACTGACCGCGGACCCTGCCCAGTATACGACCGTGCATGTCACCGCGAGCACGATCGTTCCGCTGTTGGGCGGGGGCCTGATCCGTCCCCTGGACGATCTCGTGGCGAAGTATGGCCAGGGCCTGAAGAAGACGCAGCTGATCATGGTGGATGGCAAGGTGATGGCGATCGCCTTCATGGCGAATGCCCAGCACCTCTTCTACCGCAAGGACATCCTCGATCAGGCCGGGGTCGAGCCGCCAAAGACATATGAAGACGTCCTGGCGGCCGCAAAGGCGATACGCGACAAGGGGCTGATGCAATATCCCTTCGCGCTCAACACCAAGGTCGGCTGGAACCTTGGCGAGGAATTCGTCAACATGTATCTTGGCGAGGGCGGCAGCTTCTTCAAGCAAGGGACCGCCGAAGTGGCCATCAACAACGAGACCGGCGTCAAGACGCTGAACATGCTCAAGGACCTGGTGGCCTATTCCGATCCGGACTTTCTGACGTTCGACTCCAATGCGACAAGCAAGCTGTGGGAGAGCGGCAACCTTGCGCTCGCCACGCTCTGGGGTTCGCGCGCCGCGGGCCTGCTCGACGACACGGGGTCTACGCCCGAGGTTGTGTCGAACACGGTGCTGGCCGGCGCTCCGACCGTTGGCGGCGGAACCATACCCGCCTCGACCCTGTGGTGGGACGGCTTTGCCATTGCCAAGAACATCACCGACGCCGACGCGGAGGCAAGCTTCGCAGCGATGGTGCACGGGCTTTCACCCGACAATATCAAGGCCCACAACGATGACGCTGTCTGGCTGGCCGAAGGCTATACCCCCACACCGGCCGCCGCAGGCGTGACCGCGACCGCCCAGGCCGGGGCGAAGCCTTATCCGATGCTGCCCTATATGGGCCTCCTGCACACTGCGCTGGGCGACAACCTGGCCGGGTTCCTGCAGGGCTCGGAATCGGCGGAGCAGGCTCTCGCCGATGTCGAGGCTGCCTATACTTCGGCGGCAAAGGACGCCGGCTTCCTGAAATAGCCGAACAATCGGAGCGGGGTGCGCTACAACAGCACCCCGTTCCCTTCAGTCAGGGGGAGCGCGTCGATGCCGCACCGGACTTTCTTCTGGTTCATCCTGCCCTCACTGCTCGCGATGTTCCTGTTCATCGCGATGCCAATCGTGTCGGTTGTCATCCAGTCAATCTTCGTGGAGCCGGAGCAGGTGGTCGTGACGACCCAGACCTGCGACCCCTTCGGCTGCACCGACCAGACACAGGTCGATGCCGAGGCCACGGCGAAGGTTCGCGCGCAATATCCCCTTGGCCGGTTCAATGGCCTTGGGACCTACCTCGACCGCAACCATCTTGCGGCCGCAGATGTCGCGGAAGCCTGGGCCTCCAGCGACAGCCCTGGTGCATTCTGGGCCAAGCTGATGAACCTGTCGTTCTATCGGGCGCTTGCGTTCACGCTCACCTACACGTTCGTCGTTACCCCGTTCGTCCTCGTTCTGGGCCTTGCCGTGGCCCTCGGCGTGAACATGCTGCCCGGGGTTCTCAAGGGCCCCACAATCTTCGTTTCCCTGCTTCCCATGATCGTCACGCCCCTCATCGGGTCGTTGATCCTGTTCTGGATGATCGATTCCCGGGGGATAATCGGGGCAAGCCTGCAGACCCTGCTGAACGATCCGGGTCTTTCGCTGAAGGCCTCGCCGACGCTGACCTGGATAACGCTCATCATCTACGGCATCTGGCACAATCTGCCCTTTGCCTTCATCGTCTTTTACGCCGGGTTGCAGACGGTGCCCTCGGAGACGCTCGAGGCGGCGATCGTGGACGGCGCAAACCGGTGGGAGCGGGTGCGCTATGTTGTGGTCCCCTATATCGCGCCGCTCGTGGTGTTCGTGCTGCTGATCCAGTTCATGGACAATTTCCGTGTCTTCGAGCCCATCGTGGGGTTCTCGGCGCAGGCGAATGCCTCCTCGCTGTCCTACTACATCTACAATGATCTCAGTGGCACAAACCGGCAGTTCAATTCGGCTGCGGCCACATCGATCCTGACGATCATCGGGGTGGGAATCCTGCTTGCCCCCGTACTGATCCGCACCTGGCGCGACTTCAACCGAAAGAGGGCCTGATGAACATCGCAACACGCCGTTCTCCGATACTGGCCACGCTGGCCTACGGCTTTGTGGCACTTTGGCTTGTCGTCGCCGCGTTCCCCTTCCTCTGGACGATGTGGGGTTCGTTCAAGGTCGAGGCGGACTTCTTTTCATTGAACAACTGGATGAATGCCCTGTGGGGCGTTCACACCAGAGCGGACACCGGTTCGCCGTTCACCGGGTCCGGGTATTACGGCGCCTGGGTGACCAAGGAGTTCTGGCGCGCCGCGATCAACACCGGAATCGTAGTGTTCTTCACCGTGATCATCTCGCTGACCTTTGGCACACTCGGAGGGTTCGCACTGGCCCGCTCCCAGCACAGATATTCATTCTGGCTACTGATGATCGCGCTGGTCTTTCGCGCAATGCCGCATATCACCCTGGTCTCGGGATACCTGCTTCCGTTCTTTCAGTGGAACCTGTGGGGGCACCTGTCGACGGCAATCATCGTGCTGGTGGCAATCAACCAGCCGTTTACATTGTGGATGCTGCACTCGTTCTTCCTCAACATCCCCAAGGATCTCGACGAAAGCGCCATGGTCGACGGCTGCACGCGCTTCCAGGCGTTCCGCCACGTGATCATCCCGGTCATGTGGCCCGGCGTCATCACGACCGGCCTGTTTTCGTTTCTTCTCGCCTATAACGACTTCGCGGTAACCGCGACGCTGCTCAGCCAGTCCAACCAGACGATGGTGCCCAAGATCGCCAGCTTCCTTGGCTCCACATATGAGGAAGGCAAGATCATGTTCGCGGTTTCCGCCGTGGTCTCGGCGACCGCGCCGCTGTTCGTGCTCATCATGTTCTTCCAGCGCCAGATCGTGTCCGGACTGACCGCCGGCGCGGTGAAGGGCTGATCTTCCTGCCCGGGGTTTGAAATGTCGGAATTCTGCAGCGAAAAGGCGCTCGTGCGCGCGCACCATGCCGATCTTGCGGCGGCAACACCGGATTCCGTCGCGGCAATCCTGGCAGAGCGAACGAGCCCCAATTGGCACTGGCGGGGCATGCATCCGTTCCATGAGCAGCATGGCGCGGCGGCGGTGGCGGCGACCTTCTGGTCTCCCTTCCTCGTGGCGATGCGCCGCGTGCAGCGCCGCCAGGACGTGTTCATTGCCGGCCGCAACCAGATCGACGGGTTCAAATCGGTCTGGACGCTGTCCATGGGGCACCTGATGGGCCTGTTCGACGCCCCATTCCTGGGGATTGCGCCCACGCGCCGAATTGCAATGCTGCGCTACGCAGAATTCAACCGGATCGAGAATGGCAGGATCGCGGAAACGGCCTTCTTCTGCGATCTCGTGCACCTGATGCGCCAGGCGGGCCTGAACCCGCTGCCGCCGCAGACCGGCGCGCACCTTGTGCAGCCTGGGCCGATGACCCATGACGGACTGCTGTTCGAGGACGCGGACCCCACCGAAGGCACCGCGACCCTTGATCTGATCAATCGCATGATCGGCGACATCGCGAAGAACTCCAACACCGGACCGGGTTCCAAGCCCGCCGACGCCAGCCCGCAGATCGAACTATCCAGATGCTGGCACGACGACATGATCTGGTGGGGGCCGGAGGGGATCGGGGCGACCTACACCATCGACCGCTATGTCGAGCAACACCAGCGGCCGTTCCGGAGCGGACTGACCAACCGGGTATTCAACGGGCATATCTGCCGGTTGGCCGAGGGCAATTTCGGCGGCTTTTTCGGCTGGCCGAACCTGACGGTGACCCCTGTGGGCGGCTATCTGGGCTTGCCGGCCGGGCGAACGGCGGACATGCGCGTCGTCGACATCTACCGGCGCGATGGCGACAAGCTGGCCGAAAACTGGGTATTCATCGATATCCTGCATTTCCTTAACATGCAGGGCCTGGATGTGCTCGGGCGCAACGCGCAAACCTGATCTTCATCCCGCTGACTCCAGCGCCAATACGGACGATCCGCAAGACCTCGGCGCGCGCTCACAGGTCGGTGAAGGCGATCCGGAAACCGACATTGGAGGCGGCGCTGTCGGGCGTCAGGTTCATGCGCGCCGCAATGCGATAGCGATAGCAGTAGCTGATGTGGCAGAGGAACGACCCCCCCTTCAGCGTCCTGTCGCGCTCCACCGCGGCGGCCTCGTTGCGCATCCGTGCAATGCGCGACACCGAGCGCACCCTGAACAGGTCCTGGGTCCACTCCCAGACATTGCCCACGAGATTGTAGAAGCCCTCCGGACTTGGCTCGAAGCTGCGCGCCGGCGCGGTGCCCATGTAGCCGTCCGCGCAGGTGTTGTGCCGGGGAAAGCGGCCCTGCCAGATGTTGCACTTGATATTGGTGTCGTCGGGTTCTTCATCGCCCCACGGAAACCGTCGATCCGTGCTGCCGCCGCGCGCGGCATGCTCCCATTCCGCTTCCGTGGGCAACCGCCCACCGACCCAGGCGGCGAAGGCATTCGCATCACGCCAGGACACCTGGGTGACCGGGTGATCCTGCCGATCGGCGACCGAACTCCCGGGCCCTTCGGGCTGCCGCCAGCTTGCACCCTCGATCCGCACCCACCAGGGCGTATCAGGCGACGAAAGGGTCACCGTCGCATCGGGCGGCAGGAGGCCGGCGAACACCGCCGACCAACCGAACTCCTCGGCCTCGGTGACATAGCCGGTTGCCGCGACGAACTCGGCAAAGCGCGAAACCGTGACCGTTTGCGCCTCGAGGTGGAAATCCCCAATCCTGACCGGGCGGCGCGGGCCTTCCCCGTCCTGTGGCAGCGCGGGCTTGCTCGTGCCCACGAAGGTCCGCCCGCCGCGCACGTGGATCGGGTGCGACGGGCGCCCCTGCCCTTTTTCAACAAGCATTGGAGACTGTCCGGTTTCGTCCGCGGGCGATCCTCCCCGGGCCGGTGCGCAGCATCCGCCTGACATGGTTCGTCCTTCCTGACCCACGGCCAATTCCTTGGTGTTCGCCCGCTTGCGAGCAGGGACGTTCTATCAAATGCCCCGCAGCGACGAAACAGGGTGCCGGGCCTGGCTCGCGCCCGCCACCACAGGAACGAAAGCCGTGCGCGACCAGTCGCTGCGATCCTTGTTGCCGATTGTCGTCGTCACCGGCAAACTGGAACCGCAAGGGGGGTCCACGATGACACGACTGGTTGCGTTCCTGCGTGGGGTAAACCTGGGGAAACGCCAGATGAAGATGACCGATCTTCAACACAGTTTCTCGCGCGCCGGGTTCGGTGGAGCGCAAACCGTTCTGGCGACCGGCAATGTGGTGTTTGACGGCGAGAACGACGCGGCGACGGTGCGCCGTATCGAAACGCAACTGCTTGGCGACTTCGGCTTCGAGGTCGAGACCATCCTCAGATCGGCAACCGAGTTGCAGGACATGGTGAGAAGCGACCCGTTCACGGGTTATTCCGCTGGCGCGGACGTGAAATTCTATGTTTTCATGCTGGGCATGGGCAATACTGACCGCCTTGAGCTGCCCTGCGCCGCGGCAGGCGACTTCGAGATTGCCGGGAAGTCGGCGCAAGACATATTCGCGGTGGCCTTCCGGATGGCAAATGGCCGGTTCGGTCCCGGTCTCGACACCTTGGGCAAGCCGTTCGGACGCCATGTGACCAGCCGCAACTGGAACACGATCCTGCGAATCCTGGAGAAGGCCTCGTCGTGATTACCGTATTGGGTTCCATCAACCTCGACCAGATCGGCAAGGTCCAAAGGCTGCCCGGCCCCGGCGAGACGGTTCTGGGCACAAGTTTCGCGACCGCTCCTGGCGGCAAGGGGGCAAACCAGGCGCTGGCGGCGCGGCGCGCCGGGGCCAATGTGCATCTTGCCGGCGCGGTGGGTGACGACGTCTTCGCCGCGCAGGCGCTGGAGCTTCTCACCAGCGCGGGCGTCAATCTGGAGAATGTCCACCACCGGCCCGGAGCCACGGGCATCGCCATGATCCTGGTGGACCAGCGCGGCGAAAATGCCATTGCCGTGCTGCCCGGCGCCAATGCAAGCCTTGGACCAAACGAAGTGGCGCGCGCGTGCGAAAGGCTTGGGCGCGGTGACATGGTGCTGCTGCAGCAGGAAATTCCGCAGGTGGCGACGCGAGACGCGCTCGCGCTCTCGAGACAGCGCGGCGCCACCAGCATTCTCAATACCGCGCCGTTCCTCGACAGTACGCCCGAGGTCGCCGACCTTGCCGATGTGGTCATCGCCAACCAGACCGAATTCGCCCTGCTGCGGGGCGGGGATACGAGCGATCTGGAGGCGGCCATTGCCGAGCGGGCAAGGCTCAAGGCGCAAACGGTCATCGTGACGCTAGGAGCGGACGGGGTGCGAGCCGCCACCCCCGATCGCAGTTTCTTCGTGCCCGCACTCAGGATCGAGCCGGTCGACACCGTGGGGGCGGGCGACACGTTCTGCGGCTATTTCGCTGCTTCCCTTGGCGATGGACTGGATCTCGAGCGGGCTATCGAACGGGCGGCAGCGGCGGCGAGCCTCGCGTGCCTTTCGCCGGGCGCGCAGCCCGCAATCCCGTTGGCGGACGCCGTGACCAAAGCGATGGCCGATCAGGGATAGCGTGTGCTCGCCCGCGCCTCGGCGATCGGCTTGCCATCCTTGTCCAGAACCGTGGCGCGCCATTCATAGGTATGGCTGCCCGAAGGGGGACAAGGGCTCTTGTAGGTGAAGGCGCCGGGCGCAATCAGGTCTTGGCCGGCAAGACGAACCCGCCCGCCGCCATGCGCATAGCCGGGAACGTCGAGATCGGTGAGCTTGAATACGATCGATACCGCCCCTTGAGGCACGTCATGCAGTTCAAAGAGCGGATTGGGCACCAGGTTCGGCTGCCCGCTGGTGCACAGCGGGATATCGCCCCAATCGAAGCTGAAACCGAAACCCTGGGCAGCTGCCGTCATCGCACCCGATACGAAGAGCGTCGCGGCCAGAAAGGCAAGTGCGCGCGCCATCGCAACCCCTGTTCACTCCTTAACCTGATTGCAGACCCGGCCGCACCGCATGTCAAGGTCCGACATTGGCCGTGGCAAGCCGGGGCTCGAGATGATCCTCGAAGAGCAGATCGGGGTTGGCCGCGCGCGCCGCGTCATAGGCCTGCTCGGCGTCGAGCGAAATTTCCAGAAAGCGCCGGAACCCGGAAGCCGCGTCGGGCGCCGCCATGGAGTAGAAACCGGCCTCGAGCCGTTCCAGCATCAGGCGCTTGGTCGCGGCCATCCTGGCGCTGGCGCCGGGCTTGTTGGACACGGACAGGGGCTGCTTCACATAATCGTGCAATGGCGTGCCGAGATGAAAGCAGGACCGGTTGCCGGCGAACAGCTTGAGAAGAAAGTCGAGATCGGTCAGGCACGGCAGGCCCGGATCGAAACGCGGATCGGCGCGCGAGCGATCGTAGACCAGCATCGAATCCATGGAGAAATTGACGAACTTGTAGCCGGCAGCCGGCAATTCGCGGTCTTCTCCGGCGGCGACGTGGCGCAGCGGGCGATGGTCGGGATCGGTGACCGTCAGCGCCGTCGAAACGATCCCGTAATCGGAAAGAACGGCCACCGCCCTTTGCAGTTTTTCGGGATGGAACCGGTCGTCGGCATCCAGGATCGCCGAAAACCGGTACCGCGCCGCGTCCAGTCCGATATTGCGCGCGGGCGGCGACCCGGAGCCGGTCCTGCCCGTGGCAAGGTAACGAATGCGCGGGTCATCGAGCCCCCTGGCGGCGAGGATGGCGCGATAATCCGCTTCGTCATCGGCCACGACGATCAGTTCCCACTGCGTGTGCGTCTGGGCCAGCACGCTTTGTACCGCGTCGGCGATAGTGGCTTGGGCACGAAAGGCCGGCATGACAATTGAAACATCGCCTTGCACCTTGGCGCACTCCTCACAGATCGGGTTCACGCCCGCATAGCTTCCCTTGAACCGCCATGCAACCTATCCCATATCGAGGTTCGTGGCGGTGCCGGCTCTTCTGGGCTGCCATCTGAAGTTGCTTCGTGGGAAGGACTTGACCGATGTCTCGCATTTCGCTTTTTTCCGCGCCGTTTTTGCTGGGCTTCGACGACCTCGAAGAGAGGCTCGACCGCATGGCCAAGGGGACGGACGGATACCCGCCCTACAATATCGAACGCCGCAGCGGCGAGGACGGGGCCGAGCGCTATGTCATCTCGATCGCGGTCGCCGGGTTTGGCGCGGCCGACCTCGACGTCAGCGTCGAAGACAGCCAGTTGCTGGTCCGCGGGCGACAGAACGACGAGCCGGGACGCGAGTTCCTGCACCGCGGCATCGCGGCCCGTCAGTTCCAGCGCAATTTCCTTCTCGCCGAAGCCATGCAGGTCGAAGGCGCAGAACTGCGCGATGGACTGCTGATCATCAGTGTCCTTCGTCCGCAGCCACAGAAGGTTTCGCGCCGGATCGAAATCAAGTCCGAGTGAAGTGAGGCGTACCATGCACGACAAGCGCAGCGATGAACCCCAGGATGCAAAGGCCGGAATTCCGCCGGTCAACCCGCTCAAGACCCTGAGCGCGGCAGAGTTCGCCGCGCTGGGCGCAAACCACGTCGTGTTCGTTCGCCCGATCACCGGGCGCGACCTCGCGGCGATGATGCCGAGCGCTGCCATGGTGGC
>DATCMU010000014.1:0-80609 GCA_036563245.1 Devosiaceae bacterium | reverse complement strand
GGCACCCGGATCAGTTTGCCGCCATCGGTAACGAGCATGATCTGGTCGTCGTTCTCCACAGGGAAGGAGGCAACGATCGGGCCATTCTTGGGGGTGATCGACATGGCGGTGATGCCCTTGCCGCCGCGCCCGGTCACCCGGTATTCGAAGCTTGAAGAGCGCTTGCCGTATCCATTTTCCGAAATGGCCAGAACAAGTTGCTCCGACGCGCTCATCTGTGTGTAGCGATCCTGGTCGATCTCCCCGGCAACGTCTTCTTCTTCCGCGTCAAGGGTGCTGGCCGGTTCGTCGGCCTCGCCCCTGATGGCGCGGCTCAGCTTGATATACGCGGCGCGCTCAGCCGGGCTCGCCTCGAAATGGCGCAGGATCGTCATGGAAATGACGCTATCGCCCTCCGCGAGGTTGATGCCGCGCACGCCCATCGAATCGCGGCCCTTGAACACGCGCACATCGTCGACCCGGAACCGGATCGCCTGTCCATGCGCCGAGGTGAGCAGCACATCGTCATGGGCCGAACACGTCTCGACATCGACAATCGCGTCACCCTCGTCGAGTTTCATCGCGATCTTGCCGTTGGACCGGACCTCGACGAAGTCCGCCAGCGAATTGCGGCGCACCGTGCCTCGCGTGGTGGAGAACATGATGTCGAGATCCGCCCAGGTGTCTTCATCCTCGGGCATCGGCATGATCGTGGTGATGCGTTCACCCGCTTCAAGCGGCAGCATGTTGACCAGCGCCTTGCCGCGCGAATGCGGCGCCGCGACGGGCAGCCGCCACACCTTCATCTTGTAGACGATGCCGCGCGAAGAGAAGAACAGAACCGGCGTATGCGTGTTGGCGACAAAAAGCTGCGCGACGAAGTCCTCGTCTCGCGTCGCCATGCCTGAACGCCCCTTCCCGCCCCGGCGCTGGGCGCGATAGGTGGAAAGCGGTACGCGCTTGATGTAGCCGGCGTGACTGACGGTCACGACCATTTCCTCGCGCGCGATCAGGTCTTCGTCGTCCAGGTCGCCGGCCGAATCGTCGATGGTCGTGCGGCGTGGGGTCGCAAACTGGTCGCGCACCTCGGCCAGTTCCTGGCGAATGATGGCCAGAACGCGATCCCGGGAACGCAGGATGTCCAGATAATCGGAAATCTGCTCGCCGAGGCCTTCCAGTTCTTCCCCGATCTCGTCGCGCCCAAGCGCGGTCAGCCGCTGCAGCCTGAGATCGAGTATGGCTCGAACCTGTTCGTCGGACAGGCGGAACGTGCCGTCCTCATTCACCTTGTGTCGCGGATCGTCGATGAGCTTGATAAGGGCTTCCACATCCCGCGCGGGCCAATCCCGATCGAGAAGACGCTGGCGCGCGGTCGCCGGATCGGGCGAGGTGCGGATCAGGTGGATCACTTCGTCGACATTGGCCACCGCCACCGCGAGGCCCACCAGCACATGTGCGCGATCGCGCGCCTTGCCCAGAAGGAAGCGCGCCCGGCGCGTCACCACTTCCTCGCGGAAGGAAATGAAGGCCGACAGCATGCTCCGCAGGCTGAGAAGTTCCGGCTTGCCGCCGTTCAGGGCAACGAAATTGCATCCGAACGAACTTTGCAGCGGCGAGAAACGGTAGAGCTGGTTGAGCACCACATCGGCCATCGCGTCGCGCTTGAGCTCGACCACGACGCGCATGCCCTGCCGATCGCTTTCGTCGCGAATGTCCGCAATGCCCTCGATCCGCTTCTCGCGAACCAGGTCGGCGATCTTCTCGATCATCGCCGCCTTGTTCACCTGATACGGAATCTCGGTGATGATGAGCGCCTCACGCTCCTTGCGGACCTCCTCCACCGAGACGCGCCCGCGCATGAGGATCGATCCGCGCCCAGTCTCATAGGCGGAACGGATCCCTGCCCTGCCCAGGATGATGCCGGCGGTGGGGAAATCCGGGCCGGGCATGATCTCCATCAGTTCCTCGACGGTGATTTCCGCGTTGTCCATCACCGCGATCGTCGCGTCGATCACCTCGCCCAGATTGTGGGTGGGGATATTGGTGGCCATGCCCACGGCAATGCCACCCGCGCCGTTGACGAGGATGTTGGGAAACCGCGCCGGCAACACCGAAGGTTCATGCTCGGAATTGTCGTAATTGTCCTTGAAATCGACGGTGTCCTTGTCGAGATCGTCCAGCAGCGCCCCGGTGACCTTCTCCATGCGCACTTCGGTGTAACGCATGGCGGCGGGCATATCGCCGTCGACCGAACCGAAATTGCCCTGCCCATCAATGAGCGGCACGCGCATGGAGAAATCCTGCGCCATGCGCACCAGCGACATGTAGACCGCCGCGTCGCCATGCGGGTGATATTTACCGATGACGTCGCCCACCACGCGCGACGACTTGCGATATGGCTTGTTCCATTCGAAGCCCGTCTCGTGCATCGAAAACAGGATGCGCCGATGCACCGGCTTCAGGCCGTCGCGCACGTCCGGCAGCGCGCGGCTCACGATCACGCTCATCGCGTAGTCGAGATAGGACCGGCGCATTTCTTCGGTAATGGAGACCGGTGCGATGTCCGAGGGATCGCCCGCACCGCTATCGTTTTCAGTCTTGTCGGTCACGTGGGAAAAACTTCTGTTTACGGTTGGCAAACCTTAGACGATTCCGCAGGCCGACGCCAATCATGACGGCAACCTGCAGCACAAGGCACGCCACATGCGAATCATCGAATGCGGCACCCGATGGTTTTCACCGATCCACGCCATCAAATCCACCCGTGGGCATGCCCCGAACAGGGTTTCCCGACCTATTTCGCCCCAGGCGATCCACCGTGAACCCGAAAACTGGACGATGACGTTCGAACCCCTTACAGAATCGGTACCGGACGGGTTCGCGGGGGAGCGTAGTCTTTGTCGATTGGATTTGGTTTCGAGCGTCTTGGCCTCCTGACGCTCCGGTATCCGCGGGCAGTTGCCCTTGCGATCATCGTCTTCACCGGGTTGTGCATTGCCGAATTCCCCAATGTCAGGGTCGATGGCAATCTCATGCGGGTGTTCGCGCATTCCGGCGAACAATACGACCGCTACGAGGCGCTGACGAAAACCTTCGGGACGTTCGAAAATGACGCCTATATCCTGATCAAGACCGATCGCCTTACCGACCCCGCGGTGCTCGAGAAGCTGCGCGGACTGGCGTTTGACCTGGAACTGAATGACTATGCGGCCGGGACCCTCTCACCCTTCGTGCTGCGAAAGCCCGGTCCGAACGGCAGCAGCGTGCCCGCGGTTCCGGAGAACATGCGCACCCCTGAACAGGTGCGCGCCGCCCTCCTCGATTTGCGCGCCAATGATCCAATGATGCGCAATCTGATCGTGGGCGACCTGACCGGACTGGTCATGATCCTGTTTCCCGACCCAGAGCTCACAAGGGGCGACGGCGAGAAACGGATGATCGCCAGCCTACGCGAGCTTGTGGCCCAGCATGACAGTGCCGACGTGCATGTCGAACTGACCGGCCCGCCGATCTGGACCACCGAGATGCTCGATGCCAGCATCAACGACCAGATCAAGTTCTCGGGCTTCGGCTTCGTGATTGGCGCCATAACTGCATTGCTGGCGCTGCGCAGTCTCTGGGGCGCCCTTCTTGCCACGCTCACGCCATTTGTCTCGGTGATCTGGGTTGTGGGCGCGATCACCATGCTGTTCGGCTCATTTACGTTTCTCACCAACATCGTCACCACCCTTGTGCTGGTGATCGCATTCGCCGAGAGCATGTATTTCTGCTTCACATGGCTGCGCTTGTGGAGCGACGGCATGGATCCGAACGAGGCAATCAACGAAACGGTGCGCCGCGTTTCTCCCGCCGCCGCGCTCACGTCGCTCACCACAATGGTCTCGTTTGCCTCACTCAGCTTCACGAAGGGTCAGGGCATCGAGGAATTCGGCTACTCCGGCGTCATTGCCGTCGCGCTGGCCTTTGTGACCCTTGTCACCTTCCTGCCCCTGGCGCTCAAGCTTGCCGTGCGCCTCGGTTTCAAGCGGCCCCAGCGGTTCTCGGTTGCAGTGACGGCGCCCATCCCGGTGGCAAGGCTGGTTGCCGCGCGTTACTGGCGCCCTGTGTCGATAGCCGCGGTCATCGTCACCGCGCTCCTGTTCTATCCGCATTTCGCCATGCAGCCCCGCTTCTCATTCGAGGACTTCCTGCCTTCCGATTCCCAGGCCCTGCAAACGGCGAAAGGTATCGACAGCGGCGTGGGCGGCGTCGCGCCGATCTACATCCGCGTCCCGCTGTCCGGCAAACTGGATAGCGTCACCGATGCCGATTTCGCCAGGATCCGGCAGGTGCACGAAATCGTCGAGAACGTGATCGGCAAGGGCAAGGTCATCTCCGCCGCAAGCTTTGCCCATTATGCCGACGAGGGCTTTTCCCGCCAGGACATCTTCAACGCGGTCGGCCCTTACCTGAAGCGGCGCTTCGTCACCGATGACGGCACGCAGGCGCTCGTAACCGGCTTCCTTCCCACGGTCATGCCGTCGGACCAGCTCGAGGCAACCGTGCAAAGGATCGATGCGGATCTCGAGGCCGCCGGAATAGATTCGCGCGTGGCCGGGTTCCGCCTTCTGACAACCTTCGCCAGCACCGACATGATCGGATCCATGCGCAACAGCCTCATGGCGGCGATCATCGTCAATATCGGGCTGATCGGATTTGCCTTCCGCTCGCTCCGCATCGGCCTTGTGGCGATCATTCCCAACGTGCTGCCAATTCTGGGAACCGAGTTCTACCTGTGGTGGTCGGGAGCCGGGCTACAATTGACAACGGTGATCGCGCTGACCATCGCTTTCGGTATCGCCGTGGACGATACGATCCATTATCTTGCCACCTATGTGCGGGCCAGACGCAACGGCATCGGCCATGAAGAGGCCATCGACTTCGCGCTTGAACGGATCGGACCAGCGCTTGTCGCAACCACGCTGATCCTTTGCGCGGGGACGATCGTCGTGGTGTTCTCCGATCTGCCGCAAGTGGCGCTGTTCGGAACGCTCACGGTGCTCACACTGGTCACCGCCCTGGTTGGCGACCTGCTCGTGTTGCCCGCGCTCCTGATGAGCGCCAGACGTTTCTTTGTTTCCCTTGGAGGGGTTGGAAAATGAGGACGGTCAACTGTTCGAACGGCGCAAGGTCCATCGCGGCGCTTGCCGTGATATGGTTCGGCACCGCGTTGCCGGCGGCGGCCTCCCAGGCCGATATCGACCTCCTGCAATCCTATGTCGGCAACTGGAGCGGTCGCGGTGAAACGGTCTATTCGCAAACCGGCAAGGGCGAAACGGTGGCCTGCAAGATGACCATCGACACCGCCAACGTTCCAAGCAAGCTCAACTACCGGGGCAAGTGCGCCATTGCCGGCGGAGTGGTCAACATGAACGGCACCGTGGCCTATGTCGAGCAGGCCAATCACTACGAAGCCGTGATGACCTCCAATACCCCGTTCAAGGGGACGGCTATCGGCAAGCGCTCCGGGAACAGCCTGTCGCTCAACCTGCGCGACACTACCGATACCGGCGAAGCCTATGACATCTCTTCGAGCCTCACCCTCAAGGGCGACAATATCATCGTCGATTTTCTGGTGACCAACGTGGCCACCGGCGACACGATTTCAGCATCGGTCCCGTTCAACAAATAGCCCGCCCGACAAAACAGAAGGGCGGCACATGGCCGCCCTCTTGCATCACATCCCGGGACCGCTCGATCAGAACGGAATATCGTCGTCCATTCCGCCCGGTTCGAACGCGGGTGCGCTGGAGGAAGGACGCCGGCTCTCGCCCGACTGGCGATCGCCAGAGAACCCGCCCTCGTCGCCGCCTCGGCCATCGAGCATCGTCAGGGCCGAATTGAAGCCCTGCAGCACGATCTCAGTCGAATAGCGATCCTGGCCCGACTGATCCTGCCACTTGCGGGTCTGCAACTGTCCTTCGAGGTAGACCTTGGAGCCCTTGTGAAGATATTGCTGGGCGACCTTGGCCAGCCCTTCGTTGAAGATCACCACGCGGTGCCATTCGGTCTTCTCCTTGCGCTCACCGGAATTCCGGTCTCGCCAGGTCTCCGAAGTTGCAATGCGCAGGTTCACGATCGGCCGCCCATCCTGCGTGTTCCTGACTTCGGGTTCAGCCCCAAGATTGCCGATCAGGATGACCTTGTTGACACTTCCAGCCATGATCGTTCCTTCCTGCGTTGCCGCTTCATTCCATCATTTGCGCCATGCATACCCCCCGAACACGAGGAATGTAAGGGCTATCCGCGCGACGCCCCGGCTTTGACCGAAACTTCCACAGGCAACACCAATTTGCGCCTGATCCGCTTCGTTCGTTCTTTATTTGTTCTGTTTTCCGGTAAAGTCAATAGCGCCGCGGGATCGCTCGCGATGTTCCGGCCAACGGTCAGACCCGCGTTGGCGCCGTCGCCAACTCCGCGATCATACGTCGATGAAGCAGATGGGCGGGGCGGTCGATCCCGACCCGTGTCATCACTGCACGGGGCGCGATCACCGTCCAGTGCAGGCGGAGCAGGCGCCGCCTGCCCGCTTCATCCGCCAGCCGACACTCAAATAGCCGGTCCCGGTCTCACCATGCCGAATGACTTTCGCAACCTGCCGGCGTTACTTGACCAGACCCGCGCGCAATTGATGCACGTCATCGGCCGTCATCGGGTTCTGACGAATGCGGTGCACGTCAGCCGCCGTCAGATCCGTGAGATCCCCTGGCCTGTTGGCATCGTTCCCCCAGCTCGCCCGCACGAAATTGATGATGGCGGCGATTTCACCATCCTCGAGATAATCGAACGGCGGCATCTGCCCATCATAGCTGGCGTTCAGCACCGAAACCGGCCCCTGCAAGCCATGAAGGACGACGTAAACCGGGAAATCCTTGTTCGCAAAGATATCCGGATTGCCCGCAAGCGGGGGAAACTGCCCGGCCACCCCCTGCCCCTCCGGCTGGTGGCACGCCGAACAATTGTCGGCGAACAGGGCCTTCCCGTCGGCGGCCGGAGCAGTTGCCGTGGCCGGCGCCGCCGGCGGGGGTGGCGGGTTCGGACCGAGATAGGTCGAAAGGTACTCGTAGATCTTGGCGCGGGTTGCGTCATCGATACGCAGGCCCCGAGCCTTCATGGAGTCGAGAATGTCGTTCCAGGCGCGCGCGCTGATTCCCTCGGATTCCTTGAGATATTGCAGGTCGTGGCAGGTGCGGCACTTGCCGTAGACCAGATCCCGGTTCGGCCCGTCGGGCAGTTCGATCGCGGACGCGGGCACCGCGAGGACGGACAAGACGAATGCTGCTGCCGTCAGGCAAAGACTTGCGAGACGCATGAGAGGCGATCCCCTCCGTTTCATGTGCTTGGAATTGGCAAGAAAAGGGGCGCGCAAGGCGCCCCTCCTGCTGCAAGGATCAGACGGTGATGTCTACGTGATCCGCGCCGTTCCACTCGTAGCCACGCGGGTTCCACCACACAAGACCGTCAAGCGGCTGGCTGCGGCCCAGGGCATCCGTGGCCAGCGAGATCAGCGTGTTGGATCCAGCCTTCAGCTCGCCCTTGGCCTTCCAGTGATACCAGGCCCAGGGGCTTTCGGCGGCCTCGATCTCGGCCTCCACCCAGCTATTGCCCCCATCCGAGGACACCTTGACGCTGGTGATCGGCCCCTCGCCGTCGTTGAATGCAACGCCGGTGATTTCCACCGGGCCCGCTTTCGGACTGTCATCCTGCAGCGGTGAGAAGATCACGCTTTTGATCTTGTGGGCGTAGGTCGGCTCGGAGTTGTCGAGCGTGTAGTCATTGGCGCCAAAGCTCTCCGGCGTGACCGGGAAATTCGGCATGCGGTAAGCCATCGACTGGAAGTCGCTGGGCGACTGGTCCGCCATGAACAGAAGCGACGTCAGCTGCTTGACGTTCATGTTGCCATAATAACCCGGAACGATCAGCCGGACCGGGCCGCCATGCGCAGCCGGTATGGGTTCACCATTCATCTTCAGGGCAAGGATCGCGTTGTCGAGCGCCTTGTCGCCAAGACGATAGCTCTTGGCGAAGTCCGAACCTTCGGGAGTGGCCGGCTGATCCCAGCCGTTCGCCGTCAGCCACATCGCCGCGCCCGATACACCCAGCTTCTGGTCGTCCAGGAATGCGCGCAGCGGAACGCCTTCCCACTCGACATTGCCCATGCCGCCATTGTGCCACTGCCCGCCGCCGACCTTTTCCTTGGCTGCGTAGAACGCGCGTCCATTGCCGGCGCACTGGATCACCGACACGCGTTTTTCCATGGGCATGGCCTGCAGATCGGCCAGCTTCACTTGCCTGGGCCTGTTGACCAGACCGTCGATCGTGATCGTCCAGTCCGGGAAACTGGGCGCGTCGGTCGTGGCGTACCAGGCCGCTTCGCCCTCATGCGGGAAATGGAACCGGCAGAACAGAATGTCCTTCGGGGTATGGGCGTACTGACGCAAAAGCGTCAGCGGCGTTTCCATCACGCCCAGCTTTTCGTTGTGAATGATGAGACCGGATTTCTTGCCGCTAATGATCTGCGCGGAATTCATCGCATCCTGCGCAAGCCCCGATCTCACGAAGCCGGGCATTGCCAGCGCCGCCCCCGCCGCACCGGCCATCTTGCCGAACTGACGCCGTGTCAGATTGAACGTATTCCGTTCTGAACTCATTGGTTCCTCCCTTGTTGCTCGCAGACTCCGCTTGTGAATCGGGAGAGAAGGAACGGCCGGCAGCTCGCGTCTCGTGTGAAGCTCGGTCGTCGACCCAATTCAGCGCGGCTTGTTGTTGTTGCCTCCACTATTGAATGAAATGCCTCGCCTGACAACCGTAAATTCGACTATTCGAATATTCGCGGTCGCCAGCCGCTATCGTTGAATGGCCGTTGCCGGCGCGTCGCGGGTCTGGGCATATTGACGACTCCGATATTGTTCTTCATATGTTCCCCTACCCGCAACGCTTCGCAGCCCCTAGATTACCTTGCGATCCAGCGGCCGGTGCCCTGCGTAGCCATCCTGCCCAACCCCTGGCCCTGAAGGGGGGTGTGCAGACAACCTGCAATTCTCGATTGAGCTTTCAAATGCCCGAACCCCGCGGACAGACCCGTGAAATCGTCATTCGTGGCGCCAAGGAACACAATCTGAAATCCGTGGATCTCAGGCTTCCCCGCGACAAGCTCATCGTGATGACGGGTCTTTCGGGATCGGGCAAGTCGTCGCTGGCTTTCGACACCATCTACGCTGAAGGCCAGAGGCGCTATGTGGAGAGCCTGTCGGCCTATGCCCGCCAGTTCCTCGAGATGATGCAGAAGCCAGACGTCGAGCACATCGAGGGCTTGTCCCCGGCGATCTCGATCGAACAGAAGACCACTTCGCGGAATCCGCGCTCGACCGTTGGAACGGTCACCGAGATCTATGACTACCTGCGTCTGCTCTTTGCCCGGGTTGGTATCCCCTACTCACCGGCGACCGGACTGCCGATCGAAAGCCAGACTGTCAGCCAGATGGTCGACAAGGTCATTGCGCTCCCGGAGGGCACCAGACTCTATCTCCTGGCGCCCATGATTCGCGGCCGCAAGGGCGAGTACCGCCGGGAACTTGCGGAATTGCTGAAGAAGGGCTTCCAGCGCGTCAAGATCGACGGCACATTCCACGAAATCGAGGATGCCCCGGCGCTCGACAAGAAGCTCAAGCATGATCTGGAAGTCGTCGTCGACCGCCTGGTGGTGGGACCTGACATTGCCAGCCGCCTCGCGGACAGCTTCGAGACGGCGTTGCGGCTGGCGGACGGCATTGCGATTGCCGAATTCGCCGACGAGATCGAGGCCGATGGTACGCAGCGCCGCATCACATTTTCCGAGAAATTCGCCTGCCCGGTTTCCGGCTTCACCATCGCGGAGATCGAGCCCCGGCTGTTTTCCTTCAACAATCCATTCGGCGCCTGCCCCGTATGTGACGGCCTCGGATCGGAAGCCAAGATCGACCCGAACCTCGTCGTGCCGGACGGGACCCTGTCCATTCGCGATGGCGCGGTTGCGCCCTGGTCAAGGACGTCCGCGCCCTACTACATGCAAACCCTGAATGCGGTACTCAAGCACTTCAAGGTATCTTCGGGCACGGCGTGGGAGGAACTGCCCGAGCAGATCCGCGATGCGGTGCTGTTCGGAACAGGCCAGACATCCATCGAGTTCGTCTATGACGACGGACTTCGCACCTACAAGACCAGGAAGCCGTTCGAAGGCGTCATCAACAACCTGCAGCGGCGCTACCGCGAGACCGAATCCGCCGGCATGCGCGAGGAGATCGAGCGGTTCATGTCATCGGCGCCTTGCGCCGCCTGCGATGGGTACCGGCTCAAGCCCGAAGCCCTGGCCGTCAAGATCGACGGCCTGCATATTGGTGAAGTCGCGCAGATGTCGATCCGAAAGGCCGCGGTCTGGTTTGAAGAACTGCCGAACGCGCTCAACGAAACCCAGCGCACCATCGGCGAGCGGATTCTCAAGGAGATCCGGGAGCGCCTCGCTTTCCTGAACGACGTCGGCCTTGACTACCTGACCCTGAGCCGCAATTCCGGTTCGCTTTCCGGCGGAGAGAGCCAGCGCATCCGGCTCGCCTCGCAGATCGGTTCCGGGCTGACCGGGGTGCTCTATGTTCTGGACGAACCTTCCATCGGCCTGCATCAGCGCGACAACGCCCGGCTGCTCGATACCTTGCGTCGCTTGCGCGACCTCGGCAACACGGTCATCGTGGTCGAACACGACGAGGATGCCATTCTCGCGGCCGACTACGTGGTCGATATCGGCCCGGGCGCCGGAGTGCATGGCGGACGGATCGTCGCCCAGGGCACGCCGGCCGACATTCTCGCCGATCCCGCCAGCCTGACCGGGCAATACCTCTCCGGACAGGTCGCCATCGAAATGCCGGCCCAACGCCGCAAGCCCTCGAAGACACGCAAGCTCGGACTGACCGGAGCGACCGGCAATAACCTCAAGAACGTGTCTGTCGATGTGCCCCTTGGCCTTTTCGTGGCGATCACGGGTGTTTCCGGAGGCGGCAAGTCGACGCTGATGATCGACACGCTCTATTCCGCCATTGCCCGCCGGCTCAACGGCGCCCGGCTCAATCCCGCGCCGCATGAGCACCTGACCGGGCTTGAGTTCCTGGACAAGGTGATCGACATCGACCAGTCGCCCATTGGGCGCACGCCGCGTTCAAATCCGGCGACATATACCGGCGCCTTCACCCCGATCCGCGAGTGGTTCGCCGGCCTTCCGGAATCCAAGGCGCGCGGCTATACGCCGGGCCGGTTCTCGTTCAACGTCAAGGGCGGTCGCTGCGAAGCCTGCCAGGGCGACGGCGTCATAAAGATCGAGATGCACTTCCTGCCGGACGTCTATGTCACATGTGACGTGTGCAAGGGCCATCGCTACAACCGGGAGACGCTCGAGGTCATGTTCCGCGGCAAATCCATTGCCGACGTGCTGGAAATGACCGTTGACGAGGGCGTGGACTATTTCTCGGCGGTCCCCTCTATCCGCGACAAGCTCCTGACCTTGCAGCGGGTCGGGCTTGGCTACGTGAAGATCGGACAACCAGCCACAACCCTGTCGGGCGGCGAAGCACAGCGCGTCAAACTCAGCCGCGAACTGTCCAAGCGCGCGACTGGGCGAACCCTCTACATGCTGGATGAGCCGACCACCGGGCTGCATTTCCACGATGTCGCTAAGCTGCTCGAAGTGCTGCACGAACTGGTGGATGCCGGCAACACGGTCGTGGTCATCGAACACAATCTGGAAGTCATCAAGACGGCGGACTGGATTATCGACCTCGGCCCCGAGGGCGGTGATGGCGGCGGCGAGATCGTCGCCATGGGAACGCCCGAAGACATTGCTTCCAATCCGCGATCCCATACCGGCGCCTTCCTCAAGGAAGTGATGCGCCGCCGTCCGCAATCCTTCACGCCAGCGGCGCAATAAAGCCGCAAAAGCGCCACCGGCCGCCTGCTTTGGGCGAAACATGAGGCGATTGCGACGACTTTGCGACAAAGGCATGCAACACGCGCATGACGAGGATGCGCGCCCGGGGGTGGCAGCACTCGGCGATTCAACCCATGTTCCGCCCTGTCGCAATCAGAAACGGAACCCGACCAGAATGTTTGTACGTGCCGTCTGGCGCAGGAAGCGCCCGGTCGACAACCGGCAGACATTACGGGAACTGGGCCTGCCGGTGCTGGGTCCTTCCAACGTGTTGGGCATTGGCCATCCGGACTTCGCCAGCATGACCCGTGGTTTGTTCGACCGCTGACATTTCGCCGGAAACCCGACCCCCGCAGCAAGCGGCAGAAGGTTTCCAGACCGTTAACACCAACAACCGCAACAACGACTTAGCCTTGCATTCAGTGCATAGCCGGATTGAGAAAAGCCTATCTGCTCACCGGCCGCTCCAAGGACTAGATACAGGGCATCAGATCGAAAGGAGATTTGAAATGGACATCCGCAAGACGCTTCGCAAATGGGCCGCCTACCAGCAGACGGTGCGTGAACTGAACACCCTTGACGACCGCTCGCTGAACGACCTGGGCATCTCCCGTGGCGATATTCAGTCGATCGCTCGCCAGCATGCCAGCTCGCTGTAAGGCCGCCGCTGCATCGGCAGCTCTCACAGTTGACCTCCGAACGCCCGCTTCTCACTGAAGCGGGCGTTTTGCTGTCCGGTCCTAGCGGGCCACCAGATCGTCAAATGGGATGCAGGCGCCCCTGACGAACGCGGGACGCTCCAGCAAACGCTTGTGCCAAGCCTCGACATTGGGCATTTGCGGGCGCGGAATATCCATACTGAACCAGCGATAGAGCGAAACGCCTGCGACAATGTCCGCATAGGTCAGCTCGTCCCCGCCGAGAAAATGGGTCTGCCCTAACCGATCCTCCAGCATCCCGAAGGCGCGTAGCGATGCGTTGAACGCGGCCTGAATAGCTTCGGGATTGCGCTTGGCTGGAGGCGTCCGCACCAATCGGGTAAACAGCCCGATCCAGGCCGGCTGAAAGGTCGTGTTGGTCCACTCCGCCCATTGATCCGTCACGGCCCGCGCGGCGATGTCGGTCGGCCAGAGCGAACCGGCGCCGAACCGGGCGGCCACATAACGCACGATGGCATGGCTCTCCCATATGGTCAGGTCGCCATCCTGCAACGTGGGCACCAACCCGTTCGGGTTGAGCGCCAGGTAATCCGGCCTGTCGAGGCCGCCAAATTTTCCACCCGCATCCACGCGCTCATATTGGGCGCCGACCTCCTCGAGTGCCCAAACCGCCTTCTGGACATTGGCTGATGTCAGCCGCCCCCAGAGCTTCAGTCCCGAAACCATTCCACATGCTCCATTCCACGCGACTCATGCCCCATCTTAGCGAGTTGCGCGGCATCGCCGCACTTGGTATCTGGGCGCCATGACAGACCAACCCATTCACATTATCGGTGCGGGCCTCGCGGGGTCCGAAGCTGCCTGGCAGGCCGCCAATTCCGGCGCCCGGGTGATCCTGCACGAAATGCGCCCGGAACGCATGACGGACGCCCACCAGACCGGCGGTTTTGCCGAGCTGGTCTGCTCGAACAGCTTCCGATCCGATGATCACCAGCACAATGCGGTCGGCCTGTTGCACGAGGAGATGCGGCGCTGCGGTTCGCTCATCATGCGCGCCGCCGATGCCAATGCCTTGCCCGCCGGCGGCGCGCTGGCGGTTGACCGGAACGCCTTTTCCGACACGGTCACCGAAGCGGTGCGCAATCACCCTGACATCACGGTCGTCGAGGGGGAAATCTCCGGCCTGCCGCCCGCCGAATGGACCAATGTCATCATCGCCACCGGCCCCCTCACTTCGCCGGCGCTGGCTGAGGCGGTGAGGAAACTATCCGGCGAGGATTCCCTTGCCTTCTTCGACGCGATCGCGCCGATCGTGCACTATGACAGCATCGATCTCGACATCGTCTGGGCGCAGTCACGATACGACAAGCCCGGACCCGCGGGCACCGGCGCCGACTATCTCAACTGCCCGATGACCCATGAACAGTACGATGCCTTCATCGATGCGCTGCTCGCGGGGGAAGAGCACCGGCCAAACCCCTGGGACGTGCCGTTCTTCGATGGCTGCCTGCCAATCGAGGAAATGGCGCAGCGCGGCCGGGAGACGCTGCGCTACGGACCAATGAAACCGGTCGGGCTCACCAATCCGCGTGACCCGGAAAACCCGCCCTATGCCGTGGTACAGCTGAGACAGGACAACGCGCTGGGCACGCTGTGGAACATGGTGGGGTTCCAGACCCGGCTGCGCTATGGCATCCAGGCGGACATCTTCCGTATGATCCCGGGCCTCGAGCAGGCGCAGTTTGCCCGCCTCGGGGGCCTGCACAAGAACACTTTCCTCAATTCGCCCAAGGTACTGCGGCCAGACCTCAAGCTCAGGTCAGATCCGCGGCTTCGCTTTGCGGGCCAGATAACCGGTGTGGAAGGCTATATCGAAAGCGCGGCGATCGGACTCGTCGCCGGCCGCATGGCCGCCGCCGAGGCGCGGGGCGAAACACTTCCAACGCCGCCGGCCACCACGGCCCTGGGCGCCCTGATCCACCACATCAGCGGGGGCTATCTCGCCGATGACAACTCCAGCGTTCGGACCTTCCAGCCGATGAACGTCAATTTCGGGCTGTTTCCGCCGCCTGAAAAGCTCACAAAGCCCGAGGGTGTGAAACGGTGGCGCGGTTCCGAAAAGGCGCTCGCCAAGAAGCGCGCCATCACCACCAGAGCCCTTGAGGACATCGGGCCGTGGTCCCGAATTGGGGCCATGGCTCCCACCTAGATCATGTTCAGGAAAAGTGGGCACCGGTATTCCGTTTTGAACGTGCGACCACTCAAAGACCTGGACCAGGTGTCTTGATTCCATCAAGACGCGACATGGTCTAGACGGAAAACACCAGGGCCAGGATCCTGCGCCACTCCGCAATCTTCCCCGGCGGCGCGAACGGTTCGTTCACCTGCTGCTCGGCAAGCCTGGCGTAGTGCCTGAGAACCCCGATATGCGCGACTGCCGGGCGCACATGGCCAGGCAGCTTCCCGGCTGCCGCCTGTGCTCTGGCGAGATGCTCAATCGCCATTTCGCGCAGTTGCCCCAGCGCGTTGCGCATCCCCTCGGTCGCATTGCCGGAGAATATGTCCGTTTCGGCAACCCCGTGCGCGGCAAACACCGAGGCCGGCAGGAACAGGCGCCCGCGCGATGCATTGAAGCCGAAAGCGCGGATATGCCCGAGCAATGCGTCGGCCACCCCCATATGCCCTGCCGCATCGGCGCTACCCGGGACTTCGCGGCCGCCATCAAGGACCATCGCGGCCAACTGGAACAGCACCGAGACGGTTTCTCCTGCATACCCCTCGAAAGTCCCGATATCGGGCATGGGATCATCGTAGAGATCGAAACGGCGCGCCGCGATCAGGGCCAGCAACGGCGCACGCGGCAGCCTGTAGGTGTCGACAGCCCACAGGAGCGCATCGGCAACCGGGTTCTGCGACACGTCCCCGTGCTGTTCGCCCTCCAGCGCATCGTGCCACCACTGGAGGCGAATTTCGCCAGGCGCTGGTTCATGCACGCGCTCGCGCACCGCAGCCACATCTGCACTGAAAGCGAACAGCGCCTGGATCGCGTCCCGGGCCTCACCACGGGCGAGCAGGCTGTTTTGGTAGCGATCCCGGTCATTCGCCTTCAGGAATTCGCGGGTGAGTGCGATGCTGTCCTCGCGCATCAGCGCCTCATTTCGAGCGGTCGACCGCGATCAGCGCAGCGGCGACCGCGCGATCCTCGGCCAACAGAACGTTGTAGGTGCGAACGGCACTGCCGGTGGAAACGGCTTCAACGATGATTCCGCGTTCCCTGAGAGCATCCCGCAACGGGGTGGGAAGTGGCGCGATATCCGGTCCCATGCCGATGAACAGGACGTCCAGGCTGTCTGCGGCCTCGAATACGGGTGAGAGACTTTCAACGGTCACGTCCCTCGCCTCGTTTACGTCCCAGGCGAACATGCCGCCGGGAAGGCACAGCAGCGAACCGCGATGCGACATGCCCGCAAAACGGAACCCGCCGTTGCCATAGGCCTCGATGGCCGCCTGATACGGATAGTGCCCGCCCGTGTGTGGGTCTTTCCTCGACATCAGACCGCTGCGCCGTCTGTCCTCTTTTCCTTCACCTTTTCGTCACGCGCCACTTCTGCGCGGGACTTCAGGCGGAACAGAATCAGGATCGGCGCCGCAATGAAGATCGAGGAATAGGTTCCGATCAACACGCCGAACGTCATCGACAACGTGAAGCTGCGGATCACCTCGCCGCCAAAGAAGACCAGCGCCAACAGCGCAAGCAGCGTGGTGAACGAAGTCAGCGTGGTGCGCGACAACGTCGAGTTGATCGAATCATCGATCAGTTCAGGCAATGGCATGCGCCTGAACTTCTTCAACCATTCGCGCACGCGGTCGTAGACCACCACGGTGTCGTTCAACGAATAGCCCACGATCGTCAGCACTGCCGCGATACTGGACAGGTTGAACTCGATGCCGGTGAGAGAGAAGAACCCGATGGTCATGATCACGTCATGCATGGTCGCGATCAACGCACCGACTGCAAATTGCCACTCGAAGCGGAACCACAGGTAGATCAGCACACCGAGCAGCGCCACGCCGACCGCGATTGCGCCGGCCACTGCCAGTTCGCCCGATACGGTGGGTCCGACCACGTCGGTCGACAGGATCTTGAAGCTGTCCGCACCAAGGGCATCGCTGACCTTCTTGACCGCCTCCTGCTGCGCGGTGTCACCGCCCGGCTGTGCGCCGATCCGGACCAGCACGTCCTCGGGTTTCCCGAAACCCTGGACCTGAACGTCCCCAAGACCGAGGGTGTTGAGCTTGGCGCGGATCTCGCCCGCGTCAGCCGGCCCCGTCGTCGACTCGATGGTCAGGGCAGAGCCGCCCTTGAAGTCGATACCAAGGTTCAACCCATGGACCCCGAACAGCGCCAGCGAGGCAATAGACGCCAGAACCGAGCCGGTTATGGCGATCTTGCGCCACGCCATGAAGGGTATCTTGGTGTTGTCGGGCACGAACCGGAACACCTGCAGCCGCAGCTTCTTGGGCCGCACGAACGCATACCAGCGGCCGATGATGAAAAGGCTGACCAGATAGGCGGTGAACATCGTGGTCAGGATGCCCAGCGCCAGCGTCACCGCAAAGCCCTGCACCGGTCCGGAGCCCATGAAGAACAGCACAACCGCGGCGATAAGCGTCGTCACGTTCGCATCGACGATGGTGGCCATGGCGCGCTGGAAGCCCGCTTCGATGGACTGCACCAGCGTGCGCCCGGCGGCCATTTCCTCACGTATGCGCTCGTAGATCAGCACGTTGGCGTCCACGGCCATGCCGATCGTCAGAACGATACCGGCGATACCCGGCAGTGTTAGGGTGGCTCCGAGCATCGACAACGCGCCAAGGATGAGCACGACATTGAGCACCAGCGAGATGTCGGCAAACAGCCCGAACAGGCCATAGGCGAGCACCATGAAGACCACGACCGCGATCGCGCCGATCAGGCCGGCGATCACACCGGCGCGAATGGAGTCCGCGCCAAGGCTCGGTCCGACCGAACGCTCCTCGATGATATCGAGGGTCGCCGGCAACGCGCCGGCACGCAGAAGCACGGCAAGGTCATTCGCGCTGGCCGTGGTGAAGCTGCCGCTGATCTGGCCAGTGCCACCGGTAATCGGCTGACGTATAACCGGCGCGGTAATCACCTGGTTGTCGAGAACCACCGCAAAACGCTGGCCCACATGGGCCGAGGTCAGTTCGCCGAACTTGATCGCGCCCTGGGTATCGAAACGGAAGGTGACGATTGGCTGCGACGTCTGCTGGTCGAAACCGGGCTCGGCATTGGTCAGAGACTCACCGCCCAGCGCGATGTCCTCATAGATCAGTTCCTCGCCGCCATCCTTGCTGGGAAGGATTTCTGTGCCGGCCGGCAATCCCTGCGCCTTGGCCTGGGCCGCGGTCATGTTCGGATAGACCAGATGGAATGTCAGGCGCGCCGTGCGGGAGATGATGTCCTTCAGCCGCGCCGAATCGTTGAAGCCCGGCACCTGGACCAGAACGCGATCACTGCCCTGGCGCTGAATGGATGGCTCGGTCGTACCCAGCTCGTCAACGCGCTTCCTGATGACCTCGATCGATTGCGACACCAGCGAGGACATGCGCTCGTCGATACCCTTGTCGGTCAGGGTCAGCGTGATCTTGCCGTCGGGCGTAACACTCTGTTCGGTTTCAGCGACGCCGCCCACACCCAGAACGGTCTGCGATATATTCGTCTGGATGGATTTGAGCGCCGCTTCCGCATCGGAAAGCCGAGTGGGGTCGACCAGTTCGATCGTCAGGGCCTTGCCGCTGGTCGTGATGATGTTGCCGATGCCCTTGTCGGTCAGCGCCGAACGGGCCTCTTTCCTGAGTTCCTTGATCCGCTCGTTGATGATGTCATCACGATTGACCTGCAAGAGGAGGTGGGAACCGCCCTGCAGGTCAAGTCCGAGCACCATTGTCTTGCTCGGCAGGAAACCCGGCCATGCCGCGAGCTGGTCCTTGGTGAGGAAATTCGGGATCGTGAACAGGATGCCCAGAACTGCGACCACAGCGATGATCGCGGTTCGAAACGGCGAGAAATGCAACATATCAGGTCCTTGCCTTTGTGAGGCGCGGGTTGGCGGCCCGGATTACTTGTTGTCGTTGACCGGTTCCGCCTTGGAACGCACGTCGGTGACCATGCCGCGCGCAAGCTTCACGCGCACGCCATCCGCAATCTCGATCTCGAGATCCTCGCCTTCCTTCACCCGGATCACCTTGCCGATGATGCCGCCGGTGGTCACCACCGTGTCGCCGCGACGGATCGCGTTGAGCATCGCCTGATGCTCCTTGGCGCGCTTTTGTTGCGGACGAAAGATCAGAAGCCAGAAAATCACGATCAGCAGCAGGATCGGCACGAAGCTGGAGAACAGGTCGACGGCTCCGGGGCCTCCTGCGGCCTGGGCAAAAGCGGGCGTTACGAACATAGGGAGCGCTCCTTGGATGTCGGCTTGTCAATAGCTGGCTGAATGTCCCATATAGGGATCGACCGCGGGTTCGGGCAGAGCCGACCCCCGCAAAAATCGCGCGGACTATACTCGCGGCCCTTCGGGATTGCAAAGGCAAACCGAGTGGCGCGTAGAACAGGATTTTGCTCGCTTGTCTGACCAGGAATTGCTGGCGCGGATTGCCAACGCGCTCGACACGATCGCCACCTCGCTGAACGATATTTCCGGTCGCGACAAATTCTCCATCCCCGAGATTGGCGATGATGAGGCCTACCACTGGGATGCGCCGGGCAACCGCCTTCACCCTGTGGGGCAGGTGAATCGGGTCCCGCTCGACCTGCTGCGGGGCGTAAGCGAGGTTCGCGACACCCTCTTGCAGAACACCTTGCAGTTCGCCAGGGGATATGGCGCCAACAATGCCCTGCTTTGGGGCGCGCGCGGCATGGGCAAGAGTTCGCTGGTCAAGGCGGTCCATGCCCATGTCAACCAAATGCAGGACCGGTCCCTCTCCCGGCTCGTCCTGATCGAGATCAACCGTGAGGATATCGAATCGCTGCCGGACCTGATGCGCGCGCTGGCGCGGCACGAGGCACGCTTCATCGTCTTTTGCGACGACCTCAGTTTCGATGCCGGCGAAGCGACATACAAGTCGCTCAAGTCCATCCTTGATGGGGGCATAGAGGGACGGCCGGACAACACCCTGTTCTATGCCACTTCCAACCGCCGCCATCTCATGCCGCGCGACATGATCGACAACGAGCGCGCCACCGCGATCAATCCCGGCGAGGCCATCGAGGAAAAGGTGTCGCTATCCGACAGGTTTGGGCTCTGGCTCGGCTTCCACCAGTGCGACCAGCCCACCTATCTGGCCATGGTGCGCGGATATGCCGACCATTACGGGCTTGATGTCGCGGACGAAGAACTCGTCCGCCGGGCGATCGAGTGGGCCGCCACCCGTGGCGCCCGCTCCGGGCGCGTTGCCATCCAGTTCATTCGCCAGGTTGCCGGAGAAAACGGCAAGGCAATCTGAACCCGTCGCAAAAAGCCCGGCGCGATGGCCGGGCTCCTTGTTCACCAGCGATTTCGACGCAAGGGATCAGCCTTGCGAGGTGGCCAGCAGCGGAAGCGGATCGACCGGCGTAGCCCCCTTGCGCAATTCGAAATGCAGCTGCGGGCGCGAAACGGATCCGGTCATGCCCGCCGACCCGATCGGATCGCCTCGCATCACGTCTTCGCCCTTGGACACAGATATATCCTTGAGGTGCGCATAGGCCGACACATAGCCATTCGGATGCTTGATGAGCACCAGGTTTCCGTAACCCTCGACCGCATTGCCGACATAGATCACGGTGCCGCTATCAACGGCCCTGACCATCGCACCCTCAGGCGCTTCGATGTTGATCCCGGTCCCCTTGGTAGAGGCAAAATCGTTGATCACGCGCCCCACCAGTGGCCAGCGGAACTTGTCGGACCCGGAGGCGGGCGTCGCCGGTGTCTGCGGAATGTTGGCTACCTTGGCTGCAGGCGCCGATGCCGGAGCAGCGGCAGCACTTTGAGCGGGCGCGGTCGCGGCAACAATCGGCCGGACCTTTGCCGCAGGCGCGACCGGCGGAATGGAAGCGGTTTCCGTCTTGTCGACAGCCGTCGGGCTGGCCGGCTTGGCGGCGGCGACCGACCGGTTGGCTACCAGGTCCCCACGCCCGGGGATGATCAGTTTCTGACCGACGAAAATCTGGTTCGGCGCGCTCAGGTGATTGGCCTTGACGATCGCGTCCGTCGCGACGTCGTAGCGCCGCGCAATTGAATAGATGCTCTCGCCCGCCTCGATGACGTGCACGTAGGAATTGTCGGGCACGGCGGCGAGTTTCGGTGCCACGGCAGCAGGTGCCGGGGATTGCGATACGGACGCGACCTGGACTGGTGTGGACGATGGCTGGGCAGGCATGGCTGCGGGACTCCCGGCTGCGGATGAACTGGCCAGGGCCGGCAGGTCCTGGCTTGTTACGGAATTCGGCTTGGCGCGATTTGCAGGCAGAGAGCCTGTGACAATGGTCTCGGACCCAGAGGGCTGGCCGACCTCGGCGGGAGGAATGAACCTGCCATTGGGCGCCACGGTCGCCACGACCGGGCCGGGCATTGGCTGATTGAGATTTCCGGCTGACGAAGTCGCGGTCGAAGATGTGACCGTGGGATCGCCACCGAAACCGAGCGTCATGCAACCGCTGAGCATTGTTGCCGCCCACACGATCGAAACGGCGGAGGCTGCGCCTCGCAATGCTTTGCTATCTACACGAATACTCATGTTTACACTCGTACTCAGCTACTCACCGGCCACGAGCATAAATCCGTTAAGGTAAAAGGGAGTTTAAAGCGGACGCGATTTGCTCGCGACAAGCTGCGGCAGGCGCACGGATCCGTGTTCGCTGACGAGGAATTCGTCGTCCACCCGTTCGATCTTGACAATGGTCTGGCGTGAATCGGCCGCCCCGACGGGCGCCACCAGCAGTCCGCCATCCGCCAATTGGTCCACAAGGGTCTCCGGAATTTCCTCCACCGACCCACCCAGCAATATCCTGTCGAACGGCGCCTGGACGGGCCAACCCGACAATCCATCCGCATGCAGTCCCACGATGTTGTGCAGCCCGAGCGCGGACCAGCGCGCCGACGCATCGCGTATCAGTTCGCCGTGCCGGTCCAAGGTGAACACCCTGCGGGCGAACTTTGCCAGCAACGCGGTTGTGTACCCGCTACCGGTTCCCACTTCTAGAACACGCCCCGCCCCTTTCGGTTCAAGCGCGGCGATCAACATCGCCAGGATGATTGGTGAAGTGATCGACTGGCCGCAGGCAATCGGCAGCGAGCCTTCGCGATAGGCGTAGCCCGAATATTCTTCGGGAACGAACACCTCGTGCGGCACCGCTTCGAAGGCATTGAGGAGATCGGGGTCCGTGATGCCGTGTTGGCGAAGGTTCAGAACCAGGCCAGCGCGGGCCATGACATGGTCGGGCGAGCCATGATCCGGCTCGCCGGTCATGAGGGACCGGCCCCGGCCAGGGCCAGACGGCCCGCAAGATGGGCGGCCTGCTCCGCATCGGTCATGCGCAAGGTCAGGGGTGTCACCGTGACGGCATTCTCATGGTGCAGGACGTGAAAGTCGCTGTCATGATCGATTGGCAACGGCGTCTCCAGAACAGCAACGAAGAACTTCCCTTCATTGCGGCTCTGATAATAGCTGAATGGGGAATGCGAAAACCGCTGATGGGTGACGATCTGGACGCCGGTCACCTCGTCGGCCGCGCAGTGTGGAAAATTGACGTTGTAATAGGTATGGGCCTTGTCCGCATGGGCGATGAGGCCGCGCACCACGCTCGGTCCATGCGCGACGGCGGCATCCCACGAAACGTCCCGCCCGTTGGCATAGTCGACTGCCTGGCTCAAGCCGATACCAAGAGCGCCCTGCAGCGCCCCTTCGCGCGCGGCCCCCAGCGTTCCCGAGCAATGAATGACATCGCCCAGGTTTTGCCCGTGATTGACCCCGGCCAGCACCACGTCCGGCTTTCGACCGCCCAGCACATGCGTGCAGCCGGCTACGACGCAGTCGGCAGGCGTGCCATCGACCGAATAGACACGCGGCTCGCGCTGTTCGAGGTGCAGTTCATGTCCAAGGCTGAAACGGTGCCCTGCCCCACTCTGGTTGGCGCGCGGCGCAACCACCCACACATCGCCGCTGATCTGGCGGGCTATTGCGGCCAGCTTTTCCAGGCCCGGCGCATCGATCCCATCGTCATTGGTGATCAGGATGCGAAGGTCTGCGCTCATCTTCACCCGCCGATCTTCTCGAGCCCGCCCATATAGCCGCGCAAGGCCTCCGGAACCGTGATGGAACCGTCGGCGTTCTGGTAGTTCTCAATCACCGCGATCAGAGCCCGCCCGGTCGCCACGCCCGAGCCGTTCAGCGTATGGACGTATTCGAGTTGCCCGTCAGCCCTGCGGAAGCGGGCATTCATCCGGCGTGCCTGATAGTCACCGGCCACCGAAACCGACGATATCTCGCGATAGCGGTTCTGCCCGGGCAGCCAGGCCTCGATATCAAAGGTCCGCTGCATCGAGGCGCCCATGTCTCCGCTGCACAACGCCATCACGCGATACGGGATGCCCAACCGCTTGAGCACTTCCTCAGCGGCCCCGAGCATGCGCATTTGCTCTTCGCCGGACGCTTCCGGCGTCGTGACCGCGACCATTTCGACCTTGTTGAACTGATGCTGGCGCAACATGCCGCGCGTATCCCTGCCGGCCGACCCTGCCTCCGACCGGAAACAGGGCGTCAGCGCCGTCACTCGCAGCGGCAATTGGGCTTCCTCGAGCGTCTGCTCGCGCACCAGATTGGTCAGCGATACCTCGGAGGTCGGTATCAGCCACATGCCATTGGTCGTCACGAAAGCCTCGTCGGCCATCTTGGGCAATTGGCCGGTCCCGAACATGGCTTCCGGGCGCACCAGCAGCGGCACCTGCGTCTCGATGAAGCCGTGCTCGCTGGTGTGCATGTCGAGCATGAACTGCCCCAGCGCCCGCTCCAATCGGGCCAGATCGCGCTGCAAAACGACAAAACGGGCGCCCGAAAGTCGCGCGGCCGCCTCGAAATCCATCTGGCCGCTGGCTTCACCGAGTTCGAAATGCTCTTTTGGCGTGAACTCGAACGTCCTGGGCTCGCCCACCGCCCGCACAAGGACATTGTCGTTCTCGTCGGCGCCATCGGGGACATCGTCGCGCAACATGTTCGGGACGCGGGACAGGGCATCGTTGAGGCGCTCGGTGGCCTCGCGCTCTCGCTGCTCCAGCGCCGGCAACTCTGTCTTGATACCGGAGACTTCGGCCATCAATTCGGCGGCCCGGGCCTCGTCCTTTTGCGCCTTGGCCTGGCCGATCAGCCGGGACGCGGCGTTGCGCCGCTCCTGCATCTCGTTCATGCGCTGCACAAGAGCGCGCCGCTCATCGTCCAGCGCGAGAAGGTCGGCTGCCTGGTGCGGCATTCCCCTGCGGCCAAGCGCCTGATCGAATTGCTCGGCGTTAGCACGAATCCATTTGATATCGAACATGTTTCGGCCCGGTTTGCCTGCAGGCGGTCAGCTGGGTTCCTCGGGTGCCGGGTCGGCCGGGCGCCTGCGCTCGACCCACACGACGGCAAGGATCGAGGCTTCGTAGAGCAGCAGGAGTGGCACCGCAAGACCCATCATCGAAATCGGGTCGGGAGGCGTCAGGAAGCCAGCCAGCGTCAACACCACCACCCATGAATACTTGCGGAACCCGCGCAGCATCTTGGCCGTCACCACGCCGATGCGCGCCAGAAGCGTCAAGACCACGGGGAGCTGGAAGCAGACGCCAAAGGCGAGGATCAGCGTCATGACCAGGCTGAGATATTCGCTGACCTTGGTCTGCATCTCGATCTGGACGCCATTGGGGTCCGTCTGCTGCATGGACAGGAAGAAACGCAACGCCAGCGGCATCACGCCATAATAGACCACGGTCGCGCCCAGCAGGAAAAGCAGGGGCGTCGCGATCAGGTATGGCAGGAATGCCTGGCGTTCGCGCTTGTAGAGACCCGGCGCGACGAACATGTAGATCTGGGTTGCGATCACTGGAAAAGAGAGGAAGATCGAACCGAAAAGCGCGACGTTCATCTGCGTGAAGAAGAATTCCTGCGGCGCGGTATAGATCAGGTGCACGTCGGCGATGTCGCCTGCGGCCTCCTTGTACGGGCCCAGCAGGAAATCGAAAATCTGCCGCGAAATGAAGAAGCAGATTATGAAGAACACCGCCAGCGAGATGCAGGCGTAGATCAGCCGACGCCGCAACTCTGTCAGGTGTTCGAGCAGCGGAGCTTCCGTCCCGGCCAGTTCGTCTTCAGGGTCGGGACTCTTGGGGCTCGCGCCGGATTCGGCGGTGGAAATCGGGTGATCCATGGGTCAGGCTTCGCTCGCGGTCGGTTCCGTGGCGCCCTTGCTGGCGGTTTTTCGCGTTGCCGCGGGTTTCCTGGCCGTCGAGGCCGTCGCTGATCCCGACCCGGCCTTGCCTGACTTGGTCGCCGCCGATTTGGGCTGCGCGCTCCCATTCGATGTGCTCTTGGTGCCGGCAGATTTGGCAGGTGTCGCGGGCTTCCTGGCAGCACTTGCCGACGTCCTGGCCTTCGCCGCAGCAGTCTTCGCCCCGCCCTTTTCGGCAGCGGGCTTGCGGGCCGTTTTCGCTTTCGCCTTGGGTGCAGCGCGCTTCACCGGAGGTTGAGCAGGCAGCTTGCTCACGTCCGAAGTGGCCCCGGCGGAACCATCGGCCGCACTTTTCTGCGCCGCCGCGGCCAACCCGGCCTTTGCCGGATCGAGTTCGGTCGGCGGTCCTTCGGATAGCCCGACGCTGTCCCTGATCGTCTCGTAGACGCTCTCGACCTTGGGATCTGCCGGCTTGAGCAGACCAGTCGGCTCGACGCCCTTGTCGGTCACCTTGTTGAAGTTGCTGGTGATGTCGGCGTTGGTCTTCTTGAGGTCCTCGGCCGTCTCGCGGAACGGCTGCGTGAGCGACCGCTTGATGTCGGTCACCTCATCCATCTGCGCAACCTTGTTGAATTCCGCCCGGAACTCGTTGCCCATGCGGCGGACAGTTGCAACCGCCCGCCCCACCTGCCGGAGAACCCGGGGCAAATCTTTCGGTCCGATGACAATCAGCGCGACAATCGCGATGACGACCATCTCGGACCAGCCCAGCCCCATCATGGATGAAGTTCCTTAATTCCGCCGATCGGACGGAGAAATGCGCCTGTTGGAATCAGGCGTCCTTGGTCTTGTCGGCTTCTTTTGCTTCAATCTGGTCGGCCTCTTTCTCGCCTTCCGACATACCGCGCTGGAAGGCTTTGATGCCAGATGCAACTTCGCCCATCATGCCGGAAATCTTGCCGCGGCCGAAAAGCAGCAGCACTGCGATCACGATGATGAGAATTCCCCAGGGTCCTGGATTCATTTGATCCTCCTTGTCCGGTGGCAACGCTGCCCGGCCGGCTCGCTGTTCCACAGATATTGTCTATCTGCGTCAAAAACAAGGACATCGCGCACGCAAGGTGAAGGCGACGTCGCCGCATCAAAGAGCATATCGCCGCCGGTTCACCAAGGGTTGGTTCGGCGATTTTCAACCTGCCCGCGCGGTCGCGAGCGGCGCGCCGGCTACTCGTCGACCTCATTGTCGTTTCCTTCGTCGTCCGGCTCCAGCGGATCCTCGTCGTCCCGCAATGGTCCATCGAACGGCAAAGGCACCTGAAAGGCCGGCGGCAGGACCGATGACAAGAGGCCCGCGCCCTTCAACTCGTCCAGACCCGGCAGATCGGTGAGAGCCTCAAGGCCGAAGTGATCGAGGAACTCTTCGGTCGTGCCATAGGTCACCGGCCTGCCCGGCGTGCGCCGCCGGCCGCGCATGCGAACCCAGCCCGTCTCCATCAACACGTCAAGCGTGCCCTTGTGCGCAGCCACGCCTCGGACCTCTTCGATTTCCGCGCGCGTGACAGGTTGATGATAGGCAATGATCGCGAGCGTCTCGAGCGCCGCCCTGGAAAGCGGTCGCGAATCGACCTGCTCGCGCCGCAGGATGTAGCCAAGATCCTCCGCGGTCCTGAAGGCCCACTTGTCTCCGCGCCTGACCAGGTTGACGCCACGCGCCGCATACCGCCGGCCAAGTTCGCCCAGGAGGGCATCAATATCGGCATCCTCGCTGAGAAACCCAGCGATCTCGACCGCCTTGAGCGGCTCGGGCGAAGCGAACAGGACCGCCTCCACGACCCGGAGGTGGCTTTCGAACACCTCTGGCGCATCGGAAACCTCATCGCCCATCTGATTCCCGGCCGTCCCTCTTGTTGGCGCTTCGTCACTCTGCACGCCTGTCTCCTTTGCGTCGCCTCAGGAGCAGTGGACCGAATGCCAGGGTCTGACGCAATTCGAGTTCGCCCTGCCGCACCAGTTCAAGGCTCGCGGTGAAGCTCGACGCCATGACGGTCGCACGTTCCTCAGGCGTACCCAGATAGTGGGCAAGGTATTGGTCGAGCGCCACCCATTCCATGGTCTCGCCGATCAGTCTTTGCAGTATCTCACGCGCCTCCTGCAGACCCCAGACAACCCGATCGGGTGGCGCGTAGTCGCGCACCACAGAGCGTTCGCGCTGGGTTCCGTATGCCTTGAGCAAATCGAAGAGCGAGGCCTCCCATGTGCTGGCCCGGCGGATTTCGATCGGTTCGGGGTCACCGCGTCCGAACACGGAAATGCCAAGACGCGCGCGATGGGTCAACTGCTCCACGGATCGCCGCATCGCCTCAAGCCGCTTGAGACGGAATTGCAGCATTGCGGCCATCATCTCGCCGCTGGGCTCTTCTTCCCCGGCTTCCTGCGGCACCATCAGGCGACTTTTGAGATAGGCAAGCCATGCCGCCATCACCAGGTAATCTGCGGCAACCTCGATCCGCTTCTTCCGGATCGTTTCGATGAATGTCAGGTATTGCTCGGCGAGCGCCAGCACCGAAATGTGGGCCAGGTCAACCTTCTGGCGCCGGGCAAGTTCGAGCAGCAGGTCGAGGGGACCTTCATAGCCATCGACATCGACATACATGACTTCGTCGCGCTGCGTTGCCGGCGCCCGATCCTCAAGCCAGTCGATATTCCGTTCGTTCATGACTGAATCGCCGCCGCCCCCGTTCGGCCAAAGCATTGCCCTTCGGCCAAGGTACGGTCAAGAACCACGGTCGCCAGATCGGGCGTCCTGCATGGATCGGCCGGGAGGCGGCGCAAACGGCGGTACAGGCGCCCCCCTTGAAATCGCGCGTTGCTCAGTTGCTCCGAACCAGGCAGTCGCCGCCATTTGCCTTGATGTTGGCGCACACATTGCTGGCCTCTGACGCCGACCCGGCAGGCATCAGGATCCTGTAGTAGATCCCCTTGTCTCCCAGATCCACGCGCTGGATTTCCAGCTGGCTTCCCCCCAACAGCGATCCGTACCGGTTTTGCAGATCCGCCATGGATTGCTGGGCTGTCGGGAGATCACGCCGCGAGGCAAGTTGCACATATGCTGCAGCATTTCCCGCCGATGGCGCAGTGGGTGCCGCTGCCGCTGGCTGGGTCGTACGAAGTGGCGTGCCGCCCAACAGATCGACGGCACCGTTACCCGCGCTCGCCGCCGGGGCAGGTGTCGTCGCCACTGGCGCGGGCGTCGGCGTCGCGATCACCGGCAAGTTTGCCGGCCGCGGCATTGGAATTGGGACGTTCGGATCGCTCACCTGCACGTCGGTCGCCGCGGGTAGCGAGGCCACGTTGACATCGGTCGTTGGGGCTTGCGCAGGCGCCGCGTCGGTGTTGGCGGCGGTTGCATCGCCCGAATTGGCGGCGTTGATCATCGCAGCAACCGGGTCGGTCGCAACGGTGTCGCCACCGGGCACCGCCGGTACGTTCGGCCGGTCCACAGGCAGTTTAGACGCCCCGGCAGTGGAATTGTCGCTGGTCACGATGGTGCCGTCGGGTCGCACCGTCACCGTCCGCACCTTGCGGTTGGCAAGCCCGGTTTCCGTCGTATCCGGAGAGATCACCTTGCTCACATCGGAACCGACCGCACCGCCGGTTTCGTCGCGCGACACCAGTTGTTCGGAATTGTCGGCGGGCGCATTCGCATCGGCATTGGAGTTGCCAAGCTGATCGAGCACAACCGACTGCGTCGCCGCATCGGCGCTCTGGGGTTGCGGAGGCGGCGTTTCCTTGACCGGTTGGCTATCCGCGCTGAGCACGGGAGGCGGCTCGTCTCCGCCCAGTCCGCCCATTCCGAAGAACCAGTAGGCACCAAGGCCGACTGCAAGCAGAAGCGTTCCGGCGACCGCGGGCACCACGAATTGCCTCAGGCCGCCCGACGGGCGTTCTTCGCGCGCGGACTGCCGCCCAATCGGGGCATGCGAATCGCCAATCTCGGGCTCGTCGTCGTGTTCGGGTTCCGCGTAGCGTGCCCGCGGTTCGGCCCGGCCAGGCTGTCGGTCGGTCGCTGCCGCAGCCGCAAGGATCGCCGCTTCCGCCGCGAGCGCAGCCTCGTCCACATTCTCGTCTTCCTGCGTCGGTCGCATGAAGGTCCGGGACGGACGACGGGCGACGGGCGGCTGTTCCTCGTCCTCGAACTCGACGCGCACGGCATCGCCGATCAGGTTTTCGATCTCGTCAAGCGGATCTGCCGGCGTGGAGCGCAAGACCGGCTCCTCGCGGCGCACCGGAGCCGCCTGCCCGGATCGCGGCGCATTGGCATTGCCGCCCAGCCCGAACACAGGCGCCACGGTAAAATGATCGTCTTCGGACGCAGGTTTCACTTCCGGCGCTATCGCGGCTTCTTCGATCTCCTCGACGAAGTCCTCGCCCTCGAAGGTCTCGTATTCAACCTCTTCGTCGGCATCCGACTCTTCGTCATACATCTCCGAAGCGCCATCCGACGCCATCGTCTCGTCAGGCTCAGGTTCCGGCTCGCCATGCTGCACCGGACCGACCCGTTCCTGCGCCCGCGCGGCTTCAGCCTGGGCAGCGATCAGTTCCGCGATCGGGTCAATGGTTGAACCGGCCGCCTGCGTCGCCCCGGACGCAGAAGACGGTTGCGGCGCGAAAGGTCGCGCGGTTGTCGCTGCTGGACGCATCTGCGGCACGGGATTGGGCTCGCGCGGCTGTGACACCACGCCACCCCCGGTTGCCCTCGGCGCGATAACCGGCGCAACCGTCGGGCGTGGCCGCGGGGCGGTCCAGCTTGGTACGGGTCGTTCATTCACCGGCAAACTTGAGGAACCCTCCGGCGCCTCGTCAGCGCCAGCGTCGCTTTCCGGAGCCGGTTCCGAGGGGGTCACGGTTGTCGCGCGCCGCTGCTGCAGCCAGCTTGGCTGTTTGCGCTCGGGTGGTGCTACATCTCTTGATGACTGCTCGGTGCGGGGCGTCGTCTCGGCCGTAGCACGTGGCGGATCGCTTCGTGTCGGAGAAACGAAACGCTGCGCCGGCTGTCGGGGTTCCTGCGGGGAATCGGACGAAGGCCGCGCCAATGTCGTCGGCTCGGCGGGTGCATGCGGCGTGGCCTGGGCTGGTGCCGGCTCCGCCGAATCCTTGCTGGCCGGCTGACCCTGAGCGTCATCGGCCATCAGCTTGGCAAGTTCGGCAATCAGATCGTCGGTCGTATCGCTTGCGCCCATTGCACGAGGTCGTTTCGCGGTGTCCATTCACCAGCGCCCCTTATATTCACTGCCGATAGCGGGATCCCTAGGCTCCGGCAGTCTCACAGCAATGTGCCTGAATTATGATAATTCCTCAGGCGCATTGACCCCCAATATCCCCAGTCCGCTCGCCAACACGATTCGTACCGCGTCAACGAGAGCGAGTCGAGCAGCGGTCAATTTCGGGTCGCTCTGGTTAACAAACCGTAGCGATGCATCCTGATTGCCCCTCGACCAGAGCGCGTGGAATTGCGCTGCGGTTTCATGCAGATAGAACGCAACGCGATGCGGTTCATGCGCCCGGGCCGCCTGGGTGACCGTGCGTGGCCACTGCGCGAGGCGACGCACAAGATCGAGCTCGTCAGCCCCAAGATACCGACTCACCTCGGCGGACCACACCGCCGATTCCGACCAGTCGTGGCCGGGCAATTCGCGCTGCGCCGTGCGGAATGCGGAGCAGGCGCGCGCGTGCGCATACTGCACATAGAAGACCGGGTTGTCCCTCGTCTGTTCCTTCACCAGGGCGAAGTCGAAATCGAGCGGCGCATCGTTGCGCCGGAACAGGAGCATGAAACGCACGGCATCCGGGCCCACTTCATCGACGACATCGGCCAGCGTCACCAGGTCGCCCGAGCGCTTGGACATCTTGACCGGCTCGCCATCGCGCAACAGCCGCACCAATTGGCAGATCCGCACGTCGACCGAAGCCTTGCCCTGCGACACCGCACGAACCGCAGCCTGCAAGCGCTTCACATAGCCGGAGTGGTCGGCCCCAAGGACGTCAATCTGGTGGGTATAGCCCCGCAGCACCTTGTTGCGGTGATATGCGATGTCGGCGGCAAAATAGGTGAAGGAACCGTCCGACTTCACCAGTGGCCGGTCGACGTCGTCGCCGAAATCGGTGGCGCGGAACAGGGTCTGCTCCCGGTCCTCCCACTCGTCGGGTACCTTGCCCTTGGGCGGCTCGAGGCGCCCCTGGTAGACAAGGCCCTCGTCGCGCAGCCATTGCAGCGTCTGTTCGATATCGCCGCCGGGGCCATGTAGGGTGCGCTCGGAGAAGAAGACCTCATGCTCGATGCGCAGCTTGGCCAGATCGCCGCGGATGAGGTCCATCATTGCGGCCAGCACGTGTTGCTTGACCGGCCGCATCCAGACTTCCTCGGGATGCCCGCTGAGGCTGTTGCCGAATTCCTCGGCCAGCGCCTGCCCTACCGGAACAAGATAATCGCCGGGGTATAGTCCCTTGGGAATTTCGCCGATCGGTTCGCCAAGCGCCTCGCGGTAGCGCAAATATGCCGACCGGGCCAGCACATCCACCTGCGCCCCGGCGTCGTTGATGTAATATTCGCGGGTTACGTCAAACCCGCAGAATTCCATCAGCGAGGCCAGCGCATCGCCATATACGGCACCACGGGTATGGCCCACATGCATTGGCCCTGTCGGATTTGCCGAGACGAACTCGACATTGACCTTTTCGCCCAGGCCGATGGCCGCGCGCCCGAAATCGGATCGCTGCTCACCTATGGCCTTGAGAACATCCAGCCAGGTCCCGTCCGCCAGCCGGAAGTTGAGAAAGCCCGGCCCGGCAACTTCCACCGACACCACGTCGCCATCGGACGAAAAATGGTCGGCAAGTGCTGTTGCGACTTCGCGCGGCGCCTTGCCGAGCGGACGCGCCACGACCATGGCCGCATTCGTGGACAGATCGCCGTGCCCGGGGTCGCGAGGCGGCTCGGCGGTGACCTTGTCGACAAGCCCGGTATCCTCGGCCAGCGCCGGGTAAAGCGTCTGCAGCGCGGTCACAATCCGCGCCTCGAACAGCGAAAAGACGTCCATGATGTGGATCCTGTGTCTGAACCGCGATGCGGTTAGCGGAATTCAGGGCGAGCGTCAAACAGCCGCTCGTATTCGTCGGTGGCGTAGGGGTCGGTCATTCCGGCCACGAAATCGCTGACGATCCGCGCACGGTCGCGTTCATTGGCAGCGGCATCCAGCGCGATCTGCCAGCGCAAGGGCAAGCCGCCCTTTTCCAGATAGTGGTCGAAGAGTGCACCCACCAGGTGCTCGCTCTTTCGTACCGGCGCCATCACCTGCTCGCTGCGATAGACATGGGAGAACATGAATGCCTTGAGTTCATGCTCGCTCTCTTCGATCTCGCCGGAAAAGCCGATCAGCGCGCGCCCCGCCGCCCGCACATCGTCAACGATCCGAGGGGCAACTTCGGCAAGCCGGCGGCGGCTTTCGGCAATGACGTCCTCGATCGTCCGGGTGATCAGCCGCCGCTGGACTTCGTGCGTCTGCCGGCTAGGTTCCGTATCGGGCCATCGCTCTAGCACTTCGACCGCAATCGGACCCGCCAGCGCAACGTCACGAATGTCTTCCAGCGAAATCAGGCCGGCGCGCACCGCGTCATCGATATCATGCGCATTATAGGCAATGTCGTCCGCGATCGCGGCCACCTGCGCTTCAAGGCTTGGCCAGGTATCGATACGGAGGTCGGCGCTGGCGGGAATGTCGTTGACACCGGCAGGCAGCCCTTCCTCGGCATATTTGCCCACGGGCCGGCCATCGGCATCGATCAGCGGACCATTGTGCTTGAGTATGCCCTCGAGCGCCTCCCAGGTCAGGTTCAGCCCGTCATGCTCGGCATAACGGTTCTCCAGTTGTGTCACGATCCGCATGGCCTGCACGTTGTGATCGAACCCGCCCCAGGGCGCCATCTTGTCGTTCAGAACCCGTTCGCCCGCGTGCCCGAATGGCGTGTGGCCCAGGTCGTGCGCCAGCGCAACCGCCTCCGCGAGATCCTCGTTCAGGCCGAGCGCGCGCGCAATCGAACGCGCAATCTGGCTCACCTCGAGCGTGTGGGTGAGCCGGGTCCGGAAGTGGTAGCCCTCATGATGCAGGAAGACCTGCGTCTTGTGCTGCAAGCGACGAAAGGCGGCCGAATGGATGATGCGGTCCCGGTCGCGCTGAAACTCCGAACGGGTCGGACTCGGCCCCGGCTGGAACAATCGTCCGCGTGTTTGCGCGGGATTGGAGGCATAGCGTGCGAGCGGCAAATCAAATTCTGGCATGACCCTTCCAAATCCGTGATCGGGCGCCTATTTTCTACGCCGAAGCGGCGCACATGGCCGCTTGATCGGAGAACGGACCATGAGCACGGCCTCTGTAGCATCAAACGACGTGATATTGACAGACCGCGCCGCGCGCCGGATTTCACGGATCCTGGCCAAGGAATCAAGCCCGTCTGCCCTGCGCATTTCTGTGGCCGGCGGGGGATGCTCGGGTTTCCAGTATGAATACGACGTGGTTGAGAACGTGCCCGGTTCGGACGACCTGGTGCTCGAACGCAATGGCGCTGTCGTGCTGATCGATTCGCTCAGCCTGGAGTTCATGGGCGGAGCCGAGATCGACTTCGTGGACGACTTGATCGGCCAGTCCTTCCAGATCAACAACCCCAACGCCGTTGCCAGTTGCGGATGCGGAACCAGCTTCGCGGTCTGACCTCTCCCCTTTGTGCCTGAGCTTGCAGTTGCCCAAGTGCCGGGGCGCGTCTAACGTTCCGCTCACGCGCAACGGGAGCCGGACATGAAGATCGCGACCTGGAACATCAACGGTATCAAGGCGAGGCTGCCGGTCGTGCTGCAATGGCTCGAGCGCGACAAGCCTGACATTGCCTGCCTGCAGGAAATCAAGACCGTCGATGAGGGTTTTCCGGTCAGCGATTTCGAGGCGCTGGGCTACAATGTCGAAACCCATGGGCAAAAGAGCTTCAACGGTGTCGCCATCTTGTCGCGCCTCAAGTTCGACGAGGTGACGCGGGGCTTGCCCGGCGACAGTTCCGACGAGCAGGCGCGGCTGATCGAGGGTGTATTCTCCGTGCCCAGCGGGGTTGTGCGCGTGTGCAACATCTACCTGCCAAACGGCAACCCGGTCGACAGCGACAAGTTTCCCTACAAGCTGAAATGGATGGAACGCCTGATCGCATTCACGCGGGCGCGCCTGACGCTGGAAGAGCCGTTCATCCTTCTCGGTGACTTCAATCTCATCCCCTCTGCCCAGGATTGCCACGATCCCAAGGCCTGGTGGGGCGACGCCCTGTTCCGCGAGGAAAGCCTTGAGCGGTTCCGCGAACTCACCGCCCTTGGCCTGACCGACGCCGTTCGAGCGGTCACCGATGCGCCTTGCTATACGTTCTGGGACTTCCAGAGTGGGGCCTGGCGCAAGGATAACGGGATCAGGATCGATCACCTTCTGCTATCGCCGCAGGCGGCAGATCGACTGAACGGCGTGACTGTCCATCGCGATGTGCGCGGCTGGGACAAGCCCTCTGATCACGTTCCGGTCGAGGGAGACTTCACTTTCTAGGCAAGAATTTCGCCGCGCGACCGCAGCGGATCAGAGACCCGCGAACATTGGCGCCAGCTGATCGGCGGCCTTGACCGCGGATTCGCGCTGCGCGGGCGTCGCCACCGACATGTCCTTGTTGAGCAATTCGGTGATCCAGCCCTCGTCCGGCGTTCCCTGGGTGCGCTGCTGTGCGATGGTCAGCCACATCAGCCCTTCGACCGGCTGCGGATCAATGCCGTCGCCATTGAACAGCATGTCGCCCAATCGGGCCTGTGCCAGGGGATGCCCCTTGCGCGCGGCGAGCGAAAACCAGCGCGCGCTCTGCAGCGGATTGTAATCCAGGCCGTCCTTCTGCAAATAGAGTTCGCCGACACGGTATTGCGCCTCGGCATCGCCGAAATAGGAGGCGGCGTGCAGGAGCAGCGCCTGGGCGTGCGTGACATCGGCCTTGATTCCGGCGTCCGGCAGTCCTTCCTCGTAATACTCGCCCATCTTGACGAAGGATTGCGCGACCACGTCGGCTTCCAGCGAACGTGGCGGCGCGTCGGCATGGTCATTCGCAATGCGCGAAAAATACTGGAACGCCTTGACGTCGTCCTTCTGCACGCCCTCGCCGTTTTCGTACATCACGCCCAGACGCCAGAGCGCTACGGGTTGACCGGCCGCCGCGGCGTCCTGCAGGGCGGCCAACAGATCTGCGCTTGAAACGCCACCTGCCGCCCCGTCGAGCGTATTGGCCAGCGCGAGCGCTGCATCGCTGCCCATACCCGCGGTCGCGCCGGACGGCGCGGGAGGAACGCCTGCCGGGGCAAGCGGAATGTCCTCAGGCGGAACCGGCGCATTGACCTTTGCCTGCCCCGCCACGATCTGCAGCGTCACCGTCTGTGCAAATGCGCCGGAAACGCCGACCGCGCCCATCAGGGCACTCAGCAGTAAGACAAACGGCAATTGCTGCGGGCGATGGGAACTCAGCATGCAATCCTTCCGGCACGCACACCCCACGACGCGGCGCGAATACGCGCGACGCGGCAATGGGGATTCCTGTCGGGTACCGTGACGTTCAAATCAAAACCCTCCCGCGGATTCAACCCGATCGCTCCGGGCAAACCCCACCAAAATGGAGACCTCGCTGGACAGCTTGCCGAAGGAAGGTGAGATGACCCCACCGCCCCCTTCGTTCAATACCCGCCCGGCATCGCTTCTCGAACCGGTTTAGGGAGAGATTGTGGCGGCTCGCGGGTCGATATCCAGTGAGCAACCGAACCGGCTACGCCTTTTACCGGCTCTGTTGCAAAAATGTGACGCAGACGACGACAGGTCAGCTCAGGCGCGCCAGTGCCTCGCTCAGGCGGCCGCGTCGATCGAGCGCGTCATCCCGCCTGGCTTTCTGCTCGTCGACCACCTCTTCCGGCGCCTTGGCGACGAATTGCGCGTTCGAAAGCTTCTTGTCGATCTTGGCGACTTCGTCGTCGAGCTTGGCGATATCCTTGGCGAGACGGGCCTTCTCGACCTCCAGGTCGATGACGCCCGCCAAAGGCAGCGCGAAGATTGCTTCCGCGATCACGATCTGCGCCGAACCGGACGGAACCGCCGCCTCATGGGCAACAGTCTCGATGCGCGCAAGCCTCTCGATAGCCGGCCTGTGCGTTTCGATGCGGGCCGTCGTTTCGTCCGAAGCGCCGACCACCACCAGCGGGATCTTTGCCCCGGCAGGCACGTTCATCTCGGCCCGAACCGACCGGATGCCGGAAATCACATCGACCAGCCAGCGCATTTCGGATTCTGCTGTGGGATCGGCGAAGCCGCACGCATCCGGCCAGGCGGACAGAACGAGCAAGTTTTCGCGCTTCGGACCGTTCTTGCCGGTTTCCGCCCACAATTCCTCGGTCACAAAGGGCATGAACGGGTGCAACAACTTCAGGATCAGATCGAGGACATGCGCCGCGGTGGCGCGGGTCTCCGCCCGGGCCATCGCATCGTCACCTGTGAGCACCGGCTTTGCGAGTTCCACATACCAGTCGCAGAACAGGTGCCACACGAACTCGTAGGCCGCACCGGCGGCCTCGTTGAACCTGTATTCCTCGATACCGCGGGTCACCTCGGCGATCGCCTTCTCCGCCGCGCCCACGATCCAGCGATTCAGCGTCTGGGTCAGCGCATCCGCGTCGAATCCCTCGACCCGCGCGCATTCGTTCATCTCCAGGAAGCGCGCCGCGTTCCAGAGCTTGGTGACGAAATTCCGGTAGCCTTCCACGCGGGACATGGCCAGCTTGATATCGCGCCCCTGCGCCGCCATGGCGGCAAGCGTGAATCGCGTCGCGTCGGCGCCGTAGTTGTCGACCAGTTCGAGCGGGTTGATGACATTCCCCTTCGACTTCGACATCTTCTGGCCCTTCTCGTCCCGGACCAGTGCATGGACATAAACAGTGTGGAAGGGCTCGGTTCCGGTGAATTCAAGCGCGGCCATCATCATCCGCGCAACCCAGAAGAAGATAATGTCGAAGCCGGTGACCAGCACGCTGCCGGGATAGTATTTGCGAAGCGCCTCTGTCTGGTCCGGCCAACCCATGGTCGAAAACGGCCAGAGCGCGGACGAGAACCAGGTGTCGAGCACATCTTCCTCGCGCACCAGCTCCACGTCCTGGCCATAGTGTGCCCGCGCCGCCGCCTGCGCTTCAGCCTCGGTCTCTTCCACGAAAACGGCATGGTCCGGCCCATACCATGCCGGGATCTGATGCCCCCACCAGAGTTGGCGGGAAACACACCAGGGCTGGATGTTCTCCATCCAGTGAAAATAGGTATTCTCCCAGTTTTTCGGCACGAAGCTGGTGCGGCCTTCACGCACCGAAGCCAGCGCAGGCTTGGCGAGCTCGGGGGCGTTCACGTACCACTGGTCCGTCAGATAGGGTTCGATGGGAACGCCGCCACGGTCGCCATGTGGCACGCTGTGGCGATGGGGCTCGATCTTTTCGAGATAGCCGCCCTCCTCCATCAATTCCACGATCCGCTTGCGGGCGACGAAGCGGTCAAGCCCGTCAAGGCCATCCCAGATCGCCTGAACCGCACCGGAAGGTTCAAGTCCCTCCCGGAAATCGTCATTGTCCTTGAGCCAGATCGATGCATCGGAGTGCATCACGTTGATCCGGCGCAATTCGTGTCGGCTGCCCACTTCGAAGTCATTGAAATCGTGCGCGGGAGTGATCTTGACCGCACCCGAACCGGCTTCGGGATCCGCATAGTCATCAGCGACGATCGGAATGCGACGCCCTACGATGGGCAACACCACATGCTGCCCGACAATGCTCCGATACCGCTCGTCCTCCGGGTTCACCGCAACGCCGGTATCCCCCAGCATCGTTTCCGGCCGGGTCGTGGCTACCACGATGTAACTGGACTTGTCCTCGGGATCGAACTTTCGCCCGTCTATCGGATAGCGGAAGTGCCAGAGATTGCCGTCGAGTTCGCGCTGCTCCACCTCCAGATCCGAAATCGCCGTCAGCAGCTTCGGATCCCAGTTGACCAGGCGCTTGTCGCGATAGATCAGCCCCTTCTTGTAGAGATCGACGAAGACCTTGACGACGGCCCGCATCATCTGGTCCTCGGCAGCGCCCTTTTCACCCATGGTGAAGCGGGCGCGCGACCAGTCGCATGACGCGCCCAGCCGCCTTAGCTGATTGAGAATGGTGCCGCCGCTTTCCTCTTTCCATTCCCAGACGCGCGCCACGAAGGCCTCGCGCCCCATGTCACGGCGCGAGGGCAACTGGTTTTCCATCAATTGCCGCTCGACGACCATCTGGGTGGCGATTCCGGCGTGGTCCATCCCCGGTTGCCAAAGGACGTCCTTGCCGCGCATGCGCTCGAAACGGATCAGGATGTCCTGGATCGTGTTGTTCAGCGCGTGCCCGATATGCAGCGAGCCGGTCACGTTGGGTGGCGGAATGACGATCGAGAAGGTTTCGGCGCCCGGATTGGCGCCAGCACCGGCCCTGAAGGCGTCCGCATCGAGCCATGTCTGATAGATCCGTCCTTCGACGGCGCCCGGTTCGTAGGTCTTGTCGATCATGTGTCCAGAACTCGCGTCGGAATCCGACCGCCCGAATGGAACCGGTGCGGCGGCTGTCTGATGAACTTCAGTGAAGCTGTAAAGCCAAGCGAGGCCGCCGAGTCAACTGTCGCCCGACGCGGCAAAGGTCAACGAGGTGCGCTACCGCGGGAAATCCGCTCGATCTCGCGCTCGACCATGCGCTCGACGACAGACGGCAGGTTCTCGTCCAGCCAGTCTTTCAGCATGGGCCGCAACATCTCGCGCACCATATGCTCGATGGTGAGTCCCTGGGTGCCGATTTCCATTGCATTGAGGCGGCCAAGCGTGTGCCGCACGGCGGCCTGGGTGGCCGGTTCAAGCAGTTCCTCGGCCATGTCCCGCGAGAGTTCGGGGTCCGGCATGCCCGACGACGAGCCGGGCCGTTCCGGCGAAGGTGCCGGGCGTGGTGGCGGAACGCGAAAGCCATTGCTACGTGGCGGCTCGGCCGCTTTCGCGGGCCGTTCGGCCCTTGCACTCGGCTCGGGCGCTACCTCATCCTGCCCCATTCGCACCTCGCCCTCGAACCCGATGTCATCCGGATCGACGCGCTCGACTTCAACCGCCGGCGCCTCATCCACCTCGATCGCCACTGCCTCACCAATTTCGAGCTCATCGAACGCCGCGTCCGCGACGTCTTCATCGAGTTGCGCATCTGTATCTTGCGGTGTGACGATCTGGTGCTCGGAGAGAGCCATCGGCGCTTCCGGCACGGCTTTCGATGGCCTGTCGGGCTCTTGCGCGGCCAATACCGGCGCGGGTGTCGCGCGGGGCGGTATCGGGTCGGGCGAGGTCACAGGCCGCTTGACCGCGCCTGCATCGTCCTCCGCGATGATCTGCCGGATCGACGACAGGATCTCATCCATCGAAGGCTCTTTGGCAGCGGGCGTATTCATGTTGGCCTCATTTCGGCTCGCTGTCCGGAAACCCCGGTATCTGCCGGGCCCGGCTTGCTGATTCGTAGTTCGCAGTCTAGCGCGAGATCTCCCGAACCCAAATCACCCCGAGCGCATGCCGGCGCGCCGTCCACCGTTTTGCGGAGCCGGCGCGCCGGGTTGTTCACGCGGCCGTCAATTCGGCGCGGTGGCGCCATACGATGACGGCGAAGATCGCCATGCCGATGATTGTGGCAAAAGAGGCGATCTGGGCAAGCAGTTCGCCCTGCATGCTGATCGCCAGGCCGACGCCGACGCCCATGGTCAGTGCGCCGAGCAGGCTGACCCAGAAGTGAACCACCGGCAGTGTTCCCCTGGTCGCCTGCGGTACCACTTTGTAATAGAGCCCGTACAGCATCATCGTGACATAGCCGATGAGGTTGTTGTGGGCATGGGCCGGCGCCAGATCGTGCACGCCGGTTGCCGACATGTAGATGCCGAACGCCATTCCAGCCAGCGCAAACAGCGTCGCCAGCCCGATAAACCAGTAAGCTATTGATTTCATTTGTTGTCCCCCGATGTAAACACGAGGGTTCGCCTAAGACAAAAGAGCGATCCGCGGTGCGAATCACTCCTTGTCTTGTCCCCCTCGCCAACGCCGCGAGAATATCGCGGCGCCGACGGGAGGTCCATATTGTCGCACCCCCCCTAAAAGGGGCGCACACACCTATTGGGCTACGGCGCGCAGCTCTGCCCAGATATCCTCAACCTTGGCGCGATAGCCATCGGCCGACTTGAGCTCTACGGGCAGGTTGAGATCGCTGGCCGACAGCCGACCGGTTGCGGCCTCGAGAGCGAACGAGGCCGTGATCTTGCCCGACTGGGCCGTAATCAGCGCTTCCTGCGCCTGGGTCAGCGAGGCGCGCGCATTGAGCACGTCGAGCGTGGTCTGCTGCCCCACATCACGCTCCTGGATCACCCCATCGAGTGCCAGTTGCGCAGACTTTACCGCCTGCTGGGCGCTGTCGATCTGCGCGGACGCGGTTTGCATGCCCGTCCACGAGGCAATCACGGCTTCCTGGACCTGGGCGCGGGTTGCCTGCGCATCGACTTCGCTCTTGATCTGGTCGAGATTGGCGCTGCGCACGCCTGCCCCTATCGCCCCGCCGGCATAGATCGGAATCGACAGTTTCAGTGACACGCTGCCGCTGGCGCCAGTGGCGGTGCCGGGGCCGCAATTCACCCCGCAGATCGAACCGATCAGGCTAAGGGTCGGCCCGAAGGCGGCCTTTGCCGCGTCGGACGCGCTCTGCGCCGCCCGGATCTGGGCCTGCGCGGTCAGGATCGCCGGATGGTGCTGGTCAGCCGAGGCAAGGGCCACATCGATGGAGGCGGGGATCTTGCCGAGAGTGCCGATATTCATGTCGAGATTATGCGGCTTGTGCCCGACCCAGCGCATGTAGCTTGCCTGGGCGGATTGCAGGGAGTTCACCGCGGTCTTGTAGGACGCAACCGCCTGGGCAAGACTGGTATCGGCCTGCGCGACGTCGATCTTCGTACCTTCGCCGATCCGCAAACGGTCCTGTGCGGATTGCACCTGCGCCTTGTAGAACTTGACGTTTTCGGCGCGCAACTGAACGAGGCGCGTGTAGCGGACCACGTCCATATACGCAGTGGCGGCCGAAAGCAGCACGTTCTGCTCGGCATTGCGCAGCGCCTGCGCGGCGACATCGGCCAGCGCGCGGGCCTGCTCCACCTGCGAAGCGGTCTTCATGTTGTCGAACAGCACCTGCTGATAGTCGACGCCGAGCCGGAAGGTCTGGCTGGTCGACGTGGCGCCGCCGCTGACCGACCAGCTGTCGGTCGCCGTGGCCGACGCGCTGATCTGGGGCCGGGTACCCGCCTTGCGCGCAGCGATGCCTTCGCTCGCCGCCTTGACGCTGAGCAATGCCGACGCAATGCTCGGATTGTTGGCATACGCGCTGGCCAAGGCCGCCTTGAGGGATTCCGCGCTCGCCATCGTCGGCACAAGCGAGAGGCCGGCCAGTGCCGCACTCGCACACAAAACTCGCAAATATTTCATCTTTGGACGCCTCCTGGAGCGCAGAACAGTATGTTGCGCAGTCCGCCCGCACAACTGCGGCGCCCGCGCAAACTCGGTACTTCGATCTCTTTTTGGCGCCCCCTGTGTTGCACCCGCAACACACTCTGCACCCCAGTCATTTGCACGTCGATACTGCAAGGGCTCGTCAGAAGACGAAAGACGGCGCTTTCCGCATCGATGCCAGGGGCGGCAGCCAGGCATTGAACGCCGACCGGCCAGCAATCTCGCCACCGGACCTGACGAAAACATGCGCGCTTGCAGTGGCGCCTTCGGAGATCAGCGCCACCAGTCGCCCACCCTCCTTGAGCTGCTTGAAGAGCGCGTCGGGAACTTCGTCCACCTCGCCCTCCACGACGATGACGTCAAACGGTGCTTCGGAGGGCACGCCGCGCTGTTCCGGTGCGTTGACGACCGCCGCATTGCCGATATCAAGGCTCGCCAGCGTCTCCTCGGCGGCGGCGGCGAGCGTCTTGTCGCTCTCCACCGCAACGACCGAAGCCGCCAGCCCGGCAATCACTGCCGTCGAATAACCCGTTCCGCACCCCACATCGAGCACAACGTCCGTATGCTGGATTTCGGCAAGCTGCAGAAGCTTGGCCAGTGGCGCCGGCGGCGCGAGGTATCGGCCGCTGCCCTGCTCGCCGATCGGATGGGCATCGTCGATATAGGCCAGCCCCCTGCGCCCTTCGGGCACGAAGCGTTCCCTGGGAAGCTTCCCCATTACCGACAGGATGCGATGATCGGTGACGCCATTGGGAAGAAGCTGGCTGTCGACCATTGCCTCTCGTGCGCGTGCGAAATCGGTCATTTGGGGTCGTCCTCGCGATAATTGGCACCGCCGCTGAATATCCCCGCCTTGAGGGCGGCGCAAGCCCACAGGCTCGCTCAGGACGAGGGCGGCCTGCCTGCCGACTTCTTTTCCCCGCTCCCTGCTACGTTTGCACCCTCGATTGCCGCGGCATCGAACAGCGCTGCGGCTTCCATGTCCTCGGTTCCAAGCATGTCGGCCACACGCTCGAGCGCCGCAACAAGCATCGCCTGCTCCCAGTCGTTGAGTGCCGAGAATTTCTCGTGGAAACGTGCGTGCACACCGTCGGGCGCGATGGCCAGCACCTTGCGACCGGCCTCGGTCAGCGACAGCCAGACCTGACGCCTGTCCGCCTCGCCGCGCCGGCGCACGATCAACTCACGTTGCAGCAGCTTGTTGATAAGTGCCGTCGTCGTGGCCTGGGTGATTCCCATGCGACCGGCAATGTCACCCGCAGTACGCTCACGACCATCGTCAAGCAATTGCAGCAGGATCAGTTGCGACGGAGTAAGCCCCGTCTCCCTTATCAGGACCTTGGCATTGGCGTCCGTAACCCTGAGAATCTTGCGCATCGCGGTCAGCGCTATTTTCGTTCTGTCTTCCAAGCGGCTTCACCCAGGCTTTCAAGCTCTTGGCCAACATACTCTGCTGGCACCGCCAACCCAAGCCCGTCGGGGACGAGAGATAATTTGTTTCGTATTTACTAATTTAATACCGACACGAGCCCAGGAATTTTCATGCACGCCTAATTACGAAATATCACCATGTTCCCGGTTAAATAGCGACTTATGCGCCACATATGACCACGTTCACACCGGAATGATGTGGGTTCATGCGGTTGACATTTAGTTCGTACATACTAACTTTATGAGCCATCAACACAGGAGGCCATCGATGCTTCAGACCGTAGCCGCAGATCTTGAGAGACTCCGAAAAACCGACAGGGTGACGATCCGTCGCCCTGCCGCCAGTGATGGGCCGGCTGTCTGGCAACTCGTCAAGCAGTCCGGTTCGCTCGACGAAAACTCCATGTATTGCAATCTTCTCCAGTGCACTCATTTCGCCCAGACCTGCGCCATTGCCGAGATTGGCGGCGAGGTCGCCGGCTGGCTATCCGGCTATATTCCCCCCGAAGAACCCGACGTCCTGTTTGTCTGGCAGGTTTGCGTAAGTTCCCGACTGCGCGGCCAGGGCATCGCGCGTCGCCTCGTCGACGACGTCCTTTCGCGCCGTGTGTGTTCGGCAGTCACCTCGATCCACAGCACGATCACGCTCGACAACGATCCTTCATGGGCCCTGTTCGGCTCGATCGCGGAAGGTCTCGACGCCAACCTGCACAGCGAGCCGCACTTCACCACCGAAAAGCACTTCGACGGCGCCCACGACACCGAGCACCTGGTGATGATCGGGCCGTTTGCCTCGCGCAACGAACTCCGTCGCGTCAGGGCCGCCTGACCGCATCCGTGACCGGATCGCACCGGCTGCGCCTTCGCATTATCCGTAGAACTGAACAGATCCAGGAAGTCCGAGGAAACATGTCCAAAGACAAGACCGACACTCCGCGCCCCTATTCCAGCGACAACACGGTTTTCGACCGCGTCGAGAGCCAGGTTCGCTCGTACTCACGCTCCTTTCCCCGGCGATTCGGCCGCGCATTCGGCAGCACGATTCTCGACGATTCGGGACAGCCCTATCTCGACTTCCTGGCCGGATGTTCGTCGTTGAACTATGGCCACAACGATCCTGACATGAAGCAGGCACTGCTCGACTACATCTCGGACGACGGGATTGCACATGGCCTCGACATGTTCACCGACGCCAAGGCCGCGTTTCTCGAGTCCTTCGAAAAACTGATCCTGGCGCCCAGGGGGCTCGACTACCGCGTCCAGTTCACCGGCCCGACCGGCGCCAACGCGGTCGAGGCCGCGCTCAAGCTTGCGCGCAAGGTGACCGGACGGCAGAATGTCATTGCGTTCACCAACGGCTTTCACGGCGTAACGCTCGGCGCGCTTGCCGCCACCGGCAACAGCCATCACCGCGGCGGCGCAGGACTACCGCTGAGCGGCGTCACGCGCCTGCCATATGACGGCGCATTGGGCGACACGATCGATACCGCCGCGATCCTTGAGGCGATGCTGACCAATCCCTCGAGCGGCATCGACGCTCCTGCCGCCATCATCCTTGAGACGGTACAGGGCGAAGGCGGGCTCAATGCCGCTTCGGCCGAATGGATCCGCAAGGTCGCGTCAATCGCTCGAAGTGCCGGCGCCCTTCTGATCGTGGACGACATCCAGGCCGGTTGCGGTCGTACCGGCAGCTTCTTTTCATTCGAGGAAGCCGGCATCGTGCCCGACATCGTGACCATGGCGAAGTCGCTTTCTGGCATGGGCCTTCCATTCGCAGTGACCCTGGTCAAACCCGAACACGATATCTGGGGTCCGGCGGAGCATAACGGCACCTTTCGTGGCAACAACCATGCTTTCGTCACCGCGCGCGTCGCCGTGGAGAAGTACTGGAGCGACGACAAGTTCCAGCGTGAGATCATGCATAAGAGCGAGTTCCTTCAGACGCGGCTCGAGGAAATTGCCCTCACCTATGGTCTTGGAACCAAGGGACGCGGCATGATGCGCGGCATCGACGCTGGGTCGGGCGAAATCGCTTCCGCCATCTGCGCCCATTGCTTCGACGAAGGCTTGATCATCGAAACGTCCGGCGCAAGTTCGGAGGTCGTCAAGGTGCTCTGCCCGCTGACTATCGGCATCGAGGAACTGTCCTCGGGCCTCGACATCATGGCCGCCGGCTTCGCCGCGGTTCTTGGCGAGGAACGCCCCCTCGCCGCTGCACAATAGGAGACAGGAATGATCGTACGCGACTTCAACGCCGAAAAACACACCGGACGGCGCGTGGAATCCGACGGCTGGAACTCGGTTCGCCTGCTGCTGCGCGATGACGCAATGGGGTTCAGCTTTCACATCACCACGATCTACGAAGGTGCCGAGCTGCACATGCACTACAAGAACCATCTTGAGAGCGTCTACTGCATCGCCGGTGAAGGCGAGATCGAGGATCTGGCGACGGGCAAGGTCCACCCCATCCGTCCCGGCGTCATGTACGCACTCGACCAGAACGACAAACACATCCTTCGCGGCAAGACCGAGATGACAATGGCCTGCTGCTTCAATCCACCGGTGAGCGGCAACGAAGTCCATCAGCCGGACGGTTCGTACGCGCTCGTCCCCGAGGACGCCTAGGCGCCCGGTCTCAAGCCGTCATCGCTAGACATGCAAGGAGTTGGACATGAGCAACGCTGCTCGCAAGATCATTGACGACGTTTACCCCACCCGATGTGGCACCCAGGACGAATGGCTCGAACGCGAGGACCCGGTCGTCTGGGGCCAGTGGTCGCCTGAAGCGCCGCTTACCCGGGCCCAGATCGACAGTTTCGAACGCCAGGGCTTTCTCGTCCTGCGCAATCTGTTCTCGCCGGCGGAAATCGCCGCGCTTCGCGAGGAATCGTTCCGCCTGCGCTCGGGCGAATCCGACCTCGACCCGGAGGCGGTCATCACCGAGCCCGGCAGTGGCGATATCCGCACTGTTTTCCAGCTGGAACTGCAGAGCAAGGTCTTCAACCGACTGGCCAGCGACAGGCGGCTGGCCGGCGTTGCCCGGTTCCTGCTCGACGACGAGGTGTATATCCACCAGTCCCGCCTCAACTACAAACCGGGGTTCACGGGGAAGGAGTTCTATTGGCACTCCGACTTCGAGACCTGGCATGCCGAGGATGGAATGCCGCGCATGAGGGCGCTCTCGGCTTCGGTGCTGCTGACCGACAACGATGCCCTCAACGGCCCGCTGATGCTGATTCCGCGCTCGCAGAACATGTTCATAAGCTGCGCTGGCGAAACCCCGGAGGACAACTACAAGTCGTCCCTCAAGGCGCAAAAGGTAGGCGTTCCGTCGGACGAGAGCCTCACCCGCCTCGCGCAGTTGCACGGCATAGAATATGCCGCGGGCGACGCCGGCACGGTCATCCTGTTCGACTGCAATGTGATGCACGGCTCGAACGGCAACATCACGCCTTTCCCCCGGTCGAACGCATTCTTCGTGTTCAATGCCTGGTCGAACCGGCCAGAAGCCCCCTACGCCGCGCAGAAACCACGCCCCGAGTTCCTGGGCGCGCGTTCCACCCCGGCCAGTATCACGGTCGAACACGGGCCTTTCGCCTGACCCGTCCTGGATATGCAGGAATGCGACCCGCCGCTGCCGCCCGCAGTGGCGGGTCTTTTGCTTGCAGGTCGCCAATCGTGCTGCGAATATCCGTGACAGGCGGCTGAGGCAGCACGGATCTGGACATGATGAAGGCAATGGTTCTGGAAATGCCGGGACAGGATCTCGTCCTGCGCGATCTTCCGGTTCCACGCGCCGGTCCGGGCGAAATCGTCGTGAAGGTGCTCGCGTGCGGCGTATGTCGCACCGATTTGCACCTTGCCGACGGCGAATTGCCGGATCCCAGACTGCCGGTCGTGCCGGGTCACGAGATCGTGGGCACTGTCCATGAAATCGGCGCTGGCGTTACCGGGTTCGAGATCGGCGACCGTGTAGGCATTCCCTGGCTCGGCGGCACTTGCGGAACGTGCAGTTACTGCCGAAGCGATCGCGAGAACCTCTGCGACACTCCAAGCTTCACCGGATACCTCCGCGACGGCGGCTACGCGGAATATGCGGCAGCGTCGGCCGACTATTGCTTTCCCATCCCTGCGCGCTATTCGGATACGGAAGCGGCCCCGCTGCTCTGCGCCGGGCTGATCGGCTATCGGTCCTACCGGATGGCGGGCCGGGCGCCGGTTCTGGGATTATACGGTTTCGGCGCGGCGGCCCATATCATTGCACAGGTGGCCATGGCCGACAGCCGCACCGTATACGCTTTCACACGCCAGGGAGATACCGAGGGGCAGGACTTCGCGCGCCAACTCGGCGTTGCCTGGGCCGGCGGTTCGGAAGAAGCGCCGCCCCAGCTCATGGATGCCGCGATCATCTTTGCGCCCATCGGCGGCCTTGTGCCGGAAGCCTTGCGCCACCTGCGCAAGGGCGGCCGCGTCATCGCCGCCGGCATCCACATGTCCGACATCCCGCAGTTCCCCTACGATATTCTCTGGGGCGAACGCAGCGTCGGTTCGGTGGCCAACCTGACACGGGCCGACGGACGGGAGTTCTTCGCCATAGCGGCGTCTACGCCAATCAGCACCAGCGTGACCCCATACCCGCTCGTACAGGCAAATCAGGCGCTCGACGATCTCAGGCACGGCCGCTTCAAGGGCGCGGCCGTGCTTGTGCCATGAGCATCGCGTCAGGCTATCTTGCAGCTAGACGATCTCGACCAGTTCGACCTCGAACACGAGGTCCTGCCCGGCGAGCGGATGGTTGGCATCGAGCTTGACCGTGTCGTCGGCGATTTCCGCAACGATCAGTTGCACTTGCCGCCCGTCCGGCATGCTGGCCTGCAACGGCATGCCGATGCTGAGGTCGATCTCGGCCGGTATGGCAGAGCGCGGCACTTCCTGCACCTGCTCGGGGTCACGGGCACCATAGGCCTGGTCCGAGGGAATGGTCACCTTGCTCTTTTGCCCGACTTCCATGCCTTCGACTTCTGCGTCCAGCCCCTTGATGATCTGTCCGGAACCCAACACGAATTCCAGCGGATCGCGTCCTTCGGAACTGTCGAACTGGGTGCCATCGGTCAGGGAACCCCTGTAGTGAATGCGGACGGTGTCGCCCTGCTTGGCTTGCGTCATGAGATACCTTTGTGTTGGGAGATTGCTGTCTGGCCGGCAACACGCTTTCTCGCGGCCGGCTCGCGCTCTCGGCGTTACGCGCAAGGCGTCGCCCATGTGGGACCAGCCTAACCATCACGGCGGCGATGTAAACCGCCCTTGGCCGAATTGCCCGGTTTTGCCGGATGATCGGCATGAAGAAAGGCCGCAGCGCCAGCGAAGGCAGCCGCGGCCTTGAGGGGGGCGCTGCAGCCGCACTGTTGAGGGCTTGGGGGACTGCGGCGGCAGCGCTTGCGCTCACCAGTGCATGGATCGTTTGCCAATCCCGATGAGCTCACACACAAAGATGGAGCATATTCGCGGCAGGAAAAGGTCTTTCACCAAAGCGTGATCGGCAATGGCCAGGCGACATCTGGTTGCCGAGGAGACGCCGAACCCATATGCATGTTTCGCCCGGGAGCGGTAAGAAGGTGTTGCCCGGACCTATTGGAGAATACAATGAGTTTCATCACGCCCGAGCCCCTTCCCAACAAGACCTTCCGCGATCCCGTCGCGGCCTGGGAATATGTCGCCCATATCTATCGGCGCAATACCGGGTTCATCCACGCGCACCTGATGGACCTGGCCAAGGGGAAAGTGCCCGATGGCAAGGTGCGGGCATTCTATCCGCAGGCACAGGTGACTTCGAGCAGCTACCAGAAAGTCGATTCCCGCCTACCCTATGGCTTTCTGCATAGCCCGGGCCTCTATCACACGACGCTGACCGACCCCGAGCTGTTCCGGAACTACCTGATCGAGCAGTTCGGCCTCATTCTGAAGAATTACGACGGCGTGGTGGAAATCGGCGAGTCCGAGACGCCAATTCCGCTTCACTTCGCGGTCAGCCCCAAGGAACGGCTGGACGGCGCGGCGCTCAACGCGCTGGACGTGCCCCTGCGCGACATCTTCGATGCGCCCGATCTGACCCACACCGACGACGAAATCGCCAACGGCACCTATATTCCGCCGGCCGGCGGCCCCTACCCTCTGGCGGCATTCACCGCGCCGCGCATCGACTATTCGCTGCATCGTCTTGCGCACTACACCGCCACCGACGCACTGCACTTCCAGAACTTCGTGATCTTCACCAACTACCAGTTCTACGTGGATGAATTCTGCCGCGTCGCCCATCGCTGGATGGCCGAAGGTCACCCTGAATACAAGGCCTTCGTGGAGCCGGGAAACCGCATCACCCACAGCACGCGCGAAGGCGGCGGGAGCGAGGGGGAATTGGTGGGACGCTTGCCCCAGATGCCGGCCTATCACCTCGTCGCCGAGAACAATCGCGGCATCACCATGATCAACATCGGGGTCGGGCCTTCAAACGCCAAGACAATGTCCGATCACGTTGCTGTCCTGCGCCCGCACGCATGGCTGATGCTGGGTCACTGCGCCGGCCTTCGCAACTCCCAGGCGCTTGGCGACTACGTTCTGGCGCACGCCTATGTGCGCGAGGACAAGGTGCTCGACGCCGACGTGCCGCTCACCGTGCCGATCCCGGCACTGGCCGAGGTGCAGGTCGCGCTTGAGCGCGCCGTGGCCCAGGTGACCAAGCTCGAAGGCATAGAGATCAAGCGCATCATGCGAACGGGCACGGTCGCCACCATGGACAATCGCAACTGGGAACTGCGCGATCAGCGCGAAATCACCCAGCGGCTCAGCCAGTCGCGGGCCATCGGACTGGACATGGAAAGCGCCACGATTGCCGCCAACGGCTTCCGCTTCCGGGTGCCCTACGGCACATTGCTGTGCGTTTCGGACAAGCCCCTGCATGGCGAACTGAAACTCCCCGGCATGGCCTCGGAGTTCTACAGGACCCAGGTCAATCGCCACCTGCTTATCGGGCTGCGCGCCATGGAAATATTGCGCGACCAGCCCCCGGAGCGCCTCCACTCGCGCAAGCTGCGCTCGTTCGCCGAGACTGCCTTCCAGTAGGGCGGCAGTCTCGGCACGGACGGGCTCAGCCGCCCGTCTGCGCGTCCAGTGCAATTGCCTCGCTTGCAGCGATCGCCGCCATGTTGACGATGCCGCGGCTGGTGACCGATGGCGCGAGAATGTGCGCCGGGCTCTGCGGTCCCATCAGGATCGGTCCCACGGCCAGCGCATTGGTCATTTCCTTGAGAAGCGTCATGGAGAGGTTGGCCGAATCAAGGTTCGGGAACACCAGCAGATTGGCTTCGCCCTTGAGCACGGTATCCGGAATATAGCGCTCGCGCAGCATCTGGCTCATGGCCAGATCGCCCTGCATCTCGCCCTCAACGATCAGGTCGGGCGCCACCTGCTTGAGGCGAATGTAGGTCTGTCGCATCTTTTCCGAGGTCTCGCCGTCGCGCGAGCCGAAGTTCGAATAGCTCAGCAGCGCCACGCGCGCCTCGATGTTGAAACGGCGCAGGTGCCCACGGGCCTGCAGAACGATGGACACCAGTTCATCGACGCTGGGGTCCATGTTCACATAGGTATCTGCAAGGAAGAACACGCCCCGCGGCATGATCAGCATCGAGAGGGCGGATACGTCAGAAATGCCCTCGTTCAGCCCCACGATCGACTTGATGTCGCGCACGTGCTTGATGTAGCGCCCTTCCAGCCCGCAGATGAGGCCATCCGCCTCGCCGCGCTTGACCGCCAGCGCCCCGATCACCGTGGTGTTGGTGCGAACGATCGTGCGCGCCGTATCCGGGGTCACGCCCAGTCGCCCGACCAGCGAGTGGAACAGGGCCACGTAGTCGCGATACCGCGGATCGTCCTCGGGATTGATGATCTCGAAGTCCTTGCCCGGATTGAGCGTAAGCCCGAAACGCTTGATGCGCTGTTCGATCACTGCCGGACGCCCGATCAGTATGGGCCGGGCCAACCGGTCCTCGAGCAGCACCTGGGTTGCGCGAAGCACCCGCTCGTCCTCGCCATCTGCAAACGCGATGCGTTTCAGGCTGGCCTGCGCCTGCTCGATGATCGGCTTCATGACCATGCCGGACCGGAACACGAAGCGGTTCAGACTGTCCTTGTAGGCATCGAAATCGGCGAGCGGACGCTTGGCCACGCCGCTGTCCATCGCCGCTTTCGCAACCGCCGGCGCGATCCTGAGGATCAGCCGCTGGTCGAATGGATTGGGAATGAGGTGGTCGGGGCCAAAGACCGTTCCCGCACCGGTTTGCGACGCCTCCAGTGCCGGTTCGTGCGCCAGCTTGGCAATGGCCTGCACCGCAGCCAGCTTCATTTCCTCGTTGATCGCGGTCGCGCCGACATCGAGCGCGCCACGGAAGATGAACGGGAAGCACAGGACGTTGTTGACCTGGTTGGGATAGTCCGAGCGTCCGGTGCACACCATCGCGTCCGGCCGCACCGCCTTCGCCAGTTCCGGCATGATTTCCGGCACGGGATTGGCCAGCGCCATGATCAGCGGATTCGCCGCCATGTTCTCGAGCATTTCGGGCTTCAACGCGCCGGCAGCGGACAACCCCAGGAACACGTCTGCACCGTGCATCACCTCCGCCAGTTCGGTGGCGTTGCTTTGCTGCACGAAATGCGCGCGCCACTTGTCGAGCGGCTCGTTGCGCGCCGTGGTCAGGAGACCTTCCTTGTCCGCAACCCAGATATTTTCGCGCCTTGCCCCAAGGCTGACGAGCAGATTGAGGCAGGCGATTGCCGCTGCACCTGCACCCGAGGTGCAGATCTTGACGTCCTCGATCTTCTTGCCCGCCAACTCCAGCCCGTTCATCACCGCCGCCGCGACGATGATTGCCGTGCCGTGCTGGTCGTCGTGGAAAACGGGGATGTTCATCCGAGCCCTGAGCGCTTCCTCCACCTCGAAGCAATCCGGCGCGCGAATGTCCTCGAGATTGATGCCGCCGAATGTCGGTTCGAGGGGTGCGATGACCTCGATCAGCTTGCGCGGGTCGTTCTCGTTGATTTCGATATCGAAGACATCGATTCCGGCGAACTTCTTGAACAGGACCGCCTTGCCCTCCATCACTGGCTTGGAAGCCAGCGCGCCGATGGCCCCAAGGCCCAGCACGGCCGTGCCGTTTGAAATGACCGCCACCAGATTGCCGCGCGACGTATAGGCCGACACGGTCTCCGGATTCGCCGCAATCTCTTCACAAGGCGCCGCAACGCCCGGGGAATAGGCCAGCGCCAGGTCGCGCTGATTGCCCAGGGGCTTGGTTGGATTGACTTCGAGCTTTCCCGGCTTCGGCCACTGGTGGAAATGCAGCGCCGCCTCGCGAAGCGCCGCGTGCTGCTCGCGCGGGTCGTTGGACATGACTTTCCTCACTCTTCCGGCAGCCTTTCACCGTCGGGACGGATGCGGCGCCGGCTCCCAGGGAGCAATTACCTGCCACCAAATCGGCAAAAAGAAAAGCCGCAGCGAACGATCCGCCAATCGGACTCCGAAGCTTATGCCGCTTCGGTGGCGTGTTCGGGCGCGGGGTCGCGTTGGCGGTTCAACTGGCGGGCCAGCCGGACGAAGGCATCGCAGGGCAGCGCGCGCGAAAACAGGAAGCCCTGGGCCATCACGACGCCGCGGTCGCGCAGGTAAAGAGCCTGTTCCTCGGTCTCCACGCCCTCAGCGATGATCTCGGTTCCAAGATCGCGGGCGATGCTGATAAGGGCGTCAAGAACGGGCACCGGCGTTCCGCGTTGGCGCACCATGTCGACGAAGACCCGGTCGATCTTGATGATGTCGACGCCCAGGGTTTGAAGATACGCAAGATTGGAATGGCCGGTGCCCGCGTCGTCCATCGCAATCCTGCACCCCAGTGAATGCAGGCCCGCGATCACGCTGTTTGCCTGGAGCGAATTGCCAAGCGGCCGGCGCTCGGTGATTTCGAAGACCAGCTGGCGGAAATCCACCGGCGTGCCACCAAAGATCGCCTGCACGTCCTCCACGATGGTCCCGTCGAGGAAATGCCCGGCGAACAGGTTGATGCCGATCTTGAACGGACCGATCTGCGTGCACAGTTCCCCCAGGTCGTTGCGCACCTGCTGCATGAGGCTCAGCGTCATGGGAATGGCCAGCCCGCTCAGTTCCGCATAGTCGATGAAGGAACCGGGTGGGACGATCTCGCCGTTCTTTCGCACCCACCGGATCAGCACCTCGCAGCCGGAAAGCCGCCCGGTGCTCAGGTCGATCACTGGCTGGTAATAGGGCTTGAGTTCGCCGTTGACGATAGCCCGTTCCAGATCGACCGACGGCAGGTTCGATTGGCGTACGTATTGCAGCGCCAGCGCCAGGAACCCGCCGCTCATCAGGCAGGCAATGATCGTGAAGCTGACGTCGAGATCGGCGTAGCCGGCACGAACGACTGCAAAAGGCACCGCCGATTCGACCCTGATCGGCAGTTCGCCGGCATATCCGTCGGCGGAAATGAAAGCCTCGTCGGTTGTCCGGTTCTGAAAGCCGCTCGGATCGCCAGATGTCGCGATGGCCGTTCCGTCGCTGAGCGAGATTCGCACGAAAGAAGACACGGGCAGCCCGCTCGGTGTGCCCTCTGCAAAGCCGGGCGCCGCCGGGACAAAGGCCGAAACGGTCCGGTTCGCGCCAAAGCTTTGCGTGACCTTGATCAGCGGGAATTTCAACCCGTCGGACTTGACGATGGTGATGCTTTCGGTGTGCCCGGGTATGGCAAGCGGCGCGGAGATCGGCGTGAACGCGAACCCGCTTCCATATGCTTCGCACATCTGTACGCCATCGCGCCCCTCGACCAGGACCTGTCGCAAATAGTAGCTGCGCTCCATTTCCCGGTGCGCATTCTCGATGAAGGTCGGGGTGCAAAGCGATGGGCTGTCGGCGAGAATCGATCTCAGCGCGTTGATTGCGTCATAGGCTGCAGCCTGCGTCTGCGCACTCAGCGCGTCCACGGAGCTTTGCAGCTTCGCCCCTTCTCGCATCCGCACATAGCCATCCAGCAGATGATCGACAGCCATCACTGGCACGAATGCCAGAATCGCGCTGACCAGCATCAGGATGTGGGAATACTTCGATTTCAATGACGGCGAGCCCGCTTCTGCCACAGCGCACGATTAGCAGGCAGCCATTAACGTCTCACTAAATATCGGTTTCTATAGGGATCAATTGCCGCCGACAATCTGCTCGATATAGCGCGGCAAGGCAAAGGCCGCGACATGCACTGCGGGGGTGTAGTAGCGCGTGTCGATACTAGCGGTTTCAAACCTTGCCGCAATTGTCTCGATACTGTGTACCCGCAGGTCAGCGCCTGTCGCGGAAAAGCCCATTGCCATATGCCCTCCAACATAGGTCGGAATCGCGGCCACATAAGCCCAGACATCCTCGAAACTGGCCCTGAGCGCCGACATGGCCGTCGCAAGCTCCTGCGGTTGCATGAAGGGAACGCCGTTCTGGCTCACCATCACGCCGCGCCGGTTCAACAGCTTCCGGCAGGCGGCATAGAACGGCTCGCCGAACAGCACTTCGCCGGGTCCCAAGGGGTCTGTCGAATCGACAATGATGACGTCGAACCGCTCCGACGTTTCCCGCACATATGCCATGCCGTCCGCAATCACGCTGACAAAGCGCTCGTCCTCGAACACGGGGGCGTTGAACTCGGCGAAGTGCTCGCGTGCGAAATCGAGAACCGCTGCATCGATTTCTACTTGAACAAGTCGCTCTATCCCTTTGTGCTTCAGCACTTCTTCGGCAATTCCGCAATCGCCGCCGCCCACAATCAGAACGCGCCTTGCCGCGCCATGAGCCAGGATCGGCACATGGGCCATCATCTCGTGATAGATGAACTCGTCGGCAGTCGTGACCTGCGTGGCGCCATCCAGCATCAGCACCTTGCCGAAACGCGAATTCGCAAAGAGCACCATATCCTGATGCTCCGTGCGTTCCTCGAACAGCACTTCATCGGCATCGAAATGGAAGCCGACATCCTTGTGCAATGTCTCGAAGAAACGGCGTCTGCGCGGCGCAATGGGTGGCGGCGTCAAACGCCCCGTCCCCTGAGCTCGAGATGTACCGCAACCCTTTCCGCCGAAAAGGCCCTGCGCAAAATATCGACGCACACTTCTGGCTGCGCATCGCCACACATGAACACGTCGAACGCCGCGTAGCCGGCCTCGGGCCAGGTGTGCACGGAGATGTGGCTTTCGGCGAGCACGGCCACCCCACTCACGCCCTCTGGCGAAAAACGGTGCAGATGCATGTGCAGAAGCGTGGCACCCGCCTCGATCACGCAAAGGCGCATTGCCTCTTCGATATGCGCGATATCGTCGAGCCGCTTGGCGTCGTACAAGTCGATGATGAGATGCGAGCCGGCGCAGCGCACTCCGTCCTTGACGACGAAGTGATCCTTGCGATTCTCCAGCTCGGTCGTCACCAGATCGGAAATCGAATCGGTGACAGTGTATTCTTCCGTTTGGGCGGTGCTTGTTTCCAAGTCCATCCCCAATTGGAAGAGGTTCTCGTGCCGCATGGCAAAGCCTCCCCAACCAGCAGATGAAACCCGGTCGAGCCGGACCGCGGTCGTATAGTGGCCAACCCTGCTGCAATCAACAGCAATCTGGTCAGTTTGGCCCGCAAGAGGGGAAAAACTTTTCAGTTCCGGGGGGTCAACCCTGGTTGGTCGGCGGTATGAGCCGGATGTGCAATTCGCGCAGCTGACGTGCACTCACCGTCGATGGCGCCCCCATCAGCAGGTCGACCGCCTGCTGGTTCATCGGGAACATGGTGATTTCGCGCAAGTTGCGCGCGCCCACCAGCAGCATCACGATCCGGTCGATGCCAGCCGCCATGCCACCATGGGGCGGCACGCCGAACTGGAAAGCGCGATAGAGCGCGCCGAACCGTTCTTCCACGACATCCTGCCCGATTCCCACCAGGTCGAACGCCTTGACCATCAGGTCGGGGATATGATTGCGGATGCCACCCGAGGCGATCTCGAAACCATTGCAGACCATGTCGTACTGGAAAGCCTTGATCGACAGCGGATCGCCACCCTCCAGGGCTTCCATCCCGCCCTGCGGCATGGAAAACGGGTTGTGCGAGAAGTCGATCTTCTTTTCGTCCTCGTTCCACTCGTAGAACGGAAAATCGACGATCCAGCAGAGTTCGAACCGCTCCTCGTCGACTAACCCGAGCTCCTCGCCCACGCGGGTACGCGCAGCACCGGCAAATGCATGGAATTTCGCCGGATCGCCGGCAACAAAGAAGCACGCGTCGCCATCCTGCAGGCCAAGCTGGGTGCGGATCGCTTCGGTGCGCTCGGGCCCGATATTCTTGGCCAGCGGCCCCGCCCCCTCGAGCGCGCCGCCCTCGGTACGCCAGAAGATATACCCGAGTCCCGGCTGTCCCTCGCCCTGCGCCCAGGCATTCATCCGGTCGCAGAACGCGCGGCTGCCGCCTGTCCTTGCGGGAATGGCCCAGATTTCGGTCTTGGCGTCGCTGGCGATCATGTTGGCGAACACCTTGAAGCCGGACCCGCGGAAGTGTTCGGTCACGGCCTCCATCACGATCGGGTTGCGCAGGTCGGGCTTGTCCGAACCGTATTTGCGGATTGCATCCGCATAAGCGATGCGCGGCAGCTTCTCGGTCACCGGCTTGCCGCCGGCAAACTCCTTGAACACGCCGACCAGCACCGGCTCCATGGTCTGCAGGATGTCTTCCTGCTCCACGAAGCTCATCTCGACGTCGAGCTGATAGAACTCGCCGGGCAAACGGTCGGCACGCGGATCTTCGTCGCGGAAACACGGCGCAATCTGGAAATAGCGATCGAAGCCCGAGGCCATGATCAGCTGCTTGTACTGCTGGGGGGCCTGCGGCAGGGCGTAGAAATGGCCCTCATGCAGGCGGCTCGGCACAAGAAAGTCGCGCGCACCCTCGGGCGAGGATGCCGTGAGAATCGGCGTGGAGTACTCGGTGAACCCGATCTCCGACATGCGCTTTCGCATGTCCGCAATGATCCTGGTGCGCTGCACGATGTTGCGGTGCAGGGTTTCGCGCCTCAGGTCGATGAAGCGGTATTTGAGTCGGACGTCCTCGGGATAGTCCGGCTCGCCGAACACCGGCAGCGGCAGTTCCTTCGCCTCGCTGAGCACGGTGAGATCGCGGATGAAGACCTCGACATGTCCGGTCGGCAGGTTGGGATTGATGGTTTCGGGCGTGCGGGCCTTGACCTCGCCATCGATCCGAATCACCCATTCCGCGCGGACGTCCTCCGCCAGCCTGAAGGCATCGGAATCCGGATCGACCACGCACTGGGTCATCCCGTAATGGTCGCGCAGGTCGATGAACAGCAGACCGCCGTGATCGCGGATACGGTGCACCCAGCCACTCAGGCGGACTGTCTGACCGACGTGGGTGGGGCCAAGCTGCCCACAAGTGTGCGAACGGTAGATATGCATCTCTTGCTCGTTGTGTTCTATATGGCGGCCGGGCGCCGAAAAATCAGCGGCGAAAAGCGCATGCGCCAGCGGGTTTGTCAAGTTGAGGCGCGGCCCCGGGGCGATATCGCGTCTGGAGTACGCCGATGGGGTTTGCTAGGTGTTCGTTCTGTTTGAATTGGCTAGGCAATGAATAATGCAGATCATCACCGCCACGACTGACCTTGCTGAGTTCTGCGGCAGGGCATCGGGGCACGAGTTCGTCACCGTCGATACCGAGTTCCTCAGAGAAACCACCTATTGGCCCAAGCTGTGCCTTATCCAGGCGGCAACCCTCGACGAAGCGGTTCTCATCGATCCTCTTGCCAACGGACTCGATCTGGATCCTTTCGCGAAACTGCTGGCGGATGACACCACCCTCAAGGTGTTCCACGCCGCGCGCCAGGATATCGAGATCTTCGTCAAGCTCACCGGGCGGGTGCCACACCCGATCTTCGATACGCAGATCGCCGCCAGCGTCTGTGGCTATGGCGACAGTGCCTCCTATGACAGCCTGGTGCGTGCAATCGTCGGCGTCCAGATCGACAAGAGTTCCCGCTTCACGGACTGGTCGGCGCGGCCTCTGAGTGCAAAGCAGATGGACTATGCGTTGGCCGACGTGACCCACCTGCGCGATGTCTACGCCGCCTTGCGCAAGCAGATCGCGACCAACAGGCGTGCCGACTGGGTGGCCGACGAGATGGCGACCCTCGAGAGCGTCGATACCTATATCACCAAACCCGAAGACGCCCACAAACGCCTGAAAATGAAGGTGACGCGCGCCCGCGATCTTGCCGCCCTGCACGCGCTGGCCGCCTGGCGCGAGCAACGGGCCCAGACACTCGACCAACCGCGTGGCCGTGTACTCAAGGATGATGCCATCCAGGAACTGGCTTTGCAGCGCCCCCTCACGCCCGATGCCTTCGAGAAACTGCGCGCCGTGCCGCGCGGTTTCGGCCGCTCGTCCGCGGCTGCCGAAATCATTGAAATCCTTCGCCAGGTCGAAGACCTGCCGAAGTCGAGACTGCCTGAGTTGCCGCCACGCCATCGTGGCCCGTCTCCCAAGGGCGCAGTGGGTGACCTGCTGCGGGTCTTGCTCAAGGCGGTTGCCGAGCAACATGGCGTCGCGGCGCGCATCATTGCCACCTCGGACGATATCGATGCCATCGTGCTCGACGACGAGGCCGACGTTCCCGCGCTCAAGGGTTGGCGCGGCAAGCTGTTCGGCCAGAAGGCACTCGCAATAAAACACGGCCGAATCGCGCTTGCCGCGACCGACGGCGGAATCATCGAGGTTCCGGTCAGCGGATCCTGACCTCAGCGCTCTTGAAACCCGTCGCCCCGGCGAGTTGCTGCACGCGCCCGCGCAAGTGGTCGGCGTCCAGAAACGCCAGGTCATCCGGCAAGGTGAGCACCAGAGTCTTGTCTTCGACCAGAAAACCGGCCTGCGGCAACACGCCGGGCATGGCAGCCGATAGCGGATAGGCGACGCGAAACAGGGCACCAAGCGCCCGCGCGCGCTTGTTTTCCCGCTCCCCTGCCAGGTCGAGCAGCGCTCGGCTCACACTTTTTTGCTTGAGCCCCATGTAGCGAACCGCCAGCACCTCGGCGAGAAATGCGCGTCCGGGATGATCGACGCCGATGAAGGAGCCATAAGCAACCAGATCGACACTCTGTTCGCCCCTGTAGTCGGGATGCCCGCGCCAGCCGATATCGGACAGCAGGCACGCCACTTCCCTCAGGCGCGCTTCGGCGGCGGTCTCGCCAGTGCCGGTTGCGTTCATGAAACGTCCGGTGAAGGCGATCAGGTCATAGGCATGCAGGGGGGAACGCGATCGCAGCACCGACATCTCCTCGGCGGCCTGCCTGAGCGGATCGGTTGCAGCCTCCTCTTCTCCCAACTGGCCGAAGATATAGCCCTCACGCACCCCCAGCGCGGAGAAAACGACGCGTTCGAAGCGCCCCTGCTTCATCACTTCCGACAGGACGGCCGCCCCGTACGGCAACAGGGGGCGCCGGCCGGAACTGGCGCTGGCGAGCGCAGGATGTGGCTTGTCATTCTTGGCGGCAGCGACAAGCTCATCGCACAGCTTGATGATGTCAGCCGCCTTTGCCTCGTAGTTCTGGACCATGTGCAAGGGGTAGTTGCGAATGATCTGGTGAACCTTGGCCAATGCGCGCCAGGTGCCGCCGATCGCGCAGAATGACTTCGAGACCGGGTTCCTGACGATTTCGGACTCGGAAACCCGTTGTTTCACGATAGGACCGAGTTTGCCCGGATCACGGCCGGAATCGTCCTGCAGGCGAATGACCCCCAGCGGCAACGTCTCGCCGCCGACATCGTGTCGGTCGCTCAGATTGGAAAGTTCAAGACTTCCGCCACCGAGATCGCCCACTACGCCGACGAAATCGGGAATGCCGGAAATCACGCCAAGTGCCGCGAAATGCGCCTCCTCAGGGCCTGTCAGGACCGTCACGGGATGGCCCATGATGGCCTCGACCTTGTCTGCGAATCCCTTGCCATTGCCGGAATCGCGCACGGCGGAGGTGGCCAGTATGTGGACCGTGCCCGCCCCCATCAGCCGGATGACCATGGCGAAACGCTTGATCGCCTTTAGCGCCTTTTCGACGCCCGACCTGGGCAAGCTGCCCGACTTGGCGACCCCGCGCCCCAGCGCGCAGGCGGCCTTCTCGTTATAGAGCGGCGTCAGCGACCTGGCGGTTCGTTCATAAACGACCAGACGGACCGAGTTCGAACCGATATCGAGGACCGCCACCGGCTCTGTGCCTGGAAACCGTCCCTTGGCCATCGGGTCGAGTTCTGCGCCGAACAGTCTCGTCAAAAGTCGTCCTCATCGTGGTCGCCCGCCAGCGCGCTGCCACGACCCGAAAGACTCGGGTTGGTCATGAAGTAGCTGTGCGCGTTGAACGGCTCATCGCCTTCCCTGGGACTGATACGCTGCGAACTGCCATCCGGCAACACTTCCCAGCTCTGCTGATTGTCACGCAGGTTGGCCCCCATGATCCGGTCGAGGATCTGCTTGTGGACGGTCTTGTTCAGGATCGGAACCATCACCTCCACGCGCCAGTCGAGGTTGCGCTGCATCAGATCGGCGGACGAAATGAAAACCGCCGCCTGCCGCGATGGCATAGGTGCACCTTGCCCGAAACAGTAGATTCGTGAGTGCTCGAGGAACCGCCCCACGATGGACTTCACTCGGATATTGTCCGAGAATCCCGGTATTCCGGGCCTCAGGCAGCAAATGCCGCGCACGACGAGATCGATCTGCACACCGGCCTGGCTGGCGTCGTAGAGCTTGTCGATGATCTCGGGATCAACCAGGGAATTCATCTTCAGCCAGATGCTGGCCGGCTCGCCGCGCCGGGCATGCGCGATCTCCCTTTCGATGTGCTCGACAAGCGTCTGCCGAAGATTGACCGGCGATATGGCCAGTGTTTCAAGCTCGGTGGGGCGCGCATAGCCGGTGACGAAGTTGAAGACGCGCGCCACGTCCCGCGTGATCGGCGTGTTCACCGTGAAATAGCTGAGGTCGGTGTAGATCTTGGCGGTGATCGGGTGGTAGTTGCCGGTGCCGATATGGCAATAGGATACCAGCTTGCCCTTCTCGCGGCGCACGACCTGGCTGAGCTTGGCGTGGGTCTTGAGCTCTATGAACCCGAATACCACCTGTGCGCCAGCCCGCTCGAGATCGCGTGCCCAGCGGATATTGGCTTCCTCGTCGAACCGCGCCTTCAGTTCGACAAGCGCAGTCACCGACTTGCCCGCCTCGGCGGCGATGATAAGGGCCTTCACGATCGGTGAGTTGGGCGAGGTGCGGTAAAGCGTCTGCTTGATCGCCACGACGTCCGGATCGCGGGCCGCCTGCATGAGAAACTGGGCGACGACGTCAAAACTCTCATAAGGGTGGTGGACCACGATGTCCTTTTGCCGGATCGCCGCGAAGCAATCGCCGTGGTGATCGCGGATGCGCTCGGGAAACCGCGCGTGATAGGGCGGAAACTTGAGATCCGGCCGGTCTATGTTGCACAGCTTGGCGGCGTCGGCGAGACCGAGGAACCCCTCGACCTCGAAGGTATCTTCCGCGCCCACGCCAAGTTCTTCGGCGATCTGGCGCCGCAAATGACGGGGCATGCTGCGCTCGATTTCGAGGCGGATCACCTGCCCCCGGCGGCGTTGCCTGAGCGCGGATTCGAATTCGACCACCAGGTCCGCCGCTTCGTCGTCGATTTCGATTTCACTGTCGCGAACCACGCGGAACGCGCCCGATCCGGCCACTTCGTAGCCTGGGAACATCTTGTGCACGAAAAGGTTCACCACGCTCTCGATGGTCACCATCTCCACCCGGCCGTCGCTGGCCAGCGCCGACGGCAGGGTGATGAAGCGATCGAGATTGGTCGGTACGCGCACTAGCGCCGTCATCACCGCGGCGGCGCCCGGCTGGGTGAGAAGAAAGGCCAGCGAGAACCCAAGGTTTGGAATGAACGGGAACGGATGCGCAGGATCCACGGCAATGGGGGTGAGAACCGGGAAAATCTCGTCCCTGAAGAGGCTTTGCAGATACTTTACCTGATCGGGAGAAAGGTCTGCGGTGTCATGAATGACGATATTCTTGGTGAAGAGTTCCTCGCGCAGCGACTGCCACTGGTCCTGCTGTCCCAGATGAAGATGCTGCGCCAGCGTCGATATCTCTTCGAGCTGTTCAGTGGGGGAGAGGCCGTCGGCGGAAAGCGTCGAAAGCCCGGCACGCAACTGCCCCTTCAGGCCGGCGACCCGCACCATGAAGAATTCGTCCAGGTTGTTGGCCGAAATCGAGACGAAGCGAAGCCGCTCGAGAAGCGGATGGGCGGGATTGGCGGCCTCCTCGAGCACCCGCATGTTGAACTGGAGCCACGACACCTCGCGGTTCACGAAGCGGGCCGGGCTTTGCTTCAATGCATCGATATCCGGACCGGCGCCGTCTGGTTCGATGCTCGCAAGTTCATCCATTATCCTGGTCTTCCTCTGATTCCGGGCCGCTTCCGCCGCGGCGGGCGCCGCGCATTTCAAGCGCTTCGGCCACAATGCTCCGCGTGATCGGCTTGCCCTTTGACAACGCAAGATGATCGACCAGCGCCACCAGCGCCACCGCCTCTTCGGGGGAGCGCTCCATTCGCGTCACCATGTAGGCGATCAGCCTGGGATCGACGGAAACCTGCCGGTCCCCGAAAAGCTTCACAAAGATCTGCGACAGCAAGGTGTCGTCCGGCGGATCGAGCGTGAACCCCTGCGCCAGGCGCATCCGCGAGCGCACGTCGTCCGTCCGGTAGGGCCAGGCCGCGATCGGTTGGCGCGCGGTCATCAGAAGGGCCCGCCCGTCGCGCATGCTCTGGTTGAGCAGATGGAACAGCGCGTCTTCGTCGTAAGTGATGCTGTCGACGTCCTCGACCAGCAACGGGGCATTCCCCCCGCTGGCCGCAAGGGCCTCGAGTTCGTCAGGTGCCGGTTGGCCAGCGCCCGTCCGTTCCAGCCAGATCCGTGCCAGATGCGACTTTCCCGATTTCGCCGGACCGATGATGAGCGTGAACGGGCTTGGCCACGATGGAAACGCCAGGACGTGTTCGAAGGCGAGGCGATTGCCTTCAAAAACCATGAAATCGGCCAAGGAATGCGATGGATCATGGCCAAGATCGAACGGAATCTGGCCCGGCCGCTGCGGTGTCACCGCCTCGACAATATCGGTCTGGAGAGGGTCGTCTCCGTCATTGCGCGACGCCAGCGTCACTGTCTTCACCTTTTCCGTCGCCCAGGTAGAGCGAACTCAGCTTGTACTTGCGCACCGAGAAACGCACCAGCACGGCCGTCATCGCGGCGAGCGGCACCGCCAGCAGCAGCCCCACGGTTCCGAACAGCAGGCCGAATGCAAACAGCGCAAACATCAGCCAGACCGGATGCACGCCGATGCTGCCGCCCACCAGCTTGGGGTAAAGCACATTACCTTCCAGAAATTGCCCGACGATGAACACCGCGAACACCGCGAAGACCATGATCCAGTCCGGCCAGAACTGCACGACTGCGACCCCCATCGACAGCACGAAGCCGAAAAGAAACCCCACATAGGGAATGAAACTCAAAAGGCCGGCCGCAAGCCCGATCGCCAGACCGAAACTCAGCCCGGTCAATGTCAGTCCGGTCGCATAGAACAGCGCCAGCAGCAGCACGACGCCCCCCTGCCCGCGGATCACCCCCGCCATCGCCCGGTCTATGTCCCTGAGCACTTCCCGGATATCGCCCACGTAGCTGCGCGGCAAAAGCCCGTCCACATTCGCCACCATCCTGTCCCAGTCGAGCAAAAGATAGAACGCCACGACCGGGGTGATGATCAGCAGACCAAGGGCATTGATGATCGTCAGCCCGCTCTGCATGATCTGCGCGGTCAGACCACCCACGATGCCCACGCCCTGGCTCAGGATATTGCCCAACGCGTTCTGGAACTGGACCATCCGTTCCTCTCCCAGCCACTTGGCGAACTCGGGCGCCCACTGGTTGACCAGACCCTGCAACTCTGTTGCATAGCCCGGCAGGCGCTCGATGAGCCCGATGACCTGTTGCAGCAGCAAGGGAACGATAAGGACGAACGCCGCCACGAACACGACTACGGCCGTGATCATGATGGTGGATGTGGCCCAGAAGCGGCTGAAACGATGCCTCTCGAGCCAATCCGCGATGGGATCGAGCACATATGCCAGTCCCATGCCGGCGATGAACGGCAGCAGTATGCCACGGAAAACCCACAGCGCGAGGATGCCCGCCGCAAGAAGGATCGCCCATGCCTTGATCTGGTTCTGCAACGACATGTTGTTCCGCAACCCTTGCGCGTTGTTCCGTGAGCCGTTATCAGCGCTGATATCGCCCCGCTGAACGGCGATCAACCGTCGTTTTCGGCGGTCGCTGGACGTGCGGGGATATCCTGTTCCTTGCGCGCTGGCCCATGTCCGACCCCGAAAACGTGACACCAAACAGCATCTCATACAAGCAGGCGGGCGTTGACATCGACGCCGGCAATGCCCTTGTCGACGCAATCAAGCCTGCGGTCCGTTCGACGCGCCGCCCCGGCGCTGACGGAGAGATCGGAGGATTCGGCGGTCTTTTCGACCTGAAGGCCGCCGGTTTCGTCGATCCCGTGCTGGTTGCCGCCAATGATGGCGTGGGCACAAAGCTGCGCATCGCCATAGAGACCGGCCGGCACGATACCATCGGCATCGACCTCGTGGCCATGTGCGTCAACGACATCGTGGTGCAGGGCGCCGAGCCCCTGTTCTTCCTCGACTATTTCGCAACCGGCAAGCTGGACGTGGCCGCGGGCGCCCAGATCGTCGCCGGGATCGCGCAGGGCTGCCGCATCGCCGGCTGCGCGCTGATCGGTGGCGAGACGGCCGAAATGCCCGGCATGTACCAGGGCGGCGACTACGACCTCGCCGGCTTTGCCGTCGGCGCGGCGGAACGCGGTACCCTGTTGCCCAGGGTAGACCTTGCCGCCGGCGACGTGCTGGTTGCCATTGCCTCGTCAGGGGTCCATTCGAACGGTTTTTCGCTGGTGCGCCGTATCGTGGGTGTATCCGGCCTTGAATGGAATGCGCCTGCGCCATTCGACCAGACAAGATCCCTCGGCGAGGCCCTGCTCGAACCGACCCGGATCTACGTCCGCCCCCTGCTCGCCGCGATCCGCGCCGGCCTAGCGGTCAAGGCGCTCGCCCATATCACAGGCGGCGGGTTCGTCGACAACATCCCGCGCGTCCTGCCTGAAGGTCTTGCGGCCCACATCGATCTTTCGAAGGTCAACGTGCCCCCGGTCTTCGGATGGCTTGCCCGCACGGGTGGCCTGCCCGCAGCCGAGATGCTCCGCACCTTCAATTGCGGGGTCGGCATGCTTGCCGCCGTCGCCCCGAGTGACGCGGAAGCCTTCGTCGCCAACCTCTCGGAGAACGGCGAGACGGCCGCAATCGTGGGTTCGTTGGTCAAGCGCGAGGGCGACGCCGTGACCTTTGAAGGCGCTCTGGCCCTATGACTGCCCGCAAACGCGTCGCGATCCTCATATCGGGGCGCGGCTCGAACATGACGGCGCTGATCGAAGCCGCAGGCACCCCGGGGTTTCCGGCGGAAATCGTCGGCGTCCTGTCCAACCGGGCCGACGCCAAGGGCCTCGAATTTGCCGCCGGAAAAGGCATCTCCACAGCGGTTCGCTCGCATCGCGACTATGCTGGCCGTGAGGCGTTCGACGCCGCGCTTGATGAAGTTCTCGTCGGCTGGAATGCGGAGATCGTGTGCCTGGCGGGATTCATGCGCCTGCTCACGCCGGGTTTCGTCAGCAAGTGGGCCGGTCGCATGATCAATATCCATCCCGCACTGTTGCCCGAGTTCAAGGGCCTGCATACTCACGAACGCGCACTGGCGGCAGGTGTAAAGGAACATGGGTGCACGGTGCATTTCGTCACCCCGGGCATGGACGAGGGCCCCATAATCCTGCAGGCGCGCGTGCCAGTGCTTGCTGGCGACACCCCTGATACCCTCGCGGAACGGGTGCTGGAAGCCGAGCATCGCATCTATCCCGAGGCGCTGCGCATGCTTGCCACCGGCGACGCAGAATTGCGCGACTGACTGTCATCAGCCGGATTTATGGCTGGCATTGTCAAAATCGGTTCGACCCGCGAACACAAGCGACATATTTTCCTCCGCTCAATCGGAGTGAACGAAATGGCTGCGCGCGACTGGTTCTGGGTGATTCTTCTTGGCACGATCTGGGGGGCATCCTTCCTGTTCAATGCCATCCTGATCCGCGAACTCGGCCCGCTTTGGGTTTCCGCCGGCCGCGTCGGTATCGGCGCCCTGGGTTCATGGGTGGTGCTGGTCGCCACGCGCAAGCGCCTCCCCCGTGAACTCGGCGTTTACGGCCACATGTTCCTGCTTGGCCTACTCAGCTACACGGTGCCTTTTGCCCTGTTCCCCATGAGCCAGGCACACCTGGCCAGCGGCGTCGCGGCAATCGTGAACGCGATGACCCCCATCACGACGGTGATCGTTTCGCAGTTCTGGCCTGGCGGCGAGCGTGCCACCTGGATGAAATCCGTCGGAGTGGTCGCCGGATTCGTCGGCGCCGTCATTCTCACCCTGCCAGCGATCGAGGCGGGCGGCGCCACGGAGGTCTGGGCGATCGGGGCGTGCCTTCTGGCAACCGTGTGTTACGCGACGGGGCTGAACTACGCGCGAAAATTCGCCCACATGGACCCAACGGTTCTGGCGACATGCGCGCTGAGCGGCGGCGGCATAGCCGCGGTCATCCTGGCTTTTGGCTCCGAGGGCATGCCGGCAATCACGCATGGCGAAACCTGGTTCGCCCTGCTTGGCATCGCGCTTCTATCCACCACGTTCGCCTTCCAGGTCATGTACCGGCTGTTGCCGCGCATCGGAGCGACGAATTTCTCCATCGTCACCTTCATCGCGCCGTTGTCGGCAATCGTGCTTGGAATGACCCTGCTTGGCGAGACAATCCTGCCGATACATTTCGTGGGAATGCTGGGCATCTTCATCGGCCTGCTATTCATCGATGGCAGGATCGTACGCCGCCTGCGACGCGCCCGCGCGTGACCCATTCGACAGGGCGGTCCCCAGGGGTCGACCCTGGCGGGTAGCGGATGGGGAGCGTGATCAGGTCAGCATGGGCTCGCCGCCACGCTCGGTTGCATCGATGTACGCCTGGCGCCCCCTGATCGCCAGAAGGAAACGCGCAATTGCCGGGCGGTTGTCTGCCACCCCCGCGATGCGGGCTGCAGCCTCGACGGGATAGCTCATCATGATGTCGGCTGCAGTGAACCTGTCGCCGGCAAACCACTGCGTGCGTGAAAGCGTGTCTTCCCAGAAATCCGCATGAGCCCGGAGTTGAGGGTCCGTGAAGGCGCGTTGCACGGCGCCGGAAATGGCTGCCACAAGTGGCCGAACGAAGAATGGGACGCGGCGCGGCAAGGCCATGAACAGGTATTTGAGGAATACCGCCGGCATCGCCGAACCCTCGGCATAGTGCATCCAGTAGCGATAGCTGAGCCAATCCTCGCTGCCCGGCGTTGGCGCCAGCCCGCCATTGCCGTAGCGCTCGACAAGGTATTCCGCAATCGCCCCGCTTTCTGCCACCACGAGCCCATCGTCGCTGATTACCGGCGACTTTCCCAGGGGATGAATACGCGCCAGTTCGGGGGGTGCCAGATCGGTTTCCCGATCGCGCTCGTAGCGGACGATTTCATAGGGAACGCCCAGTTCCTCAAGCAGCCAGACAATTCGGTGCGCACGGGACCTTTCAAGAAAGTGGACTTGGATCACCGGAACCTCGGGACGTTTGAACCAGACTGTTGCCAGTCCTACGTCCCGTGTTCCGATAAGGATCAGTCGACCGTCTGAAACGCTTTGAGGAAATCTGGCAACGGTTTTCCGCTTCGAAAGCGCAACCATTCAACGACCTGGAGCCGTCGAGCGATTCGGAGAAAAGCGAAAAGGTTCTAAAGACCCAGCTTCGCCTTGAGAATCTCGTTCACAGCCTGCGGATTGGCCTTGCCCTGGCTGGCCTTCATGACCTGCCCGACGAACCAGCCCAGCATGGTGGGCTTGGCCCTTGCCTGCTCGACCTTGTCCGGATTCGCGGCGATGATCTCGTCCACCACCTTCTCGATGGCCCCGGTATCGGTGACCTGTCGCATGCCGCGGCTTTCGACAATCTGCGATGGCTCGCCGCCTTCGGTCCACACGATCTCGAACAGATCCTTGGCGATCTTGCCGGAGATGTCGCCCTTGCCGATCAGGTCGACAATGCTGCCCAGTTGTGCCGCGCTCACCGGGCTGCTGGACACATCCAGCCCCTCCTTGTTCAGTCGCCCGAACAATTCATTGATGACCCAGTTGGCCGCCAGCTTTCCGTCCCGCCCGCGGGCCACTTCCTCATAGAAATCGGCCGACGCCCGATCCATGACCAGAATGCTCGCGTCGTAGTGCGTAATGCCATAGTCGGCCTGCAGACGAACGCGCTTCTCGTCCGGCAATTCCGGCAGCTTGTTCGCCAGTTCCGCGATGAATGCATCGTCGAATTCAAGCGGAAGCAGGTCCGGGTCGGGGAAGTAGCGGTAATCGTGCGCCTCTTCCTTGGAGCGCATGGACCGTGTCTCGCCTGACTTGGGGTCGAAAAGGCGGGTCTCCTGGTCGATGGCGCCCCCATCCTCGAGAATGTCGATCTGTCGGCGCGCCTCGTATTCGATGGCCTGGCCGGCGAAACGCACTGAATTGACGTTCTTGATTTCGCAGCGCGTGCCGAATTCACCACCCGGACGCCGCACCGAGACGTTGACATCGGCGCGCATGGAACCCTGTTCCATGTTCCCGTCGCACGTGCCCAGGTAGCGCAGGATCGTGCGCAACTTGGAAAGATAGGCCTTCGCCTCCTCCGACGAACGCAAGTCCGGTTTGGAGACGATTTCCATCAGCGCCACGCCCGACCGGTTCAGATCGACAAAACTCATGCTGGGGTGCTGGTCGTGGATCGATTTGCCGGCATCCTGCTCGAGGTGCAAACGTTCGATCCCGATCTCGATTTCCCCATCCTCGCCCATGTCGAGCAGCACCTTGCCCTCGCCCACGATGGGATCCTTGTACTGGGAGATCTGGTAGCCCTGCGGCAGATCGGGGTAGAAGTAGTTCTTGCGGTCGAAAACCGAGCGCTTGTTGATCTGCGCCTTCAACCCAAGGCCGGTGCGCACTGCTTGGCGAACGCATTCCTCGTTGATCACCGGCAACATGCCCGGCATCGCAGCATCCACGAAACTCACATTGGAGTTCGGCGGACGCCCGAATTCGGTCGAAGACCCCGAAAAGAGTTTGGATTCGCTGGTGACCTGGGCATGGACCTCCATGCCGATGACGACTTCCCAGTCGCCGGTCGCGCCCTTGATGAACTGCTTTGGATTGGGGCTGCGGGTATCGACGATGCTCACGCCTTGTTTTCCTTCGAACTCATTCGTCTTCGATTACACCGGTGAATGGGTGCAGCTTCTTTTCGAGCCACACGCTCATAAACGGTTTGTGCGCCCCGCGTCCATCCAGCTTCATCGCCATGATGTTGTACCCGTTGCGCTCATAGAACTTGACCGCGCGCACATGGTCGGCAGGCGTTTCGAGCTGGATGTAGCCAAAGCCTTCCAACTCGTACATCGCCTCGACGCGCCGCAGGAGCTGCGAGCCGATCCCCTGCCCCTGCAGGCCCGGGGAAACGAACAGGAACGGAATATAAGGCCGGCCACGCGCGCGTCCGCACCAGCCCACCGCTTCCCCGTTCATGGCCGCGACCGTGATCCGGTTCACCGCCTCGCTGCAATAGGAAATCAGCCGGCGCTGCTGGGTCTGGCGCATCCCCGCCTGCTCGCGCACCAGGGGCAGAATGCCGCTTTCCCATGCCGCGTAGCCGATTGCCGCCAGCTCCATGGCCTCGGCAGGGTCGGCTCGGCGAAGGACTACGGCATCGTGCATTGCGGCTATCCGTGCTTGTGTCGAGCGGCAATGATGCCCTTTTCGTAGTTCACATTCCAGTTTATCAGCGTGCGCCAGATCAATTCCGCCTGGTCCTCGTCGAGATCGAGGCTTTCGGCGCGCTCCCTGATCCGCGCGATCACGGCCTCGATCCGCTTTGGATCATAGGCCTCGTGGGGATCGGTCTTGATCTCCGCCATCCGGGTCACATAGGCGTGGCGTTCGGCAAAAAGATGCAACAGCGCAAGATCGATACGGTCGATCTCGGCGCGCACATCCTCCTTGGTCTGGCAGTCGGCTGGGGGAGTATTCTGGCTCACGTGCGTCTCGCTTCGTTCCCTGGTTTCGCTATGCCGCCCCTGCGGGCGCTCGACGCGCTCACTTGAGGAGCGTTTCCACCATGTGCTGCCATTCCTGCGCGACGCTCGGCTTGGTTCGCTTCTGACCTGCCATGCGGTACCAGTAGTCCGAGTTGCCGAAATCGCCTTCGATCCAGTGCGCCAGGGCATGCACCCAGTCGAACGAAACGTTGCCCTCCTGCGTCTGGCAGATCAGGTGGGCCTGGTCCCATTCAGGGCCGGCCAGCAGGTTGCCCTTCTTCAGCCACCACAGGGCCTGGAGCGGCTTGCTCAGGTTGCGCGGGGGCTCGGATTGCTCAAGCGAAGCGAGAAACTCGTCCATGGTCACCACCAGCGCGCCGGAGCCAGGTCGAGCGCCGCCGACCTCTCGATAACACGGCCGGCGGCAAAGAGCGTCTCTTCATCGAATGGCTTGCCGATCAGCTGCAGCCCCAGCGGCAGGCCGCGGCCATCCTTGCCCGCGGGCACGGCGATCCCGGGAAGCCCTGCCATGTTTACCGTCACGGTGAACACGTCGTTGAGGTACATCTTGACCGGATCGGATGCCATTTCCTGATCGGCCACCCCGAATGCGGCCGAAGGTGTCGCAGGGGTCAGGATTGCGTCGACGCCCGCCGCGAACGCCTGTTCGAAATCCCGTTTGATCAGCGTTCGTACCTTCTGGGCCCTGACGTAATAGGCGTCGTAATAGCCCGCGGACAGAACATAGGTGCCGATCATCACGCGGCGCTTGACCTCTCGCCCGAAGCCCTTGGCGCGGGTGAGTTCGTACATGTCGGTGATGTCGCCACCGCTGACCCGAAGCCCGTATTTTACGCCGTCATAGCGCGCCAGGTTCGACGACGCCTCCGCGGGCGCCACGATATAATATGCGGGCAAGGCATATTTGGTGTGCGGCAGGGAGATGTCGACGACCTTGGCCCCCTCGGCCTTGAGCCAGGCAAGCCCTTGTTGCCACAAGCGCTCGATTTCCTCGGGCATGCCGTCCATGCGATATTCGCGCGGCACGCCAATGGTCAGCCCCTTCACGCCCCGTTCCACCGCCGCCGCGAAATCAGGCACGGCCCGGTCGGCGCTGGTTGAATCCTTGGCGTCGAAACCAGCCATCGAAGTCAGAAGGATCGCCGCATCCTCGACGCTGCGGGCGATCGGACCGGCCTGGTCGAGCGACGAAGCGAAAGCAACCACGCCCCAGCGCGAACAACGGCCATAGGTGGGCTTGATGCCGACCGTTCCGGTAAATGCGGCCGGCTGGCGGATCGAACCGCCGGTGTCCGTCGCCGTGGCCCCGGCGCAGAGCCATGCCGACACCGCTGCCGCCGATCCGCCCGAAGACCCGCCCGGCACCAGGTCGGCATTCGACCCTTCCGCCCGCCACGGGTTGATTACCGGCCCGTAGTAGGAGGTCTCGTTGGACGAACCCATGGCGAACTCATCCATGTTGAGCTTGCCCAGCATCACCGCGCCGTCCCGCCAAAGATTGGAGGTGACGGTCGACTCGTATTCGGGCTTGAACCCGTCGAGGATGTGGCTTGCCGCCTGGGTATGCACACCCCTGGTGGCGAAAAGGTCCTTGATGCCGAGCGGGATGCCCTCCAGCGGCCCTGCCTCGCCGTTGATCCGCCGCTCGTCGCTCTTCACCGCCATCGCCCGCGCCTGTTGCGCGGTCACCTCGACATAGGCGTTCAGCTTGGGATTGGCCGCGTCGATTGCCGCAAGATAGGCCTCGGTCAGTTCCACCGAGGTGAAGTCCTTGTCGGAAAGGCCCTTGCGGGCCTCGGCGAGGGAAAGTCTTGTAAGATCTGTCACGAACCGTTTCCTGGTTTGAGGGCGTCAGAGCGCCATCTCGAAAAAGGCCGAATAGCCGCTATCCGGGTAGTCGAGCACCGCGCCGCAGCGCACGAACCCCCTGTTGCTGTAGAGACGCCACGCACCGGCAAAGCCTTCGCCGACGCCGGTTTCGAGCACAAGTCTCTTCATTCCGCGCTGCCGCGCCCGCTCGATGATGGCGTCGAGAATTGCCGAACCCACGCGCTGGCCGCGCACTTCAGGGGCGGTGAACATGCGTTTCACTTCGCCCAGCTTGCCATCACCGTGTTCCTTTAGCGCCCCGACACCGACCGCGCCGCCGGCCTCGTCTCTTGCCACGAATACCGTCGTATCCGGCGCCGCCATCTGCTCCACGGTCATCTTGAACTGGAACTCGATGGGTGAAAGCGGCAGGAGGTGCATGTTCAACCCATCGATGAGATGGCGCACATCGTCCTGCAACGGGGTCTCGTTTGCAACGGCAACTGGCAAGGCCGAACTACTCCACCACCTTGGGCACCATGAAGAAGTTGTCTTCCGACAGCGGGGCATTGGCGACGATCCGCTCGGCATAACCGCCGTCGCTCACCACGTCCTCGCGCCTGCGCAATTGCATCGGTGTCACCGAATTCATTGGCTCCACGCCCGCAACATCGACTTCGGACAATTGCTCGACAAACCCCAGAATCGCATTGAGTTCGCCAGTCATGGCCTCTGCTTCTTCCGGCGTGATCCGTATTCGCGCCAAGCGTCCGATTCGCTTCACGGTATCGGTATCGACCGACATTTGTTCGTCTCCATCTGGAACGGGGGAAATCCATCAAGGTCTTTGAGGCTTTTAACAATGCCCCGCGCCGGCTGGCAACTGCCCTTCAGGCCTCGAGGGCGAGACCGGGATCGAGAATCTGCAGCCCAGTCTCGCCGCGCGCCGACGACAACTGGACAAGAACCTCCTCCACTTCACCGTCCGCCACCGCCACCGCGATCACCGACGGCCTCGCACGATCCAGCGCCTTGAGACCCGAGCGGATGATCGAATGCCCCGCGCCAGCCATGACGATAACGGCACGGTCCGCCCAGCGCCCCCAATCGCCGTCCGCCCGATCCGTTGCCTGCAGTATTGTCCGTTGTTCACCGGACGCATCGATCACCAGGGTCGCTTTGTCCACACGCATGACCGCTGCCTCTTTCGCGCCAGCATCATCAAGGGGGCGATGGTGCCGCGTGGCAGTACGCAGTGACTTGTCGAACAAGGGCAGGTCCGCTGTCGCGCAAAGGCTCACGACAAGGTCGGCCTCGGCCAGATGGCTCCTGTCGAGCGTCGTATCCCTGATCGCAATCGTGGTCCCGCCCGATTGCAGCACAAAACCCGATTTGCCCAGCCATACCAGCTTCACAGTCCATCTCCGCGCTTGCCTGTCCTGCCTGTTACGGGCAGAACCGGGAGACCGCAACGCCAAACGCGCTCCAGGACCGTGACAGAACACCAGGCAGAAAATCCGCTGGCCGGCTTGCCCCCTTCAGGCAAGCTCATGGGCCTTGATCTTGGGACCAAGACAATCGGCGTTGCAGTGTCCGACGGCCTGCGCATGTCGGCGACGCCGGTCGAAACGATCCGGCGCACCAAGTTCACCGCCGATGCCGAGCGCATCATTGCCCTCGCCGCCCAGCACAACATCGTCGGCATCGTCCTGGGCCTTCCCCTCAACATGGACGGCTCCGAAGGCCCCCGCGTCCAGTCAACGCGCGCTTTCGCGCGCAATCTTTCGGGCAAGCTCGCCCTGCCCATCGCGTTCTGGGACGAGCGCCTGTCCACCGCAGCCGTTACCCGGACCATGCTCGAAGCCGATCTTTCGCGCGCCCGCAGGGCCGAGGTGGTCGACAAGCTGGCGGCCAGCTATATCCTGCAGGGTGTGCTCGAGCGCCTGCGCGCCATACGCGGCGGCAATCGGGGGTCTTAACAGGATTGTCGGCGTCGGCGCTTGTCCATGCGTCCGCCCTGCGCTAGACCCCGATTGCCCAGAGGCTGGCGAGCGGCACCGGCGATTGCCCGGCCCCCGTCGGCTTCGCCCAGCAAGGAGCGCGATGGCCAGCATGCAGCCGCAGGACCCCTCGTCTGCCTCTTACCGATCAGGCGCAGGCCGTGACCATCCGGCTCCGCGCCACCTTCTCGGCATCGCCGACCTGGATCCGGTGCAAATCCTTGACCTGCTGGACAGGGCCGAAGCGATGACCGCCGTTTCGCGCGAGCCGGGCAAATCCCGCGCCCTGCTGTCCGGCAAGACCCAGATCAACCTGTTCTTCGAGCCTTCGACCCGAACCCAGGCGTCTTTCGAGATCGCGGGAAAGCGGTTGGGCGCGCTGGTGGTCAACATGTCGGTCAGAACGTCGTCGGTTACCAAGGGCGAGACCCTGATCGATACGGCGACCACCCTCAATGCCATGCAGCCCGATGTGATCGTCGTACGCCATTCCGCGGCCGGCGCCGTCGAACTGCTCTCGCAAAAGGTCGGCTGCTCCGTCGTCAACGCGGGTGACGGGGCACATGAGCACCCCACGCAGGCGCTACTCGATGCATTGACCATTCGCCGCCACAAGGGCCGGCTTTCCGGCCTGACCGTTGCAATCTGCGGAGATATCGCCAATTCCCGGGTCGCCCGCTCCAACCTGCTCTTGCTCGGCAAGATGAATGCCAGAACACGCGTGGTTGCCCCCCGCACCCTGCTGCCCACCGGGATCGAGCAGATGGCCAGCGAGGTGTTCACCGACATGCGCAAGGGGCTCGAGAGTGCCGACGTGGTGATGATGCTGCGCCTGCAACACGAGCGCGCCGCCGGCCGCATGATCCCGTCAGTGCGCGAGTACTACCAGTTCTATGGCCTCGACGAGGAAAAGCTGTCCGTTGCCCGCCCCGACGCCATCGTCATGCATCCCGGCCCGATGAATCGAGGCGTCGAAATCGACCCGGCCATCGCCGACAGCCCGCGCGCGGTAATCACCGAGCAGGTCGAAATGGGGGTTGCCGTGCGCATGGCGGTGCTTGATTCCCTGCTTGCCGGCCAGACGGGAGCAAGCCGATGACCGCGCCGCTGCTCATCGAAAACGCCCGCATCGTCGATCCTGCGACCAATACCGATATCTATGGGGCCCTCGCGGTCGAAGGCGGCGTCATTTCAGACATTGTCGAAGGCGCCGCACCCGGTGCGCCCGAAGGCGCGACACGGATCGACGCCAAGGGACTGTTGCTGGCCCCCGGCCTCATAGACATGCGCGTCTTCACCGGTGAGCCGGGCCACGAATACCGCGAAACCCTTGCCAGCGCCTCGGCTGCCGCCGCAGCAGGGGGCATCACCTCCTTCGTGCTGATGCCCGACACCCAGCCCGTGATCGACGACAGCGCCCTTGTCGATTTCCTGATCCGCCGCGCCAAGGCGACCGCCCGGGTCAACATCCTGCCTGCCGCCGCCATGACCAGGGGGCTGGAAGGCAAGGACATCACCGAATTCGGCCTGTTGCGGGAGGCCGGAGCCGTCTGCTTTGCCGAAGGACGCAAATCCATCCAGTCGGCAAGCCTGTTGCGGGCCGCCCTCACCTATGCCTCGAATTTCGACATGCCGGTTGTTCATCAGCCTGCCGACCTGGGCCTGATCGGCGAAGGCGTGATGAACGAGGGGTTGCTGGCCTCCGCCCTCGGGCTGAAGGGCATTCCGCGCGAAGCCGAAACGATCCCCCTCGACCGCGATCTGCAATTGGCCGCGCTCACTGGCGCTCGATATCACGCGGCCCAGATCTCCTGCGCCCGTTCGGCCCAGATTGTCGCCCGTGCCAAGACAGGCAGCGACTCGATCACTTGTGGCGTCTCGATCAACAACCTCTCGCTGAACGAGAATGACATCGGCTCCTACCGCACCTTCTTCCGCCTTTCGCCACCCCTCAGGCATGAGACCGATCGGGAGGCCATGGTCGCGGCGCTACGTGAGGGGGTAATCGACGCGATCCATTCCGACCACGACCCGCAGGACAGCGAGGGCAAGCGCCAGCCATTCGCCGAAGCCGCCGCCGGCGCCATAGGGCTTGAAACCATGCTTGCCGCCGCGCTGAGGCTCGTGCATGCCGGCGAGGTTGACCTGTTGACCGTCCTGCGCGCCATGACGTCCGGTCCCGCCCGGATCCTGCGCCTGCCCTCAGGTCGGATCGCGCGCGGCGCGCCCGCCGATCTGATCCTGCTCGATCTCGATTACCCCTGGGTCGTCGAAGAGAAACGCATGCTGTCGCGTTCGCGCAATACCGCTTTCGAAGGCGCCCGAATGATGGGTAAGGTCATGCGCACTTACGTCGGTGGCCACGAGGTTCACAGGTTCGAGGAACCGCAACAATGAATATCGACATCACAAGCATCGTCATCGCCCTGGTGGCGGGCTATCTGCTGGGGTCCATCCCCTTCGGCCTGCTCATCACCCGTGCAGCAGGGCTTGGGGATATTCGGGGCATCGGCTCGGGCAATATCGGCGCCACCAATGTCCTGCGCACAGGCCGGCGCGAGCTCGCCGCCCTGACCCTGGTGCTCGATGCCGCCAAGGGCTTCTTTGCGGTCATTCTTGTTCGCTACATGTTTCCATATCCGCCGCTGGCCTATTCCATTGCCGGCTTTGCGGCGTTTATCGGCCACATCTTCCCCGTATGGCTGGGGTTCAAGGGCGGCAAGGGTGTAGCCACCTATATTGGCGTGCTTCTGGGCATCAACTGGATGGTCGGCGCAGTATTCTGTGCCGTCTGGCTGTTCATCGCCGTGGTCAGGCGCGTATCCTCCCTGGCCGCCCTGACCGCCGCCGGCACCGCTCCCATCTTTGCCTATATCCTTTCCGGACCGCACCTTGCCGGTCAGGCGGTTGCCATGTCGTTGCTGCTGTTCTTCAAGCATCGCGCCAATATCGCGCGCCTGCTCGATGGCAGCGAGCCACGCATCGGCGGCGGGAAAGCCGGCTGAATTGGGAGCGCCAGATCCCAGCGGTTCGCTTTCGCGTTCCCAGCGCATTGCCTGGCTGCGCCTGATCCGCACCGAAAATGTCGGGCCTGTCACCTTTCGACAGTTGCTCAACCGGTTCGGTTCGGCGGAAGCGGCCATTGAAGCACTGCCCGATCTCATCCGGCGAGGCGGACGAAGCCAATCGCTCAGCATCGTGGACGCGGAGGCTGCGGAGACCGAACTCGATCGCGTCGAGGCTCTCGGCGCGCGCCTCGTGGCAACGGGCGAACACGACTATCCCGAACTTCTGCGCCATATCCCGGCCGCACCGCCATTGATCTCGATCTGGGGCGGGGAAACACTGAACTGGGACAGGACTGTCGGGATCGTGGGTGCGCGCAACGCCTCTGCCGCGGGCACCCGCATGACGGCGCTGCTTGCAGGCGAACTTGGGGATGCGGGCTACCTGGTCGTTTCGGGCCTGGCGCGGGGTATCGACACCGCGGCCCACCGCGCAACGCTCACCACGGGCACAGTCGCGGTGCTCGCCGGGGGCCTCGATCGCATATACCCCGACGAAAATATCCCACTGGCCCGCGAGATCGTTGATTCGGGCGGAGCCCTTCTCACCGAGATGCCCCTTGGCTGGGTGCCAAGGGCGCGCGACTTTCCGCGGCGAAACCGTCTGGTTTCCGGCCTGTCTCTAGGTATTCTGGTCGTGGAAGCGGCCAGGCGCTCGGGCTCCCTGATCACTGCCCGCATGGCGCTCGAGCAGAATCGCGAGGTGTTTGCCGTACCCGGATCGCCTCTGGATCCGCGTGCGGAGGGCGGGAATGCCCTGATCCAGCAGGGTGCGCGTCTGGTGACCGGCGCTGGAGACATCATCTCCGAGCTTGCCACCGCCGACCCGACACGAAAGACTCTGTTCGACCCCGAATACGACCCCGAGTTCGACTTCTCCGGCGATGGCGAAGGCCAGGAACGCGACCCCACGGACGACCAGCGCCAATTGCTGGCGGACGCGCTTTCCGTAACTCCGATCCACATCGACGTCATCATCCAGCAGACCGGGATTCCCGCCGGCGCGCTGCAGACCATGCTGCTCGAACTTGAGCTCGCTGGCCGGCTCTCACGCTCCGCCGGTCAACTGGTCGCCTGGCGCCTCTGATCGGCCGGTCCACAAGGGCGGCGATTGACAGTAAGGGTCGCTTTCACCATGTTGCGCACCCATTCGAGTGCGTTGCGGAGTAGTCTTGGCATGAAAGTCGTCATCGTTGAAAGTCCGGCCAAAGCCAAGACAATCAACAAGTATCTGGGCAAGGACTACGAGGTTCTGGCCAGCTTCGGCCACGTCCGCGATTTGCCTGCCAAGGACGGCTCTGTGCGCCCCGACGAAGATTTCGCCATGTCCTGGGAGGTCGACACTGCGTCCAGGAAGCGGCTCACCGACATAGCGAAGGCCGTCAAGAGCGCCGACGAACTGATCCTCGCCACCGACCCCGACCGCGAGGGAGAGGCCATCTCCTGGCACGTGCTCGACGTGCTCAGGCAGAAGAAGGTCCTCAAGGGACAACCTGTGCGCCGCGTGGTGTTCAACGCCATTACCAAGGCAGCGGTGACCGAGGCGATGAAGGCGCCGCGCGACATCGACGAGCCCCTGGTCGACGCCTATCTCGCCCGGCGTGCGCTCGACTATCTCGTCGGCTTCACGCTATCTCCCGTACTATGGCGCAAGCTGCCCGGTTCGCGGTCGGCGGGCCGCGTGCAGTCTGTCGCCCTGCGCCTCGTGTGCGACAGGGAGTCCGAGATCGAGCGCTTCCGGGCCGAGGAATACTGGAGCGTCGCCGCGACGCTCAATCAGGCCGGCAAGTCATTCGAAGCGCGTCTTTATTCCGTCGACGGCAAGAAGACGGACAAGCTCGATGTGAAGTCCTCCAAGGACGCCGAAGAGCTCAAGACAGCCATCGAGGCCGGCGCTTTCACCGTCGAAAGCGTCGAAAAGAAGCCCACCAAGCGCAATCCATATCCCCCGTTCACCACGTCGACGCTGCAGCAGGACGCTTCGAGCAGGCTTGGTTTTGCCCCGTCCCGCACCATGCAGGTCGCCCAGCGGCTCTATGAAAGCGGCCTGATCACCTATATGCGGACCGACGCGGTGCAGATGGCCCCCGAGGGCATCGACCAGGCACGTACCGCAATTGCCAAGGAATTCGGCAGCGAGTACCTGCCCGAGAAAGCGCGCATCTACCAGACCAAGGCCAAGAACGCGCAGGAAGCGCACGAGGCTATCCGCCCCACCGACATGTCGCGGCACCCCGACCAGTCACGCGACCTCGAGGCCGATCAACTCAAGCTCTACGGCCTGATCTGGCGGCGCACGCTGGCTAGCCAGATGCGCTCTGCCGAGATCGCGCGCACCACCGCCGACATCTCCGTCGCCGCCCCGGGCCGCGCCATCGCCCTCAGGGCCACGGGTTCGGTCGTCACATTCCCCGGTTTTCTCGCGCTTTATGGCGTTGGCGAGGACAATTCCGACGACGAGGACAGCCGCGAATTGCCGCCGCTGGCCGTGGGCGACAGGCCGGCGCTGGAGAAATGCGATATCGAACAGCACTTCACCCAGCCACCGCCCCGCTACACCGAGGCAAGCCTCATCAAGAAGATGGAGGAGCTCGGCATCGGGCGCCCCTCCACCTACGCCTCGACCCTCACCGTGCTCAAGGATCGCGACTATGTGCGGCTCGAAAAGCGCGCTCTGGTGCCAGAGGATCGCGGCCGGCTGGTGACGGCTTTTCTTGAAAGCTTCTTCACCCGCTATGTCGAGTTCGGCTTCACCGCCGATCTCGAACAGCAGCTCGACCGAATCGCCGCTGGCGAGGAAGATTACAAGGCGGTGCTGCGCCGGTTCTGGGACGAATTTTCCCGCCATACCGCGGAGATCAAGGACCTCAGGGTCTCCGAGGTGCTCGATGCACTCAACGAGTTGCTCGGCGATCATATCTTTCCGCCGCGCGAAGACGGGTCCGACCCGCGCCGTTGCCCCACCTGCGGCACGGGCACGCTCTCGCTCAAGCTGGGCAAGTACGGTGCCTTCATCGGCTGCTCGAACTACCCTGATTGCCGGCATACCCTGCAACTCTC
>DATCMU010000046.1:0-2378 GCA_036563245.1 Devosiaceae bacterium | reverse complement strand
TTCCTGATCAGCGGCATATCGAGGATCCCGCTTGGGGAGATGATCCGGGAAATCTGGAGCTTCATCTTCACGCTGGTGATCGCGCTACTGCTGATCATCCTCTTTCCCCAACTGGTGCTGTTCATCCCGCAGGCCGCGGGTTACTAGGGTGTGTCGGGTCTTGATGAACTCAAAACACACGGCTCAAGTCATTGAATTGTCGCATGTTCGAACCGGGAAACAGGTACGCACCTTTCACGAACAGGCCCTAGCGCACCGATCCCGGCGTTCGGCGGAACGGAACAGTCAATTGCCCGATCCGTCCATTCGGACCGGCAGGACGCCCTGTCAGGGCCCGGGATCGGACACCCGGTTCATCCTCAGCGGGGCAATGCCCCTGATCGCTTCGAGCGCCGCGCGACGCACGACCTTGCCATTGGTGTTGCGGGGCACGCTGTCGGCAAAATAGAGATTGCCCAGAGTTTCAGCGCCGCCTGCGTACTTGGCTATCCCTGTGCCGATCATTCGCGCCAGTTCGGCATGATCGATATCGCCCGTTGCCCTGGCGACAATCGACAGCATGGCTATGCCCGATGGACCTTGCTCGGTGAAACACATCGCATCGGCCACGCCATCGAAATCGCCGACAACGCGGTCAATGAATGACGCGTTGATCTTCGTTCCGCCCAGGTTCAACCGGTCGTCGACCCTTCCGGTCACATAAAGTTCGCCGGATTCGCTCATCAGGCCGAGATCGCCAGCATAGAACCAGCCACCTCGAAACGCCCTCGCCGTTGCTTCAGGGTCGTCCATATAGCCGGGCACGTGCATTGGCGCGCGAACGCGCACTATGCCTTCGGTCCCACTTTGCAGGAGCACGTCGTCATCGTCGACGATCTCGACGGTCACCCCTGGCAGGGCGGAGCCAGCGGAATCCACGTCGTCGTCCTCGCTCGTCAGGGTTTTCTCGGTCGCGCCCCACGCCTCGGTGGAACCATATCTGTTGTCGACACGGTCGAAGAAGAGCAGGGCCCTTTGCAGGAAAGCCCTGCCGATCTGGCTTCCGAATACAAGCAGGCTCTGAACTTCCGGGCTCGGGGGCACCGGCAACCCGTCCAGGATCGCGGCCGCCTGCGCGGGAGACCCGGCAACAATGTCAGTGCCGTTTGCCGTCCAGGTCTCGTAATCGTGACCGAAGACGACTGTCCCGTGCTTTGCCAATACGCAAAGACACAATGCGGACCCTCCTACCGTCGTCACTGGGAAAAGCGGAGAGAGCGTTGGGTATGGATTGCGGGCCCTTGCAGATGCCCTTTCGAACACGGTATCGAAAGCGCCCAAGCCCCACTTCATCATCCGCGCACTGATCGTCATGAATTTGGGCATGCCGGTCGTTCCGGACGACTGGGCGACCATGAAGACGTCATCTGGAGATGCATACCCCTCAAAATGCAGGTTTTCAGACCGCCCGGGCGGAGAAGAATGCCAGAGCGGCGAAATGTAGATCAGGCCGGGGCCGGGCGTGCCGCCCTCCGCGGCACCTATGCAGCGATGCGTTATTCCAAGTCTCTGAGCCTGTTCCAGCGACGATTCGCTCGCAACAATCCATCTCGCCCCGAGCAGCGACAAGGCGAAAATGGTCGTAAGTGCCGGGATCGGACTGGCGAGACTGAGCGCGACACACGAGGTCCTGTCGACACCGTGACTGTGCAGACGCAGCGCATAGTTGATAATCTGATTGCGTAACTGCCGATACGTCAGCGCGTGCTGAGGGGTAACCAGCGCCGGACGCAGCGGATCGCTTTCGGCCGTGGCAAATACGCCCTGCGCGAGGACAACGTCGCTACTCATCCGCCCACCTATCGAGTAATCCGAAAACCAGAGGTCTTGTCGACAATATCAGGATCGGCGCCTTGAAACCACTTGAACGGGTTCCGTTTCATGCCTGCCGTCAGGCCCGCCCTGCTCAAACAGGTCCAATTGCCCGGTCAGGTTCAAACCGCGAGGCCGTGGCCGTCGGCCAGTTCGCGCAGGTTGACGAGCGGCCTGGCGCCGATATGGGTGATGACCTCGGAGGCCGCCAGGCAACCCGCGCGCAAGGCCTCCCCGAGGTCCTGGCCGCGCGACATGCCGAGCAGGAAACCGGCGGCAAACTGGTCGCCGGCCCCGGTCACGTCCTCGACGGCGTCGACATGGAAAGCCGGGACCGTGACGATCTCGCCATTCGCGATCACCATCGCCCCCTCGGCGCCAAGGGTTACCGCCGCGATCTCGGCATCCTCGGCCACCTGGTGCACCGCATTGTGGATATTGTCGGTCTCGTAGAGCGCCTTGAGCTCTTCGAGATTGGCGAACACATAATCCACGGTGCGGGAGCGGATCAGGTCGAGGAACTCATC
>DATCMU010000028.1:0-79993 GCA_036563245.1 Devosiaceae bacterium | reverse complement strand
AGGGTCTTGCCGATGGCGTTGTAGCGGGCGGCGAGCGCCTCGATGGCCTGCAGGCCGGAGTGATCGACGACCCGCGATTCCATGAAATCGACGACCACGGTTGCCGGATCCTTCTTCGGGTCGAACAGTTCGGCGAAGCTGGCGACCGAACCGAAGAACAGCGGCCCATGCACGCGATAGACCTTCACATCGGGATCGGAGGGCGCGTTGACCGTGGTGGCGCGCATCCTGGTCGATGCATTCCAGGCATAGACCAGGGCGGAAATGATCACCCCGATCACCACGGCGGTGGCGAGATCGGTCATCACGGTGACCACGGTCACCAATACGATGACCAGCGCATCGGAGCGCGGTACGCGCGCCATGATCTGGATCGAACGCCAGGCGAAGGTGCCGATCACCACCATGAACATCACACCCACGAGCGCCGCCAGGGGTATGCGCTCGATCAGCGACGAGCCGAACAGGATGAAGGAGAGCAGGAACAGCGCGGCGGAAATCGCCGCCCATCGCGTGCGGCCGCCCGATTTGATGTTGATCATCGACTGCCCGATCATCGCGCAGCCCCCCATGCCGCCGAACAGGCCGGTGACGATATTCGCCGCGCCCTGCGCCAGGCACTCCCTGGAGGCGCCGCCACGCGTGTCGGTAAGGTCGGAAACCAGGTTGAGGGTGAGCAGGGATTCGATCAGCCCGACGGCGGCGAGGATCAGGGCATAGGGGCCGATGATGCTGAGGGTTTCCATGGTCATGGGCACCATGGGCACGTGAAAGGTTGGAAGGCCGCCCTTGATCGAGGCGAGGTCGCCCACGGTGCGCACATCGAGATTGAACCCGATGACGATGGCGGAAACGACCAGAATGCCGAGTAGCGGCGCCGGTACGATGCGGGTGAGAGCCTTCGGAGCGAACCTGATCGTGGCCATGGTCAGCGCGGTCAGCCCAAGCATCAGGTAAAGCGGCATGCCGGTCATCCATGTGCCGCCAGCCGCGCCTTCGCCACCGCCGATGCGGAACTGGTTCAACTGCGCAAGGAAGATGACGACCGCCAACCCGTTGACGAAGCCCAGCATCACCGGATGGGGCACCATGCGGATGAAGCGCCCCCAGTGCATCGCACCGACCAGCATCTGGATCAGCCCCATCAGCACGACTGTGGCAAACAGGTATTCAACCCCGTGCCGGGCCACCAGCGAGACCATCACCACGGCAAGCGCTCCGGTGGCGCCGGAAATCATGCCGGGCCGTCCGCCGAACAGGGCGGTGACAATACCGATCATGAATGCGGCATAGAGCCCGACCAGCGGATTGACGCCGGCCACGAAGGAAAAGGCAACCGCCTCGGGCACAAGGGCGAGGGCTACGGTGAGGCCGGACAGGATTTCGGTGCGAAACTGGGCGGGCGACGGCACTGAAAAACCTTCAGCAACCGCGGCAAGGGCGCGATCTGACACTTTTGGAATATTCCAGACAGGATTGGGCGCAACAAGCCGTTGCGCTGGAAGGACAATACGAGCGGAGGCCCTGCGTTTAGCCCAGACCCGCGCGCGGGGCAACCCGTCAGCACACCGCGGCACGCCCGCGCTCAGGGTTTTGATGCCGCCGGATTGTTCCGTGACTCTATCCGATAGGCGCCGACCTGTTCACCGAAATCCGTGGTGCCCTCGACAAGCGGCACGGCTGAAAGTCCCAGGCCTTCGATCGTTTCGAGCGCGGCGGGACACCTCAGGCACACGAGCCAATAGGGCGTCTGGACCCTTGCCAGAAGGGCGGGATCGGGCCTCTGGCTCTTGCGCTCGCGCCAGTTGACCGGTCCGAGCAGCCTACCGCTGGTCGCGTCGAGATAGCGGAAGGCAAAGCTGGCGGCTGGGGCGGTCAATACGAAATCGGGCCAGGCGACCAGTCGATGCTCGGTGTTGATCCTTCCACCAGCATCGGCGATCACGGCTGCGAGGGCGGAATATTCGCCTTGAGCGGGCGGCTCGCGCAACTGCGCAAGATGGAAGGCGCCGAACATGACCTGGGGCAGCATGGCAAGGACAAGTGGCCAGCGCGGAGCGAGCGGGCGCGCCAGTTCAAAGCCCATGAGCAAGAGCAGTACGATGAATCCCTGGTGCCAGGGCATCCGGCCATAGACCAGGGATGTGAAGAGCGAAAAGCCCAACACAATCGCGAGCAGCCACAAGAGGGTACGCCGATCATGGCGCAAGCCGATGGCCGCCAGCGCCGCGATTGCGATCGCTATTGGCCACGCGGGCAGTCCCGCGGGCTGGAAGGGCGCGGCGAAGGTGGCGAGCATGCGCGCCGCCAGGTGGGAGAAATCCAGGGCCGAAGCCGGGTTGCCGGCGCCCGAGAGAATGGCGAGTACGCCGAAGCCCAGGGCCAGCAGTGCGGGGGCAGCTGCCGCACGCCATGCGAGCCCCCGGCCCAGGCGCGCGACAAGCCACATGGCGAAGACAAAGCCTGCGAAGAAATGCAGGCCGCAGGCGATGGCGAGCAGCCATGTGGCGAGCACTGGGCGGCGTCTTTTGTCCAGCAATATCGCCGCCAGCGACAGGGCAAGCACCAGCCCATAGGGGCGGAAATTGAACCCCCAATAGTCTAGCCAGAGCAAGGAACCCAGAAACGCGAAGACCAGCAATGGCTTTCGCCATTCCAGGATCGCAAGAAGCACGGCATTGGCAAAGGCGATCACAAGTCCGGCAAGTCGGGCATGGTCGAAATCGGCGACAACCGAGAGGCCGCGCAGAAGCCAGAACCAGAGCGGAGGATGTCCCTCGCCGGGCACTGCGAACCAGTCCTGCGGCCGGTTGAGTTCGCGTGCCCAGAGCCATGCCTGTGCCTCGTCGCGGAACGGCGCGTGGCGGGAAAAGAGCACGATCTCGCATGCGGCGTAGGCGAGAACCAGAAGGATGGCGACGACGGCACGCGACCGGCGATATGCGATCCTGTCGTCCCCGAGTGCCCGCGCCCGTGACATTGCGGCGGAGCCCTGCCGGTCAGGCGGCCCGTCGGGGAACGAGCCGTTCGGACACCCGCTGGGCCGTTGCCTCGCCGCCCTCGTGGTATTCCGCGTCTTCGTTCACATCCCAGGGATCGTGGATTTCACGGCCGGCGAGTATATTGCGCGCGGTCAGCAGCGCGGTCATCATCGCGTGATCCTGGTTGTTGTACTTGTGCATGCCGTTGCGCCCCACAAGGTGCAGGTTGGTGAAGCGTTCGTTCAAGGCATCGCGGATCACCTGCACGTTCCGCCGGTAGTCGTCGTCGTAGACCGGATAGGCCTTGGGCTGGCGCACCACGACCCCCTCGACGACATCGTCGGCCACGGCAAGGCCGAGTTCGGCGATTTCCCTGCGGGCCATCGCGACCAGTTCCCGGTCGCTCATGTTCCAGAAACCATCTGTCTGGTGGCAGAAATATTCCATTCCGTAGCAGGCAGTCGCGGGGTCGGGCACCATATGGGGCGACCACGACTTGAAGTTCTGGATGCGGCCGACGCGCACCCGTGGATCGTGCACATAGATCCAGTTGTCGGAAAAGCGTTCCTCACCGGCCACGATCAGCGCGACGACGACGAAGTCGCGGAAGCGGAGCGCCTTGCTGGCCACATCGACGACATGGTCGCTGTCGGCCCCGATGAGCCGGACAAGTTCGGGCATGGGGGCGCTGGAGATCACATGCTCAGCGGTGATGGTCTCGCCTGTGCTCAATTGCGCGGTCCACAACCCGTCGCCGCCGTTCTGGCGCAGGCCGGTGATCGTGGTGTTCATGCGCACTTCACCCCCTCGCTCGACGATGAGGTCTCGGGCGCGTTCCCACATCTGGCCGGGCCCGAGCCGGGGATAGCGGAAGCTCGAAATCTGGGTCTTGATGACTTCGGAGCGCTTCCGGGTCTTGCCCAGCCCCAGACCTGAAACGACCGCGCGAAAAAGGTTGAGCCCCTTGATGCGCTGCGCGGCCCAGTCCGCCGAAATCTCGGCGCAATCCATGCCCCAGACCTTTTCGGTGTAGGTGCGGAAGAAGATTTCGAACAGGCGCCGGCCGAAATTGTTGACCACCCATTGTTCGAAGTTGGTGGCCGGGCGCTGGGGAAAGGCCCGGGCCTTGAGATAGGAAAGCACGCAGCGCGCCGCCTCGATGGGGCCAAGCTTGCCAAGGGCGTCGAACGGCTTGAGCGGATAGTCGAACAGTTTGCCGTCGTAGTATATGCGGCTCGATCGTGGCCGCTGCAGCATTTCATCGCCGAGGATCTCGGTCCAGAGCGCCTCGATTTCCTCGCTCTTGGAAAAGAACCGGTGCCCGCCGATGTCGAAGCGGTAACCCCTGTGTTCCACCGTGCGCGATATGCCGCCCACATAGCGCGGATCGCGCTCGATGACGACCACGCTTGCGCCCGAATTGGCGAGTTCATAGGCGGCGGTCAGTCCGGCCGGGCCGGCACCGATGATCAGGGTTTGGCAATACGGCATCAACGCCCCCCCGCAAGTCGTGCAAAAAGGTCAAGAACCAGAAGGCGTTGTTCGAGCCGCGCCTTGGCGGGCGATCTGCAAATCCAATACATGCATGGGAAGTAGCAGAAAAAGGTTACCCAAATCCGAGGCTTCGGATTGGCCTTTGTCATAGGTGCTCAAGATTGGGCGGGATCGCGGTGGCGACCGTTCGACTACTGGCTGGCCCAGGGCGTCGGTGGCGCAATGCCAGCCGGAGTGCCGGCGCCCGAAAACGTCGCAGCGACCGGCGAAGATGCAAACTGGGGCGGGCAGGTCACCGCCGGCGCCGGTTTGATTTCCGGGTGAACGCTTGTCCGATCAGTTGTTCCCGAAGGGCACTCGCAGACCGATCGTCACCGTATGGGAGGTGTTCTCGAAGTTGAATGCCTCATAGGCCGACGCGCCCTTGTCGACAGCGGCGGCACTTCCCTGCGCCTTTCCGAGATCGGCATAGCGATAGGTGAGGTCCATGAACACCGGATGCCCGCCAGCAAGATCGCCAAGAGCGAAACTCACGCCTGCGCCCAGGGTCCAGGCGAGATTGACACGGCTGGCGCCTTCAAATGTACGATCGCTTTTCGAGGGATGCTCGCGGGTCCATTCGCCCATCGAGACATTGGCGATGCCTATACCGGCGGTGAGGAATGGCTGCACCGGACCATTATTGCCCATGGCCTTCATCGGTTCGAAGAACGCGTTGGCTAGCACCGCCTGCGACCATACCGAGGTTGTGATCCGGCTGGCGTGGTCCCCAATCGGGCTGCTGTCGCTGGCCGAAAGGATATCGGCCGTGATGTCCTGACTGCCATTGAGCATCAACGAAAGATCGGTCCGAAAACCGTTCATCCAGTCATAACCGATGGCTGCAGCACCGGTGATACTGCGCGCATCCTGCAGACTGAAGGTAATTCTTGGATCACCGGGCGGACCGCCTGGCCCCCACCAGAAGCCACGATCCTCGGCCAGCATTTGAGCGCCCACTTCCCCGCGCGCGTACCAGCCGTCGTCGACAACACCTGCCATCGGCCCCGCAAAAGCGGGAACTGCGAGTGTCAACGCGGTTGCGCTCGCCAGCGTCAATATCGATAGGCGTAATCCAGCGAAATTCAACATCTGCCCGAGTCTCCAATATTCAAGTCTTCTAACGAATTTCGTTGAACCTGCCTACCCCTCGGCCTGATTTCGTGGATGTCCCGGCGTACCAAAATGTCGCAGCGCGATCTGCGTCAACTTTGATCCTGGTCAATGAACAAACGTCGCGACCAGTCGATCGTTTCTACGAAGGGCAAAGCATCGGCGATGCCTATATTTCGGTTACCAAACTCATGGAGGATGTTCGCATGACAAACAGAAGAATTTCCAGGGCGTTGCTTGCAGGGGTGGCTCTGACCACAATGACCTTTGGACCGGCAATGCTGGCCACGGGGGCGATGACCTTGGTCGGGACAAGCGCGGCGCTGGCGCAGGACGGAAGTGGGGGTCAGGGCAAGGGCGCACAGAATCAGGGCGGTCAGGGTCAGGGGAACAAGGGCGCGCAGTCCGGTCAGGACAATGCCGGAGGCCAGGGTTCCGGACAGGGCGGCCCCAGCGACGACTCCGATGCCAAGGGGCCGCAGGCTGGCGCTCCGGCTGCAACGGGCGGCGGAAAGCCTGTGTGGGCCCAAGAAGGCATCCCCGAAGTCGAACTCGGCAGATTGAGCGTAGCGCGCTCGCCCGACCAGGTTCTCGATCGTGCATTCGATGAGGCGGTGGCTTCGATCTCTCCCGATATGGTCGATTTCTACAATATGAGTCTTGATGAGGCAGTCTTCGAACTGTCGACAAACTGGGACAATGTCACTCTCATTGACTCGCCGCTGCAAAACCTTGCGCTGCTCAAGGATGCCCTGGACGGGACGTCAGTATTGACCTCCAAGGGCGTCACGAATGACGTGGATACGCTCATGGCGATCTTCCTTGGCGTGGCGTCGGACAAGTTGATCGATGTTTCGCCCGAGACTGTTGTCGCGGTGACCACGATCCTTGGAACGCCGGTTACCGGCGACGACGCCGTGGCGCTGGCCAAGGCGGCCGAGGAAATCCGCATAGCGGTTCTTGCCGGTCACGGCTGATCCAGGCCCCCGCCACGCCCTGGGCGTGGCGGGGTCTTTTGTCTGTTGCGACAGGGTAAAGGGGCGCGGTCCCGCGCGGTGTTTTGAAGGAGCGGAAAAATGCGGTCAGTGAACATCTCAAGGGTATTGTTGACGAGTGTGGCGGTGTCGATGTTCGCGTTCGGATATGCAGGGCCTCCCGGAGTGCCGACTGCCGGGCTTGGCGTGCAACCCGCGATGGCGCAGCAGGGCAAGGGCCCCGGCAGCGGCCCCAAGGACGGTAGCGGGCAGGGTGGCCAGAACCAGGGTGGCCAGAACCAGGGCGGCCAGGGCCAAGGCGGACAGGGCGGCTCTGGAGGGCATGAAACCGAAGCGGACACCGGTCACGCCGATGGTGGCGCTCATGGTGGCTCAGAAAACGGCGGTGACCACCTTTCCGGCAAGGACCTTGGTCGGCTGAACATGGCGCGGGCATTTCTGGCGCCGGGCTTCGATCCAGCCGAGAGTGACGAGCCCGAGGCGCCCATGGTTCAGATTGCCGCCTACATGGATGCCCTGGCGGCCGGGCAGTACGATGACGCGGTGAATGCCCTCGCTGCGGCGGCGTCTTTGCCGATCTCGGCGGCGACGGTGATCAAGCTCGATCAGATACTGAAGGTCACACTGCCCGCGGGCTGGGATCCCGCCGCGCTTGCATCGGCTGCCGAAGCCATCCGGTTGACGCTGAAAGACGGGCACGATCACGAGACCCACTAGATCGACGCCCGAGATTGGCCGGTATCGCGCGGGCGGCCTCGACTAGCACGTCGGATCGTCGATCAGGGGGGTCGGACGGGCGAGCGTCTCGAGATCGGCAAGGCTGGTCAGTTCAATCCGGGATCCGTTGACCGTGACCCCATAGGGCTGCAGCGTATTGAAGGCGCGCGAGAGATTTTCCGGCGTCATTCCCAGAAGCGAGGCAAGGGTGCGCTTGTCGAAGGGCAGTTCAACGCTGCCCTTGCTTCCCTGCTGGGCATGGAGGCGAAGCAGGCGGTTGGCCAGTCGCTCGACCGAGGAACGCAATTTCTGATTCTTGAGTTCCTTGACCATCACGCGATAGCAATTGGCCAGTTCCAGGACCACCGCGCGGGCGAAAGCCTCGTCTTTTTCGAAGATGGCGCGCACATTTTCAGCCGGTATCATCAGAAGGCGCGATTTGGCCAGGGTCCGCGCCGACATCAGGTAGGCGGCATCCTTGACCACGGCGGCGAGAATGAAGCTGCCCACCGGTTCCACGATCGACAGCGTGCTCTCGCGCTCCCTGGCATGCCCATAGAGCTCGACGCTGCCCTCGATGACCACGAACAGGAAATCCGCGGAATCACCGGCCGCAACCAGCTCGACCTGGGCCGGAAACGTCTGCAGGTAGGCGGCCTGCATGAGCTCCTCGAAATTGTCCTCTGCGCAGGTGCGAAAGAGTGCGAGTTCGCGGACTTCTGGCAGATCGCTGGACCGCATAAGATGTCTCCGATTGATAATTATCAAGCTATAATTTGATCGAAATGGATACGCAAGTTACCATTATGCGTCTGCATAGATGATTCATCTCTGACAACCTCTTGAGCGCCGTTGGCTGTGGAATTGTTTCTTCCCGCCACCGCATTGTTCTTGATCTGGATCAACAAAATACTGGGCCTCCAGTCCGAACGTCCGGCCGGGTCCCCCACAAGGGGGAATCGGACAGCAACTGCGGGGCACCACCATGGAACAGCTTGCCGGCGTAACGCGACAACAACAGAACCGGGCTCTGGCCCTTTCCACGCTTTCCTTCACGGTGTGCTTCGCCGTGTGGACGATCTTCTCGATCATCGGCGTGCGTATCAAACAGAACCTGGGTCTTTCCGAGACGCAGTTCGGCCTTCTGGTTGCAACTCCGGTGCTGACCGGTTCGATCAGCCGCATATTCCTTGGCATCTGGACCGAGCAATTCGGTGGCAAGGTGGTCTTCACCATCCAGATGCTGCTCACGGCTGTGGCCTGCTGGCTGCTGTCCACGGTGAACACCTACGAGATGTTCCTTGTCGCTGCGCTGGGCGTGGGGCTTGCCGGCGGCTCGTTCATCGTCGGTGTCGCCTACGTGTCGCGCTGGTATCCCAAGGAGAGCCAGGGAACGGCTCTGGGCATATTCGGCGCCGGCAATGTGGGCGCGGCGGTGACCAATTTCGGGGCGCCGTTCCTGGTCGTGGCACTTGGCTGGCAACAGACCGCACAAGTCTACGCGATCGTTCTTGCCGCCATGGCGGTGATCTTCTTCGTGCTGTCCAAGGACGATCCGGCCCATGTGGCGCGCCGCCAGAGGGGCGAGAAGCCGGCCTCGGTGGCCATGCAGCTCGAGCCGTTGAAGAACCTGCAGGTTTGGCGGTTCGCGCTCTACTATTTCTTCGTGTTCGGCGGGTTCGTCGCGCTGGCTCTGTGGCTGCCGCGCTACCTGATCGGGGTCTATGGGCTCAATATCGAGACGGCGGGCATCCTGGCCGCGTTCTACTCGGTGCCGGCCAGTCTGTTCCGTGCCTATGGCGGGCACCTCAGCGACCGTTTCGGCGCGCGGGCAGTGATGTACGTCACATTCGGCGTCTCGGTTCTGGCGACCTTCATGCTGTCCTATCCCGACACCGACTACGTGATTCACGGAATCAACGGTCCCATCGTCTTTTCCACCCAGATGGGCCTCGTGCCCTTCGTCATGCTGATCTTCGTGCTCGGCTTCTTCATGTCGCTGGGCAAGGCGGCGGTCTACAAGCACATCCCAGTCTACTACCCGGACAACGTGGGTGCGGTCGGCGGCCTGGTGGGCATGATCGGGGGCCTGGGCGGCTTCGTCCTGCCCATCGCATTCGGCGTGATGAACGATCTCACAGGGGTGTGGACGAGTTCGTTTGCGCTGCTGTTCCTGGTGGCGGCCGTGGCTTTGGCCTGGATGCACTTCTCCATTCGCCACATGGAGCGCTCCGCACTGCCGGCCGAACTGGCTTCTCTGCCCGAACTGCCGGAATTCCAGGGCGTCTCGGGCGCACCGGCAAAGCGCAAGGCCGCTGTCATCGAGGACTGGCGGCCAGACGACGCGGAATTCTGGGAGAAAACCGGCCGCAAGATCGCGCGCCGCAACCTCTGGATCTCGATCCCGGCGCTGCTGCTCTCGTTCTCGGTGTGGATGGTGTGGAGCGTGGTGGTCGCCAAGCTTCCGCTCCTGGGGTTCACCTACACGACCAACCAGTTGTTCTGGCTGGCGGCGCTGCCGGGCCTGTCCGGCGCCACGCTGCGGATCTTCTATTCCTTCATGGTGCCGATCTTTGGGGGGCGTCTGTGGACGACGCTGACGACCGCCTCCTTGATCGTGCCGGCGCTCGGCATCGGGTATGCGGTGCAGAACCCGGATACGCCCTATCTGATCTTCCTGGTCCTTGCCCTGCTTTGCGGGCTTGGCGGCGGCAATTTCGCCTCGTCGATGGCCAATATCAGCTTCTTCTTCCCCAAGAAGGAGAAGGGCAACGCCCTGGCGCTCAACGCCGGGCTTGGCAACATGGGCGTGAGCGTCATGCAGTTCCTCGTTCCGCTGGTGATCACGGCGAGCGTGTTCGGGGCTCTTGGCGGTGAAGGGCAGACGACCAGCGCGGGGACCGAGCTTTGGCTGCAGAATGCGGGCTTCATCTGGGTGCCCTTCCTGATCGTGTCGACACTTGCGGCATGGTTCGGAATGAACGACCTGGCGGCCGCGCGTGCGTCCTTCGCCGAGCAGTCGGTGATCTTCACGCGCACGCACAACTGGATCATGTGCTGGCTCTATACGGGAACCTTCGGTTCGTTCATCGGATACTCGGCGGGCTTTCCGCTTCTCGCCAAGATCGCCTTCCCGGACGTGAACTCGCTGCAGTTCGTGTTCCTGGGGCCGCTGGTCGGGGCGCTGTCGCGGGCGGCGACCGGCTGGATTTCCGATCGCTATGGCGGCGGCCGCGTGACCTTCTGGACCTTCATCCTGATGATCGCGGCGGTGGGCGGAGTGCTGTTCTTCCTGGGCATCAACGATCAGCCAGGCGCATTCTGGGGCTTCTTCGCGATGTTCATGGTGCTGTTCTTCGCCACGGGCGTGGGCAATGCCTCCACCTTCCAGATGATCCCGGTGATCATGCGCAAGGAAGTGGACCGGCTGATGCCCGAGATCAGCGCGACGGAACGGGTGCGCCACGCGGAAAAGGAATCCGCGGCGGTGGTTGGCTTCACCTCGGCCATCGCGGCCTATGGCGCCTTCTTCATCCCTTATGCCTACGGGTCGTCCATCCAGATCACGGGCACCGCGGCCGCGGCCTTGTGGGGCTTCATGATCTTCTACGTGAGTTGCGCGGTGCTGACCTGGTTCATCTACACGCGTCGGGGCGGCCTGCTTCATGCCATCGAACGCGGCCGCGAAATGCCCGGTGCGGCCACCGCAACCCCTGCCAGCTAAGAGGAGGTAGGCATGAGCCTGCTACTGGATCGCCTGAATTTCTTTTCTTCCAAGAAGCTGGGCAGCTTCGCAGACGGGCACGGGGTGACCACATCGGAGGACCGGCGCTGGGAAGACGGCTATCGCAAGCGCTGGCAGCACGACAAGATCGTAAGGTCCACGCATGGGGCGAACTGCACCGGGTCGTGTTCGTGGAAGATCTATGTGAAGGGCGGCATCGTCACCTGGGAGACGCAGCAGACCGACTACCCGCGGACGCGTCCCGACCTTCCCAACCATGAGCCGCGCGGCTGTTCGCGCGGCGCCAGCTACTCCTGGTACATGTACTCGGCGAACCGGGTGAAATACCCCCTGATCCGCTCGCGCCTGATCAAGCTGTGGCGGGAGGCGCGGGCGGTTCGCACGCCGGTGGCGGCCTGGGCCTCGATCGTGGAAGACCCGCAGAAGCGCGCATCGTACACCACCAAGCGCGGGCTGGGCGGGTTCGTCAGGGCGCGCTGGGAAGAAGTCAACGAGATCATCGCGGCAGCCAATGCCTATACGGCCCGCAAGCACGGACCGGATCGGATCATCGGGTTCTCCCCCATCCCGGCGATGTCGATGGTCTCGTATGCTGCCGGCTCGCGCTATCTCTCGCTGATGGGCGGGGTGTGCATGTCGTTCTACGACTGGTATTGCGATTTGCCCCCGGCCTCGCCCATGACCTGGGGCGAACAGACCGACGTGCCGGAATCGGCGGACTGGTACAATTCGGGCTTCCTGATCCTTTGGGGCTCCAACGTGCCGCAAACGCGGACGCCGGACGCCCATTTCTACACCGAGGTGCGCTACAAGGGCGCCAAGTCGGTGGTCGTGTCGCCGGATTATTCGGAGGCGGCCAAGTTCTCAGACTTGTGGCTGCACCCCAAGCAGGGCACCGATTCCGCCCTTGCCATGGCCTTCGGCCACGTCATCCTGCGCGAGTTCCATCTCGATCGCCAGGCGCCATATTTCGAGGATTACTGCCGGCGCTACACCGACATGCCCATGCTGGTGCGGCTGGTGGAAAAGGATGGCCACTACGTTCCGGAGCGCCTGTTGCGCGCCTCGGACTTTGCCGCGGACCTCGGTGAAAAGAACAATCCGGAATGGAAGACCGTCGCCTATGACCGCAAGGCGAAGAAGATCGTCGCGCCGCTCGGCACGGCGGGCTTCCGCTGGGGCGAAAGCGGAAAGTGGAACCTCGAGCCCAAGGAGGGCAAGGGCAAGGACGTCGAACTGGAGATGTCCTTCATTCTCGAGGAAGACCACGACACGGTCGCCGAAGTCGCATTCCCCTATTTCGGCAATCGCGAGCACGACCATTTCGAGGGCACCGATCACGAGAGCGTGCTGGTGCGTTCGGTGCCGGCCAAGTCGGTCAAGCTGCGCGGCGGAGAGGCGCTGGTGGCGACCGTGTTCGACCTGTTCGTGGCCAATTACGGGCTAGACCGGGGGCTGGGCGGCGGCAATGTGGCCAAGAGCTATGACGACGACACGCCATATACCCCGGCCTGGGCGGAAAAGATCACCGGGGTGCGGCGCGACCAGATCGTGACGGTGGCGCGCGAGTTCGCGCGCAATGCCGAAAAGACCAATGGGCGGTCGATGGTCATCCTCGGTGCCGGCCTGAACCACTGGTACCATATGGACATGAATTACCGCGGCATCATCAACATGCTGGTGATGTGCGGTTGCATCGGCCAGTCGGGCGGCGGCTGGAGCCACTATGTGGGGCAGGAGAAGCTGAGGCCGCAGACCGGCTGGCTGCCCCTGGCGTTCGGCCTCGACTGGGGCCGTCCGCCGCGCCAGATGAATTCCACCTCGTTCTTCTACGCGCATTCCGACCAGTGGCGCTATGAAACCGTGAAGGTGAGCGAACTGCTGTCGCCCACGGCACCGGAAGGCCCCTGGGACGGAACGCTGATCGACTACAATATCCGCGCCGAACGCATGGGCTGGCTTCCGTCCGCGCCCCAACTCGAGACCAATCCGCTCGACCTTGCCGCGGCGGCCGAAAAGGCCGGCATGGAGCCCAGGGACTATGTGGCCAGCGGCCTGAAGTCGGGCGCCCTGAAGATGAGCGCCGAGGATCCGGACAATCCGGTCAACTGGCCGCGCAACATGTTCGTGTGGCGCTCCAATATCCTTGGTTCGTCGGGCAAGGGGCACGAATACTTCCTCAAGCACCTTCTGGGCACCAAGCACGGGGTGCTGGGCAAGGACCTCGGCGATGAGGGCAAGCTGGAATCGAAGGAAGCCGTCTGGCACGACGAGGCGCCCGAGGGCAAGCTCGACCTGCTGGTGACGCTCGATTTCCGCATGTCCACGACCTGCGTCTATTCCGACATCGTCCTGCCCACGGCCACCTGGTACGAGAAGAACGACCTGAACACCTCGGACATGCATCCCTTCATTCACCCGCTCACGAGCGCGGCCGATCCCGCGTGGGAGGCGCGCAGCGACTGGGAGATCTTCAAGGGACTGGCGAAATCCTTCTCCGAAATCGCACCGGAAGTGCTCGGGGTGGAAAAGGACGTGGTGCTGGTTCCGATCCTGCACGACACGCCCGGCGAACTGGCGCAGGCCATGGATGTCAAGGACTGGAAGAAGGGTGAGATCGACCCAATTCCGGGCAAGACCATGCCGGCAGTCGCCGTGGTCGAGCGCGACTATCCGAACCTTTACCAGCGCTATACCTCGCTTGGTCCGCTCATGGACAAGCTGGGAAATGGCGGCAAGGGGATCGGCTGGAACACCGAGCACGAGGTGGAGGCGCTTGGAAAGCTCAACGGCCTGGTTGGCGAAGAGGGCGTGGCCAAGGGACGGCCGCACATTCTTACCGATATCGACGCCACCGAAGTCATCCTGATGCTGGCCCCCGAGACCAATGGCGAAGTTGCGGTCAAGGCTTGGGATGCCCTTTCGAAAGTGACCGGGCGCGAGCATGCCCATCTGGCCGTGTACAAGGAAGACGAGAAGATCCGCTTCCGCGATATCGTGGCGCAGCCGCGCAAGATCATCTCATCGCCCACCTGGTCGGGGCTGGAGAGCGAGAAGGTCTGCTACAATGCCGGTTACACGAATGTTCACGAACTGATCCCCTGGCGCACGCTGACCGGCCGCCAGCAGCTCTACCAGGATCACTTGTGGATGCGCGCGTTCGGCGAGGGCTTCTGCGTCTACCGACCGCCCATCGATACCAAGGCAGTCAAGGGCGATATCGAGGCCAAGGCCAATGGCAAGCCGCAGGTGGTGCTGAACTTCATCACCCCGCACCAGAAGTGGGGCATTCACTCCACCTATACCGACAACCTGATGATGCTGACGCTGTCGCGTGGCGGCCCGATCGTGTGGATGTCCGAAGTCGACGCCGCAAAGGCGGGGATCGTCGATAACGACTGGGTGGAAGCCTACAACACCAATGGCGCCCTTGTGGCGCGGGCGGTGGTCTCCCAGCGCATGAAGGAGGGAACCCTCTTCATGTACCACGCCCAGGAAAAGACGGTGAACGTGCCCGGCGCCGAAACGACGGGAACCCGCGGCGGCATCCACAACTCGGTGACCCGCGCCATCATCAAGCCGACCCACATGATCGGCGGGTACGTGCAGCAGGCCTATGGCTTCAACTATTACGGGACCGTGGGCTCGAACCGCGATGAGTTCGTCATCGTTCGCAAACTCGAGAATGTCGACTGGCTCGAAGAAGCGGCCGACGAGAAGGTGGAGGCCGCAGAATGAAGATCCGTGCGCAAATCGGAATGGTGCTGAACCTCGACAAGTGCATCGGGTGCCACACCTGTTCGGTTACCTGCAAGAACGTGTGGACCAATCGCGAGGGCATGGAATACGCCTGGTTCAACAACGTCGAGACCAAGCCCGGGATCGGCTACCCCAAGGACTGGGAGAACCAGAAGCGCTGGAACGGGGGCTGGGTCCGCAAGAAAAACGGCAGGATCGAACCCAGGATCGGCGCGAAGTGGCGGGTTCTGGCCAATATCTTCGCCAATCCCGACCTGCCCGAGATCGACGACTATTACGAGCCGTTCACTTTCGACTACCAGCACCTGCAGACCGCGCCGGAAAGCAAGAACGCGCCGACTGCGCGTCCGCGCTCGCTGGTTTCGGGTGAACGGATGGAAAAGATCGAGTGGGGTCCCAACTGGGAGGAGATCCTTGGCGGTGAATTCTCCAAGCGCTCCAGGGATTACAATTTCGACGAGGTCGAGAAGGAGATCTACGGGGAGTTCGAGAACACCTTCATGATGTACCTGCCGAGGCTGTGCGAGCACTGCCTCAACCCCACCTGCGTCGCCGCCTGCCCCTCGGGGGCGATCTACAAGCGCGACGAGGACGGTATCGTGCTGATCGACCAGGAGAAATGCCGCGGATGGCGCATGTGCGTCTCCGGCTGTCCCTACAAGAAGATCTATTACAACTGGTCGTCGGGCAAGTCGGAGAAATGCATCTTCTGCTACCCGCGCATCGAGGCGGGCCAGCCAACCGTGTGTTCGGAAACTTGCGTGGGGCGCATCCGCTATCTGGGCGTGATGCTCTACGATGCCGACCGCATCGAGGAGGCCGCCAGCACCGCCGACGAGCAGGACCTCTACGAAAGCCAGCTTTCGATCTTCCTCGATCCCAATGATCCGGAGGTCATCGAGCAGGCGCGCCGCGACGGCGTGCCGGAGGACTGGCTGGTGGCGGCCCGGCGCTCGCCGGTCTGGAAGATGGCGATGGAGTGGAAGGTCGCCTTCCCGCTGCATCCCGAATACCGGACGCTGCCCATGGTCTGGTACGTGCCTCCGCTTTCGCCGATTCAGTCGGCGGCCGAGGCCGGCAAGATCGGCATCGACAACGAGATGCCCGACGTGCGCTCCTTGCGTATCCCGGTGCACTATCTCGCCAACCTGCTCACGGCGGGAAAGGACGAGCCGGTCATCTCCGCGCTCGAGCGCATGCTGGCCATGCGCGGCTATATGCGCGCCAAGACCATCGAGGGCGTGATCGACGAGGCCATTGCCAGCCGGGTCGGCATGACGCCGCAAATGATCGAGGAGATGTACCAGATCATGGCGATCGCCAATTACGAGGACCGTTTCGTCATTCCCACGGCGCATCGTGAGACGAGTGAAGATGCCTATGATGTGCGTGGCGATTGCGGCTTCTCGTTCGGCAATGGCTGCTCGGGCGGCAGTTCGGATGTCGACATGTTCGGTACACGGCGCAAGAAGGTGGTGCAGACCCCCACCGACCTGTTCAAGGCGGGGGTGTAGGCCATGATCGTCACGTTCAAGGTGTTGTCCGTGCTGCTGAGCTACCCGGAGCGGGCGCTGGTGGAAGAGGCCCGGCAACTGGCGGACGCCATCGCGCGCGAGCGCCTGGTGCCCGCGCGGATGCTTGGTCATATCGAACCGCTGCTTGGCGAGTTGGCCAGCGGCGATCTCTATGACCTGCAGGAGCGCTATGTCCACCTGTTCGACCGCACGCGGTCACTTTCGCTGCATCTGTTCGAACACGTGCATGGCGAAAGCCGCGATCGCGGCCAGGCCATGGTGGACCTGATGAATCTCTATGAGGAGCAGGGGCTGGCCATCGAGGCGCGCGAGCTTCCCGACTACCTGCCGATGTTCCTTGAGTTCCTGTCGATGCTGGAATTCGAGCAGGCCCAGGCGCTGCTTGGCGAACCGCTGCATATCGTTTCGGCGCTGCGCGAGCGGCTTCAGAAGCGCGGAAGCTCCTATGCAGGGGTGCTGATGGTTCTCGAAGCGCTCGCCGCGGCAAAGCCGGACCGGGAGGCGCTCGACGCCTTGCTCGCCGAACCCGAAGACGACCCGGACGATCTCGAAGCGCTCGATGTGATCTGGGAAGACGAGGCGGTGACCTTTGGCGGCAATGCGGGGGAGGGCGCCTGTGGACCTGACCGGCTGCGCACCCGTCTGAGGGCGGCGCAGCGGACCCCTTCGTCCCCGTCCAATCCCGACCAGGTGTAAGGAGACCGAGAAAATGGGCGAGTTCTTCAATGGCCTCTTGTTCGGCATCTATCCCTATATTGCATTGGCGGTGCTGGCCGTCGGAAGCGTCATTCGCTACGACCGGGAGCCCTATACCTGGCGTTCCGGCTCAAGCCAGTTGCTGCGGCGCAAGCAGCTGGTCTGGGGGTCGATCCTGTTCCATGCCGGCGTGCTGTTCATCTTCTTCGGGCACTTCTTCGGCCTCTTGACCCCCATGCCGATCATCGAATTCTTCCATATCAGCCATACCGCCAAGCAATTGCTGGCGATGATTTCGGGCGGTATCGCCGGGCTCCTGGCGATCATTGGCGCAAGCATGTTGATCCACAGGCGGGTTTTCGACCCGAGGATCAGGGCGTCTTCGCGTTTCTCGGATACGGCGATCATCGTGATCCTGTGGCTACAGCTTGCGCTCGGGCTGTCGACCATCCCGGTCTCTGCCCAGAACCTGGACGGGCACGAGATGGTCAAGCTGATGAGCTGGGCCCAAGGGATCTTCAGCTTCAATCCCGCCGCATCGAGCTATGTCGCCGATGCCAGCCTGGTCTTCCGGCTGCACATCTTCCTGGGGCTCACCATATTCGTCCTGTTCCCCTTCACGCGGCTCGTGCACATGCTGAGCGTGCCGGTGCGCTATCTGTGGCGGCCGGGCTACCAGATCGTGCGTTCCAAGCGTCGCCCGACGCGCGGCCCGGCGGAGTAGGTGCGAAATGGCGATTGTCCTGAATATCTCCAGGCGCAGTGCCGCGGGCGAAGTGACAACCGTGGCGTCCCAGGTCGAGAACACACCCGTTGTCGAGGTTTCCGAACCCGAGGCGCCTGCCGCTCCCGTGCACATCGTGCGGGTGAATGGGGTGGAAATCCCGCACGAGGCAATTGCCGCCGAAGCGCAGAACCACCCGGCGGAGAACCCCGGCGAGGCGATGCGCAGTGCCGCACGTGCGCTGGTCATTCGCGAGCTCTTGCTGCAAAGGGCGCGCAGCCTCGGGGTTCAGGCGGCCGAGGAGTTCGACGAGCAGGGGCGCCGCCTGACCGAGGAGGATGCCCTGATCACCGCGCTTCTCGATAAAGATGTCACGACGCCGATTGCCGATGACGAGGCGTGCCGCCGCTATTACGCCAATAATTCGGCCCGTTTCCGTTCGTCTGCCATCCACGAAGCGCGGCACATCCTCGTGGCCGCGCCACGGAGCGAGCCGGACCGGCGGCGGGAGGCCCGCGAGCTGGCGTACGACCTGGTCGCGCAATTGCGCGAGCGCCCCGAGAAGTTCGCCGGACTTGCCGAACTCTATTCGGCCTGTCCCTCACGCGAGCAGGGCGGCAATCTGGGGCAGATCACGGAAGGCTCAACCGTGCCCGAGTTCGAGGCGGCCCTCGACAGGCTTCAGCCCGGCGAACTCGCGGAGGAACCGGTGGAAACGCGCTTCGGCTACCACGTGGTTCTGCTGGAGCGCAGCATCCCCGCCAGCCAATTGCCCTTCGAGGCGGTGCGCGACCGGATCGCGGACTATCTGGAGGCGTCGAGCTGGAGCCGCGGCATCTCGCAATATATCTCCGTGCTGGCCGGATCGGCGGATATCGAAGGCTTCGATCTGGCCGGGTCGGACGGTCCGCTGGTCCAGTAGCAAACCTCTTCTCAGGGGTCGATCCAGCCCCAGGCGATTGCACGCGCGACCGCCTGGGCCGGTGTGTTGGCGTCGAGCTTGCGCCGGGCCTTTTGCACGTGCAGGTTCACCGTTACTTCCGCGATCCCGATCTTGTCGGAGATCTGGGAGATGCGCATGCCCGCAGCGAGCAGGATGAGCACTTCGCGTTCCCGCGGGGTGAGGAAGGTATCGGGGCGCCCCTCGCTGCCGCGCAGGCGAAGCATCTGTGCGTGTGCCGCCTGTGCGGCGAGCAGCAACAGATCACGCGATTCCTTCATCTTCTTGAGGAAGGAGTCGGAGTGGTCGGCAAACCCGACGGTCACGCCGCCCCGGGGTCCGCCCGACAATGCATCATGGACGGGAAACAGGACGCCCGAGCGCACGCCGAACTCGGCGAAGGACTCCCTGACCAGTTGCAGCCCTTCTGGCGTTGCGCGCGGGTTTTGCGGGCAGATATCGACGCCGAAATAAAGGGGTTCGTCGGAAATCTGCGAGTGCCTGACCACGTGATGCTTGAGCGCCAGTTCGCGCTCATGCGTGGATTCGGGCCACCATTCGGGATAGGTCGAGACGAACTGCTCGACAAGGTCAGTGCCAAAGAAAGTATGAACGTTGTTGGCTCCTTCGCTCTTGAAGAAGCTGATCAATGAGCGAGCTGCGTCCTCTGCGGTTTTTGCCGCGCGCAGCTCGGTGATAAAGTCACCCAATGTGTACATGCGAAATTCTTTACAAATAGAGTTCAGGCGACCCACGGAAAAACATGGGCGCCTCATTCTTGAGACAATCGGTCGCAAGTCCGGCCGGCAAAGTCATCGGGCGGCGATTGCTTAACCCATCAAAACATATAGATCAGATTAGGGTAATGTATGCAATGTCGAATGCTTCCCCCACCACTGCAAGAGTTGTGTATTTTCTCTGATTTTAGAGGTCAATCTCCTTGTGCGGCCTCGGTTTTTTCGAACGGTTCCTTGACGGCTTCCATGGCAACATAGGTGCTGGTTTGCGCGACGTGCGGCAAGTTCGAAATGCGTTCCCCGAGCAAGCGGCGATATTCATTGATGTCGGCGCTACGCACGGAAAGCAGGTAATCATAGTGGCCTGCAATCATGTAGCACTGCTCGATTTCCGGAATCTTTCTGACTTCTGCATTGAAGCGCTGCAGCGCCGACTCTCGGGTGTCGGTCAGTTTTACCTCGACAAAAGCGACATGGTCCCGGCCAAGCTTGGTGGTGTTGAGCACTGCCCGGTAGCCCAGGATGTAGCCAGCCTTTTCCAGACGTCTTAGCCGCGCAAGACAGGGCGTCTTGGAAAGGCCGACCCGCGACGCCAGTTCGGTGACGGTGATGCGGGCATCCGCATGCATGATCTCAAGGATCCGCGCATCGAAGCTGTCGAGGCTTTCATTTGTACTCATTGTAGATCTATGGACCAAGAAGCTCATCAAATGAAGTGTTTTCGACCATGAAACGACAAAATGCGGTCATCAGGACTTCCTGCTTGCGCTAACATCAGGGTTCAGCCGCCGCGTGCCACAAAAGGTATGTTCATGCTCAAGACAGCCACTGCCAATCGCTTCATGTTCGACCCGCTCACCGATGAGGGGGCGTGTGTCGCCAAGCTGGTGCGCATTGCGGCGCTATCCGAGGCCGATCGCGTCGCCATCGGTAAGCGGGCGGTATCCCTGGTCGAGGCCGTCAGGGACGCGACGCCGGGGATTCTAGAATCGTTCCTGAGCGAATATGGGCTATCCACCCGCGAGGGTGTCGCCCTGATGTGCCTGGCCGAAGCCCTGTTGCGGGTGCCGGACGCCGAGACGATGGATGACCTGATCCGCGACAAGATTGCGCCGCATGACTGGGGCGCGCATCTGGGCAAGGCGGGTTCGGCGCTGGTGAACGCGTCGACCTGGGCCCTGATGCTCACGGGACAGACGCTTGGCGAAGCTGACGAGGCCGGCATGGCGGGCGCCCTGCACGGTATGGTGCAACGCCTCGGCGAGCCCGTGGTCCGTACCGCCGTTTCGCGCGCCATGAAGGAAATGGGCGCGCAATTCGTTTTGGGCCGCGACATCGCGGAGGCCATGCGGCGCGGGGCCGACAGGGTCCGCAAGGGCTATACCTATTCGTATGACATGCTGGGCGAGGCGGCCTGGACGGCCGCCGACGCGGCGCGTTATCTCGATGCCTATCACAAGGCGATCGCCGCGATCTCGGCATCGGCCAGGCACGATGACATCCGGCGAAACCCAGGGATATCGGTAAAGCTCTCTGCGCTGCACCCGCGCTATTTCGAGGCGCAGCGCGAGCGGGCGGTCCCAGAACTGGCGGAGCGCCTGGCCGGCTTGTGTCATGCGGCCAAAGCCGGCGGCATCGGCCTGAATATCGATGCCGAGGAGGCCGAGCGGCTGAGCCTGTCGCTCGAGATCATCGAGATCGTGCTTTCCGATCCCGGCCTTGCCGGCTGGGACGGGTTCGGCGTTGTCGTTCAGGCCTATGGCAAGCGCGCGCCGCAGGCGATCGACTGGCTTTACGACCTGGCGCAGCGCCACGACCGGCGCATCATGGTGCGGCTGGTCAAGGGCGCGTACTGGGATACCGAGATCAAGCGCGCGCAGGTGCTTGGCCTCGACGGCTATCCCGTCTTCACGCGCAAGGTCCATACCGACGTCAGCTACATCGCGAATGCGCGCAAGCTGCTTGGGATGACGGACAGGATCTATCCGCAATTCGCCACCCACAACGCGCATACGGTTGCCGCCATCATGCAGATGGGCCCCGAACGCGATGCGTTCGAATTCCAGCGCCTGCATGGAATGGGGGTGGCCCTGCATGAAATCCTTCGCGAGAAGGAGGGCTTTGCCAGCCGCATCTACGCCCCTGTGGGCGCGCACCGCGACCTGCTCGCCTATCTGGTGCGGCGGCTCCTGGAAAACGGGGCGAATTCGTCGTTCGTCAACCAGATCGTGGACAAGCGTGTGCCTGCGCAAGCCATTGCCCGCGATCCCTTTGAGGCCGTGGCCGAGACCGGCGGCCAACCGGAGCCGCGCATCCGTCAGCCGTCGGCGCTGTTCGCGCCAAGGCGGCGCAATTCGGAGGGCATCGACCTCACCGACCCCGCGGTCTTGCGGTCGCTTGAGGAAACGCGTGCGCCGTTCCGCACGAAACGCTGGTCGGCGGCGCCGATTTCCTGCGTTTCGCTCCCCACCGTCGATGCCGTGGAGGTGCGCAATCCGGCCAATCTCGACGACGTCGTCGGCACGGTGGCCGCGGCTCGCCCGGAAGCGGCCGGCCCCGCGTTTGCCGCCGCTTGCGATGCGGCGCCGGCTTGGGCGGGACTGCCGGCGGAGGCGCGGGCAGGCGTGCTTGAGCGGGCCGCCGACCTCTATGAGGCGCACCGGACCGAACTCATGGCGCTGGCATGCCGGGAAGCGGGCAAGACGCTCATCGATGCCCTGGGCGAAGTGCGCGAAGCGACGGACTTCCTGCGCTATTACGCAAGCGAGATCGGCAATCTGTCCAAAGATGCGCGGCCGCGCGGCGTCTTCGTCTGCATTTCGCCCTGGAACTTTCCGCTGGCCATCTTCACCGGGCAGATTGCGGCCGCGCTCGCTGCCGGCAATGCGGTGATCGCCAAGCCTGCGGAACAGACACCGCTGATTGCGGCACGGGCGGTGCAACTGCTTCTTGAGGCCGGCGTGCCTGACGGCGTGCTGCAATTGCTCCCGGGAGATGGGCCGGGCGTCGGCGCGGCGCTTGTGGCGAGTCCCGGGCTTGCGGGCGTGTGCTTCACCGGCTCCACGGAAGTGGCCGGGCTGTTGAACCGGCAATTGGCCAAATCCTCGCCGAACGCAACCCTGATCGCGGAAACCGGCGGCATCAACGCCATGATCGTCGATTCAACGGCGCTTCCGGAACAGGCGGTCCGCGATATCCTGGCATCGGCCTTCCAGAGCGCGGGACAACGCTGTTCGGCGCTGCGGGTGCTCTATGTGCAGCGCGAGGTGGAGAAGCGCATTCTTGAAATGCTGTTCGGCGCCATGGACGAATTGCAATTGGGCGACCCCTGGGAGATCTCCACGGACGTGGGCCCACTGATCGATGAGGAGGCGCAGGCCGGCATTGGCCAATACTGCGCCGAGATGACCGACAAGGGCCGGCTGCTGAAAAAGCTGGACGCGCCGGCAGGCGGCCGGATGATCGGCCCGCATGTATTCCGCGTTTCGGGGATCGGCGAGATCGAGCGCGAGGTCTTCGGGCCGGTTCTGCACGTGGCCAGTTTCGAGGCCGACGAACTCGAGGATGTGGTCCGGGCGATCAATGCAAAGGGCTACGGGTTGACGTTTGCCATCCATAGCCGGGTCGATGCTCGGGTGCAGACCGCGGTCGATCTGGTCGAGGCGGGAAACGTCTATGTGAACCGCAACCAGATCGGGGCGGTTGTCGGATCGCAGCCGTTCGGCGGCGAGGGGCTGTCCGGGACCGGCCCGAAAGCGGGCGGTCCGGGCTATCTGCCGCGATTCACCCTTCCGGCCGGCACGCGTCCGGCCGCCGTGCAACAGGATGGCGTGCGGATGGTGGACGCCAATGAATTCGCCGAGGCCGCGCTGAAGGCGGAAACGGCGTCACGGGCCAACGGCATCGCCCTGCAATCCGAAGACGGCACGGTGTCGCTGCCCGGTCCCACCGGTGAATCCAACCGCTTGCGGGTTGTGCCGCGCGGGCTGGTGGCATGCCTTGGACCTTCGCGGGAGGCGTTGCTCGATCAGGTATCGCTCGCGGTGGCGGCGGGCAACAGCGTGGTGGCCGTCGCTCCGGGCGCACCCCGGCATCTCAAGGCATTGACCTGGCCGCACATGGCGCTGGCCGCGATCGACGGGCGGCTGACACCCGATGTCCTTGCGACGTCTGAAATCGCCGCGGTCGCATTCTGCGGCAGCGAGGCGGATGCCGCCGAGTTGAGGCAGGTGCTGGCGGATCGCAAGGGTCCGATCGTGCCGTTCATTACCACGTGCGGCGACGAAACCGCCTACGTCCTGGAACGCGCCGTGTGTATCGACACGACTGCGGCGGGCGGCAATGTCGATCTGCTGGGTCAGACGGGTGCCTAGATGGAATGGTAGTGTCGGTACCAGGAAACAAAAGCCGACACGCCTTCGTCGATTGAGGTGCCGGGCAGATAGCCGGTCAGTGCATGCAGCAGGCCGGGATCGGCGTGGGTCTCAACCACGTCGCCCTGCTGCATCGGCATGAGGTTGCGTTCCGCCTTGCGGCCCAGCGCATGTTCGACCGCAGAGATGAAATCGAGCAGTTCGACCGGCTGCCCGCCGGCAATGTTGACGACACGGTAGGGCGCGACCGGCGATATCGTGTCCTCGGGACCGCCGGCATGAAGACCCGCCTGCGGCACCGCATCGGCGAGGCGGATCACGGCCTCCACCAGGTCGTCGATATACGTGAAGTCACGGCGCATCCGGCCATTTCCATAGACGTCGATGGGCCGGCCGCCAAGGATTGCCGAAACGAATTTGAACAGCGCCATGTCCGGACGCCCCCATGGTCCGTAGACGGTGAAGAACCGGAAGGCGGTGGTTGGGATCGCGTGAAGATGGGCGTAGGCGTGCGCCATGGCCTCCATTCCGATCTTGGTCGCGGCATAAAGGCTGACCGGGCAGCCGACCCGCTGGCCCTCGGAAAAGGGCGTTTCGGGGTTGGCGCCATAGACCGACGAGGTCGATGCCAGAAGCAGGTGCTGGGGCTGCGCCGCGCGTGCCGCCTCGAGCAGGTTGAACGAGCCGACAGAATTGGATTCGACATAGGCGCGGGGGTTCTCGATGCTGTAGCGCACCCCCGCCTGGGCCGCGAGGTGGACGATTACCTGCGGGGCGCAGTGCTGGACGGCGGTTATAAGGGCAGGCATGTCCTCGAGCCGGCCGATGATCTCTGTGAATCCCTGCTGTTGCTTGAGTTCGGCGTGCCGGGCGCGCTTGAGGGTCACGTCATAATAGTCGGTGAAGCCGTCATAGCCGGTGACCTGGTGACCCTCGGCAAGAAGCCGGCGCGCCAGGTGAAAGCCGATGAAGCCAGCAGTGCCGGTGATGAAGTAGCGCATCTGGCGGTGTCTCTCAGGTGGCCGGCTGCCCGACGGCGTGATGAACGAGGCCGTGGCGGGCGACCTCATGGGGCGGATAGATGTTCCGCAGATCGACCAGAACGGGGTTGCGCATTTCGCTGGCGAGCCGACCCAGATCGAGGGCCCTGTAGACGTTCCATTCGGTCACGATCACGGCCGCGTCCGCGCCGGCAATGCAGGCATATGGATCCTCGGCATACGCGATGGCATCGAAGTGAAGCCGCGCATTGCTCATGCCCTCGGGGTCGTGGGCGACGATCTCGGCGCCGGCATCGAGCAGCGTCTGTATGATGGCGATGGACGGGCTGTCGCGCATGTCGTCGGTATTGGGCTTGAACGTGAGGCCCAGGATGGCGATGCGCTTGCCGCGTACATTGCCGCCGCAGGCCGCGATCACCTTTCGCCCCATGGCGCGCTTGCGCTGATCGTTCACCGCGACGGTGGTTTCGACGAGGCGCAAGGGGGTCCCGTGGTCCTGTGCGGTCTTGACCAGTGCGAGCGTGTCCTTGGGGAAACAGGAGCCGCCAAAGCCCGGGCCGGCATGCAGGAACTTCGGCCCAATGCGCTTGTCGAGGCCGATGCCGTGCGCAATGGCCTGAACGTCGGCGCCCACGCCCTCGCACAGATCGGCCATCTCGTTGATGAAGGTGATCTTCATGGCAAGGAAGGCGTTGGCCGCGTACTTGATCAACTCAGAACTGCGGCGCGTGGTGAACACCAGCGGCGCCTGGTTCAGATATAGGGGGCGATAGATTTCCGACATGACCCGTTTGGCCCGGTCATCCTCGATGCCGACCACGATGCGGTCGGGGCGCCTGAAATCCTCGATCGCGGCGCCTTCGCGCAGGAATTCGGGGTTCGATGCCACGGTGAAATCGGCGGTGGGCGCTGCCTCGCGGATGATGCGCTCGACCTCGTCGCCCGTGCCCACCGGAACCGTCGACTTGGTGACGACCAGGGTGAAACCGGTCAGGGCCCCGGCGATCTCGCGCGCTGCTGCGTAGACATAGCTGAGATCGGCATAGCCGTCGCCACGCCGCGACGGGGTGCCCACCGCAATGAAAACGGCATCGGACTGGGCGACCGCCGAGGCGAGGTCGGTGCTGAAGGCGAGACGGCCTGCGGCGGAATTGGCGGCGACGAGCTGCTCCAGTCCCGGTTCGAAGATGGGCATGCGTCCGGCGACCAGTGCCGCGATCTTCTCCGCATCCTTGTCGACGCAGGTTACCTGGTGGCCGAAATCGGCCAGACATGCGCCGGACACCAGTCCCACATAGCCTGAGCCTACCATTGTGATGCGCATATGGACTCTCCTGGCGAACGCGACGATCCGCGGCGCGCCGAAATTGCCCGCACTTTTGCCCCCAAGGCAACCCCGGAATAAGGCCCGAGTGCGGAAGGATGCACCGGGCTTTGCGCAAAAGCGAGCAGATGTATCCGAAAGGCGGATATATAGGGGAGTGGCGAACCTGGGCAGGTTCGGTTATTGAGGGCAGGCGGCCCCCGGGTCGCCAAGGACAAAAGCAACAAGAACTGGAGGGGTCCGTGGCTGCCATGCTTGCGCTTTCGCGTGCAATCGACTGGCTGAACGGCTGGATCGGAAAATCAATATCCTGGCTGGTTTTGCTGGCCGTGCTGGTGAGCGCGGTCAATGCCACCATCAGGAAGGTGTTCGACATGTCCTCGAACGCCTGGCTGGAACTGCAATGGTATCTGTTCGGCGCGGTATTCATGCTGGCGGCCGCCTACACATTGCTGCGCAATGAACACGTACGGATCGATATCCTGTACGCCACGCGAAAAAAGCGAACGCAGGACTGGATCGATCTGTTCGGTCATGTGTTCTTCCTGCTGCCCTTCTGCCTGCTCATGGACTGGCTGCTGGTGCCCTATGTCACCCGTTCGGTCAGTATCCAGGAACACTCCCCCAATGCCGGGGGGCTGATCATCTGGCCGGCCAAGGCGTTGCTGCTGGCAGGTTTCGTGCTGCTCACGCTGCAGGCAATCTCCGAAATCATCAAGCGCATCGCGATCATCTCCGGCGCGATGGAGGACCCCAATCCCTATGGCGGGCACCACGCCCCGCTGGAAGACGATCTCGAAGAGGAGCGCCCGAATGTTTGAGCTTATTGCCCACAACATGGCGCCGATCATGTTTGCCTCCCTGGTGGTGTTCCTGCTGCTGGGTTACCCGGCGGCGTTCGCACTGGCGGCAAACGGATTGTTCTTCTTCTTCATCGGTGTGCAGCTCGCCCCGTTCTCCGGTGGTGAAATCCACCTGTTCTATCCGCTGCTCGGCGCATTGCCCGACCGCTTCTACGGCGTGATGTCGAACGAGACGCTGCTGGCCATTCCATTCTTCACATTCATGGGCCTGGTGCTCGAACGCTCGGGCATGGCGGAGGATCTGCTCGATACGATAGGCCAGTTGTTCGGCCCCATCCGCGGCGGCCTTGCCTACGCGGTGGTGCTGGTCGGCGCATTGCTGGCGGCAACCACAGGCGTGGTGGCGGCCTCGGTGATCTCGATGGGGCTGATCTCCCTGCCGATCATGATGCGCTACGGCTATGACCGGCGATTGGCAACTGGCGTGATCGCCGCGTCGGGCACGCTGGCGCAGATCATTCCCCCATCCCTGGTGCTCATCGTCCTGGCCGATCAGCTCGGCCGCTCGGTCGGCGACATGTATGCCGGCGCGCTGGTGCCCGGAATGATCCTGACCGGTCTCTACCTTGGATACGTGGTGCTGGTCACTGTCCTGTTCCCCAAGGCCGCGCCGGCGCTTCCCAAGGAGGCACGCACTCTGGGGCAGGGGGTAACCTCGCTTCTGGTCATCACCGCGCTTGTCGTGGCAGGCGCCTATGCTCTGACCCGCTGGGGCGGGGCGTGGCTGGGCACGAATGCCGGGATCTGGGCAGCGGTGATCGCCGTGGGAGCGGCCTATCTGGTGGCCGTCATCGACGGGGCGCTCAAACTGACCCTGATGTCGCGTCTGACCCGGCAGGTCGTGATCGTGCTTGTGCCGCCCCTGGCGCTCATCTTCCTGGTGCTCGGCACGATCTTCCTCGGCATCGCCACGCCGACCGAGGGCGGCGCCATGGGTGCCGCCGGCGCGCTGATATTGTCCTTCGCCAAGCGCAGGCTCAGCATGGAGATGGTGACCCAGGCGCTCGCCTCTACCACACGGCTCTCGGCCTTCGTGCTGTTCATCCTGCTGGGCGCGCGGGTGTTCTCGCTGACCTTCTACGGCGTGAACGGGCATCTGTGGGTGGAGCACCTTCTGACCTCGGTGCCGGGCGGCCAGATCGGCTTCCTGATCGTGGTCAACCTGATCGTGTTCGTTCTGGCCTTCTTCCTCGATTTCTTCGAGCTGGCCTTCATCATCGTGCCGCTGCTGGCGCCGGTGGCGGACAAGCTGGGGATCGACCTGATCTGGTTCGGCGTGCTGCTGGGCGTGAACATGCAGACCAGCTTCATGCATCCGCCCTTCGGCTTCGCGCTGTTCTATCTGCGCTCGGTCGCGCCGCGCGTTCCGTATATCGACAAGATCACGGGCAAGTCGACGGCCCCGATCACGACAGGCCAGATCTACTGGGGCGCGGTGCCGTTTGTGGTGATCCAGATCCTGATGGTGGTGATCACCCTGATGTTCCCGCGCATCGTCACGCACTACAAGGACAACGAAGTCAATGTCGATCCGAACTCGGTGCAGATCGTCCTGCCCGATATCGGCGGACAGGTGGGCGGGCAACCCGGATTGCCGGGGCTCGACAGTCCCCCGTCGTTCGGGCCGGGTACGGACGCGCCGCAGCCGGGCGGTTTGCCCGGACCGGGCGGTGGCGTGGACCTCAGCCAGCCGCCTTCATTCAACTGACCTGCATCCGCCCGCGGCACACGCTGCGGGCGGATTTCCATTGGGGGTGCCTGACTCCAGGCGACACTCCCCGGAACGAAGAAAGGCCCCGGAACCATTCGGTTCCGGGGCCTCTTTCCTGTCAGGATGTGGCTGACTTGCGCCGGTCTAGAGCTTGCCGTTGCGCTGCTGGACCATCATGAACGCGTCGTAGGTGTACTCAGCCACCTGCGCCCACAGATACTCGTCCTTCTTGAAGGCCAGCTGGTGGTCGTAGATCTTCTTGAAGGCCGGGTTGCTTGCCGAGATGTCCGCGTAAACCGCCTTGGCGGCCTCGTAGGCGGCGGCCATGATGTCCTGGCTGAACGGGCGAAGCACGGCGCCATTGGCCACGAGACGCTTGAGCGCGGCGGGGTTCTTTGCGTCGTAGTCGGCCAGCATCTGGACGTTCGCTGCGGCGCAGGCGGAGTTCAGCACGCCCTGGTAGGACGAGGGCAGCTGGTTCCACTGGTCGAGATTGACGAATGTGTTCAGCGCCGGGCCACCTTCCCACCAACCGGGATAGTAGTAGTACTTGGCGACCTTGTAGAAGCCGAGCTTCTCGTCGTCATAGGGGCCAACCCATTCCGCGGCGTCGATGGTGCCCTTTTCGAGCGAGGGATAGATGTCGCCGCCGGCGATCTGCTGGGGAACCACACCGAGCGCCTCGATGATCTTGCCGCCCATGCCCCCGATGCGCATCTTGAGGCCCTTGAGATCGTCGAGCGTGTTGATTTCCTTGCGATACCAGCCACCCATCTGCACGCCGGTATTGCCGCAGGGGAAGCCGATGAGGCCCTGAGTTGCAAGGAACTCGTTGAACAGGTCGTTGCCGCCGCCGAAATAGAACCAGGCATTTGTCTGGCGCGCATTCAGCCCGAACGGAATGGCGGTGCCCAGCGCGTAGGTCGCGTCCTGGCCCCAGTAATAGTAGGAAGCGGTGTGGCAGAGTTCGACGGTGCCGGACTGGACGGCGTCCTTGGCCTGCAGGCCAGGAACGAGTTCGCCCGCCGGGAAGACCTGGATATCGAAATTGCCGTCAGTGGATTCCTTGACGAAGCTGGCCATCTTCTCGGCGGCGCCGTAGATGGTGTCGAGCGACTTGGGGAAAGACGACGTGCAGCGCCAGGTCACCTTGGGCATCGACTGGGCGATGGCAGGAGCTGCCAGCGTCGCGGCGCCGGCGGCGCCCGCGCCGGTTACGGCTGCCTTCTTGAAAAATGAACGGCGGTCCATTGAGTTCCTCCTCATTGGGATTAGTTATTTTTTTGCGGGCAGGCCGCCTTGCACGGCATCGCGCTACACGGTCCTTCCGTATCAAACACCATACACAGCCAATTGCATGAGTCTAGGAGGCGAAATTACCCTATTGGTCTAACATGGCCATGTGGTTAGTTTTCACGGTGTCCCGGGATGGCGCGGACCCGATGGGTTTGCCCGCATGACCGTTCAAATGCGCATGGCAGGAAAGCAGAACATGGTGTCTTCAGTCGACAGGGTCATCCTCGTCACGGGTTCAACGAGCGGGATCGGCCTCGCCATTGCCCGGAAGTTTGCCGATGAAGGCTATTCGGTTGCGCTGAACAGTTTCGAGGATGAGGAAGCCGTAGAGGAGACACTCCGCGAAGTCATGACCAGTTCAGGCAATGAACGGGTTGCCTATTTCAGGGCCGATCTCGCGGACGGGGCGGCGGCGTTCGACCTGGTCGGTCGGGTGAATGCGCGATTTGGCGGCACGGACGTTCTGGTGAACAATGCGGGCGTGCAGAAGGTGTCGCCGATCGAGGATTTCCCGCCGCAGGATTGGGACCGGATTCTCGCGATCAGCCTGGATAGTGCGTTCCACACCATCCGCGCGGCTCTCCCGGGCATGTACGAACGCGGGTGGGGGCGCATCATCAACATCGCATCGGCGCACGGTCTGCGCGCTTCGCCGTTCAAGTCGGCCTATGTGGCGACCAAGCACGGCGTGATCGGGCTGACCAAGACCGTGGCGCTTGAAGCCGCGGAAAAGGGCGTCACGGTCAACGCGATCTGTCCGGGCTACGTGTGGACGCCCCTGGTGGCCAGGCAACTAGAGGACCAGGCCAGGGTGCATCAGATGTCGAAGGAGGATGTGGTGCGCAACATCATGCTTGCGCCGCAACCCACCCGGCAGTTCGTGCAACCGGAGGAAATTGCGGCGCTTGCCTTCTATCTCGCCGGAGACATGGCGCGCTCGATAACCGGAACGCATATTTCAATCGACGGCGGATGGACCGCGAAATAGCTTGGATAGACGACGCAGACTGCGCTTTCTTTCACCGAGCGACTTCCCGACCCGTCATATCCTATCGCGTGGGCGCTGTGGCTGGGTCGGCCGCGGCTTTCCGGGCCACTCTGGGAATGGCCATCCGATGCTCCACGAATCTCAGGATCAGGGTGATGGCGCCAGCCATGACAAGGTAGAGGATGGCTCCGTAAAGGAAGATCGAGAGGTTGTAGGAGCGCGCAAAAATCGTGCGCGTCTGGCCCATCAGATCGAGCACGGTCACCGTTGACACCAGCGCGGACCCCTTGAGCAGCAGGATGATTTCGTTGCCATAGGCGGGCCAGGCGATACGCAGGGCCTGGGGGAAGATGATGCGACGCATGCGCAGCCACCAGCCCATCCCGCAGGCTTCGGCCGCCTCGACCTGCCCACGCGGAAGATTTTCGATGCCACCGCGCAGGATCTCGGCCACATAGGCCGAGGTGTTGAGCACCAGGGTGAGAAGTCCGACCCACCATCCTTCCTTGAAGAAGGGCCAGAGCGGGCCGAGACCGGCCTCGCCGAGCGAACCCAGGCCATAGTAAAGGATCCACAACTGCACCAGCAGCGGTGTTCCGCGGAACACGTAGGTGTAGGCCTGCGCCGGTATGGAGAGCAGCGGGCGTCCGGATACGCGGGCCATGACGATCAGCACGGCGACCGCAAAGCCGATCAGCGAGGAGAAGACCAGCAACTCGAGGGTCACGATGAACCCATCGATGAACCGGGTGCATTGCGACGCAAAAAGATGCGGCGTGATGGGATCGAGCCCGGCGCAGACGCCATCGGACATGGCGATCTTGAGCTTGAGATAGGATTTGGCGATCTCGAACATGGCCTACCTCGCAAAGCCGCGCTGGGCGGACCGTTCGAGCCGATGCCGAACGATGTCGGAAATGCCGGTGAGCACGAGATAGAGCACGCCGGCGGAAACGTAGAACAGCAGGGGTTCGCGCGTGGCTTCGCTTGCGACTTTCGCCTGGCGCAGCAGTTCGTCGAGCGCGATCACGGCCGCCAGTGAGGTATCCTTGAGCAGGACCATCCAGAGGTTGGTCAGGCCGGGAATGGCGAAACGCCACATCTGCGGCAAGCGAATCCGGCGGAATACCTGTGAACTGGACATGCCGCAGGCCATGGCGGCCTCGATCTGGCCCGGGGGCACCGCAAGATAGGCGCCACGAAACACTTCCGAGGCGTAGGCGCCGAAAATCAGGCTCAAGCCCGCGACGGCGGCGGCGAATTTGGGGATCTCGAAGCCGCTCTGGAACCCCAGGCCCGTGGCCGCCATGTGGACGACCTGGTCGAGCCCGAAGAACACCAGCAGCAGCACGAGGAATTCCGGGGTTCCCCGGATGAAGATGATGTAGACATCGGTCAGCCAGCGAAGGGCGCGCCAGTGCGAGAGGCGGCCGAAGGCCAGTATGAGTCCCAGGATCAGCCCGCAGGCCAGGGACACGATGGCGAGTTGGACGGTGATCGACGCGCCGGCAAGCAATTCATCGCCCCAGCCGGTGTCACCGAAAGCCAGCAAAGACCAGACGTTCTGTGGCATCTCGATCCTCCCCCAAATGCCAGGTGGTCCGGCGGAACCCCGAGGGCTCCGCCGGCATGCCGATCAGAAGATGTCGAAGGGGAAGTACTTCGCGTTGATCTTGGCGTAGGTCCCGTCATCGCGGATCGCCTTGATGGCCGCGTTGAAGGCTTCGCGCAGCTTGTCGTCACCCTTGCGCACGGCGATGGCGATCTTGTCGTTGATGTCGATCTTGTCCGCGACGAACTCGTAGCCCGGGTTGGACTGCAGCCAGTCGTAGGCCGGATAGATATCCGAAATCATGGCGTCGAGCCGGCCCGAGGTCAGATCCGAATAGGCGGCGGTCTGCGTGTCGTAGAGCTTGACGTCAGAGGAGCGTCCCAGGTTGTCCTCGGCCCATTGCGAGGCAACCGTCGAGCGCTCGGCGCCCACGGACTTGCCGGCAAGATCGTCGATCGAGGTGATGCCCGATCCGGTCTTGGCCATCACGCGAAGATAGTTGGAATAGTAGGGATCGGTGAAGTCGACGGACTGCTTGCGCTCGTCGGTGATCGACATCGAGGCGATGATGGCATCGTACTTGTTGGCGACGAGGCCGGGGATGATACCGTCCCAATCCTGGGCGACGATGGTGCACTGGTCCTTCATTTCGGCGCACAATGCATTGGCGATGTCCACGTCGAAGCCGACGAGATTGCCTGCGGCGTCCTTGCCGTTGAATGGCGGATAGGCCCCTTCGGTTGCAATGCGGATGGTCATGCCTTCCGCGAAGGCGCCGCCGGCGCTGAAGGCCGCAATCGCGACAATCGCCGCGGCAGTCAATAGTTTCCTGAGCATGGGTTTCACTCCTTGATACGTCTTTTTGGTTTTTCCCCGCGAGCCTTCAAAGTACGCTGGCGAGGAACTTCTGGCAGGCCTCGGTCTGAGGCGACTGGAAGAGGGTTTCCGGCGATCCCTGTTCGCCGATCAGGCCCTTGTGCAGGAAGACCACCTTGTCGGATACTTCCCGCGCAAAGCCCATTTCATGGGTAACGACGACCATCGTGCGGCCTTCGCTGGCGAGGTCGCGCATGACGGCGAGCACTTCGCCCACCAGTTCGGGATCGAGCGCCGATGTGGGCTCGTCGAAGAGCAGGATCTTGGGCTGCATGGCCAGAGCCCGCGCGATGGCCGCGCGTTGCTGCTGGCCACCCGAAAGATGCGAGGGGTAGGCATCGAGTTTCTCGCTCAATCCGACCCGGGCGAGCAGTGCTTCGGCGCGCTCGCGCGCTTCGGCCTTTGGCACCTTGAGCACGTGGACTGGGGCTTCCATGACGTTCTGGACAATGGTCAGGTGGGCCCAAAGGTTGAAGTTCTGGAAGACCATCGCCAGGCTGGTGCGCATCAGGCGAACCTCGTGTTGATCGAGGATCCTGCGGTGTCCATGCCCCTCCGGTGAGAGGGGGAGGCGCTTGCCGTCCACGCTGATTTCGCCGCGCTCGGGAATCTCGAGGAGATTGATGCAGCGCAGCAGCGTCGACTTGCCCGAGCCGGAGGCCCCGATCAGAGAAACCACTTCATGCTGCTTTGCGCTCAGCGACACGCCCTTGAGCACTTCGAGGGGGCCGAAACTCTTGTGTATATCCTTGACTGCCAAAAGATCGGGCGCGCCGGCGGACTCGGCGCTCACGTCCTCATCTCCCAAGACATGCTGACATTTCCTGTGTTCTTGTTTGCTTGATTGATCGTTGCCCGGTGGCGAAATAGCCGATCCAGCGATGCGCCGGTGAACCGGGGGCACCCCCAATTTTGAACTTCAACATCTTGGCACGGCCGCAAGCCGCGATCCCGTGACGCGCACAAATAGACCACGGCTTGCGCACAAACCGCAATAGCATCCTGTCCGGAAGGGCTGATCCATGGCCGCCCTGACGCATCAATCGGACCATTGGCTTCTGGTAGGCCGATCCATGACCTGCCGGCCGAAAAGCGACGCCGTGAGATCGACCATGAGGCGGGCGGTGCGCCCCCTCTCGTCGAGGAACGGGTTGAGTTCGACCAGGTCGAGCGAGGCAACCGTACCGCTCTCGTGCAGCAGTTCCATCACAAGATGCGCCTCGCGTACCGTCGCGCCGCCGGGGACGGTCGTGCCGACCGCCGGCGCCACGTCAGGATCGAGAAAATCCACGTCCAGGCTGACATGCAGCATCCCGTTGCGCGCCTTCACGGCTTCGATCACACGGCGCGTCAGGCGGGCAAGACCGAATTCGTCCACCGCGCGCATGTCGGCGACATTGACATGGTGCGCGGTCAGCGCCGCCCGTTCGAGCGGATCGACGGATCTGATCCCGAGCATGTGGACCGATCGCGGATCGACCAGACGGTCCGCATCGCGCCCATAGATGGCCTCGAGCCCGGGCAGGCCGCACAATGCCGCGACCGACATGCCATGCATGTTACCGGTGGGCGACGTCGCGACCGTGTTGAAATCGGCATGCGCATCGAGCCAGAGCACGAAGAGTTCGCGCCCGGTTTCGCGGGCGTGCCGCGCAACACCGGCAACAGATCCCATCGAGAGCGAATGGTCCCCGCCCATGAAGATCGGTATGGCGCCCTGTGAGGCGGCCGCATAGGACTGGCGCTCCAGCGCCCGGACGTGACCGGCCACCTCGGTGAAGTTGCGCGCGCCCTCGAGCGTCTCGCCTGCCGTGATGGAATCGGGGGCGGTGTCTCCGAGGTCGCGGACCTGGTGTCCGAGATCTTCCAGCGCCCGGCCGATCCCTGCCGTGCGCATGGCCGCAGGGCCCATGATGCAGCCGGGCTGGCTGGCGCCGGCCTCGACCGGGGCGCCGATCAGGGCAATCGAGAGCGCAGTCTGGTCCATGGTGCGTTGAAGTCCTTGTGCTGGTATCTGGCGGTTCGGGGGAGTCTGCCGCAGGAAATCGGCAGCGAAAAGACGGTAAATTGACATGTATGGGTGTGCCGTCTAGTCATTGTGGTAAGCAAAATTTCACAAAGTGTCAGTTCATGGACGATATCGACCAGAGGATGATCGCCCTGCTCAGGTTCGACGCGCGTGCGCCGATCTCGACGCTCGCGGGCAAGCTTGGCGTATCGCGCGCAACTGTCAGGGCGCGTATCGACAGGCTGGTGTCGGACGGCACCATCCAGGGGTTCACGATCCGCGTGGCCGCCGAGGCGACCGACGCCACCGTGCGGGCCATCACCCTGATCGAGATCGAGGGGCGTGCCGCCGATCGGATCCGCAAGGCGCTGCGAGGTTTTCCCGAGATCGTTGCCCTGCACACGACCAATGGCCGGTTCGACTTCGTTGCGGAATTGCAGGCGCGCTCGCTCGCCGCATTCGACAGTCTTCTTGGCCGTATCCGCCAGGTGGAGGGGATCACGGCGACGGAGACCCATATCCTTCTGGCATCCGACTATCCCGGCGCCGCGGCATAGGCCCTGATCCGGGAACCTTCATGTTCTCATGGACAGGGCCGCGAGCGCTGCTAGGCTGGCGTCCGTTGCAAAGAGGTCGGGAACACGGATGAAACGCGCGTTGATCGTTTGGGGCGGATGGGAAGGTCACGAGCCGGAGCGGTGCGCCGCCATCTATGGCGAATGGCTTGCCGAGGACGGTTTCGAGGTGGAAGTTGCGCGCGACACCTCTGCGCTGGCCGACCCGGCGCTTTCGGAATTGTCGCTGATCGTGCCGATCTTCACCATGGCGTCGATCGAAAAATCGCAGGCCGTCAATCTGGCGTCCGCGGTGGAGTCCGGGGTAGGGCTGGCCGGCAATCATGGCGGCATGGCGGATGCGTTCCGCGACAGCGTCGAATACCAGTTCGTCGTCGGCGGGCAGTGGGTTGCCCATCCGGGCAACATAATCGACTACAGGGTCGATGTGATCCGGCCGGACGATCCGATCATGGAAGGGATCGAGAGCTTCCCCTTCACCTCCGAGCAATACTACATGCATGTCGATCCCTCCAACGAGGTCCTGGCGACAACCCGCTTTTCCGGCGAACATGCGTGGTGGATCAAGGACGTGACGATGCCGGTGGTCTGGAAACGCCGACATGGAAAGGGGCGGGTCTTCTACTGTTCCCTCGGTCACCAGGCCAGGGAATTCGATGTGCCCGAATTTTCCACGATCATGCGGCGCGGCCTGAACTGGGCGGCGCGCTGAACGGGATCGGGCGGACCTCATTTGGCGGCAAATGCAAGAATAGGCTTGCTATTTGCCGCGCAAAGGACCATTTGAGGCATGCATCGCGGCGCGGCCGGGCCTTTTCAAGGCGGTCCTCGCCATAAACATGCGATGCCTCTTCTCTTCTTTCCGACCATTGCGGCAAGCGGCGAAGCAGTTCCGGGCATGATGTCCGGAGACGACAGCGCGACCGTGCGAATTCGATTCGCCGCTGCATCGAACAGTATTTATTGCGCCCGTGCGGAATGCACACGCCGGGTGTCGCGCGCCCGTTCACATGGTTGGCGGCGCGCCCCAAGAAACGAGACTTATGACGGATTCAACTTTTGCGGACCTCGGCCTTGCCGCTCCGCTCACCGACAAGCTGGCAAGCGCCGGCTTCACCACACCCACGCCCATCCAGCAACAGGCCATTCCCCCGCAACTCTCGGGCCGCGACATTCTGGGCATTGCCCAGACGGGATCGGGCAAGACGGCGGCATTCGGCCTGCCAATCATTGCTGGACTGATGGAATTGAAGGGCAAGCCCGAGCCGCGTTCGGCCAGGGCCCTTATTCTCGCGCCGACGCGTGAACTTGCGGTGCAGATCGAGGAGGCCCTGCGGTCCTTCTCGCCGGCCCGCCGCATTTCTACCGCGCTGGTCCTTGGCGGCGTATCCCGCCACGCGCAGATCCAGAAGCTGGCGGGCGGTGTCGATATTCTGATCGCGACGCCCGGGCGGCTCAAGGATCTGGTCGACGATCGCAAGGTGCGGCTCGACGCGGTGCGTTGGCTCGTGCTCGACGAGGCCGATCGCATGTTGGACATGGGCTTCATCAAGCCGGTCCGGGAGATCGCGGCAAAGACCAATCCCAAGCGGCAGACGGCGCTGTTCTCGGCGACCATGGCGACCGAGGTGGCCAAGCTTGCCGAAAGCCTTCTTACCAATCCCGTGCGCGTCGAGGCGGCCCCCCAGGGCACGACGGTGAACGAGATCGAGCAGCGGGTGATCCTCACGCCGGCAAGTGGCAAGCGGGCCGAACTGGCACGGCTCCTGGCGGACGAGAGCCTCAGCCGGGTCATCGTATTCGCTCGCACCAAGCATGGCGCAGACAAGGTGGTGAAGAATCTTGCCACCGACGGTTTCGATGCCGCCGCGATTCACGGCAACAAGTCACAAAATGCGCGGCAGAGCGCCCTGAAGGGCTTCTCGTCCGGCAAGGTGCGGGTGCTGGTGGCCACCGATATCGCGGCGCGCGGCATCGACGTGCGCGATATCAGCCATGTGATCAATTACGAGCTGCCGGACGAAGCCGAGAACTATGTGCACCGGATCGGGCGCACCGCCCGGAACGGGGCAAGCGGCATCGCCATCACCCTTTGCGACGGCGGCGAACGCGGAAAATTGCGCGATGTCGAGCGGCTGATCCGCAAGACACTGCCTGTGTCCGGCGAACTGCCGGCCGGCGGCGGTGACGTCTCCCCCTCGACCAACAGCCGGGGCAAGCGGAACTTCTCGGGCCCGGGCGGTGGGGCGCGTTCCGCGCAGCCACGCAATGGCGCGCCGAAGTCGAACGGCTCTGGTCGCAGCGCGCCCGGGAAAGCCCAGAACGGCGGCGGCAAGGCTTGGTGGGCCAAGCTCGACAACGCCGAGACCCGTTCCGATGCGCCGGCGAAGCCAAGGGCCAAGAAACGTTATGGCAAGTCCGGCGGCAAGCCGAATGGTCATCGCGGGTCGGGCAAGGGCGGCGGCAACAGCTACGCGGCCTGATTCTCGACAGAAAATCCGATCAAGGGGCGGTCCAGCGACGGGCCGCCCCTTTCTCTTGTGTCGCCGGTCAGCTCGCGGCGACGAGCCCGACCAATTGTTCGACTTCAGCTTCGCTGGTCGTGAACCCGGTGACCAGGCGCGCCAGTTCCATGCCCGGTTGCAGGCGAAAATCGCTTCCGGCGGGGTCCACTGCCCAAGGGTAGAACAATGCGCCGGCATCGCGCAGCCTGTCGCCAGTCGCCTTTGGCCAGATTGCATAGACTTCGTTGCCCATCGGGTCAGCCATGAGTGTCGCCTTGCCGCTTGCCTTGAGACCCGCCGCCAGTTTCGCCGCGCGTACATTGGAGATGCCGGCGAGTTCGAGCCAGAGGCCGTCCTCGAGGTAAGCGATGAACTGCGAAGCCAGCAACCGTCCCTTGGACAAGAGATGACCGGCCCGCATCCTGATGAAAGGCGCAGTTTCGGCGGCTTTCCGGTCGAAAAACACCACCGCCTCGGCGCACCAGCATCCGTTCTTGGTACCACCGAAACTCATCACGTCGACCCCCGCCTTCCAGGTGAGTTCGGCCGGGGTACAGCCAAGGTGGGAGACAGCATTGGCGAAACGCGCGCCGTCGACATGCAGCTTCAATCCGTTGCTGTGGGCTACTTCTGCGAGGGCACCGATCTCGGCCGGCGTGTAGGCCTGACCGTATTCATTCAGATTGGTGATCGAGAGCACCATCGGCCTTCCCGAATGCACGCCGTGACCGAAGCGGTCCGCAAGTGCGTCCTGAACGGTATCCGCAGACAGCTTGCCCAGATCGCCCGGAAGCGGCATGAGCCGCAGCCCGTCCGACAGGCGCGTGGGGGCACCGCATTCGTCGGTCACGATGTGAGATTCGGCGTGGCAGAGCACCACGCCACCGGGGCCGCCGCAGGCGGCAAGCCCGATGCTGTTTGCCGCGATGCCGGTTGCCACGGCAAGGCTGCGTGTCTCCGTTTCGAAAAGATCGTCGAATGCGCGCTCCATTGCCAAGGTCCAGGGATCGTCGCCATAGGATGGCGTGCGTCCATTGTTGGCAGCCTGGATGGCAGCCATGATCCGGGGATGGGCCCCGGTCGTGTTGTCGCTGGTGAATTCCATTGCGGGATGGTCTCTGTCTCAGGTTTCTTCAGGCGGTTCCGCCGGATCGCTGGTTTCCAGTTCGCCGGCGGTGATGTCGCCTTGCGGGGTGACGCTTTCCTCGGCCTTGCCACGGCGGCCCGCATTCCGGATCTGCCGGCCGATGTCGGGTCGCTGCGCGATCAGGTGGTGGAAGTCGGCAGCGTCGAGCACTAGCAGGCTGCAGTCGGAAAGCGCAATCACGTCGGCGGAGCGTCGCGCCTTCTTGAGCACCGCGATCTCGCCGAAATAGGAACCTGCGCCGAGCGCGATCTGCTGGTCGGGCAGGGCCACCTCGACCGTGCCTGAAACCACGAAATACATCGAATGCGCGGGTTCGCCTGCAGTGGTGATGACCGTGCCGCTTTCAACGCTTTGCGCGTGCAGCAGCGGCATGATGGCGGCGATATCGGCGGCGCCGAGTTCGGAGAACAGGGGAACGCGGGCCAGCATGCCCCAGGTGACGACGAAATCGCGCTTGTGGATTTCACGCGCGAATGCGGTTGCTATAATGCCAACGGGCAGCGCGAACAGGGAAAACCCGGTAATCATGGCAAGGCCGGAGACGATCTTGCCCAGCGGGGTTATCGGCACGACGTCGCCATAGCCGACAGTTGTGATGGTGGTGACCGCCCAATAGAGGGCGGCGGGCAGCGAGCCGAACTTGTCGGGCTGCAGCTTGCCCTCGATGGCGTGCATCAGGGAGGCGGCGAAGACGATCAACCCGATCATGACGATGGCGCTGGCCAGCAGGGCCCGGCGCTCGGACGCCAGTGCGTTGACCAGCGAGCGCATGCCGGGGGAATAGCGGGTGAGCTTGAGAAACCGCAGGAGGCGGAACGCCACCAGCGTGCCGAACGGCAGGTCGGGGAAGAAAAGCGCGACCAGTGCCGGTGCGATGGCGAGCAGGTCGATGATTGCGGTCGGCTGGACGGCATAGCGCAGCCGCGATCTCACCGGGCCGGCCTGGCGAAGGGTGAGATGCAGGTCGGCGACCCAGAGGCGCAAGAGGTATTCCACGGTGAACGCGGTCACGGTTATCGCCTCCACCACGAGGAACCAGGTTCCGTACCGGGCCTCGTATTCGGCGACGGTGCCAAGACCGACCGCCAGAAGATTGACCACGATCAGCGCAACGATGATCCGGTCGACACGGCGGGCCGCAGGGTAGCCGAGCCCGCTTTCCTCCAGGACCGCGAAGACCCGCTGCTTGAGTGTCAATACGGGCTGTTCTTCGTCACTGTCGATGATCTTCTTCATGGAGACCGCGGCCCTGTCAGTTGCACGGTTGTTGTACCGTGGGTTCCCCGGTGCCTGAATGACCCATGTCAGTCCAGAGGAATGCCGGCGTGACCCTTGTGCGCCTGGTAGACGGACGACAGATCGTCATAAAGGCCGCGGATATTGTCGAGCCGCTCGGTCAGAGCCTCCCGGTCGGCGCGTTCGAGGCCCGCGACCAGACGTGGGATGGCATAGCTCTTCCAATAGGCGTTCTGGGCATTGTAGCCGCCCGGCGGCAAGGTGAAGACCTCCCTGAGGATCCGCAGGTCATGTGGGATGTTGAAACTGTCCCGGGAATCCTCGTGGGAAAACATGAAGTAGAAATTGTCGTAGCCGCCCCAGGTGATCGCCGACAGGCAAAGCGAACACGGCTCGTGGGTCGCCAGGAAGATGCAGTCGCGCGGATCCGGCAGGCTCGACCGGTCGCGCTCGTAGAGCTTCTTGATCGCATGCATCTCGCCGTGCCAGAGCGGGTTTTCGATTTCGTTGTTGGTTTCCGCGATGACCAGGGAGAGGTCCGATTTCAGAAGGATGGCGGCGCCGAATATCTTGTTGCCGCGCTCAACCTCGCGCCGGGTTTTGGGGGCGATGTCGTATTCGATCACGTCGAGCAGGCGAGCAACCAGCTTCACGGTCTCGGTCATGGGGCATTCCCGATCAGATAGGGCGTTTCGAAGAAATGTTCCTCAAGATTGTTCCCGTCGCCGCCACGGTCGACAACCAGAAAATCCGAGACCGCCTCGAGCGGCGTGAGGACGCCATGCCATGTATTGCGGGCGATGTTCACGCCCTGGCCGGGCGCGGCGAGGAAGGCGCGCGGGGTTGACGGCACACCATTGGCGTCGGCGGCCACGATGACAAGAAACGGGTGGTCCGAAAGGGGCATGAAGGCCTGCGAGCCGAGCGGATGGCGCTCGACCATTTCAAGCCTCAGGGGCAGTTCGCAAGGTTGCCCGCGAAAGATGGAAACCAGGGGACGCGCGTTTTCACCGCCCAGTTCGATCCGCGCCAGGTCGTGATAGCGCTCGGTCATGCCCGAATTGATCGGGAAGTGGTGGGCCGCCTCTGACGCCTCGATCACCTGTCCGAACGGCGCGAAGGCTTCGGCGGTCAGCGGTTCAATGGCTATCGCCCGGTTCACGGACGCAGCCTTGGGTGGCGATTGACGTCCTTGTAGAGGAGATAGCGGAAGCGCCCGGGCCCGCCGGCGTAACAGGCCTGGGGACAGAAGGCGCGCAGCCACATGAAGTCGCCGGCTTCCACCTCCACCCAGTCGTCGTTGAGCCGGTAGACGGCCTTGCCTTCGAGTACATAGAGGCCGTGCTCCATCACGTGTGTTTCGGCGAACGGGATGACCCCGCCCGGCTCGAACGTGACGATGTTCACATGCATGTCGTGCCTTGTGTCGGCGGGATCGACGAACCGCGTCGTGCCCCATACCCCATTGCAGCCCGGCATGTGCGAGATGGGCACATCCCGTTCATTGGTGACGAAGGCGTCCGGCTTGTCGATGCCCTCGGCCGCTTCATAGGCCTTGCGAACCCAGTGAAAGCGCGCCGGTGCCTTTCCCCCATTGGTGAGCGACCATTCCACGCCTGCCGGCAGGTAGGCATAGCCACCCGTTTCCATGCGGTGCGCCGTACCCCCCAGGGTGAGCGTGATCGTGCCGTCGACCACGAAAATCACCCCTTCGGCTTGCGGGTCGGGCTCGGGTCTCCGGCTGCCGCCGCCCGGCGCGACCTCCATGACATATTGCGAAAAGGTCTCGGCAAATCCTGATAGCGGCCGGGCGATAATCCAGGCCCGGGTATCGGTCCAGTGCGGAAGAAAGGACGTGACGATGTCGGTCATCACGCCGCGCGGGATCACCGCGTAGCTCTGGGTGAAGATCGCTCGGCCGGTCAGCAACTGGGTCTGGGGCGGCAGGCCGCCGGGCGGAATGGCGTAGGTTGGATCGGCCATGGTTCGTCCTGTTTACTCGGGCAGCAGGTCGTTCAACCTGAGGCGCGCGATCCTCTCGACCTCGCGGCAGGCGGTGTCGAATTCCTCGTCGGGGCCGTTCTGCAGGCGCTTTTCGAACGCCGCGACGATCTCGGCCTTGCTGCGGCCCTTGACGGCCATGATGAAGGGAAAGTCGAAGCGCGCCTTGTAGGCGTCGTTGAGCGCGGTAAACTTCGCGCGTTCCGCCTCGGTCAGCGCATCGAGGCCGGCGGAAGCCTGCTCCGCGGTCGATTCCGCGGTCAACTGCCGCGCGGCGGCCAGCCGGCCGGCGAGATCGGGGTGTGCGTTGAGGACGCCAAGGCGCTCCTCGCGCGTTGCGGCGCGGAACTGGCGGCAAAGCGCGGAATGCATGCCGACCGCCGTATCGTGCGCGGGTCCGAGTTCGGAATGAAAGGCGCGTTCTGCCACCCATTCGGAATGCTCGAACACGGAACCGAAAACCTGGACGAAATCGTCGTAGTCGAGTTCGGATGGGATGAGTTCGGGCCGGACGAAGGGATGGGTTGCGGCCCAGTGGCGCGCGATGTCGATGCGGCGGGCCAGCCAGACCTTTTCGTGGCCCATGACGTAGTCGATGAAACGGCTCAGCGCCATCGTGCGGCCAGGCCGCCCCGCGAGCCGGCAATGCAGCCCGATGGACATCATCCTGGGCGTGCCCGCCGCCCCTTCGGCATAGAGGGTGTCGAAGCTGTCCTTGAGATAGGTGTAGAATTCCTCGCCATTGTCGAAACCGGACGCGGTGGCAAAGCGCATGTCGTTGGCATCGAGCGTATAGGGGATGATGAGCTGCGCGCGGCCCCAATGCTCTCGCCAGTACGGCAGGTCGTCGTCATAGGCATCCGATACATAGTCGAAGCCGCCATCCTCGGTGGCGAGGTCGACCGTATTCACCGAACACCGGCCGCAATACCAGCCTGTGGGACGCTCGCCGGTTACCTGTGTGTGCAGGGCAATGGCCTCCTGCATATGCCGGCGCTCATCTTCCGCCGACACATCCTTGTAGTCGATCCACTTGAGCCCGTGGCTGGCAATCTCCCAACCGGCTTCCTGCATCGCGGCGACCTGGGCCGGGCCGCGGGCAAGCGCCGTGGCCACTCCGTAGACGGTGACCGGCACCTTCTTGCCGGTGAGAAGCCGGTGGAGCCGCCAGAAACCGGCGCGGGCTCCATACTCGTACATGGATTCCATGTTCCAGTGCCGCTTGCCGGGCCAGGGCGTCGCGCCAACCACGTCGGACAGGAACGCTTCGGAAGCCGCGTCTCCGTGCAGGATGCAATTCTCGCCGCCTTCCTCGTAGTTGAGGACGAACTGGACCGCGATCCGGGCGTTGCCGGGCCATTTGGCATCTGGCGGGTTGGCGCCGTAGCCTTGCATGTTGCGGGGGTATCGCATGGGCACAACTTCTCGTCGAACTGATTGAAACCGAATACTCACGTCGCAAGCAAATCAGAGGTTTGCACGCTTCACCAGTCCTTTTCGACGGATGGCGTGGACGCAGGTCAGCGGCTCGCGGGCAGACCGAGATCCTCGAAATAGCTTCTCGCATGGCGATAGAACACTGCGGGCGCGAATTGAAGGGCCGAAACCGAGCGTGCGAGAATTCCGAAATGGTTGGTCGGCATGCCTTCGTCCGCAAGAGGGCGGAATACCAGTTCGCCGCTGAGTATTTCGTCCTGGGCGCCGAGGGGGGTCATGATGGAAACGTAACGCCCGCTCAGGGCCAGCTCGACCAGGAGCCTTATCGAATTGGCCTCGACCAGGGCCGGCAATGGTCGATCCATGCGCCTGAGAAACGGAGCGATCACCTGGCGTATGGAGATTTCGGGCATGGCGATGGCCGCAGGATGCTCAAGGCAGTCCGCAAGCGTCAGCCGAGCAGAGCTGGCGAGCGGATGCGTGGGGGGCATTACGGCCCCGACGCGCACCTCGCGGCGAACCGTCATCTCTATCCGGCCGGGATCGCCGGTGATGAAGCCGAAGCCGAGATCGGCCCGCTCGTCATCCAGCCGCTCGACAACCTCGGCGGCCGTCCCGATGGCCAGTTCAAGCGATAGCTGGGGATATTGCGCGCCGAACGCGGCGATCAGCCGTGGCAGGAAGGACAGCCCGATGCTTTCGACGCTGGCGATACGGACCGAACCGGTGCGGTTGCCCCGCAGCATTTCGAGTTCGGTGACCGCTGCCTCCAGCGGCGCGGGCAGGCGGCGCGCGTGGCGGAACAGGATTTCACCCGCCGGGCTGAGGCGCAGACGGCGGTTTTCGCGGATGAACAGGGCAAGCCCGAGTGCGTCCTCGAGTTGCGCGACCTGACGGGTTACCGCGGACGAGGCGACATTGAGCTGGCGCGCCGCCTCGCGGATGGAGAGGTTTTCGGCCGCTGCGACGAAATAGATCAGCGCGGGCTGGTGAAACACGCGCGTGAGCAATGCGGGCGACAGGGCGTCGCCGCGCGGCCGTTCGGTGCGTTGCAGCGCGTGCGGTGAATCGTATGGTTCTGGCTGGCGAGGCATGTTCGCATGACCATTTGTTGCCGGATCGGCATCATAGTGTTCTTCAATTGCTCACATCAAGAGCACGGAGGCGGCGTAATAATCCCGATCAACGGCCAAAGGCGCCGATCAACGAAGAATCGACCGAACGGTCAAAGATTGTGGAGGAAACGTGCGGCCGAGCCATTGAGGGGCTTGGCGGTGCATAATTTTCCAGCAATAGTTGCATCTGCTTATGGAAAGGGCAGGAATGAGTTCTGCGCAAAACGATGGCCGTTTGACGACCCATGTGCTCGATACGATGAACGGGCGGCCCGCGGCGGGTATGGGTATCGACCTGTACCGTTGCGAAGGCGATGTCGTGGAGCCGATCCTTTCGGCGCGCACCAATGCCGACGGGCGGTGCGACGGGCCATTGCTGCAGGGGGAGCGTTTCGAGGCGGGGGCGTACGAGCTGCGCTTCCATGTCGGCTCCTATTTCCGCCAATCCGGAGTTTCGGGCGAGCCGGCGTTTCTCGAAATCGTCCCGGTGCGCTTCACCATCACGGATCCGGATGCACACTATCATGTGCCGCTGCTGGTCGCCCCATATGCCTATTCCACCTATCGGGGGAGTTGAGCAGATGGCCACGCGTTCGACCATCAGGTTCCTGCTCAACGATCAGCCGCTCGAGCTCGCAGACGTACGTTGCGACCAGACACTTCTCGACTATCTCCGGCTCGAGCGCGGATTGCGCGGCAGCAAGGAAGGCTGCGCGGAGGGCGATTGCGGCGCCTGCACAGTGCTGGTCGGTCGATTGCGCGGCGACGACCTTGTCTATGAAAGCGTGAATGCCTGCATCCGGTTCGTGGGATCGCTCGACGCCTGCCATGTCGTCACAATCGAGCATCTGTCGCGCCCAGGTGGCGAATTGCACCCGGTGCAGCAGGCAATGGTGGAGCAGCACGGCTCCCAGTGCGGGTTCTGCACGCCCGGCATCGTGATGTCGCTTTATGCCCTGTGGATGCGGCAAGCCGCGCCGAACGTCGCCGACATCGAACAGGCGCTTCAGGGTAACCTTTGCCGGTGCACCGGCTACGAGCCGATTGTCAGGGCGGCGCAGTCCGCGGCGCGGATGGCGGATGCGGGACAGGATCCCCTGGTGGCCGAGCGCCAGACCGTCATCGCCAGCCTGCGCGCCATGCGCGACGGCAACCGGGTTGATTGCGGCACCGGTTCGGGACGGTTCATCGTGCCGGCCGACGTCGACGATTTCGCGGCCGTACTGGAGGAACATCCCGATGCCACCATCGTTGCCGGAGCGACCGATGTGGGCTTGTGGGTGACCAAGTTCATGCGCGAAATCGCGCCGGTGGTCTTCATTTCGCATCTCGAAAAATTGCGCGAGATCTCGGTGTCCGAGGGCGCGGTGACGCTCGGCGCCAGCGTCAGCTACACAGAGGCATTCGCGACCATCCGCATACAGTTCCCGGCCATGGCGGAACTGTGGACGCGGATCGGGGGTGAGCAGGTGCGCAACATGGGTACGATTGGCGGCAATATCGCCAATGGGTCGCCCATCGGCGACACACCTCCGCCACTGATCGCGCTGGGGGCCGAAGTCACGCTGCGCAAGGGCACGTCGCGGCGCGTGGTGCGGCTCGAAGATTTCTTCATCGCCTATGGAAAACAGGATCGTGCACCCGGGGAATTCGTGGAATCGGTGCGGGTGCCCAAGCCGGCAGACGGCGCGATCTTTGCCGTGCACAAGATCTCCAAGCGCCGTGACGAGGATATCTCGGCGCTATGCGGTGCGTTCAACATCGAACTGGCATCGGACGGCACCGTTGGCGCCGCTGTCATTGCATTCGGCGGGATGGCGGCCACACCCAAACGCGCTTCGGGTGCCGAGCGGGCGCTTGTCGGTCAGCCATGGAACGAAGCTGCGGTCGAGCGGGCTGCCGCCGCGCTGGCCGAGGATTTCTCGCCGATTTCGGACATGCGCGCCTCAAGCGATTACCGGATGCTCGTGGCGCAGAACCTGCTGCGCCGCGTGTTCAGGGAAGCGTCCGGCGAAGTCGCGCATCTGTCGCGAGGTGCAGCATGAACAGGCCAGAAAAACCTGCGGCCAGCATAATGCACCAGTCCATCGTTCACGATTCAGGTGCCAAGCATGTTTCGGGGCGCGCCGAATATGTGGATGACATTGTCGAACCCAAGGGCACGCTCCACGCCTATCTCGGGCTGTCAGAACGAGCGCATGCCGAAATCGTCTCCATCGATCTCGACGCGGTCAGGGCCGCGCCGGGCGTTGTCGGCGTCCTGATTGCCTCGGACATTCCCGGTGTGAACGATGTCAGTTCGAGCGGGCTGCACGATGAACCGCTGCTGGCGGAGGACAAGGTCCTGTTCCATGGCCAGCCGATCTTTGCGGTGATCGGGGAAACCCGTGAGGTGGCGCGCCGGGCCACGAAACTGGCGCGGATCGCCTATCGTGACTTGCCGGCCATCATCGACGTGGACTCCGCGCTGGCGGCGGGCGGCGAACTGGTCTGCACCCCGCTCAAGCTGGAGCGCGGGGACATCGCGGCCGGACTTGAGCGTTCGCAGCGCCGGCTGAAGGGCCGCATGGCGATCGGCGGGCAGGAGCATTTCTACCTGGAAGGACAGGTCGCGCTGGCGGTGCCGGGCGAGGACGACGAAGTGACCATCCATGCGTCCTCCCAGCACCCCACCGAAATCCAGCATATGGTCGGCCATGTGCTCGGCGTTCCGTCCAACGCCGTCACCGTCCAGGTGCGCCGTATGGGCGGCGGCTTCGGCGGCAAGGAAACCCAGGGTAACCTGTTCGCCGCGGTCGCGGCGATTGCCGCCAAGCGTTTCGGTCGTGCCGTCAAGATCCGTCCCGACCGTGACGATGACATGATCATCACCGGCAAGCGGCATGATTTCATGGTCGACTATGAGGTCGGTTTCGATGAAACGGGCCGCATCGAGGCGGTGGACGCGCAGTTCGCGGCGCGCGCCGGATGGTCCTCGGACCTCTCCGGGCCGGTGACCGACCGCGCGCTGTTCCATGCCGACAACTGCTATTTCTTCCCCGATGTGCGGCTTACCTCGTTGCCCTTGCGCACCAATACCGTGTCGAACACGGCGTTCCGCGGCTTCGGCGGGCCGCAGGGTGTGGTTGGCGGCGAGCGCATCATCGAGGAGATAGCCTATGCGCTGGGCATGGATCCGCTCGACGTGCGCAAGGCGAACCTCTATGGCACCGAGGACCGCAATGTCACCCCCTACCACCAGACGGTGGAGGACAATATCGCGCTGCGGGTGATCGAGGAGCTGGAAGCGTCCTCGGACTACCGCAAGCGCCGCGAAGAGATTGTCGCCTTCAACCGCAAGAGCCCGGTCATTCGCCGCGGCATAGCGCTCACACCGGTGAAGTTCGGCATCTCGTTTACCGCGACCTGGTTCAACCAGGCGGGTGCGCTGCTTCATGTCTACACGGACGGGTCGATCCATCTCAACCACGGCGGCACCGAGATGGGGCAGGGGCTGAACGTGAAGGTGGCGCAGGTTGTGGCGCAGGAGTTCAACGTCGATCTCGACCGGGTGCGAATCACCGCGACCACGACCGGCAAGGTGCCCAATACCTCGGCGACCGCGGCGTCGTCGGGTTCGGACCTCAACGGGATGGCGGCGTTTAATGCCGCGCGACAGATCAAGCAGCGCCTGATCGATTTCGCCGCGGAAACCCATGGCGTGGACAAGGAGCAGGTCGAATTCGAGCGCAACGCCGTTCGGATCGGCAATCAGCGTGTCACCTTCGACGATCTGATCGGCCAGGCCTACATGGCGCGGATCCATCTGTCGGCGGCAGGCTTCTACAAGACCCCGAAAATCCATTGGGACAGGGCGAGTGGAAGGGGCAGGCCGTTCCTCTATTTCGCCTATGGCGCGGCGGTATCCGAAGTCAGCATCGACACCTTGACCGGGGAATACCAGGTGGATCGCGTCGATATCCTCCACGACGTGGGCAATTCGCTCAACCCCGCGATCGACCTGGGCCAGATCGAGGGCGGCTACGTGCAGGGCCTGGGCTGGCTGACCACCGAGGAACTGGTTTTCGACGACAAGGGCCGGCTGCGTACCCATGCCCCCTCGACCTACAAGATCCCGCTGGCGTCGGACCGGCCTCGGCAGTTCAATGTGCGGCTGGCGGACTGGTCTTCGAACCGGGAAGCCACGATCGGACGATCCAAGGCGGTCGGCGAGCCGCCATTCATGTTGGCGATCTCGGCCTTCGAGGCACTTGGCATGGCGGTGGCGAGCGTTGGCGACTATGCGGTCTGTCCCAGGCTCGATGCACCGGCGACCCCCGAGCGCGTGCTGATGGCGGTGCAGCGGCTCAAGTCGGGGGGGGCGGCAAAATGAGCATCGGGGTCCGCCGCATCGAACAGTTCCTTGCGGGCGCGGGCCGGACGATTCTTGTCGAGGTCGACCAGGCGCTCGGGTCGACGCCCAGGGAGGCCGGCGCGTGGATGCTGGTGGGCGCCGTGCAGGCCTTCGGCACAATCGGGGGCGGGCAACTCGAGTTCCTTGCCATCGATCGGGCCAGACGCATCCTGGCCGGCAAGGATGACCCGGGCGAGATGTCGGTGCCCCTTGGGCCGGATATCGGGCAGTGTTGCGGGGGGCGCGTGGTTCTCTCGTTCCTGGAACTCGACGAGGGGCGCAGGGCGAAGCTCATCGAGCGAATGAAGACCGAAGCGCGACGCCAGCCGGACGTACTGGTTTTCGGGGCGGGCCATGTGGGGGTGGCATTGGCGCATGCCCTCGCCCCGCTACCGTTCAATGTTACCGTGATCGACACGCGGCGCGACGCGCTGACCGATCTTCCGGAGGGGGTCGAGGGGCGGCTCGCCGCCGTGCCGGAAGCGCTGGTCCGGCAAGCGCGGCCCGGCAGCGCCTTCGTGATTCTCACCCATGACCACGCCCTCGATTTCCTCATCGCCAAGGAAGCCCTCGAGCGCGGCGATGCCGCCTATGTCGGCATGATCGGCTCGAAGAGCAAGCGCGCGACCTTTGCCGGCTGGTTCCGGCGCGAGGGGGGCGACCTCTCGCTTCTGGACCGGCTTGTCTCTCCCATCGCCGCCGATGTCACCGGCGACAAGCGACCGCCGGTTATCGCGGCGCTGGCGGCGGCCGAAATATTGCGCCAGTATGACGCAAACGCGTTCGCCGCGGACCGGCGCATGCGAACCAGCAACGAGTGGTAGTGGGGACCCCGATGCATTCAACCGCGCCGATGCGGCTCAAGCTCGAAGGTATCACCAAGCGGTTTCCGGGCGTTCTTGCCAACGATCATGTCAGTCTCGCCGTAAGGCCAGGCGAGATCCACGCATTGCTGGGCGAGAACGGGGCAGGCAAATCGACCCTGGTGAAGATGATCTACGGGGTGATGCAACCCGATGCCGGGCAGATCCTTTGGAACGGGCAGCCCGTCACCATTGCCAACCCGCGTGCCGCGCGGCGGCTGGGGATCGGCATGGTCTTCCAGCATTTCTCGCTTTTCGAGGCGATGACCGTCCTGGAGAACATCGCCCTGGGGCTCGATGCCTCGGTTGCGCAGCGCGACCTGGAGAAGAAGATTCTCGAAGTGCTCGACACCTATGGATTGAAGCTCAATCCGCGCCGGGTGGTTTCCACGTTGAGCGTGGGGGAGCGGCAACGTATCGAGATCGTGCGTGCGCTGCTGCTCAATCCCGAATTGCTCATCATGGACGAGCCGACCTCCGTGCTCACGCCCCAGGAAGTCGAGCAATTGTTCGAGACGCTCAAGAAATTGTCGGGGGAAGGCCGCTCGATTCTCTACATTTCCCACAAGCTGCACGAGATCAAGGCGCTGTGCGACACGGCGACGATCCTGCGCGGCGGCAAGGTGGTGGACACATGCGTGCCGAGCATGGAGACCTCCAGGAGCATGGCCGAGATGATGATCGGTGGTAATCTCAAGGAAATCACCAAGTCCGCCGGCCGCGAGATGGGGGCGGACAAGTTTGTCGTCCGTGGTCTCACGTTGAAGGGCGAGGGCGATTTTGGCGTACCGCTCAACAATGTCGGCTTTGCGGTGCGCGGGGGGGAAATCTTCGGCATTGCCGGGGTCGCCGGCAATGGGCAGAACGAACTCGCGCTGGCGTTGTCGGGCGAGGAACGTGCCAATAGCGCCGATGCAATCACCATTTCCGCACGGCCCGCGGGGCTGCTGGGGATAGAGGAGCGCCGCAAGCTCGGCCTTTGCGCAGTGCCGGAGGAGCGCTACGGCCACGCAGCGGTGACCGATTTCTCACTGAGTGAAAACGCTGTGCTGACCGCGCGGGTGCGCAAGAAGCTCGCCTCGGGCGGATTCGTGCAGTTCGGTCAGGCCAGGAGTTATGCGAAGAACGTGGTCGCCGATTTCTCGGTCAAGGCGACCGGACCCGACGCGATGGCGGGTTCCCTGTCAGGGGGCAATCTGCAGAAATACATCATGGGCCGGGAGATCCTGCAAAGTCCTGAAGTGCTGATCGTCTCGCAACCCACCTGGGGCGTGGACGCCGGGGCTGCCGCGGCCATTCACCAGGCGCTGGTCGACCTTGCAGGCAAGGGTTCGGCAATCGTGGTGATTTCGCAGGACCTCGACGAATTGCTGAGCCTTTGCGATACGATCGCGGTGATCAATGGCGGGACCCTCAGCGACAAGAGGGCGGTGGGCGAAGTCAGCATCGAGGAACTCGGACTGTTGATGGGCGGCGTGCATGGTGATCCCGAAGCCACGGCCGAGATGACGGAGGCGATGCATGCGCATCAGGCTTGAGAAACGTCCCGAACCGAGCAATTTCATGCTCGTTGCAACGCCGGTCGCGTCTGTCCTTCTGACCATGATCATCGGCGTGGTCATCTTCGAGGCGATGGGCATTGATGGCGTCCGCGCGGTCAAGGACATATTCCTGACGCCGCTTCTGGCCTCCTACAAGTGGCAGGACGTTGCGGTGAAGGCCGCTCCGCTGATCATCATCGGGGTGGGGCTTTCAGTGGGCAACAGGGCCAATGTGTGGAACATCGGCGCGGAAGGCCAGTACATCGTGGGCGCATTGGCCGGGGCCGGGGTCGGCCTCTTGACCGCGGGCCTGTCGGGCTGGTGGGTGTTGCCGGCCATCGTTTCGGGCGGGGTCCTTGGCGGCATGGCCTGGGCGGCAATTCCGGCGTTTCTCAAGAATCGCTACGGAGTGAGCGAGATCCTGTCGAGCCTCATGCTCACCTATGTCGCCCTGCAATTGCTGAGCTATCTGATCGGCGGGCCGTGGAAGGATCCGGCGGGCCGCAATTTTCCTCAAACCCCATTGCTGACCGGCGACCAGTTGATGCCGATGTTCGTGCCGGGCACGACGGTTCACATGGGCGTGCCGATCGCAGTGCTGGTGGCGCTGGCGTTCTGGGCCCTGATGAGCCGCTCGGTCTTCGGCTTCCAGATTCGGGTGGTGGGCAGTGCGCCCAATGCGGCGCGGCACGGCGGTTTCAGCGCCCGGAAGACAGTATGGCTTGCCCTGCTGATCGGGGGCGCCATGGCTGGGTTGGCCGGCGTGTTCGAGCTTACCGGGGCGACCAAGCAACTCAATCTCGGGTTTCCTTCCGGCTACGGCTTCACGGCGATCATCGTCTCTTTTCTGGGGCGCCTGCACCCCATCGGCGTGCTCATCGCGGGCATCGTCCTGGCAGTCACCTATGTCGGCGGACAGGTCGCCCAGACCACTGTCCACATTCCCAACTCAACCGCCGGCATTTTCCAGGCGATGATGCTGTTCTTCATTCTGGCGAGCGATATTTTCGTGCGCTACCGGCTGCGCATAGTCTCCGGTCGCCCGGCGGCCGCCGAACCTGAAGGGGCGAGGCAATGAGCTTCGATGTCACCTCAACGCTGATGACGATCGTGGGAATTTCCACGCCGATCCTGCTTGCCGGGCTCGGGGAACTGGTGGTGGAAAAGAGCGGCGTGCTCAATCTGGGGGTCGAGGGCATGATGCTGATCGGGGCGATCGGCGGCTTTGCCGGCACCGTTCTGACCGGCAATCCGTGGTTCGGCGTTCTGGCCGCATCCGGCGGCGCGGCGCTGGCCAGCCTCATGTTCGGCTTCTTCGTTCTTAACCTCAATTCCAACCAGGTTGCCACAGGGCTTGCGCTGACGATCTTCGGGACCGGGCTGTCCTCCTTGATCGGGACCGCTTTCGTCGGCCGCATCGTGCCCATATTCGGTTCACCCTTTCCGGCGGAACTGGCGCGCCATCCGTTCTGGCAACTGTTTTTCGGCTACAGTCCGATCGTCTACTTCGCATTCATCATGGTGCCGCTGGTGGCATGGTTCCTGAAATCGACCCGATGGGGGCTCATTCTCAGGGCCGTCGGCGAGAACGATCTTTCCGCCCATTCCATTGGCTACTCGGTCATCGGTGTCCGGTTTGCCGCGATTGCCTTTGGCGGCGCGATGGCCGGCATCGCGGGCATGTATTTCACCACGGTGACCTCGCAGATGTGGAACGAGAAGATGACGGCGGGGCGCGGATGGATCGCGCTGGCGTTGGTCGTGTTCGCCGGTTGGCGCTCGGGGCGGCTGCTTCTGGGTGCCTATTTCTTCGGCCTCCTGATCGAACTTGAATTGCTCGCCAAGGGCGCCGGATTCTCGCTGCTGCCCAGCCAGTTCTGGGCGGCAATGCCGTACCTGATGACCGTAGTCGTGCTTGCCGTCATCTCCGCCAGGGAGACGGTGGGCAGCAACGCCCCGGCCTGCCTGGGCAAGCCATTCCTTCCAAGTGCCTGATTTCAAGAAACCGCGTAAAAAATCCAAGGAGACCATCATGACCAGACTGACACGCCGCAATTTCGTGAAGGCCGCGGCGGCCACCTCCGCCCTTCCGCTCCTGGGAAGCCGTGCTTTCGCGGCGGACCCGCTCAAGGTGGGCTACATCTTCCTCGGCCCGATCGGCGATTTCGGCTGGACCTGGGCCCACAACAAGGGCCGTGAGGAAGTCGAGAAGGAACTGGGCAGCGCCGTCGAGACCGTCTACGTGGAGAACGTGAACGAAGACGCCAGCGCCATTCCCGTGATCCGCGACCTCGCGCAGCAGGGCTGCAAGCTGATCTTCACCACCTCCTACGGTTACATGGACCAGACCATCCAGGTCGCCTCCGAGTTCCCGGACGTGAAGTTCGAGCACTGCACCGGCTACAAGCGGGCCGACAACGTGGCGACCTACAATTCACGTTTCCATGAAGGACGCGCAGTGCTGGGCACCATCGCCGGGATGATGAGCAAGACCGGCGTCATCGGATACCTGGGTTCGTACAAGGTGCCCGAAGTGGTGCTGGGCGTGAACGCCTTCACGCTCGCCGCACAGGCCGTCAATCCCGATATCCAGGTCAAGCTGGTGATGATCGACAGCTGGTTCGACCCGGCCAAGGAGGCCGCCGCGACCGAGACGCTGATCAACCTGGGTTGCGATATCGTGACGACCCATACCGACAGCCCGGCAGCGTTGCAGATCCTGGAGCAGAAGGGGCTTTACGGCTTCGGGCAGGGCGCCGACATGTCGACCTTCGCGCCGAAGGCGCACCTGACTGCGATCGAGGATATCTGGGGGCCGTACTACGTCGCGCGCGCCAAGGCGGTCATCGACGGAACCTGGGCTTCACAGGATACCTGGTGGGGCTTCAAGGAAGGCACCGTCAAGATTTCCCCCTACAATCCGGCCATGCCAGCGGACGTACAGGCTGCCGCCGACGCGATCCAGAAAGGCTGGCACGATGGCACCTACAATGTGTTCACCGGCCCGATCTTCGACCAGGACGGCAACCAGAAGGTTGCCGATGGCGCCACCATGCCGGACAGCGACCTTGCGGTCATCGACTGGTATGTGAAGGGCGTGCAAAGCGCGTCCTGATCTCATCCGCGCCTGAAAGAACCGGGAGGCGGGCAAAGACCCGCCTCTTTTTTCTGTGCGCGGTTCGGTGTACTCGAATTGGTTGCGAGGGGGCAGTACATTGACCGACTTCACGATCATGTGGGAATGGCTGGCATTCGCGGTCCGCTGGCTTCATGTGGTGACCGCGATCGCCTGGATCGGGTCTTCATTCTATTTCATCGCACTCGACCTTGCGCTGCGCCCGTCGCCCGACCTGCCCGAGGGCGCGCATGGCGAGGAATGGCAAGTGCATGGCGGCGGGTTCTACCACATCGCCAAATATCTGGTGGCGCCGGCCAGCCTGCCCGAGCACCTGACCTGGTTCAAGTGGGAGAGCTATGCGACCTGGCTCACCGGGTTCGCCATGCTCGCGGTCGTCTACTATGCGGGCGCCGACCTGTTCCTTATCGACCGACATGTGCTCGACGTGCCGGTCTGGGGCGGTATCGCGATTTCCATGGCTTCGATCGGCGTGGGCTGGCTGGTCTATGACGCCTTGTGCAAGTCGCCCGTTGGACGCAACGACACCGTTCTGATGGCGCTGCTGTTCGTCGTTCTGGTGGCGATGTCGTGGATCTATGTCCACCTGTTCACCGGCCGCGCGGCGTTCTTGCATATGGGCGCCTTCACCGCGACCATCATGTCGGCCAACGTGTTCTTCATCATCATTCCCAACCAGAAGAAGGTGGTGGCGTCGCTTCTGGCCAAACAGGCGCCCGACCCCGCGCTCGGCAAGCAGAGCAAGCAGCGTTCGGTCCACAACAATTACCTGACGCTGCCCGTGATCTTCTTCATGCTGTCGAACCACTATCCACTGGCGTTCGCGACGCCCTACAACTGGGTGATCGCGTCGCTGATCTTCCTGATCGGCGTGGTGATCCGGCACTATTTCAATACCCGGCACGCGCGAAAGGGCAGTCCGAACTGGACCTGGGCGGCCGCCGCGGTGCTGTTCATCGTGATCATGTGGTTGTCCACGGCGCCCAAGTTGCCCGGGGTCGACAGCTCCGAGATGGCCTCACGCGAGGCACAACAATTCGCCGCCACCACACATTTCGATGCTGCGCGCGATATCGTTTCCAGTCGTTGTTCGATGTGCCACGCAGCCGAGCCGGTCTGGGACGGTGTTTACGAGGCGCCGAAAAACGTACGTCTTGACAGCGATCTAGCCATTGCCACGCACGCCCGACAGATTTATCTGCAGGCGGGTGTGAGTCACGCGATGCCGCCAGGCAACGTCACCGACATCACGCCCGAGGAGCGGGCGGTGCTGGTGACCTGGTATCGCGAGGCGACAGGGGAAACCAAGAGGGGTTCATGAGTCAGACCGTCCTGCGAGGCCGGATTCTGACCTTCACCGACGCACCGCGTTCGGCGGAGGACACCGACTGCGTCCGCTATATCGTGGACGGAGCGATCGTTATCGAGAACGGGCAGATCATTGCCGCGGGCGAATATACGGAAGTGGGTTGGTCCGCGCCAGCCACCAGCACGGTGATCGACCATCGCCCACACCTGATCACGCCCGGCTTCATCGATCCGCACATCCATTTCAGCCAGATGCAGGTGATCGGCTCGTTCGGTGTGCAACTTCTGGACTGGCTGAACACCTATACCTTTGTCGAGGAACAAAAATTCGGGGATCCCGAGCATGCCTCGCGCATCGCGTCGCTGTTCTTCGACGAGATGATCCGGCACGGCACGACGACCGCCGCCGCCTATTGCACCGTCCACGCCGCGTCCGCCGATGCCTTCTTCACCGAGGCAAAGCGGCGCAACATGCTCATGATCGGCGGCAAGGTGATGATGGATCGCGAGGCGCCCCGGGCGCTGACCGACACGGCGCAATCGGGCTATGACGAAACCCGGCGCCTGATCAGGAAATGGCATGGCCGCGGGCGGGCGCTCTATGCAATCACGCCGCGTTTCGCGATCACCTCGACGCCGGAGCAACTCGAGGCCGCCGGGGCGCTGGCCGAGGAATTCCCGGGTTGCTACGTGCAGACGCATCTCTCCGAGAACCATGACGAGATCGCCTTCACCCAGTCGCTCTATCCCGAGGCGCCTGACTATACCGGCGTTTACGAACAGTTCGGGCTCCTGGGGCCGCGTACCCTTCTTGGGCATTGCATCCATCTCTCGGAGCGAGAGATAGAGGCTTTGGCCTATACCGGTTCTGTCGCGGTTTTCTGTCCAACATCGAACCTGTTTCTGGGCAGCGGGTTGTTCGACTGGCAACGACTGGCCGAAGGTGGCGTGCGGATCGCAGTGGCGACCGACGTGGGAGGTGGCACCTCCTATTCGATGCTGCGCACCTTCGATGAGGCCTACAAGGTCCTGCAACTGAACGGGCAGACCCTGACCCCACTCCTTTCGTTCTACATGATGACCCTGGGAAACGCCCGGGCTCTCTCGCTTTCCGACCGCATCGGCAGCATAGAGCCGGGGCAGGATGCCGACCTGGTCGTGCTCGATGCCGGGGCAACGCCTGCCGGCGCGCTGCGCATGGAAACGGTTACCTCGCTTTCCGAGGAACTGTTCGTGCTGCAGACAATGGGCGACGACCGCTCGATCGTCGAGACCTATGTCGCGGGGGTTGGTCTCAAGTCGAGACTTGCGTATTGACGCAAATATCGGTTCATACGACAATTAACCAGTGCAGGTGGACGCCGCTTCTTCCGGATGTGCCGCGTTGCTCCAGAGATCAGCCGGCGCATCGCCGGACTTCAACGCCGCAGGGCTTGCGGCTCTTGCCAGCGGAACCGGCATACGAACAGCCGGGAAAGGGAGAAGGATGAGCGTTTATTCCAAGCGTGCGGGACTGATGGTCGACAGCCGTCTCGCGGATTTCATCGAGCGTGAGGCACTGGACGGCGTGCCGGTCTCGGCCGGAGAATTCTGGGAGGGGCTGTCCGGCCTGGTGGCGCGCTTCGGGGCGCGTAATTCCGAATTGCTTGGCATTCGTGATGTCCTGCAGAACAAGATCGATGCCTGGCATCGGGCCAACGGTCCGGTGGCCAACGACCCTGCGGGCTACGAGAGTTTCCTGCGCGAGATCGGCTATCTGGTGGAGCCGCCCGGCGAATTCAGCATTGAGACCGAGAACCTGGACCGCGAAATCTCGACCATCTGCGGGCCACAGCTTGTGGTGCCGGTTTCCAATGCGCGCTATGCCCTGAATGCGGCGAATGCGCGCTGGGGAAGCCTCTATGACGCGCTCTATGGCACCGACGCCATCGAGCAGCGCGGCGAACTGGCGCCGGGCGAGGGGTACAATCCCAAGCGCGGGAACGAGGTCTTCGCCCGGGTGGCTGCGATCCTGGACAAGGCATTTCCACTTGCCGGGGGCAGCCATGCGGATGTGACGGACTATGGCGTGGTCACCGAAGGTGACGGCGCGCGCCTTTCCATCGGTACGCCAGACGGAGAGACCGGGCTGGCCGACCCGTCGGCGTTCGCTGGCTATTCCAGCGAACCGGGACGGCAGGTGATCCTTCTGCGGCACAACGGTCTGCATGTCGAACTGCATGTGGCGCCCGATCATCCGATCGGGAAGACCCACAAGGCCGGCCTCGCCGACGTGATGGTCGAGAGCGCGGTAACCACGATCCAGGATTGCGAGGATTCGGTCGCCGCGGTGGATGCCGCGGACAAGGTCGGCGTCTATCGCAACTGGCTGGGCCTGATGAACGGCAATCTCAGCGAGAGTTTTGTAAAGGGCGGCAAGACCATCGAGCGACGCCTCAACGATGACCGGCACTATGTCGCGCCGGACGGCTCGGCGCTGACCCTGAAGGGGCGCGCGCTGCTGCTGGTGCGCAATGTGGGCCACCTGATGACCACGCCGGCCGCACAGGACGAGAGCGGCGCCGACATTCCAGAGGGGCTGCTCGATGCCGCGGTAACCGCCCTTTGCGCCATGCACGACAAGGGCCGGAACTCGGCAACCGGCAGCATCTATGTGGTCAAGCCCAAGATGCACGGTCCCGATGAGGTGCGTTTCGCCTGCGATGTGTTCGGTGCGGTCGAGGACATGCTGCACCTGCCCCGGAACACGATCAAGATCGGCATCATGGATGAAGAGCGCCGCACCTCGGCCAATCTCAAGGCGGCGATCTACGAAGCGCGTCAGCGATTGTTCTTCATCAATACCGGTTTTCTCGACCGCACAGGCGACGAGATCCATACATCGATGGAAGCCGGTCCCGTGCTGCGCAAGGACGCGATCAAGTCCGAGCGCTGGCTCAAGGCATATGAGGACCGCAATGTCATGATCGGCCTGGAATGCGGCCTGTCCGGCCGCGCGCAGATCGGCAAGGGCATGTGGGCGGCCCCAGACGCCATGGCGGAAATGCTCAGGACCAAGATCGGGCATCCCAATGCCGGCGCCAACACGGCATGGGTGCCTTCGCCGACGGCGGCGACCCTGCATGCGCTGCACTATCTCGAGGTCGATGTGTTCGCGGCGCAGAAACGTCGCCACAATGAGCCGACGCCCCCGCTGGCCGACCTGTTTTCCATGCCTGTGCTCGATACGGCGACGCTCGCGCCGAACGATATCCGCTCCGAACTGGAGAACAATGCCCAGGGCATTCTCGGTTACGTGGTGCGCTGGATCGAGCAGGGCGTCGGGTGTTCGAAAGTGCCCGACATCCACGATGTCGCCCTGATGGAGGACCGCGCAACCCTGCGCATTTCGTCGCAGCACATCGCCAACTGGCTGCGGCACGAGATCGTCAGCCGCGAACAGGTGATCGAGGTTTTCGAGCGCATGGCTGCGGTGGTGGACGAGCAGAATGCCGGGGATCCGGCCTATGTGAAGATGGCGCCGGATTTCGATGCGTCCATTGCCTTCCAGGCCGCGCTCGACCTCGTGTTCAAGGGCACGGAATCGCCTTCGGGCTACACCGAGCCGGTTCTGCATGCCCGTCGCCTCGAACTCAAGGCTGCCCTTGGCAATTAGGGGCGTGTCGATCGGTCCCGATCGTGGTCTCGACGCCCAACCATTGACCCCGGCGCATTCGGGAAGAGCGGTGTGCGTTTTTCCTGGATGCGTTTCAGGGGGTGGTGCGCGCAACGCTGCGGCCTGGCTCAGAGCCCTCGATAGATCGGGAGCGTGATGGCGCTGGGGTGACCCGGGTCGTGGAAGACTTCCTGGGTGGCCGCGCGCATGGCGGTCGCGGTGGCGATCTGTTCCCCGGTGCCAAGATTGCGCGCAAAGCGCGGGTGAGCGCCAGAAGCGACCAGCACGCGCAGGCGGTGGCCCTTGTCAAACTGGTGGCCGACGGCATGCAGCTGCAATTCGATGCGCCAGATGCCTTCGGCATCGGGCGGGCAGGTGCCCGGCGCAATGCGACGGATCGCGTCGGTCATGTTCAGGGAACGCCCGTCCGGAGCGACGTCGTTCAGGCTGACGAAGAAATCCGCGTGCTGCAGGCTGGAACGGGCGAACAGGGTGACAGTGGGACTGCCGACAACGGTCAGTGGCGCATCAAGGGGCTGCGATGTGAAACAGAGCACGTCTTTGCGCCTTTCCAGCGAGCGGGTGTCCTGGGGACCGGCGCCAGTGAAGGCGAATTTCGCACCCCCGACGCTCGGTGTCGGTTTCGAGGGATCGTAAACGAACCGGCTTGGCGTCGAATCCGGCGGCGGTCCCCGGTCCAGCGCGCTCTCGGGGTGGAGACGAAAAGAACTCGCGGACATGCCATCGGGGGGATAGCATTCGCTTTCGATCCACTTGTCGGCCCCTGAAATGTGCAGCCTTACTGGCTGTTTTCGAAGGCCGCCCGGCTTCGCCAGCAGATGCGCGTCCATCCAGACGAGTGTCTGGCGCATGCTTTCGGCCTGCAATTCGTTGTCTACATGGGTCCAACTGCCAATGGTCAGGTAAGGGCGTTGCCCGGCTTCCACCAGCGCTGCAAAATCACGCAGCAGCTGGTCGACCATGAAATCCTGCCATCCGGAAACGAAGTGGTTGGGCGGCGTCCCCGCCCCCAGGCGCTTGCGGTGGTCCATGCTGGCCCAGAACTCGTGATTGCCGACCGCCTTTTGGATCCAGTCGCGCCAGAACGGGACTTCGCGGCCCATGGCGACCTTGTCAGCATCGACCAGGGGCAGATGGTTGGCCGCCTTGCGGGTTGCTCGTTCGATGGCTCCGCTCATCATGTCGCCAACGAATCTCAGGCCGGGGTTGCGCAGGCCCTCGATGGTCTGCATCCACGAAAGCCAGAGCCCGAGGTGGAAGCTGCCGCCTGGAAACACCACGGATTCGAACTCGGCACTGGTCACCTTGGTCGACATGGCCGAGCCCGGGGGCAGGGCATCGCAGATCGCCCATTGCGCGAAGCCCATGTAGCTTGGACCGGTCAGCCCCAGCCGTCCATCGAACCATGGCTGTTCACGGATCCAGGCCAGCGTGGCCAGGCCGTCGCTGCGCTCGTGCACGAGCGGGTCGAATATGCCGCCGGAACCGCCGGTTCCGCGACAGGCCTGCATCAGCGTGTTGTATCCGCGCTCGGCATAGGCTTCGGCCATGGCGGCGAGATTGCGCCGTCCATAGGGCAGGCGGATGAGAAGCGTGGGATGAGTGCCGCGTTTGCGGGGAGCGTAGCGGTCGGTCATCAGCACGATGCCGTCGTCGGCCGGAACCTCGAGATCCCGTATCACCGTCACCGCATTGCGCCGTGGCGGCAGGCGATACATTCGTGCGATCAGGCCGCTCATCAGGCTCATCGCCCAATCCCCTTGTCTGGCCGGCGGGACGCGTCAGCTCACGAAGTCGAACTTGTCGACATCAAACAGTCCGAAGTCGGTCATTTTGAGGTGCGGGATCACCGGTAGCGCAAGGAAAGCGACCTGCAGGAACGGCTCGGGCAGCACGCAGCCAAGGTCGTGCGCCTTGTCCCGCAACCGCTCGAGCGCGTGCGATACCGTCTCGAATGGCTCAAGACTCATCAGGCCGGCCAGTGGCAGGGCGAGTTCGGCGGTCACCTTGCCGCCTTCGGCGACCGCAAATCCCCCACCCATCTCGATCAGGCGGTTGACGGCGGCGGCCATGTCGGCGTCATCGGCGCCGATCACCGTGATGTTGTGGCTGTCATGGCCCACAGACGAGGCGATGGCTCCGCGCTTGAGGCCGAAACCGGTCACGAAACTGCGGCCGATATTGCCGTTGATCCCATGCCGTTCGATCACCGCGACCTTGATGACATCGTTGGCGAGGTCGGGCTTGAGGCCGGTGGCGGAATGCTCGAGCGTCGCTTCTTCGCGGAAGGTGAGAATGAGGCCGGGTCGAACGCCGATCACCGGTGTCCGGTTCTCCCCGGGGCGGGGCCGGGTCACGAAGGCCTCGGCGGTCACCGGCTTCGCCTTCATCGAGGAGAGACCCACAGGCGGCACGGTCTCGCGTCCTCGAAACAGCTCGGGGGTGACCAGACGGCCCCCTGCGATGACATCGGAGACGGCGCACGCCTCAAGGTCGTCGAGCAGCACGATGTCCGCGCGCCAGCCGGGCGCGAGCAGGCCACGGTCGGTCAGGCCGAATATGCGGGCGGCCGAGTGCGAGGCGGCGCGGTAGACGTGGTGCAGCGGTCTGCCCTTGTCGATCAGGCGGCGGATGAGAGCATCGAGGTGCCCTTCCTCCGCGATGTCGAGCGGATTGCGGTCGTCCGTGCACAGCGCGACATAGGCGGACGTGTTTTCGTCGAGCACTTCGGCAAGGGCGTTCAGATCCTTTGAGACCGATCCTTCACGGATCAGTATGTGCATGCCCTTGGAGAGCTTCTCCCGCGCCTCTGCGGCGCTGGTCGCCTCGTGGTCGGTGCGAATGCGCGCGGCAAGGTAGCCGTTGAGCCTTGTGCCCGACAGAAGCGGGGCATGTCCGTCGATGTGTCCGTCCTGAAAGGCGACGAGCTTGGCGATTGCATCGGGACTTGTCGCCAGTACACCCGGAAAGTTCATGAATTCGGCCAGCCCGATGACCTGTGGATGGTCGCGGAACGGCACGAGATCGTCGACCTCCAGTCGTGCACCGGACGTCTCGAAGCGCGTCGCGGGTACGCACGAGGATAGGTTGACCCGGATATCCATGACGGTGCGTTCGGCGCTGTCGAGGAAATAGCGAATGCCCTCGGTGCCCAGAACGTTGGCGATCTCGTGAGGATCGCAAATTACCGTGGTCACGCCATGCGGCAGCACGCAGCGATCGAATTCATGGGGCGTGACCAGCGAACTTTCGATGTGGAGATGCGTATCGATGAAGCCGGGCACGGCAAACCGGCCTTCGCCATCGATGACCTCGTGCGCGTCGTATTCGGCGTGGGTGCCAACGATACGGTCGCCGACAATGGCGATATCGGTCTGCGCGATGGCCCCGGTTATCACGTCGAGCAGGCGGACATTGCGAATGACGACATCCGCGGGAATTTCACGAGTGCCCGCCCGGATCATGCGGGTCAGGAGTTCGGCATCGGGAGTCAAGGGCGGTATCCGTTGTTCGATATTCGGGCGGCCAGCGTCGTTTGCCGCTTCTGCGCGGTCAAGCAAAAAGCGGACTGGGGGCCACGTTCGTTGGCACTGCCTGACCCGTCGTGAAAGGCAAAAGAAAAGGCCCGCCGGCGCGAAAGCCGGCGGGCCGTCAATTGGATTGGAGCCGTTGAATGGTCGCGCTTTCGAACCGGAAAAACGTTTCCACTTTTCCTGAAAGCGCTCCAGGCGGTGCCTCAGTCGGTCGTCGTCTTCTTGAGCTTGCCGATTCCGAGCATGTTGAGCATGGCGGTCTCGTAGAACGGCTCGGACGTGCCGCGCCGCATCTTGTTCATGAAGTATTTTTCGAAACCGATCTTGGCGGTGTGGACCCACTTGCCTTCCGACGCCCAGTTCACGTTGCGCGGCGGAATCTGGGGCTGGGCGACGAACGCAACGCCGCTGTCGCCGAAATCGGCGAGGCAGACCGCGTTCCAGGTTGCCTGGTGTATGGGCTCCTCGCCCTTGAGCAGCATTTCGATGTTGAGCGCGGTGGCGGTGACCATGGATTCGATCATGAACCCGGTCTTGGGCACGCCGCAGGGCACAGGCGTCGGTCCCACGGGCGGAATGGCGACGCATACCCCGATCCCGAACACATTGGGATATTTGGGGTTGCGCTGGTGCTTGTCGACGATGACGAAGCCGCGTGGATTGACCAGCCCCTCAATGCCCATCAGCGGCTTGATGCCCCGGAAAGCGGGCAGCATCATCGCATATTTGAACGGCAGTTCCTTTGTGCCCCTGGAGGTTCCGTCCTCGGCGATCTCCTCGATGTGCATCTTGCCGTCTTCGACCTTCTGCACCTTGGCATTGGTCACCCACTTGATGTGGTGGTCGCGCATTTCGCTCTCGAGAAGGCCGCGCGTGTCGCCAACACCATCGAGGCCGAGGTGGCCGATATACGGCTCGGGCGTGACGAAGGTCATGGGCACCTTGTCGCGAATCTTGCGGCGGCGAAGCTCGGTCTCCAGGATGAAGGTGAACTCGTAGGCAGGGCCGAAGCACGATGCCCCTTGCACCGCGCCGACGATGATGGGGCCCGGATCCTTGCAGAATTCCTCGAACGCCTTGCCCGCTTCCAGCGCATGATCGACGTGACACACCGACTGGGTATTGCTCGAGGGTCCGAGGCCCTCGATCTCGTCAAAAGCCAGTTCGGGGCCGGTGGCGATGATGAGATAGTCGTAATTCACCGAGGTGCCGTCGGCCAGTTCAAGCCGGTTTTCCTCGGGCAGAACCTTCTCGGCCGCCACGGTCCTGAAGTCGATGCCGCGCCGCGCCATGACCGGCGCCAGGTCGATCTCGACATCGTCGCGGGAGCGCCAGTTCACCGCCACCCAGGGATTGGACGGAACAAAGTGATACTTTGGATCCTTGGTGACCACCGTGATCTTGTCTTCAGACCGAAGATGATCCTTCATTTCGTAGGCCATGACGGCGCCGCCAAGACCTGCGCCGAGAATTACCACATGCGCCATATCTGCATCTCCCATCGACTGGCCGCCCAGAGGGGCGACCGTCCAGTTTGACTTTCCCGGGGATGATACGCGCCAGTAAAACGGCACATATTGATCCAGGACAATTGCGCCGGGCCGGCCGTTCTTCGGGACCGCAGGGAATCTGGCGAAGCAGGGCGGCCCTTATGCGCGCCGGACTATCCGCGGCCGGCCGCGCCGCCAGAACTCAAGGAGTGCAGCAACTTCCTGCCGATAGGTCGTCAAGTCGGCGCTGCGATCGAACACTGCGTCGGCCCCGGCGGCAATCAGGGGTGCACGCACCTTGTGCTCAAGCGAGCGCGCCATGACGACCACGGGTATTTCACGTCCTCTGAGCGCGGCGCGGAGATGAGCGAGAAATTTTTCGTTGACGCCAGTGTGCGCCTTGAGATCGACGACGATCATGTCCGGCAGCGCGGCATCGGTTTCCAACAGATCGGCCAGTCGGCGAAGCGCCCTGTCCGGCGACGGGTGATGGTCGATCCGGATTTCGCTCTGAACGCCCGCCAGAGTGCGCGCAAAGAAATGGGCTGAATGCTCGTCGTCATCAACGAGCCAGAAAAGGGGGCCGTCCCCCGTGCGGAGGTCCATGCGTTCCATCCTGTTTCGTCCCGATCGAACGGGACCGTTGGGAGGTTGACGGTCTGGAACAGCCATTGACCCTTCGCCTGACGGCGTGGGCCGGGATTACATGCCAGATCCTATGGTCTCGCGGAGGCGGACGCGCGCCTGGTGGCGCGGGTGAGTGGCCTTTGCCGTCCTCTGCGAGCAGGCGCGCGCATATGGACCCAATGACTTGCCGTGTAAAGGAGTTGGTTGACGCAAAGGGCAATCTGCGCCGTTTTGCCGCAGGGCGGGCGGCGAGCGTTACCGCCCGCCGTCTGACCCGCTCAGGCGGACCGGTTCATCCGGTTGGAGATCAGGGCGTCCACGACGCCCGGATCGGCGAGCGTGGACGTGTCGCCCAGATTGGAGAAGTCGTCTTCCGCGATCTTGCGCAGGATGCGGCGCATGATCTTGCCCGAGCGCGTCTTGGGCAGATCGGAAGCGAACTGCAGCAGGTCCGGCGTGGCGATCGGTCCGATTTCCTTGCGGACCCAGTTGCGCAATTCGGCTTCAAGCTCCTTGCTCGGCTCGATACCCGACATCAGCGTGACGTAGACATAGATCCCCTGGCCCTTGACCGGGTGCGGGTAGGCGACCACAGCCGCTTCGGAGACCTTGGTGTGCGCGACCAGCGCGCTTTCCACTTCGGCGGTGCCCATCCGGTGTCCGGCGACGTTGATAACGTCGTCGACGCGGCCGGTGATCCACAAATAGCCGTCCTCGTCCCGCCGGCATCCATCCGACGAGAAATACAGGCCCTTGAAGGTGGAGAAATAGGTCTCAACGAACCTTTCATGATCTCCATAGATCGTGCGCGCCTGGCCGGGCCAACTGTCGGCAATGCACAGATTGCCCTCTGCCGGGCCTTCCAGCAGCGTGCCTTCGTTATCGAGCACGACCGGCTGGACGCCAAAGAATGGCCGGGTCGCCGATCCGGGCTTCAGTGCCGTCGCACCGGGAAGGGGAGTGAGCATGATGCCGCCGGTTTCGGTCTGCCACCAGGTATCCATGATGGGGCATCGCTCTTCGCCGACCACGCGATAATACCATTCCCAGGCTTCCGGGTTGATGGGCTCGCCGGCCGTGGCCAGCAGCTTGAGGGACTTGCGGCTCGTACGGGAGACGAATTGCTCGCCGGCACCCATCAGCGCGCGAATGGCCGTGGGGGCGGTGTAGAACTGGTTGACATTGTGCTTGTCGATGATCTGCCAGTAGCGCGACGGGTCCGGATAATTGGGGACACCCTCGTACATGACGGTGGTGGCACCGTTGGCCAGCGGCGCATAGAGCGTGTAGGAGTGGCCCGTTACCCAGCCCAGGTCCGCGCCGCACCAGAAGATGTCGCCGTCACGATAATCGAAAACAAGTTCGTGGCTGAGCGTGATCCAGACGAGGTAGCCGCCACTGGTATGCACCACGCCCTTGGGCTTGCCGGTCGAGCCGGAGGTATAGAGGATGAACAGCGGGTCCTCCGCGCCCATCGGCTCGGGATCGCAGAATTCGTCGGCTCCCGCGGCCGCTTCGTGCCACCAGACGTCGCGGCCCCCCTTCATTTCGATGGCGGCGCCGGTATGTTCGACCACAAGCACCTTTTCCACGCCAAGGGCGTGGGCAAGGGCCGCGTCGACGTTCTTCTTGAGCGGGACGCGCTTGCCGCCGCGCCGGCCCTCATCGGCGGTGATCACGATGCGCGAGTCGCAGTCGGTGATGCGTCCGGCCAGGGCCTCCGGCGAGAAGCCGGCAAAGACCACCGAGTGGATGGCGCCAATACGGGCGCAAGCCAGCATGGCGAACGCCGCCTCGGGTATCATCGGCAGATAGATGGTGACGCGGTCGCCCCGCTTTACCCCAAGACCCTTGAGCACGTTGGCGAAGCGCGACACGCGCTCGAACAACTCGTTATATGTGAAGATGCGGTTCGGCTCATCCGGCTCATCCGGCTCCCAGATGATGGCCGGCTGGTCGCCGCGCGTCTTGATGTGGCGATCGAGGCAATTGGCGGACACGTTGAGCACACCGTCCTCGAACCATCTGATCGAGATGTCCGGGTGCTGGAACGAGGTGTTCTTGATCCGTGTGGGGCGCTTGATCCAGTCGATGCGGCTTGCCTGCTCGCGCCAGAAATTGTCTGGCTCCAGAATCGAACGGCGATACATCGCCAGGTAGGCGTCGTTGTCGACATAGGCGCTGCTGGCCCAGTTCTGCGGTACCGGGTACTTCTTTTCCGACATTGCGTCTCTCCCCCACAATGGCATGGCGCCAGGCGGGCGCCCTTATATCGCAGGCAGCCGCGATCAGACGGCGGCCCGCACGGCGAAATCGGCGGCAGCAACCGGTTCCTCTTCCCGACGGGTCATTGGCCAGTCAGATGGCGAGGTATTCCTCCCGGAGCTCAGCGTTTTCGAGCACCTCTTTCGCGGTACCGGTGAAGGCGACCTCGCCGGTATCCAGGATGACTGCTCGGTCCGCGAGCTTGAGGGCTGCAACCGCATTCTGCTCCACGATAATCGTGGTGATTCCAAGCTCCTTGATCCCGATCAAGATGCGCTCGATCTCGTGCACGATCACTGGCGCAAGCCCCTCATAGGGCTCGTCGAGCAGCAGGAGCTTGACCTCTCGGGCCAGGGCCCTGGCGATGGCCAGCATCTGCTGTTCGCCGCCCGAAAGGGTGACGCCTTCCTGGCGACGGCGTTCCGCAAGCCGCGGGAAATGCTCGTAGATCTGTTCGCGCGACCAGCCATGGCCGGGCGCAACCTGGGCAAGGGCCAGATTTTCCTCCACGGAAAGGCCCTGTATGATCCTGCGATCCTCCGGCACCAGCTGAATGCCGGCGCGAGCGGCCTGGTAATCCTGCATGTTATGGATGGGTTTCCCCTGCAGCCAGATTTCGCCCTGTTTGAGCGTCGGGGTGTCGGCACGGGCGATGGCGCGCAGCGTGGACGTCTTGCCCGCGCCGTTGCGGCCGAGCAGTGCAAGGATCTGACCTTCGGCCACCTCGAAGCCGACGCCCTGGACAATATAGCTTTCGCCGTAATAGGCGTGCAGGTTCCTCGCCGCGAAATAGGTGTTTTCGGATGCCGCGGCTTCGGCGCCCTGCACACCGGCGGCTGCGGAAATGTCTTTGTCCATCGTGACCACGCTCATTCCTGCGCCTCCCCAAGATAGGCTTCCTTCACCTTGGGATTGGCGCGAACTTCATCCGGGCTACCCTCGGCGATGATGCGCCCGCCTGCAAGCACGGTGATCTTGTCGGCGAGCGAAAACACCACGTGCATGTCGTGTTCGATGATCACCTTGGTCATGCCGCGCTGCTTGATCTTCTTGAGCAGGTCGATGGTTCTGTTCGTGTCGTGACGCGACATGCCGGCGGTCGGCTCGTCCAGCAGCAGGAGGCGCGGTTGCTGGATCAGGCACATCGCAAGTTCCATGCGGCGCTTGTCACCGCGGGACAGCGAACCGGAGTGGTGGTCGCGCATTTCAAACAGACCGACATCCTCGAGGACGTGTTCGGCCTCGTCACGGATCTGCTTCTCGCGTGCCAAAGGCTTGAACATGTTGAGACGGAACGAGCCGTCGCGCTTGGCGAAGGCCGGCGTCATGACGTTCTGAAGCACGGTCAGGTCCGGGAATATCTCGGGGGTCTGGAAGACGCGTGCGACGCCGAGCTGGTTGATCTCGTAGGGCTCGCGCCCGGTCAGGATCTTGCCGTCGAACACCACGGCTCCGCGCGAGGGCGCGAGCCGGCCGACGCAGATATTGAGCAGGGTCGACTTGCCGGCGCCGTTCGGGCCGATGATGGCGTGCACCTGTCCTTCTTCGACCTCGAGGTCGATATCGGCAAGCGCATGCAGGCCGCCAAAGGTCTTGTGGACGTCGTTGACGTGCAGGACGATGTTGTGATCGGTCGTCGCCATGGCTCAGCTCTCCATCAAGCCGCTCATTCGGCGGGTTGCGTTTCGGCGGCGGGCGCAGTGGCCGTCGGGTTACCGCCGCCCCGATGCCTGAGGCCCGCGCCAATCCGTTGCAGGCCCTCCATGATGCCGCCGGGCAGGAACACCACGACAAGCACGAAGAGCAGGCCAAGGGTCAGTTGCCAGCCTTCGCCGACGAATGGCTTGAGCAGGCCGGTGACGAAATCGTTGGCTCCGGGCGGCAACCAGGCGAACCACTGGTGCAGGATGTCTTCGTTGATCTTGGAGAAGATGTTCTCGAAATACTTGATGAAGCCAGCGCCAAGGACCGGACCCATGAGAGTGCCGGCACCGCCCAGGATGGTCATCAGCACAACCTCGCCCGAAGCGGTCCATTGCATGCGCTCGGCGCCGGCCAGGGGGTCCATCGCCGCCAGCAGACCGCCCGCCAGTCCGGCGTACATGCCGGAGATCACGAACACGCCGAGCATATAGGGCTTGGTGTTTATGCCCGCGTAGTTGAGGCGGGTACGGTTGGACTTGATCGCGCGCAGGACCAGTCCGAAAGGCGAGCGGAAGATGCGCATCGACAGATAGAACACGGCAATCGCAATGATGGCGGTGAAGTAGTAGCCGATGTTGAACGTGAATACCCAGTCTCCCACCGGCACCTTGATGCTGTCGATCATCTGCAGGCCGAACAGGTTCGGGGACTTGGGTGAATTCGGACCCATCAGGACCTGCGGGTCATTGCTGTAGACCTGCAGCCCGGTTTCGCCATTCGTGAGCGGCGTGAATACCGAATAGGCGAGGTTGTAGCTCATCTGCGCGAACGCGAGGGTGAGGATCGAGAAATAGATACCGGACCGGCGCAGCGAGATGTAGCCGATCACCAGGCCGAACAGGCCGGAGACGACAATGGCCAGCAGCAGGCCGGGCACGACGTTGTAGCCCAGAAGCTTGTACATCCAGACCACGGAATAGGAGCCCACCCCGAGGAAGGCGGCGTGGCCGAAGCTGAGATAGCCGGTCAGCCCGAACAGCAGATTGAAGCCGATGGCAAAGATGCCATAGATGGCAAAACGCTGCATCAGGTCGGGATAGCCAGCGTTGAACTGCGCCAGCGCGGAGCCTTCCGGAAAGGGCTGGAGCAACACGGGCGTTGCCAGCGTCAGGAAGGTGACGAACAGCAGGAACCCGGTGTCCTTCTTGCTTAGTCCCAGCATGGCCTACTCCTCCATCACGCCCGCGCGGCCAAGCAAGCCACGGGGACGGACGAGCAAAATGACGATTGCGACGAGATATATGATGACCTGGTCGATACCCGGGATCACGCTCTTGACCTCGTTCATCGAGGCAAAGGACTGGAGGATGCCGAGCAGGAAACCCGCCAGGACAGCGCCGGTCAACGACCCCATGCCGCCAACAACAACGACGACGAAGCTGAGGACCAGGAATTCCATGCCCATGTGGAAGTTCGGGCTGAGGATCGGGGCATACATCACGCCCGCGACGCCGGCGACGATGGCGGCGATAGCGAAGACGATGGTGAAGCGGCGGTCGATATTGATGCCCAGAAGCCCGACGGTCTGGCGGTCATTCATTCCGGCGCGCACCACCATTCCGAACGTGGTGAATTGCAGGAAGGCGAAGACGCCAGCCACTACCGCGAGCGAGAACAGGAAATAGACCATCCGCCAGTAGGGATAGATGATCACGCCCGCATGCAGGCCGATCATGGCGCCAAAATCGAACGAGCCGGAAAAGGCGTCCGGTGCCGGCGACTGGATCGGATTTGGGCCGAAGAAGTACTTCACCACTTCCTGCAAGACGATCGCCAGGCCGAATGTCACCAGGATCTGTTCGGCATGGGTGCGCTTGTAGAAGTGCTTGATCAGACCGCGCTCCATGGCAATGCCGACGATGATCATCACCGGGATGGCCAGCAGGATCGCAAGCGGTACCGACCAGCTTATGATCGCCGAGCCAAGGTCGTGGCCGAACCAGCTTTCGACATAGGGGACCTTGACCTTGAGGGGGTTGCCCAGAAAATCCTTCTGGGTGGGATCGACCTGCTCGAAGGAAAGGCCCAGGAGCCTCTGAAGGGTGATGGCGCAGAACGCGCCGATCATGAACAGGGCGCCGTGGGCGAAATTCACCACTCCCAGCGTGCCGAAGATCAGCGTCAGCCCAAGGGCGATCAGCGCATAGGCGGCACCCTTGTCCAGACCGTTGAGGATTTGCAGGATGATGGCGTCCATTGGTTCCGCCTTCCGAATAGAACGATGCGCCAGGAAACGGTGATCAGCCAAACCTGTAGGTGGCCAACCGCGCGATTGCGCGGTTGGCCAGTTCAGTGTCTGCCGAAGTGATTAGACGCCCGGGTTACACTTGCCCAGATCGCCACCAGCGAACATCTCGTTGTCCGGCTCGTACCAGAGCTTGGAGACCGGCGTCGTCTCGACGATCTCGAGAATGTCGTACTGGTTGGTCGGGTTGTCCTTGCCCTTCATGACAAGGGCGTCCTTGAAGCACTGGTGATCGGCCGACCGATAAAGGGTCTTGCCATTACCCATGCCGTCGAACAGGAAACCCTTGTTGGCCGGGGAGTCGATCCCGTCGAGGCTGCCGGTATTTTCCTCAAGCGCTGCGACCACGCCGCAGGGATTGAAGGTTCCGGCCCGCTCGGCGGCATCCGCGTACAACAGCGTCTGCACGTAGCAGGTCTGGGCCGAGTTGGACGGCGGACGGCCGTACTTCTCGCCGAACGACTTGACGAAGGCCTTGGTGCCCGGATTGTCGAGCTGCCAGTTCCAGTTCATCGAGCCATAGACGCCCTTGATGTTCTCGCCGGCACCTTCGGCCATCAGTTCCGAATAGAGCGGAACCACGATTTCGAAGTTCTTGCCGTTGGCCTGCTTGTCGCGAAGACCGAACTGCACCGACTGGGTCAGCGAGTTCACCATGTCTCCGCCATAGTGATTCAGGATCAGTACGTCCGCGCCGGACTGAAGCACCGGGGTAATGTAGGACGAGAAATCGCCCGCACCCACGGGGGTACGCACGTCCTTGACCAACTGCCAACCCTCGGCTTCGAGGAACTTCTGCATGGACGCGGCCTGGGTCCAGCCCCAGGTGTAGTCGGACGTCAGCATGTAGAAACGACGGTCCTTGCCATAGGCCTTGGCCAGCACCGGGCCCAACGCGGCACCCGACATGTAGGCGTCGAAGAAGTGACGGAAACCGTTCGCCTTCTTGTCCTTGCCGGTGGTGTCGTTGGAGTGCGTGAGGCCGGCCATGAAGATGATGCCCATCTCCTGGCAGAGGCTCTGCACCGCGACGGCGACGCCCGAGGACGAACCGCCGTTGATCATGACGACGCCATCCTTCTCGATCATCGAGCGGGCCGCTGCGCGGGCGGCGTCGGATTTGGTCTGCGTATCGCCGGTGACGAACTCGACCTTCTTGCCGAGCACGCCATTGCCCTTGAGGGCCCTGGACGTCATCGTGTTCAGCATGCCGCCGTCGCCTTCACCATTCAGGTGCTCGACCGCGAGTTGCTGAGCCAGAAGCTCATCCTTGCCTTCGGCCGAATAGGGACCTGTCTGGGGCACGTTGAAACCGAATTTCACCGTGCTTCCGGTCGGCTCGTTGAGATATTCTGCGGCGTAACCCCGACTGAAGATCGTCGGAGTCAAACCTATGCCGATAAGGCCGGCCGCGCCCGCCTTAAGGACCTTGCGTCTGCTCGGCCCCCTGTCGTGTTCGGTCATTATCTCCTCCTCTAGAACTGGTGCGGACCCGATGCGATGCCGGCGCCCTGTCACCGGGGAACAGATTAGCGCCTGTTTGAAAACGGGCACAACAGGTCATTGTAAACAAAGCGATATTCTGTCAATAATTGTACTTTGCCGCAGTGATTTGTGTAAATTCTTTTACACGAGGAGAACGGAAAATGCGCGCACCGATCGGCATACGCATCGTCAATGGCCGGAAATCCCAAGGGGTTTCGCAGGCGGAACTGGCGCGCCGCATCGGCATTTCTGCGAGCTATCTCAATCTGATCGAACGCAACAAGCGCGACGTGGGCGGCAAGCTGCTGCAGCGCATCGCCGCTGAACTGGGACTTGGAATCGAGGCGCTGACCGGAGAAAGCGAGCAGCGCCTGATCCACGTGCTTGAGGAGGCGTTCTCCGATCCGGTTCTGGAGCCGGCCCGGCTCGATTCGCCGGATATCCAGGCCCTTGTGGCCCAGTCTCCCGCCGCGGCGGCAGCAATGGCGCGTCTCTATCGAGCCTATGGCGATGCGGTTTCGAGCGCGGAAGCCTATGCCAACCGGCTGAATTCGGATCCCTTGCTGGCCGAATTGCTGCACCAGATCCTCAACCACATTACCGCGGTCCGCTCGAGCGCGGAAATCCTCGAGGACGTTTCGGATCTCAGCGAGGCCGACAGGTTGCGGTTCCGCACCTCGATCAACCGCGACTCGCGGGCCCTGTCGGACGTTGCGCGCACCCTGATCCGGCAGTTCGAACGATCGGCGGTACGCCGGCGATCGCTCAGTCCGGCCCGCGAACTGGACGACCTCATCATTCAGGAGAACAATCATTTTCCCGCGCTTGAGGAAGTGGCGGAAGTCCTGCGCGCCGAGGCGCTGGCCGCCGGGCCGTTCGGCGAGGCGGCGCTCGCGGCGGTGCTCGAGCATCGGTTCGGCGTCGCTGTGCGCAGGGGGAGTGGCCATCGTCCGGGCGAAACGGGATTTCCCGGCCAGTACCGCTATGACGCCGATCGGCGCGTAATGTGGTTCCAGGGCTCGACGACCGCGGCGACACGGCAGTTCCAGTTGGCACGCCTGTTTGCCGAACTGGCTGCGCCGGATGTCCTGCAGGGGCTTGTCGACGACGGGCGGCTGACATCCGCCGCCTCGCGCCGCCTTGGCTATCGCGCCATGGGCTCCTATGTCGCAGGCGCGATGGTGTTGCCCTATTCGCGGTTTCTCGAGGATGCCGAACGCCAGCGCTATGACATCGACTTCCTCGCCCAGACCTATACCGCCAGTTTCGAGCAGGTTGCGCACCGGCTGGTCACCTTGCGGCGGCCGGGAGAGGAGGGGATTGCCTTTGGCTTCCTCAGATCCGATCCGGCCGGCCGGTTGACCAAGCATTTTCCGTTGCCCGGCCTGCAGCTTCCCAGCGTTGGCCATGCCTGTCCGCTCTGGGCCATCTACGGGGCGTTTTCGACGCCCGGCCAGGTGGTGCGTCAGATTGTCCGTTTCCCCGACAATTCACGCTACCTTTTCGTCGCCAAGACCGTGGCGCGCCGCGCCGCCACGTTCAGCGAGCGCGCGGTGCCGTCTTCGGTGCAACTCGCCACGCATGTGCTGAATGCCGACCGCACGGTCTATGCAGACGGGCTCGAACTCTCGACAGGTTCGGGCGATGTGCCCGTTGGCCCGGCCTGCCGGCTGTGCATCCGGCGCGAATGCGTGCACCGGCAGGAAGAGGCGCTTGCAACACCCGGTGCGGAGGGTATGCAGCGCGAGCCCCTTGTGCCGAGAGGCTTTGACCTTGGCGCAACGGACTGATTGCGATTAACTTGCGAAAAGACCGGGCGCGAAGACCTGGCATGGAGGGGAAAATTGTCAGTCGATGTCCTGATAGCCGAAGACGAACCGAGCATCCTTGAATCGCTCGATTTCATACTTCGTCGTGCCGGCTGGACGATCAGTTCGGTCACGGACGGCGAAGCGGCCATCGACGCGGTTCGTCTCCTGCAGCCAAGGGTTGTGGTCCTGGACCTCATGCTTCCCAAGCGTTCCGGCTTCGAGGTACTCAAGCTCATCAGGTCGGAAGAGGCGACCCGTAGCCTTCCCGTCCTGGTGCTGACTGCCAAGGGCCAGCAGCAGGACCGGCGTATCGCCGAGGATCTCGGTGCCGACCGATTCGTGACAAAGCCTTATGCCAACGCGGATGTCGTGGGCGCCGTGCGCGAGCTTCTCGAGGCGCGGAGCGCTGCGACAGGAGGCGGGGAAAGCAGATCCTGAGACCCAAGATGCCCGAGCACCGCCGCATAGAGAATGCCGCCTTCGCATTGCCCGTGTTCGGGGCCGCGCTGATCTTTCCGCCCATCATCAACGTGTTCAATGTCGAGGTGCGGCTGTTCGGCGTGCCGCTCGAGGTCTACTACGTCTTCGGAGTGTGGATGCTTCTGATCCTTGCGGCGTTTAGGTTGTCGCGGCTCTTGCCGCGCGCCGAGCGCCCACCCGATCCCCCGGCCGACGGCCCTGGCGCTTCGTGATGCTGACCACCAATTTCGTCGTCGGTAGCGCGGTCGCCTATGTGGGCCTGTTGTTCGTCCTGGCCTATGTGTCCGACTATCGCGCACGAAGGGGCGAGGCGCGCTTCCTCAGGTCGCCGCTCATCTATACCCTTTCGATTTCGGTCTATTGCACAAGCTGGACCTTCTATGGCGCCGTCGGTTCCGCGGCGCGTGGCGGCTTCGAGTTCCTCGCCATCTATCTTGGGCCCACCATCGTGTTCGTGGGCTGGTGGTACATCCTGAGAAAGCTGGTGCGCATCGGGCGCACGCTACGCATCACCTCGGTGGCGGACCTTTTGTCGTCGCGCTTTGGCAAGTCCGGGCGCCTTGCGGTCCTGGTCACGCTGATCGCGGTGATCGGCACCACGCCCTATATCGCCCTGCAGCTCAAGGCGATCACGACATCGATCCAGGTGGTGGGGGCGCTCAATACCTCGCAGGCCGGTGGGCTTTCGGGCGCCAGCGATGCCACTCTTGCGCTCGGTATTGCTGCGGGCATGGCATTGTTCACGATCCTGTTCGGCACAAGGAACGTCGACGCCAAGGAGCAGCATCACGGCGTGGTGGCGGCCATCGCGTTCGAGGCCATCGTCAAGCTGGTGGCCCTGGTATCGGTGGGCGTTTTCGTGGTTTTCTTCGCCAGCGGGGGCATCGAGGCCGTCTACGACAGGGCGGTCGAAAAGGGCGTCGACATCTTCTCCGGGGACACATTCGGACCACGCTGGGTGTCGATACTGGTGCTTTCCGGCGCAGCGGTCATCTGCCTGCCCCGCCAGTTCCAGATCACGGTCGTGGAGAATTCCGACGAGGATCACCTCAGAACCGCCGGGTGGGCGTTTCCCGCCTATCTCATGGTCATGAGCCTGTTCACCATGCCCATCGCTCTGTTCGGCCTTTCGGTGATGCCGGCGGGGGCCAACCCCGACATGTTCGTGCTGACCCTGCCTTTGCACGCGGGGCAGAATTTCCTGGCGCTGTTTGCATTCATTGGCGGGTTCTCGTCAGCGACCTCGATGATCATCGTGGCCACCATCGCGCTCTCGATCATGGTGTCTAACCATATCGTGATGCCGATTGCCCTGCGCAGCCCCATAGGTATCGGACTGGGGGAGGGCCAGGACGTGTCGCGGCTCCTCTTGAACTCGCGCCGCATCTCGATTGCGGTGATCCTGTTCCTGGGGCTTGTCTATTTCTGGCTGACCGGGGATTCCGGCGCATTGGCGCCGATCGGGCTGATATCCTTTGCTGGCGTCGCCCAGTTCCTGCCGCCGCTGATCGCCGCGCTCTACTGGCGGGAGGCGACCGTGAAGGGGGCCATTGCTGCCACCGCGGTCGGCTTCGCGGTCTGGGCATGGAGCATGTTCCTGCCGAGCTTCCAGTCGGCCAGCCCGGCGGTCGCGAGCCTGATGGCGACCGGGCCGTTCGGCATCGGCTTCCTGCGGCCGGAGGCCCTGTTCGGTCTCACCGGATTCGATCCGCTGGTTCATTCGGTGTTCTGGAGCCTGTTCCTGAATTCGGCGACCCTGGTCCTGGTTTCCCTGATGACCCGGCAATCGGCGCTGGAGCGGATCCAGTCCACCCTGTTCGTCGATGTGTTTCGCAGGCCCTCGGGCGAACACGCCAATTTCATTCGCGGTTCGGCCACTGCCAACGACCTGTTCTTCGTGGCGCAGCGGGTGCTCGGCGTGGAGCGCGCGCTCGGACTGTTCGAAGGCTTTGCGCGGGAGCGTGGCGTTTCGCGCGCGGGCATCGAGCCGACGCCGGAACTCATCGGCCGGCTGGAACGCGAACTGGCCGGCTCGATCGGCGCGGCGTCCGCGCATGTGATGCTTTCAAAAGTGGTATCCGGCGACGAGGTGTCGCTTGAAGAGGTGATGCGGATTGCCGACGAGACGCAGCAGGTGATCGAATATTCGCAGCAGCTCGAGCAGAAGTCGGCGGAACTGCGATCGACCGCGCAGATGCTGCAGCAGGCCAATGCCCGCCTGAGGGAACTGGATAGCCAGAAGGACGATTTCTTGTCCCAGGTCAGTCATGAAGTGCGTACGCCCATGACATCGATCCGATCGTTCTCGGAAATCCTGCTTAGCCATGACGACCTCGAACCCGGCCAGCGCGACCGCTTCTTGTCCACCATCCATAACGAGAGCCTCCGGCTCACCAAGCTGCTCGATGAAATCCTCGATCTCAGCGCGCTTGAGCGCGGTGAGCGCGAGTGGGAAAGGGTGCCGGTGGATGCCGAGGAAACCCTGAGCAGGGCCCTTGCGGTATGTGAGCCGCTGGCCCGCCAGCGCAGCATGGCCATCGAAATCGGGGACCGGGTGCGCTCGGCCACGGTGAGCGGCGACGCGGATCGGCTCGCGCAGGTATTCATCAATCTCTTGACCAATGCGATCAAGTACAACGATGCGCCCGCTCCGGTCGTACGGGTGTCCTCGATGCGCGTGCGCCGCAACTACGTGGTGGAGGTGGCCGACAACGGCCCCGGCATAGCGCCGCCGGACCGCAAGAGAATATTCGAGAAATTCTCGCGCGGGCGGCGCGGGGGCAGTCCGGACGAAGGCGGATCCGGGCTCGGGCTGGCGATCAGCATGCAGATCGTCCGGCGCATGAATGGCAAGCTCGAGCTTGCCGACGGGACTGGCAGAGGCGCGTGTTTCCGTGTCACCCTGCCATTGGTCGGCGGTGTCGCTGGACGCCAGCCGGGGGTAACAGAAAAAGCCAGGTAAGGATCAGTGAAAATGGCGTTTCGGGCGCTCGTGACGGAAAAATCGGCTGACGGCGAGATCTCTTCATCTGTGCAGATGATCGGGGAAACCCAGCTGCCGGAAGGCGAAGTGATTGTTTCGGTCGAGTGGGCGGGCTTCAACTACAAGGATGCGCTTTGCCTCACGGGGAAGGGCGGTCTGGTCCGACATTATCCTCACGTGGGCGGCATCGATTTCGCCGGGCGCGTGGTGGAAAGCCATGACCATCGCTACCATCCCGGGCAGGCGGTGATCCTGACCGGATGGCGGGTGGGGGAAACGCATTGGGGCGGCTTCGCCGAACGCGCCAGGGTGAAGGCGGACTGGCTGGTGCCAATGCCGAAGAAGTTCTCCGCCCGCGAAGCCATGTGCCTGGGTACGGCGGGCCTCACGGCGATGATGGCGATCAACAGGCTAAAGGCCGACGGACTGACCCCTGCAAGCGGCGATGTGCTGGTGACCGGCGCCGGGGGCGGGGTCGGCTCCATCGCGGTATACCTGCTGTCCCGCCTTGGGCACCGGGTCGTTGCCGTCAGCGGCCGGCCCGAACTTGCCCAGCACCTGATCAGGCTTGGCGCGCAGGAAGTCCTGACGCGCGACGAGTTCGCCGGCCCCGACAAGAAGGCGCTCGAAAGCGCGCGCTGGGCGGGGGTCATCGATCCGGTGGGCGGGCCGATGCTCGGCCGTATCCTGAAGCAGGTGGCCTATGACGGGGCGGTGGCGCTCGTTGGAAATGCCGGAGGCATCAACTGGGAAGGCAGCGTGATCCCCTTCATCCTGCGCGGCATTACCCTTTACGGGATCGACAGCGTGATGCAGCCCTATGCGGCGCGCGTATCGGGATGGGACAGGCTGGCGGATCTGTTCGACAGCGTTGTCTATTCGGGCATGGTCAAGGAGATCGGCCTCGACGCGCTGCCCTGGGCGGCGGACGAGATCCTGAACGGCCGCATCAAGGGGAGGGTTATCGTCAA
>DATCMU010000052.1:0-18219 GCA_036563245.1 Devosiaceae bacterium | reverse complement strand
GACGTCCTGACCTGCCGCGATGACCTGGTCTGGCGCGGCCCCATTGGCTGCCAGCCAGGTCGAGATGGCCGCGTTGGCGGAAATTGCCGCCTGAAGGTTGCTGACAGAACTGGCGTTCGCCGAAATGGCCTGCTGCAACTCTGCGCTCGTCTGGGTGTCGAGCCATGCGCTGACATCGACATTCCTGGTGTCGGAAGTTGCGCTGACGTTGGCGAGACTGTGTGTCGTCCAGTTGCTCGTCGCGATGAGATTGACGACGGAAGCGATGCCGGAGGCATTGCCGGTTGTGGCGGTCGATGCGACCTGGGCGCCGGAACTGTATGAGGGGGCTGCACCAGTCGCGGACGTTCCATCGGACGGGTTGGACTGGCCGCCGATATCGACGCCGACTGCCAGGCTGGTGCTGGCCTCGCCGGCGCTGCTATTGGCGTTCGATGAGGCGCTGGCGCCGAGCGACACGTTCAGGCCGAGCGGATAGGCGGGGCCGCAAAGCGCGACGGCGAACGCGAGGGCGATTGCGGATGCGGAAACGGAACGGGTCATGTTGAACTCCTCTTCAACGTTTGCGATGACGGAATTCAGGCTAGCAGCCCGGTCCTGAACCGGCCCGGATGCTCCATGTCAGCGAAATTTCAGCCAGGCGGCGATAGTCTGTCGATCCATGGAAAAATCCCGTTTCGTCATCGCCGCGTTTTTTGCCTTCTGCGTGGGGGCGGTTCCGGGGCTTGCACTTGGGCAGGGGCTCAAGGTTGGCGTCGGCGGGGTTGGTGTCGATATCGGCAGTGGCGACACTACTGGCTCGGGCAATGGCGGCGGCGACGGCATTCTTGGCAGTACGCTGGACAACCTGAATGGTGTGACAAGCGCTGGTGGCGCATCGGACCAGGAGAACGCGCTCAACGCGGTCAGGTCGAATGCAGCGCTTCCGCTCGATCGGATCATGCAGATTGCCCGACAGCAAACGGACGCCGAAATCATCGACGCGCAATTGATCAGCGTGCGCGGTTTCCTGCTCTACGACCTCAAGCTGCTCGACGCCAAGGGTGACGTGAGCCACTTATACTTCTACGCCAAGTCCGGCAGAATCGTGCGAACCAATTGATCCCATGCGTGTGCTTGTTGCTGAAGACGATGCCTTGATTGCGGAGTCGCTTGTCGTGGCTCTGGGCGCCGCCGGCTTCGTGGTGGAGGCGGAGAGCGATGGCGAGGAGGTCTGGTTCCGCGGCGACACGGAACCATTCGACGCCGTCGTGCTCGACCTTGGCCTGCCCACACTCGACGGCCTCACAATTCTCAAGCGCTGGCGGCGGGATGCGCGCGGCGTGCCGGTTCTGATCCTGACATCCCGCGGCAATTGGGACGAGCGGGTGGAGGGCATAGAGGCAGGGGCCGACGACTACGTGGTGAAGCCGTTCCGGGTCGAAGAGGTGGTAGCGCGCATAAGGGCGATCGTGCGGCGGGCGGCAGGCATTTCCTCCTCGCGGCTGAGCCTTGGCGAGTTCGTTCTGGATACGCGCGCCATGCAACTGACGCGTTCCGGAGTGCCGGTGGCCCTGACACCGCAGGAATATCGCCTGCTCGCTTATCTCGCCCACCAGCGCGGCCGGGTGGTGTCGCAGATCGAAATCACCGAACACCTTTATGCACAGGACTTCGAGCGCGATTCGAATTCCATCGAGGTCCTGGTCGGGCGACTGCGGCGCAAGCTTGGCGCCGACATCATCGCTACGCGACGCGGCTTTGGCTATTTTATCGGGGACGAGACCGGATGAAGCCTGGCTCGTTGCGCCTCAGGCTTCTGGCTGGCGCCGCACTGTGGATCGCGCTTGCGCTTGCGCTCGCGGGCCTGGTGATCGGCTACATGTTCGTTACCAATGTCGAGCAGTCCGTTCGGGCCGACCTGCTTCTCAACCTCAACAGGCTGATCGCGCAACTGGATCCGACCGGGCCGGTGCCTGCGTTGAGCGCAGCGATGGCCGACCCCCGGTATGGGACGCCGCTGAGCGGGCTTTACTGGCAGGTCCAGGAGATTGGTGGCCAGACGGCCCGCTCTCGTTCGCTCTGGGATCACGTCCTCACGTTCGACGCCGCGCGCCTGACGGACGGGCAGGTACATTTCACCGAACTCGCCGGGCCTGGCGATGAGCATCTGTCGGCCGCCGTGCGCAGGATCCGGTTCCCGATGGAGAGCGGCACCCGCAGCTATGTGGCGATGATAGCCGAGAACCGCAGCATACTGGATGCGTCCATTGGCCGTTTCGGGCGCGACCTTGTGGTCGCTCTGGCCGCGCTCGGTATTGCCCTGCTCGGAGCGGCCTGGCTTCAGGTGCGCCTGGGGTTGAGGCCGCTGGAAACGGTACATGCCGGGGTGGATGCCGTCCGCCACGGACGTAGCGACAAGCTGCATGAGGACGTTCCGCTGGAAGTGCTTCCCCTCGTCGCCGGGGTCAATGGCCTCCTTGCGAGCCAGGAGAAATCGATGCAGTTCGCCCGCGCACGGGCGGCGGATCTGGCGCACGGGCTGAAGACACCCCTTTCAGCAGTTGGCACGATCGCGGAGCGCCTGAGGGCAAAGGGGGATGCCGAGAGCGCGGACGCGCTTGGCGGGCTTGCACGCGAAATGGCCGACCGGATCGACTATCAGCTGAGATTGTCGCGCCTCAGGATGCGGGACCGTACACATGTCTATGAGACAGACCTGGTCCGCACCGTCGAAAGAACGGTCGCCGTCGTCGAGAAGACGCGCGATGGAGAGCGGCTGGACCTTGTGGTCGATTCAAGCGGCGCGCCGTCGGTCGACATGGAGCAGCACGACCTCGTCGAACTCTGCGGCGTGCTGATCGAAAACGCCGCCAAATGGGCCAGGTCGCGGGTTTCGATCGAGATTGGTGTGCTCGCGGGCAGTGCACAGGTGAGGATATCCGATGATGGGCCGGGGCTGACCGACGCGCAGATCGCCAGTCTCGGGCAGAGGGGGAAACGTCTCGACGAGGGCAGCAAGGGCAGCGGGCTCGGCATCGCGATCGCCTTTGAGATCGTGGAGATGAACGAGGGTTCGCTGGTGTATTCCCGAGCGCCGGACGGGGGCCTCGTCGCTACGCTGCACCTGCCCCTTTCATCGGCTTGATCCGGTCCCGGCCATGCGGTCGATTGACGTAATTTTCGCTAATGGCAGGGCGCGGGACTGGTCTGGTCAGAAGTAGCCTTCGCGCTTGTGGCGCTCCAGCGATGCCCCATCGCTGACCCTGCCGCTGCGCTCGGACGAACGAGACTGCATGGTTTCAAGTATCGCCGCCTCCAGGGTATCCGCCTCGGACCGCACCGCGGCGGTGACCGGCCAGCAACCGAGGGTTCGAAACCGGACGCGTTCGGTCCGGGCCACTTCGCCCGCGGCCCAGTGCATTCTTGCCGGCTCGTCGACGACAATGAGCTGGCCGCTGCGCTCCACCACGGGTCGATCCGCCGCAAGGTACAGGGGCGCGAGTTCGATCCGGCGCCAGGCTATGTAGGCCCACAGGTCGCTTTCGGTCCAATTCGAAAGTGGATAGACGCGCGCGGTCTGCCCCGGACCGAGCCGCCAATTGTAGCAGGACCAGAGCTCCGGTCTTTGCTGTCGCGGTTCCCAGACATGGCCTGGGTTGCGGACAGAGACAACGCGCTCCTTGGCGCGCGACGCCTCTTCGTCGCGCCGCGCTCCGCCGAAGATCACGTCGTAGCCACCCTTGTCGAGCGCCTGCTTCAGCGCTTCGGTACGCATGCGAAGCGTGTAGCTGTCGCCATGCTCGAAGGGATTGAGGCCCAGGCGGCGACCCTCCTCGTTGGCATGAATCTCCAGCTGGAAACCGTGGCGTGCCGCAAAGGCATCGCGAAAGGCAAGGACCTCGGAGAATTCCCAGGTCGAATCGACGTGCAGCAGGGGGATCGCTGGTTTCGAGGGGAAGAACGCCCTGAGGCAGATATGCGCCAGAACGGTGGAATCCTTGCCGCCCGAGAACAGGATGACCGGATTGCGCGCCTCCGCGAAGCCATCGCGCATGATGCCGATGGCTTCGCTCTCCAGCGCCTCGAGGTGACCGAGTGTACTCATGCGGCCAGCCCTTCGGGCTTGTCGCGATGTGCCGCGGACGGCTGGCACGGCACCCACTCAAGATCGCCCGTGTAGCGCCAGACGGCTCCCTCCGGGTCGATGGCAAACAGGTGCACCCAGGAATTGTCGACCAGCCGGCTGACGGCCGGCTGCCGCGCGATCACGTGATTGATCCCCTCGATCGGTGCCTCGAAGAAGGCTGAGAGCCGTAGCGGCTCGTGAATGAACCGGCGTCCATCGTGCACCGACTGCAAGGGGAGGCCGGCCCTCAGATCGCCGCCATTGCCTTCAAGAACACCCAGCGTTCCAACAACATTGTGCAGCGTCTTGTTACCGCTCCCGAAGACCTGATTCTCCACTGTCGAGGCGTAGTATTGCAAGCTGATCCAGCTTGCCACCACCAGCGGGGCGCTCATGATCGATTCGAGTGTCCGGAACTCCGGGTCGGCGGTCCAGTCATAGTCATGCAGGAACGAGCGCCCCTTGAGGTCGATGCCGGATGTCCTCGACCTCGGTGCGGCAATGAAGCTCGAGCAGCCTGCAAGGCCCCATTCCGGCCGGACCTGGCCCCAATCCTTGCCGCGCGCCGCCCACGCCGTCTCAAGCTCTGGTCTTGCGTCGATGCGGAGCGAAGGGGCGCGTGTGGACCGTGCACGGGCTGTCGCGGCTCTGAGCCAGCCTTCGAACTGGTCGAGTTCCGCCCGGTGCGTAGTGGGCACGAGTTCCCTGTCGTAAAGCGTGACCTCATCGGTCGTCGTATTGTGCCGCGCCGCAACGAATACCGTATCGGCGGGCAGATCGATGCCTTTGGCCTTCAGCCCGGCGCGGACTTCGAGGTCATTGAGGATCGCGCATGCGACGCGCGCATTGGCGTCCCCTGCATGGCCGCCGCAGGCGCCGCAGTCCAGACCGGCCGAATGGGGGTTGTTCACGCTCGACGAGGCGTGCCCGACGAAAAGAACCAGGCGCGCGAACCGGTCTGTCAGCGACATGGACATCAGGATGCCCTGCGCCAGTTCCAGCCGCTCGGATGGGCTCAACCCGTACGCCTTGCCGTCGAGCCTGCACGGTTCGATATCGGGGGCGAGCCTTTGCGAATGGTGCGCGTCAAGGCCGTTGTCCCTGGGGTGCGGAACGGTCCTGGAGATGCCGAGGCCATCGGTCGCGAGCTTGCCAATATAGGACAGGCCCATGACGTCCACGAAGCTGAAGGACGAAATCGCGGATGACTGGAAGTTCTTCCAGGCCTTTGCGACCTTGTGCCGGACGGCCCGGCGCCGCGCGACATGACCCACAATATCCGTTGCCGCGCCCTGCAGCGTCTCCCTTATCGAGAATTTTGGCTGAATGAGAACAGGGCATTGTGCATCGCCCGTATCCCGACCAAGGGATACGTATTCCATGGGGATGCCGAAGAAGCCGGCAAAGCCCATCGTTTCGATGGCATCGGACTGGGCCTCGAGGGCCCGCCGGATCGGTTCAGAGCGCACGTCTATGCAGAAGGCCGCCTGAACCGATTTTCTCGCTTCTCCGGCGGCTCTTGCCTCTCCGGCGAGCCGGTCGGCCAGTTGGCGTTGATGGGCGATCTCGAATGCGGTTTGCAGCACCATTTCCGGTCCAAGTGCGGCATCGGCCTCGGTGTCCAGAAGCGCGAGTCTTGCCCGTGCCCAGGCCGCCTCGAAGCCGGGTTCGCCGGCAAGGCAATGGTGAATGGCCGCATCCCAGGCCAGCCGGATCACCAGCAATTCGCGCAAGGTGGTATCGACTTCCAGGCGCTGTTCCTTGTCCCAACCCTTGTACCGGGCGTAAGCGGCCCACCCGCCGACCGACATCAAAAGGGCGTGGAAATAGGTCTCAAGCCCCGACCGCGGAAGTCCGAGCCCGGCGGCCGTCGCAACCAACGTCTCCCCGGCGTCGGCGCCAAGTCCGGAAAAGATCTTGCGAACACCTTTCAGGCCGGCGACGTCGGGCGTGCGGTCATGCCTGGCATAGGCGAGCCAATCCGGATAGGCGCCCGCAGCTTCAGGCGTGCATGGCCAGAGCGCCTGGCCCTCATCGAAATACTGCGCCGCCCAGGCCGATATCCGCTCGACCACGAGATCCGACCAGCGCGTTCCATGCAGGCTGTCGACGACATCGGTGACTGTGACGGGCTGCCGCGAAACAACCGGATCGGCGTCGCCAAGCGCGCCAAGGAATGCGGCCGCATTTCCCCATCTGCCTTTCCAGCCCGGTGTCCGCGCGAGGGCCTCATCGATGTCGGCCTCGTCCATGCGACCGGAGGCGAGTGCCTCAAGGTAGTAGCTGGCGGACATTGTCATATGCGCCCCGGCGACCCTGGACATAACCTGCGCGGCACTCTCGAAGCTTTGATCGGCCATGCCGAGGAACGGATTGACGGCAACGAAATTTCTCAGCGGCCAGAGCGGAGCGATCCGCCCGGCTGCGGCAAGCGCTGCCTGCCTGATATTCTCAGGGTCATTCTTGTCTGGCCCGGGTTCGTCAGCGAGTGTGAATGGAGCGGGTGTGATCGCATTCATTGCGCTATTCCTTTCGTTGGGTCGCGTCGAGCTAGCGAAGCGCGCCGACAAGCCTGTCGGTGATGGCGTTGACATAGAGGCCGTTGGCCAGGTGGATGCGGGCCGCGCGCCAGAGCGGTGTCGCGGCTTTTCCCGGCAACAGGATCTGCAGCGTGGCGACGGTACCGAAGGACAAGACGCTGAGCGCCATGCCGGTCATGGCATAGGCATCAGGCGCCGGCGGCGGTGGAAGCAGGTCGCCGAAATATGCGGTGACCAGGCTGTGGAGCGCCAGATAGAGGGCCGTGACAGCCGCCGCCATGCCCAGGACCCTGAGCTGAATGGCACGGTCGGTGCGCCACGCCATGGCGGGTGCAACCCAGATGCCGAGAGCCATCACGAACACCGCACCCACAACAATTGCCTGCGCGGAGAGACCGAGGATGGCGCCGGCAGGAATTCCGAGCCCCAGATAGAGCGCCGCAGCCATGCCGAACGCGGCCAGCAGGCTTCTGCCATCGACCATGGGCGGTTGCACGCGCGATGCGCGCACCGTATCGACCACGCTGCCGGATGAAAGGAATGCGTGGGCCTTGTAGAGGGAGTGCGCCACCAGATGCAGGGCCGCGAGCGAAAAAAGCCCCAGCCCGCATTCCAGAAGCATGAAACCCATCTGGGCGACGGTCGACCAGGCCAGCGAGACCTTCACGCTGGTAGTCGTGGTCATCACGATCGCTCCAAATAGCGCGGTGAAGCCGCCGATGAACACCAGCAGGGACATGGCAACCGGCGAACCGACCACAATTTCGGCAAACCGGATTGCCAGAAAGCCACCCGCGTTGATGATTCCGGCGTGCAGAAGGGCCGAAACCGGCGTGGGTGTTTCCATGACTTCGGTCAGCCAGCCATGAAGCGGGAACTGGGCGGACTTGAAGATCGCGGCAAGCGCCAGAAGGATCGCCGCCGCGTCGAGGCCGGCTCCGGACTGTTCGCGGACCAGGCCGAGGATCGTCGCGATTTCACCAGTGCCGAACCGGACGTAGAGGATTGCCAGGCCACCCAGCAGGCACAGGTCGCTGGCCCGGGCGACGATGAATTTCTTGCGTGCGGCAAACAATGCCTTGCGCCGCTCGGGATAGAATACCAGCAGTTTATGGAGCGCCAGGCTGGTCGCCACCCAGGCGAGTGCCAGCAGCACGATGTTGCCCGCCAGCACCAATGAAATCGCGGCGCTCAGGGTCACGCAGAGCCATGCGAAGAACTTCGTCTGGCCAGGGTCGCCATCAAGGTAGTTGCGGCTGAATTGGACAACCACCGCGCCGACGAAGGCGACAAGGGCGAAAAGCGCGGCGCTCAGGGGATCGAGCCTGAGCGAAAGCCCCAAGCCTCCAGCACCGATCAGTCCCGAATTCGCGGACCCCAAAGCCAACACAGCAATGAATGCTACCGCGCCGCTTGCGAGGGCAAAAAGAGAAGCTGCGCGCGCGAGAAAGAGAATTCTGTCCGTATCGCCCCCGGGCGCGATCCACGCGAAAAGTCCAACCGCCAGAAGCGAGAGGGGGGCCGCAGCGATCAAGATTGCAAGGCTGGGTGACATCGTTTTCTCCGCACGCGAATTGAGCCGCAGCGGAGATAGCAATCCGTGATAGATATATGAAATTCATTGTTTGCATCGATTTGATATATGAAATAGAACGATTTCATGTCGACCATGAACTATAATCACCTGCGCTATTTCTGGGCGGTGGCGCATGAAGGCAACCTCACCCGTGCCGCCGAACGGCTGAACGTTTCGCAGTCCGCGCTCTCCATCCAGATCAAGAAGCTCGAGACCCAGCTCGGGCACGAATTGTTCAGCCGAACCGGCAAGCAGCTGGTCCTCACCGAGGCGGGCCGGGTGGCGCTCGATCATGCCGATGCGATATTCGCCGCCGGCGAAGAACTGCTCGGCACCCTTGGCGGACGGGACAGGGCGCAACTCCAGGTGCTCAGGGTCGGAGCGCTCGCAACGCTGTCGCGCAATTTCCAGATCAGTTTCCTGCGGCCGGTGATGGGGCGCTCCGATGTCGAGTTCGTCTTGCGTTCGGGAGGAACGGCCGAGCTGCTGCGGCAACTCGAAGCCCACCGTCTCGATGTCGTGCTCGTCAACCAGGTCCCGCCGCGCGACTCGACGACGCCGTGGATCGCGCATCGCGTGGCGGACCAGAGGGTCAGCCTGGTGGGCACCCCCAAGAGATTGGCCGACCAACCCGATCTCAAGACCCTTCTCGATCGCGAGCCGCTCATTCTTCCCTCGCTCGAGAGCGGGGTCAGGACCGCGTTCGACGCCCTGGCGGACCGATTGGGGGTGCGGCCGAGGATAGCCGCGGAGGTAGACGACATGGCGATGATGCGTCTTCTGGCGCGCGACGATGTCGGTTTGGCAGTTGTCCCGCCGATCGTGGTCAAGGATGAGCTGGAGGCCGGGCTTCTCGTTGAGGCGGACAAGTTGCCCGGTCTGGTGGAAACCTTCATCGCGGTCACCCTGTCGCGGCGCTTCCCGAACCCGCTCGTTCGCGCGCTTCTCGATCACAGCAGGCAATCGCCGCCTCAATAGCGTGCAGGTTTATTCATCGCCCGGAACACGGCGCACACGTGCTCGACACCTCAGGCCTGTTGGGCAATGATGACCGCCGCGCAGGGGCGCTGAAGCCGGACCGCCTTTTTTGAGGAGTGCGGGCGGCTTTGGCTTCAATTGATGGAAAACGAGCCGCATGGAACCCAGCAGCAGCGATCGCCTCAAGACATCCATCCTGCTGCTGGCAACAGCGGGTCTTTTCACCGGCCTTGGGTTCTGGTTCGCCGGCATGGGCGAGGTGGCCGACCTCATCTGGTTCGCCGGGGTTCTTCCGGCGCTTGTCGCGCTGGTCGTCGAAATCCTGCGCAGCATAGGCCGCGGCGAGGTCGGGCTCGACATCGTTGCCGCACTCTCCATGACAGCCGCGCTGGTCTTTGGCGAGACCCTGGCGGCATCGGTCGTTGCGGTGATGTATTCGGGCGGGACGTTTCTCGAAAGCTTCGCCGAAGGGCGTGCGCGGCGCGAAATGCACGATCTCCTGTCCAGGGTCCCCCGGACGGCGACCCGCCACCTGAACGGCGGCCTCGAAGATGTGCGACTGGACGACATCGCATCGGGTGACCGGCTCCTGATCCGGCAGGGCGACGTGGTGCCCGTCGACGGGACGATTGCGTCCGACGTCGCCTTTCTCGATCAGTCGGCCCTGACCGGCGAGTCGCTTCCGGTTCGCCTGACGCAAGGCAGCGCGGCCATGAGCGGATCGACCAATGCCGGGGAAGCCTTCGACCTGACCGCGACGCGCGTGGCAAAGGACAGCACTTATGCCGGGATCGTCCGGCTGGTCGAGGCGGCGCAGCGCTCCAAGGCCCCGATGTCGAGGCTGGCCGATCGCTGGTCGCTGGGATTTCTGGCCGTCACGCTCGCCATCGCCCTGGCGGCGTGGTGGTCGACCGGCGATCCGATTCGCGCCGTCGCGGTGCTGGTGGTGGCGACGCCTTGCCCGCTGATCCTTGCGGTGCCGGTGGCTCTGGTCGCCGGCCTCTCGCGTGCAGCGCATTTCGGCGTCCTCATCAAGGGTGCGGGACCGCTCGAGACCATGGCGCGTATCCGCACCCTGATCCTCGACAAGACAGGGACACTCACGGACGGGCGCCCCCAGATCGTTTCGATCGACAGTCATGACGGCATGAGTGAAGACGATATCCTGCGCCTTGCCGCCGCGCTCGATCAGGCGTCCAAGCATCCGGTCGCCCAGGCTATCGTGGCCGCAGCGAAGGCGCGGGGGCTCAGCCTGCCTGTGCCCGTGGATGTAGCCGAGATCCCCGGCGAAGGCGTCGTCGGCCATGTCGAGGGCCACAAGGTCATTGTCGGCGGTGACGACTTCGTCGCCAAGCGCGTGGGGCGCACGACAAGCGACCATCCGGCGCTTGCAGCAGGGTCCGTGCTCGTTGCCGTTGCCATCGATGACCGTATGGCGGGCCATTTGGTGATGGCCGATCCCCTGCGCGGGGGCACCGCCGACATGCTTGCCGGTTTTCGCCGCGAAGGAATCGAGCGCATTCTGCTTGCTACCGGCGATCGGGCCGCGGTGGCCGAACGCGTGACCGAAGGGCTCGGTCTTGACGGGCTGCGCGCCGGGCTGACGCCCGACCAGAAGGTTCTGCTGGTCCTGACGGAACGCAAGAACGGCCCGGTGATGATGGTCGGCGACGGCGTGAACGACGCGCCCGCGCTCGCGGCGGCCGACGTAGGGGTCGCGATGGGCGCGCGCGGAGCGGCGGCGTCCGCCGAAGCGGCCGATGTGGTACTCCTGGTGGACCGGGTCGACCGGCTGGGGCCGGGGATAGAAATTGCCCGGCGCTCGCGACGCATCGCCGTCGAAAGCGTGGTGGCCGGAATCGGGCTTTCAGTCATCGGGATGATTGCGGCGGCTTACGGATACCTGTCGCCGGTGCAGGGGGCGCTGCTTCAGGAGGCCATCGACGTGGCGGTGATCCTGAATGCGTTGCGGGCGCTCCGAATTGTGCCGTTCGATCTTGCGGCGATGAAGCCCCAAGCAGTGTCGACCGGTCAGGCACAGGGTCTTGAGCGCCCCAGCCACTGAGGCGCCCGAAGTCCCTCAAATGCCGCGGGCTTCAGGACATCTGCCGGGCCTGGTGCTGCGGGGCGCCGGAACCTGTCGGTCCGGCGCCCGGATCAGCCATCAGGCGATGTCCGCTTCGGCTGGCGGAATGTTCTGGTTGAGATGGAACAGGTTGTCGGGATCGTATCGCCGCTTCACCTGCCGCAACCGTGCCCAGGTCGCTTCCGGATAGGCGTCGCGGATACGGGCTGCGCCCTCGTCGGCGAGGAAGTTGACATAGGCGCCGGAAACTCCCTGGCTCGTCACCTCGAGGCACTCGTCGACCCATGCCTCGTTCCGTCCGATCGCGTCCGGTCCGCTCATCGCCATATACGAGACGACGATATGGTTGTTTCGGTGCGCATAGGCCGTCGCGTCCACCGGTATGCGGGCGGCGGCACCGCCAAGCACCCGGATCTGGGCCATGCGCATCGGTGCATCGCTGCGATCGATCATGTCGATCATGGCCTTGGCTTCCCGAGATCCGATCCGATCCACGAACAGAGTGCGGATGGAAACTGCGGGCACCATGTTCGGATCCTCAGGCATATACATCGAACTGTAGGGCGCGGGGCGGACGAGATCGGCCAGCGGCTCGGCGAGGGCACGGAACGGTGCCAGCGCCCGGGCGGCATCCTCGGCCGGTCCGGCGAATGCCATCATGCCGATGATGACCTTCTGGCCAATGGCCTGCGGGGGCAGGAATGGCATCGGCGGCGCCGGCATCACCATGACGATCGCGGTGAGTTCCTCGGGCGCGGCTTCCGCCGCGGCAACGAACCCGGCAAGTACCTCTGGCGTCGCCGGAAGGACCAGCGGGCCACCGGTGAAGGCGGGCAGCGGGTGCAGCCGGAACCGGAAGCGCGTAACCACGCCGAAATTGCCGCCGCCGCCGCGGACTGCCCAGAACAGGTCCGGATGGTTGTCAGCGTCCGCGACGATGATCTCACCGTCCGCGGTCACGATTTCCACGGCCAGAAGCGAGTCGATGGTCAGGCCGTGCTTGCGCGTCAGATATCCGATACCGCCGCCCACGGTCAGCCCGCCGACTCCCACGGTCGCCGAGTCGCCGAAGCCGACAATCACACCATGCTTTTCCACGGCCAGGGTCACTTCGCCCGCCGTGAGTCCCGACCCGACCCAGACCGAAGACAGGTCTTCGGCGATTTCGAGGCTGGTGAGATCGCGTACGTCGATGACGATGCCGCCGGCACAGGCGCCGAAGCCGCCCGTCGAGTGGCCGCCGCTGCGCACCGCGACCTCGGTGCCGGTCGTCCGGGCATATTCGAGTGCGGCCGCGATGTCCTGGGGGTCAGCGACGCGCGCGATCAATGCGGGCTTGCGGTCCCAGTTGGCGAGTGGCAGGGCCCTCAGTGCGTCATAGTCCTGACTGTCCGGTCGTTCCAGCCGCCCCCTGAACCTGGCGTAAAGGGCATGCAGCGGATGATCGGCAGCGTTCTGGTCGATCTTCGAGAATATTGTCATGTGTTTCACCTTGATCTGTTGCCGATTGCCGCCGCAAATGGCGGCCCCGGTTCAATGCGAGTTGTGGTCGGGCATGTGTTCGCAGGTGATGGCCGGATTGAACGGCATCAGGCTCCCAGCCGGATTGTCGACGAACCACACGTGCTGGTCGAAGTGCGGCTCAAAGCCATGCGCCTCGTCTCCGGGGGTGTTCGGATCGTCGGCCATGTAGTCCCAGTTGCGGCCTGCGAAAACGGGCGCCTCGGTGTTGCCGGCGGCTTTCCAGGCCTTCTCGAACACAAGGTTCTCAACGCCGACCAACCGCATCGTTCCGTCAGCCTGCGGCTCGTAAAGAAGGATCGAGGGCTTGAGGAAGTCGGTATTGAGGCCGTTGCCGTCCACGCGCGGCTCGGTGGCCACGATGCCGAGGCGGGCCGGGTTCAGATAATGCAGCCCCATCGCGCCCCATTCCGCGGGCAGGCCTTCGGCGGCGGCACTGACGCAATGGCCAGAGGGATCGGGGATGTAGCCTTCGGCAAGGGCCGTGTTGACATCGGCATAGCGGGCCGAGGCGGCCTTGACGGCGGCAACTTCGGCGGAAACATCCTGGTCGGCTGCCAGCACGGGCGCGGCGATGCTGAGAAGAGCGGCAAGCAGGGGCAAACGCGCAAGCGGCAGCGCGGGCCGGAAAGCGGCTTTGTTCATTTTTTTCTTGGTCCTAGATTGGCGAATGCAAATGACGCCGGGGCAGGCGTTGCGAGCCCAGCGGCGATGGCGCTGTGGAATAGTCGAGCGCGGCGGCGGGTGCTCGCTAAATGTGCCTGCAAGATTCCCTAAAAGAATGCTAAACAGGTCGATCGGAGATCGGAGCGACGGCATCGGGCGTGCCGGCGCGTTTCACATACATGCAGTCGGACCATGCCACGTGCCTTGCAACCCCACACGCCGGACGACGATCTTGCAGCGCATGGCGCCCACGCCGCTTCGGCCGGCCTATCCGGCGTTCTGACGCCGGAAGTCGCTGCATTCTGCCAGGGGGGCGTCAGCGTGATCATCGCGCTGGGCGGCAAGGACGCGGCCCCGGTCGCGGGACTGGGATGCGGTTGCCGTCTGCTTGAGGAAAACCGCATGCGGTTGTTGCTGATGCGCGCGGGCAATGAGGAACTCGTGTCCGCAGCGGAGCGCGGCGAGCCCGTCGCCGCCACATTCAGTCAGCCGGTTACCCACCGTTCGATCCAGGTGAAGGGATCCAATTCAGGCATAGCCGCGCCGACCGAAAACGACCGGCTGGCCGCCTTGCGCCAGATGGACGGGCTGCGGGAGGAACTCAGGGAAATCGAGTTCACGGCGCGATTTGCCGAGGCCTATTGCCACGTCGATCCCGATGACCTCGTGGCGATCGATTTCGATCTGGATACGGCCTTCGTGCAGACGCCAGGACCCGGCGCCGGCGCGGAGCTCAAGGCATGACAGCGCCGCGACTTCCCGCAATCCGCAATTGCCTGGAGGGCGTCATTCCCTCCATCCTCGCCACGGCCGACGCGGAGGGCATTCCCAACGTGTCCCTGATCTCGCAGGTGCAATTTGTCGACCCCGAGCACGTCGCGCTGTCCTACCAGTTCTTCAACAAGACACGCCGCAATATCCTGGCGACGAAGCGGGCCTCCATTGTCGTCGCCGATCCGGATACGAATGCGCAATACCGGATGACGCTTGAATATCTGGAAACACAGACCACCGGCCCGCTTTTCGAAATCATGCGCGCCAAGCTCGCCGGCATCGCCTCGCACAGCGGCATGCAGGGAGTGTTCCGCCTGCTTGGGTCCGATGTGTTCCGTGTCATGCATATCGAGCCGGTTGCCAGCCGGACCATCGTTTGTCCGGTTGAACGCAACCTCTTGTCGGCGGCGCGCCGCACCTGCGAGCAGTTCACGCGGTGCACGGAAATGGGCGATCTTTTCGACACGCTGCTCGCCGGGCTCCAGCAGCACTTCGGCATCGAGCATTCCATGGTCCTGATGCTCGACCAGGCGACGAACCGCCTCTACACCGTCGTATCGCGCGGCTACCCATTCTCCGGTATCGGTTCGGAGGTGGGGCTTGGCGAAGGCGTCATCGGCGTCGCGGCGGCGCAACGCGTGCCTATCCGCATCGGTCACATGGCGACGGAATATTCCTATGGCGCGGCGGTTTTCGATACCGCGCGTGCCGCAGGGCTCGAATGGGATCGCGCCACCGCCATTCCCTATCCCGGGCTTGAGGCGCCGCAAAGCCAGATCGCCATTCCGGTTCTGGGCGAGGCCGGGCTGGTTGGCGTTCTGTTTGCAGAAAGCGGCGAACCGAATCAGTTCGGATATGATGAGGAAGATGCGCTGAGCCTGGTTGCAGGCCTGCTGGCGACCAAGATCTGCCTGTTGCAGAAAGACGAAAGCGCCGAGCGCCCGCCCGCCCCCCAATCCCTGGTCGCTTCGTCGGACCGCGACATCCATATTCGTCACTATGGCGTGGATGACACGGTGTTCGTCGACAACGAGTACCTGATCAAGGGCGTGGCCGGGGCGATCCTTTGGAAACTGGCCAGGGAACACGCGCAGAGCGGACGGATTGAATATTCGAACCGGGAATTGCGCCTAGACCCGACGCTGCGGCTGCCCGAATATATCGACAATCTCGAGGCGCGCCTCCTGCTGCTGCAGCGGCGGCTTTGCGAGCGCAATGCGGGTATCAGCATCGACAAGTGCGGCCGCGGCCGCTTTCGCTTTGTCGTGGAGGGGCGGTTGTCCCTCGAGGACAACTAGCCGTCCTATCCCCCATCACGACGCTCGGTCATGCTCAGCCCTTGATGCCGTTGGGCGCGTCGCGCACCATCCGCCCGTCGTCGAGGTGGATCTGCCGGGCGCAGACATCGGCGATTTTTTCGTCATGGGTGGAGATCAGGAAGGTGGTCCCGTCTTCGCGGTTGATCTCGCCCAAGAGCTCCATGACGCGGTCCGCCGATTCCCGGTCGAGATTGCCCGTGGGCTCATCGGCAAGAACCAGTTCCGGCGTGTTCATCAGTGCACGTGCGATGGCCACCCGCTGTTTCTGTCCACCCGACAAGGCGGTCGCGCGGTAGTCGGCGCGATCCGAAAGGCCGACGCGTGCGAGCAGGTCACCGGCCCGCCGCCGCGCCGCAGCGGTCTCCCGCCCCACACCCACCGCCGCGGGAAACACCACGTTTTCCAGCGCCGTGAAATCGGGCAGCAGGTGGTGGAACTGGAAGACAAATCCGATATGGCGATTGCGGAATTCGGTCACGTCGCGTTCCGAAATGCCGAGCAGGTCGGCGCCCAGCATGGTGTGCGTGCCCGAGCTGGGACGCATCAGGGTGCCGAGAATCGAAAGGAATGTGGACTTGCCCGAACCCGATCGCCCCTGGAGCGCCACGAGATCGCCGCTTTGAAGGGTCAGGTCGATCCCCTTGAGCACCCTCTGGGCATTGTCCCCTGAGCCGTAGCTCTTGGTGATGCCCGCAACACTTAGGATGTCCGCACCGTCGGTCATTGGCTGATCACCGTCACCGGATCGACCTTCGCCGCCGCGCGGGCGGGAAGGATCGAGGCAATGATGGCGCCAGCCAGCGTCAGCGCGATCGCCAGACCGAAACCGCCCTGGTTGACGTCGATGGGCAGGCTGCCGCTGGTGATCTGGTCGGGCGGCGGGAAGGGGGAGAGGGCGGCGAAACCCAGCGCTGCGCCGAGCAGTCCGCCGCCGAGGCCAATCAGCGCCCCTTGCGAGACGAATACCATCACCACGAAGCCCCGGCTGGCGCCCATGGCGCGCATGATGCCGATTTCGGGCCGCCGCCGGTAAGTGGACAGCAGCAAGGCGCTGGCGACCCCGATGACGATGGTGATCAGGGCGAAGGCCTTGATGATCGTGCCCGACCGTGCCTGAGCGTCCAGACCGGACAACAACTGCGCATTGCTCTCGGTCCAGGCGACGGCCTTGAGCCCGGTTGCATCCGCTGCCGCCCGTGCGAAGGCCGGGGCATCCCAGAGACTGGTGATGCGGGTCTCGATGCGGGTGATACCATGCCGGATTTCGAAAAGACCCCGCGCCGTCTTCAGGTTCACATAGGCCGTGCGTTCGTCCAGTGCATCCAGGCCGAATGCGAATATGCCAGCAACAGTCAGCGTCAGGTCGACGCCCCGATCGGATCGTACCCGCAGTCCCTGTCCAACAGCGATGCCGAGATCCTCGGAAAGCTTCTTGCCGATCAGGACCGAGCCGATGGGGAGGCTGTCTGTGCCGGAGACCAGCCGCGATCGGACATTGGCGATGGCGGAGACATTGGCCGGCTCGACCCCGATGATCGAGACAGGATTGACCACGGCGCCCCTTCTCACGAAGCCGTTGCCGACGATTTCGGGGGAGGCGGAGACCAGGCCGGGCAATTGCCTGAGCGTCGCAAGAACCTCGGCGCTGTTGCGCAACTGCGTCTGGCGGCCGGTCGAGCTCTGGGTGTAGATCAGCGCCCCCTCGGATGGGGAATAGAGCTTTGCGGGAACCTGTTCGGGTGCCGATACGGTGACGTGCGAGATATCGCCGACCGTCTGGTCGATCAGGTAGACCGCGAGGCCGCCGATCAGCGCGCTCATGAATACGAAGACGAACACCCCCACCGCCACGCCCAGCACCAGCAGCCCCGTCTGCACAAGGCTCGAGGTGAGATAGCGAAAGGCGATCTTGAACTGGTACAGCATGGCCGCCTCGATCAGGGAGCCGGAGCGACGGCGACGAGCATCCCAGGCTCCAGGCCATGTGGATTGGTGATCAGCGCATCCCCTTGTGTGAGGCCCTTGGTTACTATTAACCGATCCGCAGGCCAGGCGCGTACGCTTACGGACTGCTTCTCGGCCTTGCCACCGACGTCGAGATAGACGTAAGGGGCGCCCGACAAGTCCAGAAGGGCAGAGCGGGGAACGCTGATCCCCTTGTCGAAGTGGCTGACCTCGATGTTGACAGACATGGTCTGGCCACTGGGCAGGCTTTCGGCGGGGGCCGCATCGAAACTGAGACGCACCGTGCGCCCGCCGGTAGTAGTGTCCACGCTCGGTGCAACGAAGGAAACCGTCGCGGCGATTGGCGCGTCGCTGCCCACCGGCGCAACCCGCGCCGATTGCCCGACCATGATGCGGGAGCCGTAGATTTCGTCCACGTCGGTTTCGACCAGCGGCGGCGACATGTCGCCGATCGAGAACAGCGTGTTGGACGTGCTCACCACCTGTCCCGCGTCGGCATCGACTGCAAGTACTATCCCGGCGATTGGCGCCGTCACCCGATACTGGGCCAGCTGGCGCACCGCCTGGTCGTGCGCCGCCGCCAACTGGGTGACCTGCGCCTCTGCCTTGTCATAGGCGAATTGAGCGCTGTCGCGCGCCTGCGCCGAGATGCTGGCGCCCAGGGCCTTCGCGCGGTCGCGCGCCAG